>DBEP01000063.1:35654-47714 GCA_002294045.1 Lachnoclostridium sp. UBA903 | reverse complement strand
ACAGATTTCTATCAAATTCATTGAGACATGATTTAACCGCCTTCCTGACGTCAGGAAAACATGAACTTCTTATTGAAGCGGATAATAACCTGAGCCAATATGAAGATTTCCCGGAAAGCCTTTATAACGGACACCAATTCACGGAACACACACAGACTAACTGGAACGGGATTCTGGGAGGTATTTACCTTAAGGCATGCGACCCGGTAGTCATAGAAAATGCCGCCATAGAAAAATGCAGGGGTGAACAGGCTTTTACCATAGACCTGGAGATTATTAATTATGATAAAGAGCAGGAGGTAGAGCTGATAATTCATTATGGGCCGGAGAATAAGCAGGAGATAAAAACCGCAGAAAGGAACCGGACTTTAGCCCGTGGCAATAACGACATCTTAATACGGATAGAGGAGGACGGTCTTGCTTTATGGAATGAATTTGATAGAAATCTGTACCAGATACGGATTATCCTGAAAAGCAATCTGTTCGAAACATCTTACGACACGGTAACAGGGTTTCGGGATGTAACGGTATTGGGAAAAAGGATATTATTAAACAATGAGCCTATCTTTTTAAGAGGCAATCTGGACTGCTGCATTTATCCCCTGACGGGATATGCTCCCATGGAAACGGAGCAATGGCTTACGATTTTCAGACAGGCCAGGGAATACGGAATTAATCATTACCGGTTCCATAGCTGGTGTCCGCCGGAAGCTGCTTTTGCGGCTGCCGACCGCGAGGGAATCTATCTTCAGGTTGAGCTATCCTGTTTTGCCAACAGCTTTTATGAAGAGGATAATCCCTTATGTGATAAAAGTCTGAACCGGTTTTTGTATGACCAGTCTCAAAAGCTGCTGAAAGAATATGGGAATCATCCCTCCTTTCTGATTTTTGCTCCAGGCAATGAGATGACCGGCGATATCGGAGCATTTGCCGAACTGCTGGCATATCTGAAGAAATTACGTCCGGATAAATTATACACCCAGGGCTCCAATAACTTTCTGGAGGACCCGGTATGCAGCAGGGAAGATGATTTGTGGGTCACTATGAGGACGACGAAAACGGATAATGTAAGAGCATCCTTTTCCCATGGGGATAAGCCCCTTGGACATATTCAGCTAAAGAAACCTTATACAACCATAGAGGATTATGGGAACGCGCTTGCAGTGTCAGAAATTCCCGTCATATCCCATGAAGCCGGGCAATATCAGGCCAGCCCCAATTATAAGGAGGCGGAAAAATATAAAGGAATCACCGAATCGGTTGCACTGAAGGTATTCCGGAACAGATTAAAGGAAAAGAGGCTTGAAGCCCGGTGGGAAGAATTCTTTTATAATTCAGGAGATTTGCTGGTACAGTGCTATAAGGAAGAAGTAGAATCCCTTCTTCGGACCAAAGATTTAGGAGGCTTCCAGTTACTTGGCCTTCAGGATTTTCCGGGGCAGGGGACCGCATTGGTAGGTATCTGGGACAGCTTCCTGGATTCCAAAGGTTTCATAACACCGGAACAATGGAGGGAATTCTGTAATTCCCAGGTTATCCTGCTTAAAATGAAAAAAGGCATTTATACGGAGGGGGAAGCCATAGAGGGGGAAATATGGATTTTTAATTACGGTAAAGAAGACATTGTGCACAAGGACCTGACTGCCGTCATATACAGCCATGACAGGACAGAGGATGATTGCGGCGGAAAAGCCTTCGCCAGCGGGGAATACAGACGTAAAACCTATTGCGATACAATGGAAAAGCAGGAAAAGGATGAAATCCTGGGAGAGATTACCTTTCCGGACACCCATGCGCCTAAGGGAAATTTAACTTATATTCAGAAGATAAATATTGGGATAACAAACATAACAAAAGCAACTGCCGCATATATTGAATTAAATTGCGGCCATTTAAAGAACCGCTATCCCATATGGATTTATCCCCATATTCCAATATCCCGGGAGCCGGTTCCCCTGTTGTTTCAAACCTTTACAAAGGAAACGGAGGAAGCCCTGAAACAGGGAAAAACAGTGGGTCTGTTCTCAACTGAATGGGAGAAGAGCATAGAGGGCTTCTTTCCGCCCGATTTCTGGTGCTATTCCATGTTTAAAAAGGCCTGTGAAGAGAAAGGGACAGAGGTAGCGCCGGGAACTCTTGGATTGGTATGCAATAAGAATCATGGAGCGTTAAAACATTTTCCTACAGAAAGCTGTTCAGGCTGGCAATGGAGGCAGATTGTCAATTTGTCCAGGCCTGTCATTCTGGATGAGGAAGCGGGATGTGATATTATTGTCCAGGTAATTGACAACTTCGACAGAAATCATAAACTGGGTCTGATTTTTGAAAAGCAGGTTTATGAAGGAAAATTGGTTATCTGTGCAGCGGACTTACTAAACCACCTGGATATACCGGAAGTAAAGCAGCTTTTTTACAGCCTGGCGGAATATATAAAAAGTCATGGCGAAACGTCTGTAAAGGTATAAAGGCAGGACTTAAAAAATATTATTGTATAATAAAAATAGGAAAGGCACTTAATGTATTACCTCATCATAGACTAATAATAACCCCTAATTGTTGAGGTACTTTTTTCGGTGAAATCCTTTCCCAAACCTCTGAGTGCCAAGGAAGAAACAGAAATCTTAAACCAATGTATGGAAGGAAGCAAGGAAGCCAGAGACATCCTGATTGAACGAAATCTCCGTCTGGTTGCACATATTGTTAAAAAGTATAATACGGCGGATAAAGACATAGATGACCTCATATCCATTGGCACAATAGGTTTAATTAAAGCAATAGACACCTTTGATGCAGATAAGGGCATCCGGCTTGCGACATATGCATCCAGGTGTATTGATAATGAACTGTTAATGATGCTTAGAAGCGGAAAAAGACAGGCAAAAGAAGTGTACTTATATGAACCCATCGGTTCCGATAAAGAAGGTCATGAGATTAATTTATTGGATATTATTGAAAGTTCGGACTCGGATATCGTAGATGAACTGGAATTGCAGGGGAATGTTAAGAAACTGTATGAACTGGTGAATAAGGTATTAACCAAGAGAGAAAAACAGATCATTGAAATGCGGTATGGATTGAACATGCAGGAAGAAATCACCCAAAGAGAAATTGCCAGCAAAATTGGAATATCCAGATCCTACGTATCCAGGATTGAGAAAAAGGCTCTTAAAAAATTAAGAGAGAGTTTTGAGAAAGAAAATAAAGAGTCCGATGGAAAATAAAAAAAAGCGTTCGCACTTACTTTGTAGGCGAACGCTTTTTTGTGCAATAGAAAATTGTATAATCCTGTTACTGTTCACAGAACTGCTGATTTTTTGCAAAGCTGTGAATAGTAACATGATCCCGGTGTACGCCGTACCGAGATTCCGATATTTGTAAATCAGGTTGACATAATGTTTCACCTAATATATAATTCTATTAGGAATAAAGTACTGATTACTTGATTTATGTAGAAAAACAACAGAATATAGCTTATATCTTTACAAAGTATATTGGCAAATGAACTTAGACAGAGGATGATTTTATGGATAAAGAATTCTATTATAATATTTGCAATGGTGTAATAAAAGTAGCTGTAATCGGTTTGGGTTATGTAGGGCTTCCGATTGCAGTTGCTTTTTCGAAAAAGGCTAAAACCATTGGCTTTGATATTAGCAGGGAAAAGATTTTACAGTACCTTAGGGGACAGGACCCAACGAAGGAAGTCGGAAGTGAAGAAATCAGAAATTCTTCTGTGGAATTTACCTGTTCGGAAGAGAAGTTAAAGGAAGCCGGGTTTCTTGTCATAACAGTACCGACACCGGTAAATGCGGACAAAACACCGGATTTGACCCCGGTAACAAGAGCCTGTGAAATAGTAGGGAGGAATCTTTCAAAAGACAGTATTGTGGTCTTTGAATCTACAGTTTATCCCGGTGTTACCGAAGAGGTCTGCATTCCTATTTTAGAAAAGGAATCCGGGCTGATTTGCGGCAGGGATTTTAAAGTCGGTTATTCACCGGAGAGAATTAATCCCGGAGATAAAATTCACCGGTTAAATAATATTGTGAAAATCGTATCCGGAATTGATGAGGAAGCAAGGAATATAATTGCTTCGGTTTATGAATTAATCATTGATGCCGGAGTATACAAGGCAGGCAGCATAAAGGTTGCGGAGGCGGCAAAACTGGTGGAAAATGCCCAAAGAGATATTAACATTGCGTTTATGAATGAGCTTGCCATGGTATTTGAGAAAATGAATATTCATACCAAGGAAGTAATTGATGCCATGAATACAAAGTGGAATGCTCTGGGGTTTACTCCTGGTTTGGTTGGGGGCCACTGTATAGGAGTGGATCCCTATTATTTTATCTATCAGGCGGAATGTCTTGGCTACCATTCCCAGATTATTTTATCCGGCAGAAAGATTAACAATGACATGGGCTTTTTCATAGGCGATATTGTTATAAAAAAGTTAGTAATGGCCAATAAGCTGGTAAAAACAGCAAATATATATGTTATGGGTATTACTTTTAAGGAAAACTGCCCGGATATAAGGAATTCCAAAGTAGAGGATATCATTAAAAGATTGCAGGAGTATAATGCGGATGTTAAAATTGCGGACCCGGTTGCTGACGAAGAAGAGGTTCGACGGGCCTATCAGATTGAACTGATAAAGCCAGAGGAGGTCAGAGATGCGGACTGCATTATATTCGCTGTTGCCCATAGTGAATTTAAGAAAATATCCCTAAAACAGCTTAAAACCATGTATAAGGATGAGACCGGCGGAAATAAAATTCTGATTGATGTTAAGAATATTTTCGACAAAGAGGAATTGGAGAACGCCGGCTATACTTATTGGAGCCTTTAGGCACAATACGGAGGACAGGCATAATGGGAAAACGGAAAAAAATAATACTGGCAGGCGGCATTTTTTTCATATGTGCACTGTTTGGAATACTGGGTCTGCTGGTCATAAAATCAAAATTAAAAAATGAAAAAACAGAAAGCTTATTTCATTATGATGCTTCCGGTTTAATTGACAATGCTATGGAACAATTAAAAACCGATTCTCCGGAGGCTGAAATCGTAACGGATGTTCAGACTACGGAAAAAGTGATTGCTTTAACCTTTAAGGGTTTGTCCGATTCCGGGACGAATGATAAAATTCTTGATTTAATGTCGGAATACGGCAGAAAAGGCACCTTTTTCCTGCCTGGAATTCCGGCGGCAGAGGATTCGGAAACCGTACGGCATATGGCAGAGGATGGACATAAGTTTGGCAGCAATACCCTGTCGGGTTTAAAACATATGGAGGAATATACTCAGGAACAGCTGGTAACGGATTTCAGCAGGACAAACGATATTATAGAGAAATTAACGGGACAGTTTCCGGAGCTTGTGTTATGTAACGGAACCACATATACTTCCGGGGTACTTAAGGCGGCTTATGCCTCCGGCAATAAAATGGCAGTAAGCAGCGGACATTTTATCAGTTACCAAAGTTTTACCGGTTACGGCCAGGTACTTGATTACATAAATGCCCTGAATTACGGTACCATATTAACCATTAAACTGGACGGCGCCCTGGATGAAGAAGAATATGAACCCAAAGAGGTGTCTGCCGCACCGGCTGAAGATAAACAGCCGGATGCCGCCGGAAAAGCAGAAGATAAGACTGCTCTTGCAAAAGAGGAAAGACTGCTCCAAATACTGGACTGGATATTACTGGCATTGGACGAAACAAACTATAAAACGGTGTTTGCTGAAGAACTGCCGGATTATGAAGATATGGATTTCTCAATGGATTTTAAAGATTTGAGAGAGAAAAACGGCGGTACTCTGGCAAAAGTATATACCAAGGTAATAACGGGAGAGAATTTAATCTCCTTTTCCTTCCGGGGGATTCAGGAGGAAGACAGGCTTGAGGAAATACTGGTGTTTTTAAAAGAAAACGGCTTACGGGCAACTTTTTTTGTTACAGGAAATGATATACTGAATTATGAAGACAGAATCCGCAGAATTATTAATGAGGGACACCAAATAGGCAACGGAGGTATGACTGGCGGGGAGCTTATTTCCATGGGGTTTGACGAAGTGTGCTTTGAGATTTATAAGTGCGGCAAGCTATTGGAGGAAAAGTTCGGTATTCAGACGGAGCTGTTTATGCCGGTTTACGGTAAATATAATAATTTAATACGGGAGGCTGCTTCTGCCCTGGAATATTCCCTGGTGACCTATAGTAAAAACCCGGTTACCGATAAAGATAAATCTGTAAAGGATATTATGGAATATTATAAAAACGGATTTCAGAATGGAGATATTATTTTTTTCCGTCTGGATTATTATCAGGACCTATTACAGGTAGTAAAGCATACCTTCGGTCTGCTGAAGGAAAGAAATTTTGAAATTTGCAGTATAAGAGCTTTAATTGCAAACCGTTCGGTAGAAATGGTAAATCCCCTGGGCGATTCTATAAAAGCGGCAGCCGGTATCTCTGCCGGCGGCAGCAAGTCTGCAATCAAATCCCAAAATTCGGAGGACGGCAGGAAAAAACAAATAGAAGAGCTGCGAAAAAAGAATAAAGGAGCACTGGCAAAGGAAATCAGTACGGTTTATACGACGGAGCAGGCTTTAAGCTATACCTTTACCGGTGTCAGAAATACCAAGGTTTTAAAGGATGTTCTGAATAAATTGGACGAGCTGGATGCAAAAGGCACTTTCTTTGTTACGGAAGAAGAAATTAAATATGACGAAGACTATATCCGGCAGATTGCGGCAGCCGGACATGAGATAGAAATATGCCTGGAAGCCTCTGCTGAAATCAATTATTATACGGTATGCGACAGTATTCTGACCATTCAGGAAGGGGTGGAAAAACTAAGCGGCAAAAAACCCACTTTAGTAAGATATGCCTATATGATTGATATGACCGATGAAATACTGGAGGCGGTATCCAGTACCGGATGCACGGTTGTATGGCAGGATATATCCTTTGCCAGTTCAAAAGTAGGAAAGCAGGGTACCTTAGAGCAGGTAAATCAATATGTTTTTAATGAAGGAAATATCAGCACACGCCGGGGGTATATAGTATTTTTCCGCTTGGATTTTTATGAAGATGCTTCTCTTATAGGCAGGCTGATGCTGGAATTTGCCGAAAACAGAATGAATACGGTTGCATTTAAGGATGAAATAAAAGACAATGGTTCTTCCTACCGGCTGGAAACCCTGAAAAATCTGTTAAACAGTCGGTATGTATATGAATATCCGGTTGCGGCAGTAAATATATTGCCGTCGGTTAAGGATAAAATTTATCCCGGATATCTTGAAAATATGTCCTCCGATGATATGTTTTCCTATCTGCAAAAAAGGTATATCGGAAATCCGAATGTCAGTACCTCCAATACCCTGCCGGGATTTACGGAGGAGGAACGGGCAGGTCTAAACAGTACAGGCACTTTTACCGAAGATAAAGTCCTGTTCCTAACCTTTGATGACTGGGGATCGGATAAACCGATTAATCAAATTCTATATGTACTTAGAAAATATGGTATTAAGGCGGATTTCTTTATCCGTACCAACCATATTGCTTCCAACCCGAATCTGCTGAGAGCAATTGCAGAAGAAGGACATGATGTAGGCAGCCATTCCGACGAGCATTTGCCCTTTGCAAATTCCAACAATGCACAGGGAGAGGATGATTTTACTGCCAGGTATACTTCCATAACCGCTGCGGAAGCCGCCGTCAGAAAAGAGGATTTGCGCCTTTCCTATAACAAGCTCCAGTCCGTTATCGGGGATATAAAAACAGACGGCATTCCGGCGTTAAATAAAATTTTCCGGCCGCCGACGCTTGCTATGAGTAAAGTTGGAATGGAAACTATTTTAGATATGGGTTTTGACTATATCGTAAGCGGTGATTTCAGTACCCACGATTATGAGATGAACGACGCCGAAGAATTGGCAAATCAGATTTTATACGGTATGCCTAAAGAAAACGGCACTAAAACAACTTTACAGAACGGAAGCATTTTGATTCTGCATATGTCCGACGACAGTACCACACCCACAGGAGAAAATGACATAACCGCAGAGGCATTGGATATCGCGATCCCAAAGCTTTTGGAAGAGGGATACCACTTTGCCAAATTAAGCCAGTACCTTTCCGGAGAAGAACAGAGTGAAAAGTAAAGGAACGGGAATTTATAAATTATGAAAGCAATTGTTAAAAATAAAACCAGCCAGGAAGTACTTTTACAGGTGAAGGATGACAGACGTCTGCTTGCCAACGTGCCGGATAAATCCAATACCCGAACTAACAGGGACCGGCGGGGCGGCCGGTATGTAAAGAAAGACGCCGGTAATGTGAATGATTTTGTTAAAAACCAGCAGGCAGGTATCCGGTATAAAGTAAATTACAGAGTAGAAGTAACCTGTATAAAGAAAAAAGAGAAAAGAGTATTTCACTGTTACGGCATTGATATCTCCATGACAGGTATTTTATTGCGGATTGATAATAAAGCAGATGTTGAATATATGAAGCATACGGACAAAATCCGGTTGAAATTTGAGATTACGCCGGGTTCCATGCCGGAAGGCATGGAGATGAAGGTGAGAATTCCTGCCAAAATAGCCAGGATTCAAAAGGAACCGGAAGGTGTGTATTTCTGCGGGTTAGCCTTTGAACAAGGCTTGTCTGCTTATTCCGATTTAAAAAAAGGAAGATACACCTTAATGATTTCAAGTCTGCTGTTATTTTTTATTATAGGTTTTATTACTCTGATGCGGGCAGAAAGCGTAATCTATTTTAAGTTTAATAAATGGCTGTATTTATACAGCATTATTGCGGCCACTTTTTTGCTCAGCAAATATCTTTTCGGATTTTTATACCGTGAGGTACCGGTGGATATGGATTATTCGCCGGGAGTATCCATATTAATTCCCTGCTTTAATGAAGAAGAATGGATACAGAAAACTATATTAAGCTGTGTAAATCAGGACTATTCCATTGATAAACTGGAAGTAATTATTATTGATGACTGTTCTTCGGACAAGTCTGTGGAAAAAATTGAGGAAATTGTAGCCAGACTGCACAAGGAAGGGAAACAATTCAGTGCTGAGGACAGGGTTAAAGTTATTGTACAGAAGAAAAACGCAGGCAAACGGGAAGCTCTTGCAAGAGGGGTGGAGGAAGCAAAACATGCTCTCGTTGTATTTGTAGATTCTGACAGTTTTTTAAATCCCTTTGCCATAAGACATTTGGTACAGCCCTTTAAGGACCCTAAAATGGGTGGTGTGGCAGGCCGGACGGATGTAGCCAATACATATACCAACAGTTTGACTAAAATGCAGGCGGTCCGTTATTATATTGCCTTTCGGATTATGAAGGCTTCGGAAGCCTATTTTGATACGGTCACCTGTTTATCCGGTCCTTTGGCATGCTATCGGAAGGAAATCGTACTGAAAAACAGGAGGGCCTGGCTGAATCAGAGCTTTTTAGGGCAAAAGGCAACTTTTGGCGACGACAGAGCTATGACGAATTTTGTATTAAGGAATTACAGAACCGGGTATCAGGATTCAGCGGTTTGTTCCACTGTCGTCCCAAGCCAGTATAAAGTATTTTTAAAGCAGCAGATGCGGTGGAAACGTTCCTGGCTCCGGGAGTCCCTGCTTGCCGGAAAATTTATGTGGAAGAAAGAGCCCTTTGCTGCACTTACCTTTTATATGGGATTAATTGTACCCGTTGCTGCACCGATTGTTGTCCTCTATAATTTAATATATGTACCGCTGTTTCACAGGGTTTTCCCGACGGCATTTCTGGTGGGTATATTTTTAATGGCTGCTCTTATGAGCGTTGCACAACTGCTTCTCAGAAAAAGCTCCACCTGGCTGTTTGGCATGTTGTTCTGCCTGTATTATGAAGCAGTCCTGTTATGGCAGATGCCGGTTGCCTGGTTTACTTTCTGGAAGTCCACCTGGGGTACACGAATGACTCCAAGTGATGAAAAGGAACAAAAGGAAAAAGCGGATAAAGCCAAAAAGAAATCTAAAAAAGAAATTAATAAATCTTAAAAACGTCAGCAAGGTTTCCATAAAAAGACTGATAATAAGTACTGAGAGGTTTTCCATGAGCTTATTGCAAAGAAATAAAAATAATCCCCCCAATCATAAATATAAAAATAAAAACAGAAATAAAATAATCAGAGGCATGGCAGAAGCAGCTATACTTGCAGTACTGGCTATGATTATATTTCGTGCGCTATTTGTGTTTAAGGAGTACAAACCCTATGATAAAAACGATAAGAATATCGTAACCGGTGAAGATAACGGTTTTATTGCCATATCTTACCTGGCGGTGAGCAGAAACGGCACACCAACCATGATTAGTACAAAACGTTTGGATGAGCATTTAAAGGTATTATATGATAACGGTTATGTTACCATTACCCAGGAGGATATTGAAAACTATTATAATAACGGAACGCCTCTGCCGGAAAAATCCCTGTTTCTGATGTTTGAGGACGGCAGGAGGGATACGGCAATCTTTGCGCAGAAAATCATGGAGAAATATAATAATATCGGCACGATCTTAAGCTATGCGGATAAATTTGACAATAAAGATTCCAAATTCCTTTCCCCGAAAGATTTACTGAATTTAGAGGAAAGCTCCTTCTGGGAGCTTGGAACCAACGGATACCGTCTTACCTATATTAACGTATTCGACAGGTATAATCATTATCTGGGAGTATTAAGCACTCTGGAATATTCTGCTCTCAGGAAATATCTGGGAAGGAATTACAATCAATATTTAATGGACTTTATCAGGGATGAAAATCAGATTCCAAAGGAAAGCTATGATGAGATGAAGAACCGGGTCAGCGGGGATTATGACCTTATGGATGAAGTTTATACCAGAGAACTGGGTAAACTTCCGGCAGTTTATGTTCTTATGCATTCCAATACCGGCAGTTATGCAAATAATGAAAAGGTCAGTGCTGTCAATCAGGAATGTATGACACGTTTATTTGCCATGAATTTCAACAGGGAAGGGAATTCTTACAATAATAATGAGAATGATATTTATGACCTGACCAGGATGCAGCCCCAGGCTTATTGGTATCCCAATCATTTGCTGATGCGGATATATGATGATACCGGGGCGGATATTAAGTTTGAAGACGGTGATTTAAACAGGAAAAAGCTATGGGAGACCATAAACGGAGCGGCGGAATACAGGGATTCTGTTATTGCTCTTACCTCCGTATCCGAGGGTAACGGATTGCTCCGTTTAAAAGAAAGTAAAAATTATAAGAACATTAAGGTATCTGTTTCCATGATTGGAAACAAATTAGGCAGCCAGGCAGTTTATCTTCGGGCAGATGACAGCCTGAAAGAATATGTATCGGTAAAATTACAGAACAATTTCCTGATAATTGAGGAAAACAAAAACAAATTAATAAATCTTGACTTAAATGAGTTTGACGGAATTGAATTCAAGTCGGAAGACGAAATGGAGCAGGAGGCCTTGACGGCTGAATACAAAATTTATAAAAAAGGGAGCAAATTATTTGCGGAAATAACGGAGATGGAGCCCCAGGAAAAACCGTTGGAGGAAAGTGCGGCAACTGTGGAGGAAGGGGCGGATAAATATATCCCGGAGCTTCAAATTAATGAGGAAGGAAACCGGAAAGTAGACATTATACTTAAAGATAATGATTTAACGGTTATGATTGACAATAAGACGGCGGTAAAAAATCTGGCCTTAAGCAGTACAAAGGCCGGTTATGTATATTTGGAATCGGCGTGGGGAGAATACGGTTACAGTCAGAGAAATATTGCGGACGACGTATATGACGGTGTTTTTCAGGACATGGTAATCCAGGATGCAGATACGGATGCCGTATTGTATGATAACCGGCTCCAAGGATGGGAGAAGGTAATCAATAAAGCGAAGGACAGATGGGATAAACTAATAAATTGGTTTATTAATACCTTGTGATGTGGTAAAATATGTTATACTATAGAAACACGGTTTTATTTTATAATAAAAGAAAGTTCCTGATAAGTTATATTATAGGAACA
>DBEP01000063.1:0-35509 GCA_002294045.1 Lachnoclostridium sp. UBA903 | reverse complement strand
AGGCAAAAAAGTGCAGATGACGGGAGCAAAAAAGAAACAGGAGAAACGAAAAACGGTACGGAGCGTCCCGATTCATCAAGTGAGGAAACCGCTGGGGGGCCCGATAACGAAAGGCTCACTCTATGGGTTGTATATTGGAATACGGATATCCTAGACGAGCTTGCCCTGCGGAAGGACAATATTGATGCTATCTGCTATTTTGCGGCCTATTTCAATTCGGATAGAATTCCCTTTATTCCGGAGAAAACCACCGAAATCTATGAACAGGTAAAGAAAATATATGGGGATAAAAGTTTTAAAGGTTATTTAACCTTTGTCAACGACCTTATAATAGACGATAATTCCTCTTCTTTGAAAGATACGGGACTATTATATGATTTGTTGTCTTCGGAGGAGGCAAGGAAGGAGCATGCAGATACCATACTTTCCATGGTCAGGCAAGGAGGATATGACGGTATAGAGATTGATTACGAGGCTATTAAGAAGGATGATATCCTTTGGGGATATTTTATCTCTTTTATTAAGCGGTTATATACCCAGGCTTCCGAAGAAAACATACGGGTCAGAATTGTATTGGAGCCGGGTGTGCCTATAGAGAATCTGACCCTTCCTGCGGGACCGGAATATGTGCTTATGTGTTATAACCTTTACGGTTACGGAACCGGCCCCGGACCCAAGGCAGACAAGAAATTTCTGCTGAAAATGATTGATAAAATGAAAGGAATTTCCGGAAAAGTGGGTTTTGCAGTTGCCACAGGGGGCTTTGACTTTTATGACGGTAATCAGGCAGAACAGATTACGGAAGAAGGTGCACTTAAGCTCATAGAGGAAAACAAGGCAGTTCCTGAACGGGATGAAGATAGCTACAGCATGGTATTTACCTATAAGGATAGAGAGGGAAGGCTCCACGAGGTATGGTATGCAGATGAAACTACTATAAAAGCCTGGTCTGATATCATCAAAGAATCGGGAAATTACGGCATATCCCTATGGCGTATGGGCGGAAATGTTATCACAGACATCCAGGATTAGCCCCCAATCTAAGGTGTTTCCCTATAAGGAGTTTTTATGGAATTTAACCAGTTGAATAATAAGGAAAAAGTGAAAAAGAGTACCTTGATGAAATTTGAGCAAATAAGAATACTGAAAAATAAAATTATTAACAGGGAAACGGTTGCCTATGTTATATCAGGAATCTTAACCACAGGAGTAAATCTGGTTTCCTATTTTCTGCTCTGCTATATTTTTCTTATTAACAATTTAATTGCCAATGTAATAGCCTGGTTTTTTGCTGTTACATTTGCTTACTTTATGAATGCCACTATAGTATTTCAGGAAAAAGAATCCACTGTCAGGAAAGGTTTAACGAAGCTGATTAAGTTCTTTTTTGCCAGGGGATTTTCTCTGGTGGTGGAAGAAGCCGGCCTGTTTATTTTTGTGTCTGTCTTAGGGTGGAGCAACATGCTTGTAAAATCTGCCTTGGCAGTGATTGTAATTCTGATGAATTATATTTTGAGCAAAGTCTTTATATTTAATGGGAAATAGCAGGAGAGAACAATTTATAAATCCAAATGCAGATTGATTTTTTACGATGCTTGCTGTATCATATATAGAAAATCTCATACCAGTGGTATACAGAATGATATAATAAAAATTATATTTTACCAATACGCATGTATTTGCTGCCGGAAGAGATAAAGGTAACATAAAGAGAAGTATACGGCAGTACCGGCGGTCCTGAGAAAACGGACAGGAACAGCCGGCGGCGGAACGGACAGAGATAAAAACAGAATAGCATAAGCATAAAAAATAAACGGTAAGGAGTTTTACAACATGATAACTTTTGAACAAATTAAAAAGAACCCCCAGATAAAAACATATATACAAAAAGCGGACGAATCTTTAATTGCCTCAGGCTATACGGAACACAGCTTTGCCCATGCGGGCATTGTTGCGGAAGTAGCAAAATATATTCTGTCTACCATGGGGTATCCGAAAAGAACCATTGAACTGGCCCAGATAGCAGGATATATGCATGATATCGGAAATGTGATTAACCGGGTTGATCATGCCCAAAGTGGTGCGGTCATGGCCTTTCGTCTTTTAGACAGAATCGGTGTGGAGCCGGAAGAAATTGCGACAATAATATCCGCAATCGGCAATCACGATGAAAATACCGCCGTACCGGTTAATGAAGTTGCGGCGGCTTTGATTCTGGCTGATAAAACCGATGTACGGTATACCAGGGTCAGGAACCGGGACCTGGCCAGTTTTGATATCCATGACAGGGTAAATTATGCCGTAAAAAAATCAAAAACAATTATTAACGATGAAAAAACGAAAATAACTTTAAACCTTACAATCGATACGGAAGTATCTTCCGTCATGGATTATTTTGAAATATTTCTGGAACGTATGATATTGTGCAAGAAAGCCGCCGAGAGGCTGAGGTTAAGATTCGGACTGATTATAAATGAGCAGAAGGTTTTGTAACGTGTTTATTATTTCGGTTTATTAAAAGGTGGAAGGATAATGTTATCATTCCGGAAAGGTTCTATCATTAAGTTGGAGGATGCGGTATGGAAATAGAGCGGAAGTTTCAGATAAGAAAAAAACCGGAGAATCTGGGACAATACAGAAAAAAAGAAATAGAGCAGGGTTATCTTTGCATCAATCCGGTGGTAAGGATACGAAGGTGTAATGAAGAATATTACTTAACCTATAAATCCCGTTTAAATATGGCGAAAGATACGGGGAATATTGCCTTAACCTGTGAAGAAGTGGAGCTGCCTTTAAGTAAGGAGGCGTATCTTCACCTGCAGAAAAAGGTTGATAACCGGTTGATTACCAAAACCAGGTATCTGGTACCTATAGAAGACAATTATACGGCTGAATTGGATGAATTCCACGGATGTCTGGAAGGTCTTGCTTTTGTTGAGGTGGAATTCCCGGATGAAGAAAAGGCCGCCGCCTTTATCCCGCCGGATTGGTTCGGGCAGGATGTTTCCTTTGATAAACGGTATGAAAACAATTATCTGGCAGCCGTAGAAAATCTTGAAGATTTTAATCAGCCGGCTTTTTTAAATCTACCGGCTTCTGGTACGGAATAAACTATTTTCCTCTAGAAGCGGACTCATTAATATAACAAATTCGGATTATAATCAGCTTGTTTTCTTCCCGGCCGCAGCGTTTCTGTCTTTCGGATAAATACGTTTAAACTTTAATATGGATTTAAATAAATCCCCGTCCAGTTCAATATCAAAGACGGCGTCCTGCAGGGAAGCCAGACTTCTTGCTATGGATAAGCCCAAACCGCTGCCTTCCGTATTGCGGGACAAGTCGCCCCGGACAAACCGTTCCATCAATTCATCCGCATTTATGTTTAATTTATTTGCGGATATATTCTTTAAGGAAACCGTTACGGTCTGCGTATCTGCAATGATATCCACATATATTCTGGTACCGCTTAAGGCATATTTGTTCGCATTAGAGAAAAGATTCTCTATAATGCGGTAGGTGCTCCGGCCGTCAGCCAGAATATAAACGGGTTCTTCCTTCATATTTAAGACGACTTCCAGATTATGGCTGGCCAAACGATCCTCAAATTCTCCAATGGATTGTCTTACCAGTTCTACCAGATTAAGGCATTCCAAATTTAAGGAAATAGCACCGGAGGACGCCTTGGATGCCTCCATCAAATCCTCTATGAGAGTTTTAAGACGCCAGGACTTATTGGATAAAATATCCAAATATCCCGCAGCCGTATCATTATTCAAGTTTTCCTTTTTTAATAAGTCCACATAATTAATAATGGAAGTTAGCGGAGTTTTGATATCATGGGATACGTTGGCAATTAATTCCGTTTTAAGCCTTTCGCTTTTCAGCTTCTCATCAACGGCGGCAGAGAGGCCGTCTCCGATATTGTTAACATATTCTGCCAGGGACAGGGCCGGCTCCTTCATATTTACAACCGGTATTTTATGTGTAAGGTTGCCTTCGGCAATTTTTTTAATCTCTTTTGTTATTATATTGTAATCAATGGCAGCCTTTAAAAGAATATAACCCAGGTATAAATAGCCCGGTACGGCTACAATCAAAAACTCGATTTTCCTGTCCAGGAATATGGGTCTATTATATAAGTAAAAGGCCAGGAATTGTACCGCGGCAAACAATAGTATTATAGCAAATACACGGTAGGTGATATTTTGCTGTGCAAAAAAATCCCGGATAAAAATACGCAGTTTGATAAAAAAACGGACTATGAGTGAGTTTCGGAATAGTATATTTGCCTTAATCCGCCGTATCAGGCTAAGGAATCCGAACATGCAAAAGGGGTACAGAATAAAGTAAGCCATTGTTATAACATAATAGATATCCAGACTAAATTTACGGTATAGCAGCATGCAGCTATATCTGGCGGACAGAAACAATACAATAATACCGGCGACTACGGACAAAAAGCCGAGCTCGGTATAACAACGGTCAAAACCGTTTATGGCAATACCTTCTGTTCCTTTTTTATGGCCGGAAAAAGCAATTGCCAAACTAAAAAAAAGTAAAATGCAGACCAACGAAACCGGCACGGGATATAAAGAATTCTTATAATTGTCATGTAAATTCCGGAATTGCTCATACATAGTACCAAATTCATCACTCTGATTCGGAAATTCGTTTACAATTGTAGTACATATAATGTATTCGCCCCTGTCTTCTTCCGTTTTTTCATAGCTGCTTATAAAATTACCGTTAATGTAATCAATGACCCAGTTTACGTTTTCATCATTCAGAAATTGGTAATTACGGTTTACATTGGTTGCGTAACGTTCTGTTTTCGTATTAATTATAAGATAGGCAGGATTTGACTTGGCACTTTCCAGATAGGCATCCATTGCTTCATCCCCATACTTATCCGTCAGAGCCGCCAGTTTTTTTTCAAGGTCGGAAGAACAATAAACCGTACCGGTCTTTAAATTCTTCACATAATATAAAAAGTTGCTGTTTGTATGGTTTAATATGGCATTATAATAATCGAAATCCTCTTTTTGCTCTTTTTTATCGGATAATTTGGGCTTATCCTTATCTGTTTCAAATAAATCGGATAAATCCAGGGAAGAAGAGTCATATCCTATACTTCCCGAATACCCTCTTTCACGGTAATCGGCGTATACGGCCACCCGCTCCACATACTTCAGGTACTTGCTCTGAAATTCCGAGGTTTCTTTAAAATCAGTTGTGCCGGCGGAATAAGAGTCCAGATAGGATAAAATATGATAGGACCCAATCAAAAAAGTAAGCCCGCATAGAAAGAGGGCAATATGAATCAATGCCCTCACAGGGAAGGATTCTTTTAATTTATTCATAGCAAAGCTCCTTTCAGTATTTTTCGACTTTATAGCCTATCCCCCATGCAACTTTTAAATACTTTGGCTCTTTTGGGTTAATCTCTATTTTTTCCCGTATATGGCGAATATGAACTGCTACTATATTATCCGCACCATAGGAAGGTTCATTCCAGATAAGTTCATAGATTTCATTGATGGAAAAAACCCTGCCTTTGTTTTTAACCAAAAGCTTCAGCAGGTTATATTCAATCGGCGTAAGCTTTATCAGCTCTCCGTCAACATAAACTTCCTTGCGGTCGTCATTAACCACCAGTCCGCCGGAAGAGTATATATTCTGTTCTTCCGTAACAATGCTGCCAAGCTTGGTATAACGCCGCAGGGCAGATTTTACCCTGGCAATTAACTCCAAAGGATTAAATGGTTTTGTTATATAATCGTCGGCTCCTACATTCAGGCCGAGAACCTTATCACTGTCTTCTGATTTGGCAGTCAGTAAGAGAATGGGAAGAGTACTGTTGTTTTCCCTTAATTTCATGGTGACTCTTATGCCGTCCAGATGAGGCATCATGATATCCAATAAAGCAAGATGAATCTCGCTGGTATTGATAATGTCCATGGCTTCCTTGCCGTTGTAAGCTTTTATTATATGATAGCCTTCCGCACTTAAATAGATCTGTATGGCTTCCACGATATCTTTATCATCATCGCATACTAATATGTTATACATATATTTTGTATCCTCCCTGGCTTTACTTATGTAACAAAATGTAATATACGATATTATTATATATTATTTCAAAGAAAACTTCCATATTTAAATGCTTCCTTATTTGGTTATCCGGCAAAATGTGATTTTCAAACATGCTCTAAAGCTTAACAGGTAAATATAAATTAAAATGATAAAAAATCTTAAGATTTTATGAAGGAAGCACCGGCTTTTTATCGGAGAATAAAAAGCCATGGATAAAAATACTGGATTTTTTAAGGAGAATATTCTATAATGAATAAAGTTGTAAAATAGCTGAGAATTTTCAGCTGGTCTAGGAAGTGGAGGAAAATGGTATGTTTGAGATTATAAAAAAGGAGACACTGGCACCTAATATATATCTTATGGATATTAATGCGCCAAGAGTTGCCAAGTCCTGTTATCCGGGACAATTTGTAATTGTGAAAATGGATGAAAAGGGTGAAAGAATTCCCTTAACAATATGTGATTATGACAGGGAAGCAGGTACGGTTACCATCGTATTCCAGGCATTGGGAAGTTCTACCAGGCGAATGGCAGAATATGAGGCCGGAGAAAGCTTCCGTGATTTTACGGGGCCTTTGGGATGTAAATCAGAATTAGTGGATGAGACTCCGGAAGAATTAAAAAAGAAAAAAATTCTTTTTGTTGCGGGCGGCGTAGGAACCGCACCGGTTTACCCGCAGGTTAAATGGATGAAGGAGCATGGAGTCGATGTGGACTGCATTATAGGAGCAAGAAATAAAGAACTGATTATACTAGAGGATGAAATGAAACAGGTAGCAGGGAACGTATATGTTACCACCGATGACGGTTCCTATGGTTTTCAAGGAAATGTTAATGACTGTATAAAAGATTTGGTTCATAATCAGGGAAAACATTATGACCTGGTTATAGCTATCGGCCCCGTTATTATGATGAAATTTGTAAGCATCCTTACCAAGGAATTAGGAATCCGTACCATAGTTAGTATGAATCCCATTATGGTTGACGGAACCGGTATGTGTGGTGCCTGTCGCTTAACGGTAGGTAACCAGGTTAAATTTGCCTGTGTGGATGGTCCCGAATTTGACGGCCATCTTGTTGATTTTGATGAATCCATGAAACGGCAGCAGATGTATAAAACCGTGGAAGGAAGGACTGTTTTGAGGGAACGTGAAGGGGTTACCCATAAAAGCGGCGGTTGTGGCTGCAGTGACGATTAATTAGCATATAGAGTATGTCTTGGGAAAGGCATTTAGTTCAACAGATAGGAGTTAAGAACATGGACGTATTAAAAAGAATTCCTGTTAAAGAGCAGGATCCCGAAATCAGATCCCATAATTTTAAAGAAGTATGTTTAGGATATAATAAAGAAGAAGCAATAACAGAGGCCAGCAGATGCTTAAAATGTAAAAATGCGAGATGTATCGCGGGCTGCCCCGTATCCATTGATATACCCGGCTTTATTAAAGCGGTGGAAGCCGGCAATATAGAAGAGGCATCTAAAGTAATCAGCCGTTATTCAGCGCTTCCGGCAGTCTGCGGCAGGGTTTGTCCGCAGGAAACCCAGTGTGAGGAAAGATGTATCAGGGGAATTAAAGGCGAGCCGGTATCCATCGGCAAATTAGAACGTTTTGTGGCGGACTGGTCCAGGGAAAATAATATAAAACCGGAGGCTCCCACCGTGAAGAACGGCAAGAAGGTTGCAGTTATCGGCTCCGGTCCTGCCGGCTTAACCTGTGCAGGGGATTTGGCCAAAATGGGGTATGATGTAACCATATTTGAAGCCTTGCATGAACCGGGAGGAGTTTTAGTGTATGGCATACCCGAATTCCGTCTGCCAAAAGATACGGTTGTTAAGACAGAAATTGATAATGTAAAGGCATTGGGGGTAAAGATTGAAACCAATGTTGTTATTGGAAAATCCACTACCATTGATGAATTAATGGAAGAGGAAGGCTTTGCTGCGGTATTTATAGGTTCCGGGGCAGGGCTTCCCAAATTTATGGGCATTCCGGGTGAAAATGCCAACGGCGTATTTTCAGCAAATGAATATCTCACAAGAAACAATCTTATGAAGGCTTTTGATCAGAATTATGATACCCCGATTGCCGCAGGTAAAAAAGTGGCGGTTGTAGGCGGCGGTAATGTTGCCATGGACGCGGCGAGAACTGCCTTAAGGCTTGGAGCAAAGGTATATATTGTATACAGAAGAAGTGAAGAAGAACTTCCGGCCAGAGTGGAGGAAGTACATCATGCAAAAGAAGAGGGCGTTATTTTTCAGCTGTTAACCAACCCGAAGAAAATACTGGTTGATGATAACGGCTGGGTAAAAGGTATGTCCTGTGTCAGGATGGAACTTGGTGAGCCGGATGAATCGGGGAGAAGGAAGCCGGTTGAAATGCCGGATTCCGAGTTTGAACTTGAAGTGGATACGGTTATCATGTCTCTGGGTACAAATCCTAATCCATTGATATCATCAACCACAAATGGGCTTGAGACCAACAAATACAAATGTATTATTGCCGACGAAGAGAACGGACAGACCACAAAAGAAGGCGTATTTGCCGGCGGTGATGCCGTAACCGGAGCCGCTACCGTTATTCTTGCCATGGGAGCAGGCAAAGCGGCGGCAAAGGGAATTGATGAATATTTAAAAAATAAGCCGTAACCACAATAGCATTAATTTTGCCTCCCCGAACGTATATTTGCAATTCTTGTATAGGGAAAAAAAGATTGCCTAATACTTTGTTTATTGATATAATAGATTACAAACAGAGCTTTTAGTATTGGTAAAGCGGAAGGACTAAATTATTGGGGTGCAATGAATGCAAAATAATAAAATAGAACTGGAAACACTGGCAGACGGCAGGAAAGCTTATATAGTAGATTGGGTTATTGGTAATTTAATTATTTTAGCTGCACTTGTTTTAATTATACTTTTGGTTATCCTTCTGATAAATATCAAAAGAAAAACGAAAGAGAAGCAGGCTATATTGCTTGAAAAGCAAAAACTGAATGACAATTACGCGGAATTGGAAGCAGCATATGAAGAATCATCAACAGCACAGAATGAACTCAGTATAAAGTTTGAGGATTTAAAGCGCAGTAAGGAAAAGATACAGAAATTAGCCTATTCCGACTATTTGACGGAGCTGCCGAACCGACTTGCTTTTACGGAGATGTTAGACAATGTAATGCTGACGCTCAGGAATGAAGAAGTTGTTGCCGTAATGAGCATAAATATTGATAATTTTAAAACCATCAATGATACCTTAGGCCATTCCTATGGAGATGAATTATTAATTGATATAACCCACCGTCTGAAACAGGTAATGGATGACAACGATTATTTTGCCCGGTCAGGCGGCGATGAATTTGTGGTATTATCCCAGAATCTTACCGACATTGGCGAATATGAAGCTAAAATCAAAAAAATACAGAAAATATTTGATTATCCCTTTGTATTGTCAATGAAAGAATATTTTATTACAATCAGTATTGGTATTGCCATGGCACCGAAGGATGGCAAGACCACCCAGGTACTGATTAAGAATGCGGATTCTGCCATGTATGCCGCAAAAGCAAGCGGCAAAAAAACGTATATATATTTTAATGATTCCATTAATGAAAAGCTAATGAATAAGATTCAGATTCAGTCTGAGATTAGAAAAGCAATGGAGAACAAGGAATTTATCGTATATTACCAGCCTCAGATAGATTTAACCATTGACGGAATTATTGGATTTGAAGCTTTAATCCGTTGGAATCATCCGGAGAGAGGAATGCTTTTACCGGTAGAATTCATACCTTTTACGGAAGAGACGGGCTTAATCGTGCCTATCGGAACCTGGGTATTAAAGAATGCATGCCAGCAATTGAAACAATGGGAAGAAGAGGGATACGACGACCTGGTTATGGCTGTTAATATATCGGCGCGTCAGTTTAAAGATCTGGAATTTGTCAATATGGTAAGGGAAACAATCCTTGAGACGGGAATTAACCCTGAACGTCTGGAATTAGAAATAACAGAAGCAATTGCATTGCAGGATACGGACTATTCCATAGCAATTATACAGAAACTGAAGGAACTGGGAGTGGTATTTTCCCTTGATGATTTCGGAACGGATTATTCTTCCGTGAATTATCTAAGGAAACTGCCTGTTACGAATCTTAAAATAGATAAAAGTTTTCTGGATACGGTGCCGGATAATCCCAGCGACCAAAGTATTGTTCAAACCGTTATTTCTTTGGCACACACTCTGGAACTGAAGGTCATCGCTGAAGGGGTTGAAAAACCCGAGCAGGCTTTATTCTTAAAGAATGTTAAATGCGATAAAGCGCAGGGCTTTTTCTACAGTGAACCTGTCCCTGTACATTTGGCGGAGCAATTAATCAAGAACAGGTCATAAATTTATTACTGCAATTACTTGATGAATACATGATAGGTATAGCAAGACCACTGAATTGTTATGATATTTTAATCATAGTATAATCAGTGGTTTTTATTTAAATCTGCTGCCGATAGTTAAATGAGCCGGCAGATATCCTGTTTGTAAAAGCCGGAAAATAGGCGGATGGTAATTGCCGGAAAGGTATCGTATGTTTGCCCAGCATAGTAAGTCTGTTTATAAAAAAACGGTATTTGTAATCTTTGTTTTATTAGAAATAATCTTATACGCCGGTTTTCTGTATATGGATATTACGGGAAAGGGGTCTTTTGCTGTTTCAAATTATCTGAAGTTTACCGGTATTATTTTATGCTTTCTGTTTACAGTATTATTTCCCGGCCCCAAGGAGGACAGGACCGATACCAGCATTCTCAGAGCCGCATTGTTATTTACGCTGATTTCCGATTGGTTTATTCTGATTCTGGATTATTATGTGATTGGTATAATCACTTTTTGCATAGTACAGTTTCTTTATTTAATCCGTCTGGGAATATGGAGAAATCAGATGGACCCGGCAGGCGGTGCCAAAATAATTCTGAAAAACTTTATCAGAAATCTGTTTTTTGCACTATTCATCATAATAATTCTGAATGCCGTAAAAATCAGAATGGAATGGCTGGTTCTCGTTACCTGCTTTTATTTTACCGGTATATTATTTAATGTATGGGATTCTATTATTATCGCATGTAAATCCAAAGTAAAAAACAGAATTCGTTATGCTTTTGGCATGGTACTGTTTTTATTATGTGATATTAATGTCGGATTATTTAATCTATCAGGTTTCTTAGCCAGCAGCTGGTTTGACCTTATTTATAGTTTTTCAACCGTTGCCATGTGGCTGTTTTATTTACCCGCGCAGGTTATAATTTCTCTCAGCGTCGGTAATATACAAAACGAAAGTCTGTAATAATTAACAAATAATTTTACAAATATTCTCTGTTATTTTCTGGAAAACAGCTTGCTTAATGAAGCCTGATTTGTTAAGATTAATTTATAGAAAATTTTGTCTGTTCTATAAATCACAATTATAAGTATTCTAACAAATTTCCGTCTGTCCGGATAGCCGGTTCTTTTTGTAACAGCTAATTGTATCCCAACATAAAAAACATACCATATCTGTGTAAACTCTAATTTCAGGACATTAAATAGTTGTTTCGAACTAAATTTCCAAGAGCAGTTTAAGTTTGTAATATCTTATTTCAGGCAGCATCCCGAACGCTGTCAGGATGCTTTTGTGTCAGATGAAGATATTTGTGTATCCGTTATAATTATAAGACATATCTTATGCAGTTGTCATCACTCTAATAACTTCTGCAATAATTATCTCGGTTAAAAGAGTACTGATATTCTTGTTCAGCGACAGAAATTGCATTCTATTTGTGCCAATGGATATGAGGTCATCTATGTCTTTATCCGTTTTTTGTTGCATCCAAATTTACCATTTACAGAACGGGCCAATAAAGTAAAAAGGAGAAGAATATGACAAACAACGAAACAATTAAATTACCGGGATTAAAGGAATTTATTCTGTTGATGACAGAATCCGTAAAAGAAACCGTAGGAGAAGGGCATTCGGTGGAGGTCAATCATGTTATAAAGAATAACTCCATAGAACTGGACGGGCTGACTATCTTAAAATCCGGAGAACGGATTACTCCGAATATCTATTTAAATCCCTATTATGAAAGATATCTGACCGGCGTCTCCATAAAGGAATTGGCAGATGAAATAATACAAATTTACAACAGAGCCGATAAAGAAGAAAAAGACCCCTTTCCTATCTGTTTTGAATTTAATGAAATGAAGTCCTGTATTATTTACCGGCTGGTTAATTATGATAAGAACCGCAAATTATTACAGGAAGTTCCTCATGTTTATTTTATGGATTTGGCAATAACCTTTCATTGCCTTGTGAAAAATAATAGTCAGGGGATCGGAACCATACGTATAACCAACGAACATATTAAAAACTGGAATATTGGTATTGAGGACCTGAAAGAGATTGCAAGAATCAATACTCCGGCCATATTTCCGGCCGTAATCCAAAATATGAATGATGTGATTTTAAATATCCTGAAGAATGAGATGCATGTGCTTCCCACAAATGACGATAGCAGCAGTTGTTCTGCCTCTTGCGGGGCTTTCAGCCAATCCACAGACCAATCCGGCCTGTCTGATGAGGAGCTGTTTGAAGCAATGCCGGAGGGGGCAGGACGGTATAAAACAAAATCCATGTATGTAATCTCTAATAATAAAGGCATTAACGGAGCAAGCTGTTTATTATATCCGGATGTTATTAAGAATCTGGCGGAAGAATTGAAATCCGATTTATATCTGTTACCCAGCAGCATTCATGAAATAATAGCCGTAAATGCAGAGGACTCCATGGATAAAGATACATTACGTGAGATGGTATTTGATGTAAACCGTACCCAGGTACCTGAGGAGGATGTATTATCGGACAGTGTGTATTTTTATTCCCGGGAACACAATACCTTAACCATATAGAAATTCCCTATAGCTGTATTATCGGTGAAACCTCATAAATATTTTTTTTATATTTGGTATATTCTATCCTATAAAAGAATTTATCTATTTATATAAATTTAGGAGGTAATCTGTATGGAACTGTTAAAAATTGTTATAGTATCCATAGGCTCGATTGTAGTACTGTTTTTACTTACAAAATTAATGGGTGACAGGGAAATGTCTGAATTAGGCTTGTTTGATTATATTAACAGCATTACCATTGGTTCCATAGCAGCGGAGATGGCAACTTCTCTTGAAGGCGACTTCTTAAAGCCCCTTACTGCCATGGTAGTCTATGCTTTAGCCTCTTTCTTAATATCCTATGCAACCTGTAAATCAATAGGTCTTCGGAGATTTTTTGAAGGTCATACTATATTACTGTACCAAAATGGACAACTATATGAAAAAAATTTATTGCGTGCCAAAATTGATATCAATGAATTTCAATCCATGTGTCGTTCCAGCGGCTATTTTGATTTGGAAGAAATTTACATGGCAATTCTTGAAACCAATGGAAAGCTAAGTATAATCCCTTCTTCCAAGCATCGTCCGGTGACCCCCTCCGATTTAAATTTAAATCCGCAGCAAAATAGTATTCTGGCTAATGTTATTATCGATGGAAAAATATTTAAAAAGAATCTTAAGTCTACCGGAAACGATGAAAGATGGCTGGAAAAGCAATTAAGTGCTCATGGTGTTAAGGATATAAGAGAAGTTATATTGGCAAACTATGACATGAACAGTAATAAGCTTAATATTTACTTAAAAATACACGAAAAAACAAAAGAAGATTTATTTGAATGAAATATAAGCCTTTTAATATATGTAATGCGGGAGCTGCCAAAAACAGCCTGATTGAAATAATAGTTCAATCAGGCTGTGACAGTCTCACAAAAAATGCACCTAAAGGGACTCGAACCCCCGACACGATTTAAAACACTATTAAAATAAGGAGGTTTAAGCACGTCATCATCTACTGTGTTCAAAACTGTGTTCAAAAAAATATATAATTTATTACAACGTGAAAGAGTTGTTTAACCAATCATTAATTGTCGAGTATTAAAACAAGAGTCTTACCAATCCGGTAAGGCTTTTATTTTAGTGCTAGATATCCCATTTTATTACATTATTCTATTGCAAAATTATTCCATAAAAGATAAAATATAATTTATACGATTGAACTTAAATTTCATTGTAAGTAACAAACATAGGAAGGCAGGGTATAAATGAATGGTCAAAAGGATGCTATTAAAAGTATTGGGAAGTTTTTAAAATCAGATAAAAAATGCATGTTAATTACTGGGACTCATCAATTTAAAAAACATATACTTGCGATGTATGTTATCAATAAGCATTATAAAAATGCTAAGATATTATTTAGAACAAACATAATGGATAATCTAACTAATCGTAATTACATAGGTAAATTTATTGACAAGAAACCCAAAATAGCAGAAAAATTTGAAATAGATAATAATATCTATAGTGCAGATACATTTCAACAAAGTTCATGGTGGAAAACAGATGATGATTTTGATTTTGCAATTTTTTATCCAATTGATGCGGTATTAAGAAATAGTGTCAAACCGGATTGTATAGACAATTTATTTAATGAAAAGAAAATAAACAAGATATTTTTAGTGTCATGGACTGATCATATTACAGATAATTATTCAAAATTCGAACACTATATCGATGCAAAAACTATTTATGACGCTGAAGAGGAAGATGTACATTATCATAGAAGAGTTTTAGGATTAGAAGATTAATTAAATGTAGGAGGAATCAATATGAAATATATTTTATTAGAAGTAGACATAAACAAATGCACTATAAGGACGCTGGAAGGAAAAACATTTAAAATAAAACCTTATGATATGAGTGTTACTGTGTCTTGGACACCTACTGCCACATTGATTTATAATAAAAATGAATCTAGTTTAGAGTATGAACCAAGTTATCAAAAAGTGAAAGTTATTTAAGTAAGTTTGAATAAACTTGTGTTACAGTATAAATCATGAATTTTATATGGGGTTATATGATATGGACAAATTTGATAGGCAAGTCGATAGAAATTTAAAAGGTAAAAAATTAGAAAAAGAAGGAAAGATTGATAAAGCAATAAAGTTATATGAAAAGAATATCATTGAAAATTTTGATGGTAATTTTCCGTATGATAGATTAGCAATAATCTACCATAAAAGAAATATGATTGACGATGAAATTAGAGTATTGGAGCATGGAATTGAAGTATTTTCTAAATTACTTATGACAAGTCCAAGAACAGATGTATTATTTAAATTAAATAAATTTAAGCAGAGGTTAGAAAAACTAATCGATTAAACGATCTTGATGAAAAATATGAGGCTTTAACAAGATACATAGAATTATATGATTATGAAAATCTTCCAACCTTGAGATTTCCAAAGGAAGATGCTAAATTTTTGCATATAGCTTGTGAAAGGCAGATATCAAAGAAACTTAAACATTAAAAATGTGTCTTTTAATGGTTCTATTAGAAGTCATTTTAAAAGCGGAGATTGTCCATGCTGTAATGTTTACGTTGATACTGATGATGATTCCAATTTTTGACCACATTCAGTACAAAAATTGGAATGGTAAATTAAAATGAGTAGTATAAAGGAGACATTGATTAAGATAAATAATCATATAGACAGGAAGAAAATTATGACAGATTACATAGAAGAATTTTGTGATGTTGATGGGTATAGATGTTTAATGCCTATAGAATATGAATTGATAGAAGAGAACCCAGCTAAGCAAATATACTGGAAAGTTAAATGTATTTGCCATAATGTTAGAGAAGGTAAATGTGATAAGAAATGTAGTTGCAATCATTTTATGGCAGCAAAAGAAATCATTGAAGAATAAAAGGAGAGAGAAGAATGGATAGTAAACAGCAAATAGATATCATTAATGAATATTTTGAACAAGCATATGTAGGGGCTAGTATGATGGATGATCAAGACAGTATGACTAGAATCGGTAGAGCAATAGCAGCATTAAATGCAAATATAGAAAAAGATATTTTTACAGAAGAATTCAATAAAAAATATTACGAATGAAACGGTGACATGGAATTGGATTTGAAGGAACTTACAGATAATGAATTAGCTAATTTGTTAATGAGAAAAGACAAAGAACGTAAAACAGATATAGAAACTGAAAAACTATGTTGGAATTGCGTAAGAGAAATTAACCGGAGAATAGACATAAAAGAAAATAACGAACCTAGTGAAGATGAAGATATGTGGATATTTCTTGAAAAAGTATTTGAAGTAAGTGAAGGGGAAGAAAAGGAATTGATTTAATTTTTCAATGTCCGGTTTGTAATAATCAAGCAATTGCTTATATCGCCCCAAGTAACGGCCATAAATATGCAAAATGTTTAAGTTGTAATATGAATGTATCAGCGTAATTAAGTAGTGATAAGGAGAGATTATGAGAGATAAAAATAGGCTGAAAATGAACGTAGAATTTCTGTTGGATGCAGGAGTCGTGAAAGCTCCTAGTATATCAGTTGATAGAAGCATGTTGTTGTCTAAGTTTATCATTGAGCAATATGACATTATTACTAGTCAACTCAAATTAGGAATTATTACTTTCGAAGTATTAACAGTTGAGTTTTCAAGGATAGCGGTTATAGATAATAAAGTATTATATATGTTTGTTGAGGACGAAACTATTGAATATTTTAAACAAGATGGTATTAGAAAATTAAAATTTATGTTTGAAAATCGTGGGGCTAAAGAATTTCTTGACGGAGAAAAGGAATTTATGAAATGCTTAAAGTATCATGAAGATATAATCGAAGAAATAAATTAAGGAGGAGAATATTAAATGAAGGATTCAAAAGAAGGTTTAAGTGGACATATGAGCAAAGAAGATGAAATTAGACTTGATAGAATTTTGACTACATACTCAAATCGTGAAGTTGCCGCAGTAATTGCCCAGTTGTGCCACGGCCATGGTAATGTTGAAACTAAAAGAATAATTGAATATTTACAGGAAGAAGTTAGTAAGAGAGAAAATTAATGGGTTTTATGAAAGAATCATTTCATTAGAAAGGCGGGACTACATATGTTTGGCAAGATCATTTATTTAGATGTTCAAAAAATTAAATGAATACAAATCAATCGTTGATGGCAAAAAAAATATTAAAATTACAAATTACGAGATTGAAAATGACAAGAATGCATCTATCAACTTACCTGTTTTAGGAGCTGGTGCAAAATCAAACAAAAGTTATTCGGCTACGGTAGAAGAGAGTTTACTGTTGGACTGTAATGAATTTGAAAAGATATTATATGGTAGAGATGACTTTATAGATTTTACAAGTTCTGGAGATAGTGATATTGCAACAGTTCAAAGGGGCTATATAATCAAACTCGACGGTTATATCATTATACCAGAAGAATTTGATTTTACACAAGCCATACATCAGTATAAAGAATTATTTTTAAAAATAGCTCCTGAAATGAATGATTTCATAAATGATAGCGCACTAAGCGTCCCATTGATCATTGATTGCGACGGTGTATCTTTATCTAGTAAGATTGACTCTAATCTATTAAGAGTAAAATATGTTGAACTAGAAGAATATGAAAGTATTGAAGTTACTGTTATAGCAAGAATTATGTCTAATAGAAAAAATAGTAAAAGTAAGCCTATTTATGATCCATTAAAAGACTTTATAAGCTTTAATAGAGAGATTAGAAGAAAATTCGTTGTAGATAGACCAGAAGAATTAAAGGAAATATATCACGATGAAGAGTATATGAGTATTGAAATAATTGCTATTTATCAATAAAAGGTATATTTGATTTTTATATAATCACAAAGGAGGAGAGTAATGAATATAACAGCTAATTTAGCAGAGTTATTAAAATTGCCAGCAAAAATTCTTATAGCATTAGCAATCGCTACAGGATTAATATTATTTTTACCTGATAATATTGCAAACAAGTTATATATGATAAATTTTAGAAATACATATGGATTTATTATTGGAATTGTGTTTACAATTTCAGTGTCTATATCCGTGGTTTATGGTATTATTATATTGTTTAAATACTGTTACGGTAAATATTGCAAATATAAATTTATGAAGAATGCAATAGAGCGGCTAGAAAGACTTTCTTCTTACCAAAAATTTATTATATACGATTTATATTTAGAAGATAATTATACAGAAGAATTACCTTTACATGATGGAGCAGTTAGAATTTTGGAGCATAACTTAATGATAGGAAAAGCGACTAATCAATATTTTATAGATGATTTAAATAATGCAGTTTTTCCTTATATGTTACAACCATGGGTTGTGAAAAATTTGAATGAAAATCAAACACTAGTCGAAAAATTCAAATGTGAATATGAAAAATATGAAAATAGATTTATGAGTAATTCACAAAAACAACAAAATATATGGAATATGTAGGCTAGTTTTTGTTCAAGAAAGGAGAATACTAGGGTGAAGAAAATTTGTGGTGGTTGTGGAGCTGAATATGAATTAACGGAACATAAGTCAATGTTTAGAGACAAAGATAGTATTGAATGTGATATTTGTGGAGCCAAATTATTCTCATGGAATGGTGGATGTATATGGAGTAAAAAACTTATTAAAGAAAATACGAATAGTAAAGATAATAAGAATAAGTAGAAAAAATTGAAGATTATTTATTAGACAATAAAGATGGTTCAATAAAAGTGACTAGAAATGGAGTTAAAGTTGTAGACTATACAAAATCAAAGGCTGGAATAAGAACACTTTATTTAAATAAGACTGCAAAAGACATTATTAAATTAATAAAATATGCAAATATGAAGTATGGATACTATGATGATGATTATTTATTTGTCGGCATAAAAAATAAAAGGACAACCACATTGGCAATAAATATGTGTCTCTATAGATTTGCGACTAGATAAATATCAACAGAAAAAGTAGTCATAAAATTAGGAAAACTTATATATCTTCATTATTTGATGGCAAAATTAATATTAATAAAATACGTGAAATAGCAGGACATGAAGATGAAAAAACGAGCCTAAATAGTTATTGCTTTGATAGGGCAGAAAACAAAGAAACAGAAGAAAAGCTAGAACAAATTAACTCTCTTTCAAATTTAAAAGTTAATTATATCTAGCCAAGTAAAATTATAAAGTGTTCAAATGTGTTCAGAATCAATTTGTGCGACAAATTGCAAAACACATTGAAATCACAGGTATTACAAACAATACCGAAATGCACCTAAAGGGACTCGAACCCCCGACACGAAGCTTCGGAAGCTTCTGCTCTATCCACTGAGCTATAGATGCATAAAACTATTGTACATGAAAAATTGAAAATTGCAAGATGTTTTTTTAAGTTTTGTAAAATTATCAGACATGACAAAATTTACCATAAAATATTACGTAATTATTAAAATTATTACAAAAAGAAAAATTAAAGTATTGCTTTTTTTTCAAAAATTTGTTATTATAAGAAATAGAATTATTAATTGTTCTGTTGTTTGAATAAAGGAGAATACAATGAAACTTAAATATAAAAAATTAGTAGTAATGATTAGCATGTGTACTATGGGTATCGGATTAGTTACTTTTTCTGTTAAAAGCCCTTCCGGTAAAAGCACTACAACAGTAGAAGATTCTGGCAAAGATTCCGTTACATTAAAAGCAGAAGCAGATATCGGCGGTGCAGATATTAAATCTGCATCCATATTACCTACAACTACGCCGACTCCGGCTGATTCTTTGGATACGCAGGAGGAAACAGAAGCAATTCAGGCTGTACCGTTAGAAAAAAATGCATATGAAGATATTAATAAGTTGATTAAAAATTATCTGAATGCGAAGTTAAGCAAGGATATCGATAAATTCAACCCCCTGGTTAACGATATTGATTACATTGATTTATCCGATATTGAAAGAAAGACCAAATATATCGAAGCTTATAAAAATGTATCCTGTTACACCAAGACAGGGCCGGAAGAAGGTTCATTCATCGTATATGCTTATCATGAAGTTAAATTTACCAGTATCGATACTCTGGCACCGGCCATGAATGAATTTTATGTCAAGGAAGATGAAAACGGCGCTCCTTATATTTATTTGGGCGAAATTGACAGTGAAACAGAACAATATCTGGATGAAGTCCGGGAATCGGATGAAGTTATGGAGCTGATTTATGACGTGAATGATAAGCTTCAGCAGGCAGTAAAGGACGACAATGCTCTGGGTGAATTTTATCTGAAACTGGAAGAATCTGCTCAAAACGTCACAATGAATAATTAGCCCTAAAGAATTAAATTAATAAGCTGTTTATACAGGACGTGTTGCAAAACTAACAGATAAGTTAGAAATGTACTCGTCCTTTGTTTTGCAATACCGTCTTATTGCGCAAAGGCCTGACCGTGATGCGCATGACACGCCAGAGGAAGCCGGACTCTTTCTTAAGAAAGGAATGGGACATGGATATTATCAGCAGCAAAAATGTAATCAATATAATCAGAAAGACACTTAACTTAATTGACGACAGGCTTATTCACCATGGGGAGAGGGTTAGTTATATATTAAATAAAATGTTGCTGTATGAGAATAAATACACGGAAAAGCAAATTCTTTCCTATACCGTAACCGCACTGCTGCATGATATAGGAGCCTATAAAAATGAAGAACTTGATAAAATGATACAATTTGAAACGGATGACGTATGGAGGCATTCAATTTACGGCTATTTATTTCTAAAATATTTATCACCGCTTGCCGATATGGCAGACATCGTATTGTACCACCATCTGGATTATTTCATACTATCTGAATTAAACTGTCCCCATGAAGTTATAGCGGGTTATTTAAATCTGGCAGACCGGATTGATATCTGCCTGATGCATTCGAAAAATGTGGATTTTGATAGATTGTTTTTAGAGTACGGCCAAGTTAAATTTTCCAAAGAAGTAATAGACACCTTTAAAAAAGCGGATAAAGAATTACATATACTGAGTAATATCAGGAATAACACATATCTGGAAGAGCTGAACCGGATCTTTGAAAAAATAATATTTACCCCAAAGGAAAAGGAAGAATTTTTAAAGATGCTGATTTATTCCATTGATTTTCGGAGTGAATATACGGTAATGCATACCATTACCACGGTAAGTATTGCGGATGAGATAGGAAAGATTATGCGGTTGGGGGAGTATGACAGGAATATTTTGCATTACGGGGCCTTACTTCACGATATCGGCAAAATAACAACACCGGTTCCTATACTGGAGGCGCCCCGGAAATTGACGCCGGAAGAAATGAAAATTATGAAGAATCATGTATGGATGAGTGAATATATCCTGAAGGATTATATCAATAAAGATATTCTGGAAATTGCAATCAGGCATCATGAAAAATTAGACGGTTCCGGTTATCACAGGAAATTAACAGGGAAAGATTTAAACGTATCCCAGAGGATTCTTGCCGTTGCGGATATAATCAGCGCATTATGCGGTAAAAGGAGTTATAAAGATACCTTTCATAAAGAAACGGTATTAAATATTATATCAAAGGATTCTGCGGCCGGCAAAATCTGCCCGGAGATAGTAAAATGTGCTGTCCGGTATTTTGACGAAATTATGGACAATGTATACAGGGACACCTATGAACCGCTAAATATTTATACGGATATGAAAATAAAATATAACGATTTGTATAAAAAATTATATTCTCTGAATTAGAATATGTGTGAAAAATAAAATTATTTTATTTCTGACTTGTATCCAAAATATATTTGGACTATAATGTATCTGAGATTTTGCCATTAGATAATGTGAAATATTCTGTTTACATTAACAATGTGTTTTATTAGAAAGATACCTGCCTGAAATAGACAGGCTTTATAGGGCTGCCGTAAAAGGCAGTGTTATTTACGAAAGGAGATATTGACGTGGGATTTATTGACGCAATTAAGGAAAGAGCAAAGCAAAACAAAAAAACCATAGTATTACCGGAAACAAGCGACAAAAGGACCTTGGAAGCCGCGGCTGAAATTTTAGAAGAAGGTATCGCTGATATTGTTCTTGTTGGTAATGAAGAGGCGATAAAGAAAGAAGCCGGCGGATTGAAGCTTACGGGAGCTACGGTTGTAGATCCTGCAACTACCGATAAGTTAGATTCCTATATTAATCTTTTAGTTGAATTAAGAAAAAGCAAGGGAATGACTCCCGAATCAGCCAGAGAGGCGTTGATTAAGGATTATTTGACTTTTGGCGTAACCATGGTGAAAGCAGGAGATGCGGATGGTATGGTGGCAGGTGCCATTAATGCGACAGCCAATGTATTAAGGCCCTCTCTTCAGATTCTTAAGACTGCTCCGGGTACCAAATTAGTTTCCACATTTTTTGTTATGGTGGTTCCTGATTGCCAATATGGCTCTAACGGAACTTTTATTTTCTCCGATGCCGGTTTGAATCAAAACCCCAATGCGGAAGAATTAGCTGCCATTGCAGGAAGTTCCGCCAAGAGTTTTCAATTACTGGTAGAAGAGGAACCGGTAGTCGCCATGCTGTCACACTCTACGAAAGGCAGTGCAAAGCATGCGGATGTAGATAAAGTAGTGGAAGCCACTAAAATTGCAAAAGAAGCTTACCCCGACATCAAACTGGACGGAGAATACCAGTTGGATGCTGCCATTGTACCAAGCGTTGGTGCATCAAAAGCTCCGGGAAGTGAAATAGCCGGCAAAGCCAACGTGTTAATTTTCCCTGATTTGGATGCAGGCAATATCGGCTACAAGTTAACGCAAAGGCTTGCGAAAGCGGAAGCTTACGGGCCAATTACGCAGGGAATTGCAAAACCTGTCAATGATTTATCCAGAGGATGTTCTGCGGATGATATAGTAGGCGTTATTGCTATTACGGCAGTACAGGCCGGTGCTGTCGGATAATGAATAAGAAGATAGTGAAAGGTAGGATTGAATAATAAAACCTGCCTTTTGCCGTTAATTTATAATTCATTTAACATTAGTATACATTAAAGGAGAAAAAGATGAAAGTTTTAGTTATTAACTGCGGCAGTTCATCACTGAAATACCAGCTGATTGACTCAGAAAGTGAGAAAGCGCTGGCTGTCGGACTCTGTGAAAGAATAGGTATTGACGGACGTTTAAACCATACACCTGCGGGAGGTGAAAAAGTAACGGTGGAAGCCCCTATGGGTAACCATGAAGCTGCCATTAAACTGGTATTGGAGGCGCTTACCGATAAAAATCATGGCGTGATTCAGTCTTTAGGTGAAATCGGTGCCGTTGGACACAGAGTCGTACACGGCGGAGAAAAATTTGCATCTTCCGTAATTATAACGGATGAAGTTATCGAAGCGATTGAGGAATGCAATGATTTAGCGCCTTTACACAATCCGGCCAACTTAATCGGTATCCGTGCCTGCCAGGCGATTATGCCGGGAGTTCCTATGGTAGGCGTCTTTGATACGGCTTTTCATCAGACCATGCCTCCTAAGGCATATTTATATGGACTTCCCTATGAATATTATGAAAAATATAAAATCAGGAGATATGGCTTCCATGGAACAAGCCATAGTTATGTCGCCAAGAAAACCATCGGATTGGCCAAGCTGGACCCGGATAATTCTAAGGTGATTGTATGCCATTTAGGCAACGGCGCAAGTATTACAGCCGTATTAAACGGCAAATCTGTGGATACCAGTATGGGATTTACACCTCTTGAAGGTCTAATCATGGGTACCAGAAGCGGAAGTATTGACCCGGCCATTATAGAATTTATAGCTAATAAAGAAAATAAATCCATTGAAGAAATTATGAATATCCTGCAAAAGAAATCGGGTGTGTATGGTATGTCCGGTGTATCCAGCGATTTCAGGGATTTACAGACGGCGGCAAATGCCGGCAATCAAAAGGCAAAGGTAGCGAAAGATGTATTCGTTTACCGGGTTGCCAGATATATCGGTTCTTATGCGGCTGCCATGAACGGAGTGGATGCGATTGCCTTTACGGCGGGATTAGGTGAAAATGATATGAAGATAAGGGCCGAAATACTTTCCTATTTGGAATTCCTTGGTATAAAAGTGGACGAAGAGAAGAATAATACCAGAAGTAAGGAAATTATCATATCTACCGAAGATTCCAAAGTAAAGGTATATGTAATACCTACCAATGAAGAGCTTGCAATAGCAAGGGAGACAGTAGCCTTATTGTAAGACTGCATTGTAAATTTGGAAAACAGACACTCCTGGCTGTGTAATAAGGCATTTTTACATCCGGTTACGATACAGGGCTGCAATGATAAAATCAGAAAATAGCCATTGACAAATCGTGGTGGCCTGATTATAATATAAGAAGTGCGAATTTTTAAAGATAGGAGATTGTCATGATTATTAATTTATCAGAGATAATGTCTGTGAAAAATAATGTCGAACATATACAGGCGCCTATCGAACGGGATAGTTTTAGTATGGAGGGAATAGAATATCCCTTTGCCAGTAAATCTTTTGTTGATTTGACTTTAACCCATTTGGGGGAGAGAAAAGTAAAAGTGGAAGGCGAAGCAAAATTATCTTTATTAATTCCGTGCAACAGATGCCTTGAAGACGTAGAAACCTGGTTTGAACTGAAGATATCCCAGGATTTGGACTTCAAACAAGAACCAGAAGATCGAATTGAGGAATTGGACGAAACAAATTATATTAATGGATATAATCTGGATGTAGATTTATTGGTCTATAATGAGATTCTTATAGGCTTTCCCATGAAAGTTCTGTGTGATGAGGGCTGTAAGGGTATATGTAAGGTTTGCGGTATGAACCTGAATAAAAGTTCCTGTAACTGTGATACCGCAGAGTCTGATCCCAGAATGTCAGTTATCCGAGATATATTCAATAATTTTAAGGAGGTGTAATCATGGGAGCTATCTGTCCGAAGAATAAATCTTCAAAAGCAAGAAGAGACAGCCGCAGGGCAAACTGGAAAATGAGTGCCCCTAATTTGGTAAAGTGCAGCAAATGCGGTGCATTGATGATGCCGCACAGAGTTTGCAAAGCTTGTGGATCTTATAACAAGAAAGAAATTATTCCGGCTGAATAAGGCTGATTAAATAAGGTATTTCGGAGTATTCCGAAAACCTTATTTTTTTGCTGCCACATATATCTGCTCATACATTAAGGCATACAGGATGTACAAGATGGCCGAATCTGAAATAGATAATAAAACTTTGCAGTATATTATGGGACGCAACTATAAATGTGACTATGGATATCTATAATCATATTGCTGCAGAAAAAATCCCCAAAAAAGGCAACCTTTAAATTCACTATAAAAGTGGAGATGAAGGTTGCTTTTTTTGCTGAATATTTTAAGAAAATGTTTAATTTCCGCCAGGACCGTCACGGCGTTCCCTGTCGTCGGAATTTACACTGGTTAAAGTGGGCATTTTCCTGATATTCGTACCGGAACTGCCGGATGATTTATTCGAAGATTTATTGGTTGCCTTGTTTTTTCCTGCTTTGTTCTTGTTATTTGCCATAACTATCTCCTTTCTGAACCGCATAATTATCATAAGCGGATATACGTTTGTTGGATAGTATGGTGTTATTTTGCCGATATTATGCAAACAAAGAAATCAGGATAAAATCCTGGTTTCTTTGTTTTCTGAAAGATAGCGGAGGAGTGATTTTACATATTGGTATAATCCTCCGGTTTCCAGCAGAGTTTTATCGGAAGCCTCAAAGTAAGTTATTTTATCGTTAAATTTATATTTAAAATAAGGGCTGACTACAATTTCCGGCTGAGGCAAAAATCGGCCGTGTTTTTTATTGTAGCAGGTAGCGGGTTTTGCTTTTACCTTGTATTCTTTATCAACATACATTGCGACACTTTTATGAATTGCGGTATCTTCTTTTGGAAGATAAAAATAATCCCTGTAATTGTCATAGAAATACTTTAGTTCCCCTTCATATACGGGAAGTATAAGAGTAAGCTGATTCCCGGTTATTTTGAGCTTTATGGATAATACATCTTTATTTTTATAATTATTTTCGCCGTCATTGCTAGTTATACCCGGCAGAGGAGAAATTAAGGCAACAGGCTGAGGCAGAGTATAGGGCAGCAGGAACTCAAGTCTGACGGTGGAAGCTGTTCTCTCCGGAGTGCTGCCGGCAGGGCCGTCATATGTTAAATTTGTTTTTTCTTTCAGTGATAAGATATCACAGGGCTCTTTTTCAAACAGGTCCCTATAAAACAAAATATCGGCGACCCGGCTCAAACCTGTAACGTCCTCTAAATTATGTAAAAGAATTACCCGGGATAATTCATCGGAAGAAAGTTGCTTTGAATTATCTTTCTCTTTATGGGATATAATATGATTCATACCGGTTTTTGGGTCAATACTCTCGGAGGATTTATTTTTTTGCAGCAATTTTTCATATTGCAGGCGGCCTAAATAATTTGCATAAATCTGTATCAACTCTTCTCCGGTATAACTGTCCTCCCGGTTTATTCCTACAAACTTCTCAATGGTTTTCAGCTTATAATTCGGCAGGGTTAATAGTTTTTTAAAGGGCTGGATTTTTTTGTAAATATCAAAACTTTCAATCATATCAAAAGAAAAATTCAGATGATGCTGTCTGCATTTCCGTAAAATAAACGGAATATCAAATCCGGTGCCGTTAAAATGTACAAGGCGCTTATAGGTTTTCAGGGTATTAAAAAAAGCCTCCAAAATACAAGCCTCGCTGTTCATATCATCAGCAAGCCATTGGGTTATCTGCCAGGTATTATTCTTATAATACATACATCCGATTAAGTAGAGAAAGGAAGTATTGGCTGAAAATCCGGTTGTTTCTATATCAAAAAACAGGATATCCTCCCAGGCAAACGGATTCATCAACGGATAGGATATATGGATATTAACGGTTGTATTTATTGTTTTCATAACGGTATCCTTATTTTTAATAATGGATTAATGATATCCTAATTATTTTATCATAAATGGTTAACTTTACAAGAGTAGAATAAAAATGTGAAATAACTGTGTATTTTATGTGATAAATATGTTAAAATATGCATAATATCTCTTGACGTACTATTCAGTTCTGTGGTTCATACGGACCAATGACATAACATGAAAATGCATGTTTTGCCGCCGGATAACAGAAATTCTGCGGAATTTCTTCAGGCGGTTGAATAGTTGTTTGACATTCTTATTTAAGGACTGATATACCATGTGGAGTGTAGAAATTTTCGGTTTTGAATTTATAGATATATTTTACAATTTTCTGATATACTCCTTTATAGGCTGGGTATATGAAAGTTCATATGTTTCCCTTCTTAGGAAGACCTGGGTTAACCGGGGATTTTTAAATGGTCCCATTATTCCGATTTACGGAGCTGGTGCAACAATCGTTTATATGGTATTATGGCAGTACAGGAAGCAATATCTGCTGGTTTTTTTGGGCGGGCTGCTCCTGGCAACCATACTGGAATATTTGACTTCACTATGTATGGAATTGCTGTTTCATGCAAAATGGTGGGATTACAGTAATAAAAAGTTTAACTTTCAGGGAAGGATCTGTTTGTCCGCATCCGTTTTCTGGGGCATATTATCCATTATAATGACAGAATTCCTGCAGCCTAATATGGTTAAGCTTTTGGAAGCCATTCCGGAGCTTTATGGGGAATATATCGGATATGTAATATTAATAGCCGTTGTATCAGATACTACAATTACGATTGTACATACTCTTAAGCTGGATTCCATACTGGCCGATTTGCAAAGGCTGAAACAGGATTTCCAGGACTATATCGAAAGCAGCAGAATTTATGAAACGAAAGAAGAATTAAAGCGCAGGTTAGCCGGTTATAAGGCTCCCGAACTTTTAGACAATATAAAGTTATTTATGGAAGATAACAGGGAGAAATTAATAGAGAGAAACAGGAACAGAGAAGGTTTTGAATTCAAGAAACTGCGCGTAGATATAGAAGGGTATGTAAGGGATTATATAAGCAGATTACAGGCTAAGGAAGATAAGACGAGTTATGTCCAGAGACGTTTGTTAAAAGCCTTTCCCAATTTACGTTCCATGCGGCATGAATTGGAGTTAACGAGTTTAAAAGAAAGATTACATAAAGGCATCGTAAAAGAAAGGTGGGGTAATATGAGCAATATTCTGCATGAAGACTTAAAAGGCACCAGCAAAAGCTATTTAAGCGGATTTTTACGGGTTGCGCTGGTAGGTATCCTGGTTCTGCTGCAATTAGGTGTTATTTTCCTGCTTACATACTGGCTTAGTGAATCCACTATTTATATTTATATGATTATTGAGATATTCAGTATATTTATAACGATTGGATTAGTAAATGACAATAGAAGTCCGTCTTATAAAATGAGCTGGATTTGTATTGTTCTCATTCTGCCTTTAACCGGACATATTATGTATGCATTATGGGGGAAGCCGGGCTCAAAAAGAAAAATTGAAAAACAGATACTGGCTAAAATTAACCATGGAATACAATATTTGCATTATGATGCGGATTTAGCCAGAGAATATGCGGAAAAATATCCTACCAAAAGCAGGATGTCAAAATACATGGAATCACAGCATTTCCCGTTATTTAAAAATAACCGGATTCAGTATTTTCCCATGGGCGAAGATACCTTTGAAGCCATATTTCAAGATATAAAGAATGCAAAAAAATTTATCCTGATTAATTTCTTTATTATAGGGGAAGGCGTATTATGGGATAACATGCATAAGCTTATGCTGGAAAAGATAAAAGAAGGTGTCCACATCAAATTTATGTATGATGATTTCGGGGCTACTCTCAGGACCTCTAATAACTTCAGGAGAAATCTGGAAGCCGAAGGCTTTGAAATTGGTGTATTTAATCCAATCCATAAATATACGGATAAGCTGTATATGAATTACAGAAGCCATCAGAAAATTATTGTAATTGACGGTAATATCGGATATACCGGCGGAATGAATCTGGCAGATGAATACGTTAATCTGGTAAAAAGATTCGGAACCTGGAAGGATAATGCGGTAAGGGTAACAGGTGATGCGGTCTGGGGGCTGACCGTAACCTTCCTCCAGATGTGGGAAATCTGTAACAGCAATGCGCGGGTAGATTATAATATCTACCGTCCGACCATGGAATTTCCTCCAAATGATGTTTATTGCCATGTAATTGCCGACGGCCCGGCCAATAATCCGAATAACCCCATTGAGACAATTTATAAACAGATTATAAATTATGCTAAAAAATATGTCTATATAACCACGCCGTACCTTATTATCGAGGATGATATGAAGCAGGCTCTGATTACGGCAGTAAAAAGCGGAATTGATGTGAGGATTATAACTCCTTATATTCCGGATAAGAAAAATGTTAAGAGGCTGACCAATTATAACTATGGCCAGCTGTTGGAAGCAGGCATTAAAATCTATGAGTATAAGCCCGGATTTATCCATGCGAAGACCATAATTAACGAAGACTGCGGTATAGTCGGCACCATTAATATGGATTACCGAAGCTTTTATCTTCATTACGAATGCGGTCTCTGGATGTGTAACAGGGAAGTCATAGATGTTATTAAGGATGACCTGCTGAACACCATGGATATCAGCCTGGAAATCACCTACCAGGACTGGAAGAACAGGCCGTGGTATTTAAAAACTTATCAGAGGATACTCAACCTGTTTTCGACGCTGATGTAGGTTAGTCTGAGGACTGTACTGGAGTGTGTTAGAAAAATGCTTTTGCCGGACTGTATTTTCCACTTTGAGGGAGACAAAGAGCGATTTTAGGGGTGTAGTGAGTGGGTCTACATTTTCAAAATCGCAACGAAGTATGCCGCAAAGTGAGGCATTCAGAACGGTGCAATGATGTTTCAAGCACATTCCAGAGTGCTCCGGCTGTTTTGATGCGAACGTCTGTTTTTGAAAACGCTTGCTTAATTTCCTTATTAAGGTTATAATAAGCTTAATTAAGCGGGAAGTCTGCCTGCTTTGAAAGGTTTGGTGCACTAATGATATCATACATAAAAGGTGAATTAACACAAGTGAGTGAGGAAGGAATCGTTATAGAGGCAAACGGCTTGGGCTATGAAGTCCGTATGCCCCTTTCTTCTATAGACGACTTACCGGGGACAGGCAGTCAGCTTAAGATATATACCTATCTTTATATCCGCGAAGATGCGGTCTCGTTGTACGGGTTTTTAACCAGAGAGGATTTGAAGATATTCAAGCTGTTAATTACGGTTAATGGTATCGGACCGAAAGGTGCGCTGGGTATTTTATCTGCAATCACTCCGGACGACTTACGGTTTGCCGTGTTATCCGATGATGTAAAAACCATAGCAAAGGCACCGGGAATCGGTAATAAAACAGCCGGTAAACTGATTATTGAATTAAAGGATAAATTAAAACTGGAAGATGCCTTTGAACAGAAACTAATGAATCAGCTGGAAGGAAAGACGCAGCCTCAAGGCATGGCTACTCAAGCTATGGATGTCAGAAAAGAAGCCGTTGAAGCGCTGGTTGTATTGGGGTATTCCCCTACGGAGGCTTCCAGGGTAGTAAGAGATATCGAAATAAAAGAAGGAATGACATCGGAAGATGTTTTAAAACGTAGTTTAAAGCGTTTAATATAATAAAAGCATGGGTGTTAAAATGGGAAAACGGATTATTACAACGGAATTAATGGATGAAGATAGAAAAATAGAAAGTACTTTAAGACCCCAGCTTTTGAAGGATTATATCGGACAAACCAAAGCCAAGGAGAATCTTAAGGTATATATTGAAGCAGCAAAACGCAGGGAGGAATGCCTTGACCATGTTCTTTTTTATGGGCCGCCGGGGCTTGGCAAAACTACCTTAGCAGGAATCATTGCCAATGAAATGTCGGTAAATATGAAGGTTACCTCAGGTCCCGCTATTGAGAAACCGGGTGAAATGGCAGCTATTCTGAATAATCTGCAGGAGGGTGATGTTTTATTTGTAGATGAAATACACCGCCTGAACAGGCAGGTGGAAGAACTTTTATATCCTGCTATGGAAGACTATGTTATTGATATTGTAATCGGTAAAGGAGCGGCCGCAAAATCCATCCGTCTGGATTTGCCTAAATTTACTCTGGTTGGTGCAACAACAAGGGCAGGGATGCTGACTCCGCCTTTAAGAGACCGTTTTGGTGTGGTAAATCGGCTGGAGTTTTATACCGTAGAGGAACTGGAAGTAATTATCTGCCGGTCGGCACAGGTTCTGCAGATTGAAATCGATGAGGAAGGAGCGCTGGAACTGGCCAGACGCTCAAGAGGCACGCCCCGTCTGGCCAACCGTTTGTTAAAAAGAGTCAGGGATTTTGCACAGGTGAAATATGACGGTTCCATTACCAGGGAAGTTGCAGAGTTTGCCCTGGATTTATTGGAAGTGGACAAGCTGGGACTGGATAATACCGACAGGGAAATCTTGTTTACCATGATAGAAAAATTTAACGGAGGACCTGTTGGAATAGAAACGGTGGCAACCACAATCGGTGAAGATACGGGAACCATAGAAGAGGTTTATGAACCTTATCTGGTTCAGAACGGACTCATTCTGCGGACGCCGAGAGGCAGGGTCGTATCGGACCTGGCATATAAGCATTTTGGCTTGTGCCAAGAAAAGCTTGTGTAACTGAAAAAGATAGTTTATAATGTTATTTATTGGATGATGCTTTATATTTTCTGATAAAAGGTGCTGTTTTTTGCGCCTTGCATACGGCAATAGATACATGGTTTTGGTTTCTATTGTATTACTATCGGATGGTATTTCTGTATTCCGATAATAGACGGTATTTATATTCCCTTTAGGCCAGGAATTTTGGCGGCTACTATAAACTCTGAGAGGTGATTACATGAATAAGATGAATAATATCGAAGTAATCATTAATAACAAAAGATATACTTTACGCGGGTATGAAAGTGAAGAGTATCTGCAGAAAGTTGCATCCTATATCAATAATAAACATCTGGAATTTAAGAAACAGGACTTTTATAAGTTGTTGGATTCGGAAATGAAAAGTGTTCTGATGGAAATAAATATTGCGGATGATTATTTTAAAACCCGGAATCAGATAAAAGAAATTGAAAATGAAAATGAGAGTAAAGGCAATGAAATTTTTGATTTAAAACATGAATTAATATCCGCTCAGACTAAACTGGATGTTGCCGAGAAAGAAATAGCAGCTCTGAAACAGGAATTAAACGAAGCACAAAAAAATATTATCCGGTTAGAAACGGAATTAACGGATAAGAATAAATAAATTGAATAGGCGTAAAGAAGCTGTTGCAAAACTCAAAGTTTTTACTGCTTACGTAGACTGCCATAATACGTAAGAATTTGACTTAAGATTGCTGCAGCTCATTTTTTAGGAGAATAGATGAGAAAAATAGAAATCTTAGCACCGGCAGGTTCTTATGAAAGTATGGCGGCGGCAGTAAATGCCTCCTGCGATGCGGTATATATCGGAGGGAATAAATTCGGTGCAAGGGCTTATGCGGATAATCTGACGGATGAAAATATGCTGCGTGCCATTGATTACATTCATATACATGGTAAAAAAATTTATTTAACGGTGAATACCTTATTAAAGAACTCTGAGCTGGAAAACGAACTGTATGATTATATATATCCTTATTATAAACAGGGATTAGATGCGGTAATTGTCCAGGATGCCGGAGTGTTGTTTTTTTTGCATGAACAGTTCCCGGAGCTTCCGATTCATGCCAGCACCCAGATGTCTCTGACTATGGCACAGGGAGCCAAGGTGCTTAAGGAGAAAGGAATTGCAAGAATTGTCGCTGCCAGGGAATTAGGCCTTGAAGAGCTAAAGACCTTCCGTGCAGGTACGGATGTTGAAATAGAAGCATTTGTACACGGTGCCCTTTGTTATTGTTATTCCGGCCAATGCCTTATGAGCAGCATGATAGGAGGCAGAAGCGGAAACCGAGGAAGATGCGCACAACCCTGCAGAATGCCTTACCAGCTTTTAGCCGACGGTAAAATATTGTCCGGACCGGAGGAAAAATATCTTTTAAGTCCCAAGGATATCTGTACCTTAGATATAATACCGGGATTAATAGAAGCCGGTATTGATTCCTTCAAAATTGAAGGGCGTATGAAACGCCCGGAATATACGGCCGGTGTTACGGCTGTCTACAGGAAATATGTGGATAAATATCTTGAATTAGGTAAAGAAAAATATGAAATTTACCGATTTAACCAAAGGGAAGAATTTAAAAAGGACATTATGGCTCTGCAGGATTTATACAACCGGGGAGGCTTTACAGAAGGATATTACCAGGACAGAAACGGCAGGTCCATGATTTCGCTGTACAGGCCCAATCACAGCGGCGTGTTCATCGGCAAGGTGTCAGAGGTAAAAGACAGCCGGGCTTTTATCCGCCTATCGGAAAATATCAATGCCCAGGATGTACTGGAATTCAGAAATTCTTCCCAAAATTTATACGAGTTTACCGTAAAGTCCGATGAGAGCAAGGGAAATATACTTACTGCCAACTTAAACAAGAGTTCAAAAATAAAGGCAGGAGATAATGTATATCGGACAAAAAATAATAAATTGTTAAATGAACTTTCTGAAAAATATCTGAAAGAAGAGAAAAAAACCCCGGTATATGGTGAGCTTATTGTTCAGATTGGGAAGCCTTTAAGACTGAACCTTCAGTGCGGGAATACGGCAGTACAGCTGGAGGGAGAGAGCGTGAAAGAAGCACTGAACCAACCCATGACGGAGGATAGGCTCCGTAAACAATTGTTAAAAACCAACGATACGTCTTTTACATTCCGAGAATTGTCCGTTGTAATGCAGGAAAATTCCTTTGTGCCGGTTCAGAAATTAAATGAATTAAGGCGCTGCGGTTTAGCCGAGCTGTCTTCTGTACTTGCGAATGGATTTCACAGAAACGTGCCGGAGAAAAAAGTATCTGCCAGCCGGCAGTATCCTGCCGACGGTTTTCCTGCTGCTCTTAGAATCGCAGCGGCGGTCAGCAGTAAAGCGCAGCTTATGGCAGCCTGTGAGGTGAAAGAAGTCACGGATGTTTATCTGGAAAGTGATGCGTATTCCTTATTGCAGCTGCCGGAATTGACAAAACATGTAAAACAATGCGGAAAAAATTGTTATCTTATTTTGCCCCATATCTTCCGTAATGCAACATACCGGTATTTTTTGCAGAATAAAACCATGTTGACAGACAATACTATAAATGGTTATATTTTGCGGAATTATGAAGAGTATTATTTTGTTTTAAAAGAACTGGAAGCCATGAAGCTCGGAAAAGAACTGATTACGGATTATAACCTTTATGTCATGAATCATTCTGCGGTACAATTCTGGAAAGAATCAGGCGTTCATCAGTTTACGGCACCTGTGGAATTGAATTATAAGGAATTAAAAGAGATGACCGGAATCTATTATGATATTATAGTCTATGGCTATATTCCGCTTATGGTCTCGGCGCAGTGCCTCTTTAAGACGGTAACAGACACCGGCGGTGAGAAACCCGGGCAGCGTGTTTCTTCCGGTTTCCTGACCGGTGAGGAGCCCTGCTGCGGCAGATTTATTAATAATATGGAATTAACCGACCGATACCGGAATGGCTTTAAAGTGAAGCGTCATTGCAGGGAGTGCTATAACACAATCTATAACAGCCGTTGTATGTCACTGCTATCCAATGCAAGAGAAATAAAAGAATTAAAAACGAGTCATATACGTTTGAATTTTACCTTTGAATCCTCAGAGGAAACGAAAAGTATCCTTCGGTTATTTGCAGAAGTATATCGGTATGGCAGAAGGCAGGCTGATGAGATAAAAGATTTTACACGCGGACATTTTACACGCGGGGTGGAATAGACGGCCGGCTTATTCAATACGGTTTATAAAGAAGGGATTGGGTGCTATTGGTTAATATAATCGTAGAACTATCAAAATACGTCAATATTGTTTTGGTTGCCATTTATACCTATTATACTTTTCGCGTATTTGGTTATAGTGATAAAAAGAAACAAAATAAAATATACCGGAAAATGAGTTATATCATTTTTTATTACCATTTTATTTGTTATTTAATACTTTTTATTAATACACAGAATATTAAAATAATATTTTTATATATAATGGAAGTTGTAGCCATGATACTGGTTTTAAGCCTGTATCAATGGATCTATGTAAATCTTTCAAAGCAGATACTTCATAACATGCTGTTTTTATTAACCACCGGTTTTATCATGCTGACCCGGTTATCCTATGATAAAGCGGTAAAACAGTTTATTATAGCTTCGGCTGCCCTGGCTTTGTGTCTGATTATCCCGCTGTTGATAGATAAACTAAAGTATCTATCACTATAACCAAATACGCG
>DBEP01000029.1 GCA_002294045.1 Lachnoclostridium sp. UBA903 | reverse complement strand
TAAAGATAGCGTGATTCTGCAGAAAACATCTTACGTGTTTGATGTATCCGTATGGGAGCTTTTTGCACCATTAATTTCTGGAGCAAGGAGTGTAATTTTGGAAAGCGGAGACGAAAAAGACCCGGTTAAGATAGCAGAAATGATTGAAAAGAACCAGGTTACGGAACTATCATTTGTGCCGTCCATGTTTAAAGCCTTTGTTGCTGAAATAAAAGACAATGATCCAAGACTGAAAACACTTGAGGGAATACAGCTGGCAGGAGAAGCATTGCCTGCGGAATTGGTAAATTCCTATAAAGGTACAGGAAAATTGGTAAACTTTTATGGTCCAACCGAAGATACGGTCTATGCAACGGGGTATGTATGCAGTGGAGAAGAGGAAAACATACCCATCGGCAAGCCGGTCAGCAATACCAAGGCGTATATATTCCAGGGAAATGAATTATGCGGAATCGGAGTTCCTGGAGAATTGTGTTTGGCCGGAGAAGGTGTTGCACGGGGATACTTAAACCGTCCGGAGCTCACGGCTGAGAAGTTTGTTGAACATCCATTCGGAGAGGGGATGATGTACCGAACCGGTGATTTAGTGTGCTGGCGCCCGGATGGAAACATCGAATATCTGGGAAGAACCGATGAGCAGATAAAAATCAGAGGGTTCCGGGTTGAGTTAGGTGAGATAGAAAGCAGAATACATGAAATGGAAGACATCCGTGAAACAGCAGTCATAGCGAGAGAGGCGGAAGGAGGTACCTGCATCTGCGCCTATGTGGTATCGGAACAACAGATAGATGCAAAAGAGATTAGAGATAGACTGCGAAAGGTACTGCCGGATTATATGGTTCCAGCCTATGTGATGCAGATAGAAGCGATACCGGTAACCAGAAACGGGAAACTGGACCGCAGGGCACTGCCGGAACCGGAGTACCGAAGCACATCAGAATACATTGTTCCCAGAAATTCGGTGGAAGGGACGATTGTAAAGGCATTTGTAAGTATTCTGGGAGTGAAACAGGTGAGTGTGACGGATGAATTCTTTGATCTGGGCGGTGATTCCATAAAGGCAATCCGTGTAGTCAGCAAAATCAGGGAAGCTGGATATCAGACAAGTGTTAAGGCGATAATGAGTGAACAGACACCGGAAAACATAGCAATAGTAACGAAGAAAAGTTCCGCCTTGGTTCAGGCAGAGCAGGGAGAAGTGACAGGAGAGGTGAATCTAACAGCGATTCAGAGGGATTTCTTTGAGAGCGGCTTAAGCAATCCAGGACACTTTAATCAGAGCATTTTGTATGAGTGCAGAGAAAGAATCAACCGGGAAGCTCTTCATAAAACCCTCAGGAAACTGACAAAACACCACGACATGTTGCGTGCTGTTTATGAAAACGGTATACAGAGAATCAAGGGGATGAAGGAGAAGCAGTGGTATGATTTATATGAGCATGACTGCAATGTTGAAAACATCAGTAGATTTGCTGAGCAGATTCAAAGCAGCATAGATATGAAGCAGGGACCGCTGATGAAAATCTGTGTGTTCCACACCATGGAAAAAGACTATCTTCTTATGGTCATCCACCATTTGGTTGTGGACGGAGTATCCTGGAGAGTCTTACAAGAGGATTTAGAAAACGGATACCAGCAGGCTAAGGCAGGTAAAGAAATCGTTCTGCCTGCAAAAACTACTTCCTTTAGGGCCTGGAGTGAAGTAGTGAGCCGTTATCGCAGCAATTACCATTTAAAAATGGAAGAAGTATACTGGAAAAAAGTAAATCTGGAAGTGGAAGCCGGAAAAATAGAAACAGATGGCCATAAAGGGAAGAAAAAACCAAGTCTGGTTGTATTTTCCCTGGAGAAGGAATATACGGCAGAACTGCTTAAGAGTTGTAATAAGGCATATAATACGGAAATAAATGACCTTATGCTAACGGGGTTAGTCCGTGCTGTGAACCGGATAAGCGGAAAACATACTGTTGCTGTGGAGATGGAAGGACACGGCAGAGAAGAAATTAACAGTGAAATCGGCATAGAAAGAACTGTAGGCTGGTTTACTTGTACCTATCCTGTAGTATTTCAGAAAATCGGACAGGATATCAGACAGGATATACGGAATGTAAAGGAGACATTACACAGGGTTCCTAAAAAAGGAATTGGGTATGGGATATTAAAGAATCTCAGTGAACAAGTATTTGAAAAATGGGCTGAGGCAGATATTGTATTTAACTATCTGGGTGAATTCGGAGAAGAATCATCGGATGATACGGTCATATTCGAGATATCCCAGATGGCGCATGGTATGGATATGGATCCACAAAATCATTTCGGACCTCCGATAAATATAAACGGCGCAGTTCAGAATGGGATTTTGTCCATAGGAATCACGTTTGATGAGAGCATGTATAAAGCTGAAACGATGGAATGCTTGTGCAGTCAGTTTAAGACAGAGTTGACTGCAGTGGTGAAGCATTGTCTAGGGGTAAAAGTTACAGAATTTACAGCATCTGATTATGGAGAGACCGAATGGAGTGAGGAAGAATTCCAGATAACAGAAAACAAGTTAGCAGCTCAGGGCAAAAAAATCAAGAGAATCTACCCACTGACAGCCTTGCAGGATGGAATATTGTTTGAGAAACAAGTAAATGAAAAAAGTACACAGTATGTTGTTCAGCATACAATGAAAATAGAATTACTGAATATAGAGCAGATGCAGGCAGCATTTGATGCGGTAGTGAATAAACATGATATTTTGCATACAGTAATAAAGTATAAAAATGTAAGTATTCCAAGGCAGATATTGTTAATGGAAAGAAAACCGGAATTCATATTCACAGAGGTGTCCAGTGAAGAGGACTATCAGAATTTGAAGAAAAAGGATGTGAAGAGGGGCTTTGATTTGGAGGAGGATACGCTGATTAGGATGCAAGTTGTGAGAGTGTCTGAAAGGGATTATCGATTAATTATAACCAATCATCACATCATAGCAGATGGCTGGTGTTTTACCATTCTGTATGGGGATTTGTTCCGATATTATCAGAGCTTCGGTGAAGGAAGAAAAATACCGTTCCAATCAGCAGGAAATTATGAGGTATTTGTGCGGTTTATAGAATCGAGAAATAAAGAGGAGAGTCTCGCTTACTGGGATGAAATATTGGAAGATTATGAGTACCAAGCAGAAATACTTCCATTAGGAATCGTGGAAAACAGTAATGAGGAATCTATTCAAAAATACACTTCATTGTCAAAGGAAATGACGAAAAAAGCCAAACGGCTGAGTACAGATTATGGCGTAACCATAAATACTCTGATTGAGGCTGCATGGGGCCTATTGCTTCAGAAATATAATCGGACAAATGATGTAATCTTTGGAAAAGTAGTTTCAGGAAGAAATGTTGATATTCCTGGTATAGAAACTATGGTGGGCTTATTTATCAATACAGTACCTGTTAGGGTTAAGAGTCTGCAAGAAGATACTTTTGAGACATTGGTACGAAGACTGCAGAAGCAGGCGATTGCTGGAAGTGAACATGATTATTGTTCGCTGGCAGAGATTCAAAGCAGAAGCAAATTGGGAAGCGGTCTGATTAAAACTATCATAGCATTTGAAAACTACCATGTGCAGGAAGAGGATAGAAGTGATGATAGAAGCCCATACGAATTATCAGCACAGGTTGAAAGTGTCAGGGAACAAGACAGTTATGGAATTACTTTATTAGCCAGTATAGGAGAAATTCTAAATATTGCAATCCAGTGTGATACGGATAGATTCGGGCAGGCTGATGCCGACCTATTATTGGAGCATTTGCAGACATTGCTGGAGTATGTGATTGATAATCCGCGGAAAGCACTGGATGATATTCCGATGATAAATCAAGCAGAGCGTGAGATGGTTGTCAATACCTTCAATCAGACGGAAGTACCATATCCGGGAGAACGGACCGTTGTACAGCTATTTGAGGAACAGGCCGCGAAGACCCCGAATAAGACGGCAGTGATATGGGACAACCAGAGCCTTACCTATTGGGAGTTAAATAATAAGGCCAATAGACTAGCTGGAAAGCTCAGAGAAGAGTATGATGTAAAACCCGATGATTTTGTTGCCATCCATACGGAGCGCTGTCTGGAGATGTTGGTTGGAATTGTTGCCATCATCAAAGCCGGAGGTGCTTATGTGCCACTTGATCCCCAGTATCCAATGGAAAGGATTGCTTACATCCTGGAAGACTGCCGGCCGAAAGCAGTGCTGCAGGGAAATCAAGAGATACCAGAACCAATATCCGCAGTGAAAGTGGATCTGATGGCGGCAGAGACTTATTCCGGTCCGGAAGAAAATCCGGTGCATGTAAACAGGGCAAAGGATCTGATCTATCTGATTTATACATCTGGAACAACAGGAAATCCCAAAGGAACAATGATAGAACACCGAAATGCGGTGAATCTGTTAACACATGTTATCAGGTCAAGAACTTTAAATGAAGATAGTGTAATTCTGCAAAAAACATCATATATCTTTGATGTATCTGTTTGGGAACTTTTCGCCCCTTTGCTCTGTGGCGGAAGGATTGTTCTGCTGGAGAACGGACATGAAAAAGATCCAGAAAAGATAGCGGAAGCCATCCATAAATGTCAGGTTACAGAGCTTTCATTTGTTCCGTCAATGTTCAAGGCTTTTGCTGCTGAAATAAAAGAAAAAGATCAGAGACTCAGAACACTTGAAGGAATACAGATCGCAGGAGAAGCATTGTCTGCTGAATTGGCAAATTCCTATAAAGGTGGAGGGGAACTGGTGAATTTTTACGGGCCGACAGAGGATACCGTATATGCAACAGAGTATGTGTGTAACAGAGGGGGTAAAAGTGTGCTGATTGGTAAGCCAATCAGCAATACTCAGACTTATGTTTTAAATGGAGTCGAACCTTGTGGAATCGGAGTGCCCGGAGAATTGTGTCTGGCAGGGGATGGTGTTGCACGAGGGTACTTAAACAGACCAGAACTTACTTCTTTAAAGTTTATGAAGAATCCATTTGGAGAAGGGCTGTTATATCGTTCCGGAGATTTGGTGAGATGGCTTCCTGATGGAAATATTGATTATCTGGGAAGAATGGATGAACAAGTAAAAATACGGGGATTCCGGATTGAACTTGGCGAAATTGAGAGCCGTCTGCTGAAACTTGATCTGATTAGAGAAGTGGCAGTGATAGTAAGGGAAGACCGGAAGGGAGAACTGTGTCTGTGTGCCTATGTGACGGCAGAGGGAGAAGTCAGCCCAAGTAGAATTCGGGAAGAGTTGCGTAAAAAGCTTCCAGATTATATGATACCGTCCTATATCCTGCAGTTGGAGGAGATTCCAGTAACTAGAAACGGAAAACTGAACCGAAAGGCACTGCCAGAACCAGAATATCAGGGAAGAGAAGGATATGCGGCACCAAGAAATAGTCTGGAGGATGCTGTAGTAGAAGCATTTGAGGAAGTTCTGGGAGCGGAGCAAGTGGGAATTTATGATAATTTCTTTGACCTAGGAGGGCATTCCTTAAAAGCAACAAAGCTGATTAATAAAATTGAGAAAGCAATCGGGGTCAGAATGTCGATTCGTGATCTCTTTTCCTCACATACACCAGAACGCATCGCTGAAAAGATAAAGGCAGGGTCGACGAGGGAATATGAGGAAATTCTTCCAGCAGATCACGCAGATAGCTATGCAATGAGCTCAGCGCAGAAGCGGCTGTTTATGCTGGATGAGATCATAGGTGCCAGTGTTAATTATAACATACCCGGCATTTTGAAGATAACAGGTGACTTCGATACAGGTAGGTTTCAAGATGCTCTTGATCAGTTGGTTGAGAGGGAAGAAGTATTCCGAACCAGCTTTCATATGGAAAGCGGTGAACCAGTTCAGAAAATTGCAGAGAAAGCAGAACTGATCATAGAATACAGCGAGCAGGATAAAATCAGTATTCAGGAGGAGTTTCAGGAATACGTAAGACCCTTTGACTTAAGCGTAGCACCCTTGGCAAGGGTTAAAGTTGTCAGGATAAAAGATACCTATCTTCTTTTCTATGATATCCATCATATCATTTGTGACGGTGGAAGTATACCGATTATGCTGTCGGAAATCACAGCACTTTATGCAGGCAAGAAACTGCCGCAAATGAGGGTACAGTACAAGGACTTCAGTCTATGGCAGAATAAGCGGAAAATTGAGGAGCAGGCAGCTTATTGGAAGTCGGAATTCGAAGGGGAAATATCAGTTCTGGATTTGAAGACAGATTATGTGAGACCGCAGGAACAGTGCTTCCATGGGGCAACATTTAAAAGTCGGATTGAAAAGGGGATGAAGGAGAGAGTCAAAACGCTGGCCAAAGAGTATAGGGCAACGGAATTTATGGTGATGTTGTCGGTATTCCTGACAATGTTGCACAAATACAGCAGGCAGCAGGAGATCATTGTGGGGACGCCGATCTCCGGAAGAGTTCATGCAGATACCCATAATATGTTGGGGATGTTTGTCAATACACTGGCGTTGAAGGGGGAAGTGCGTCCAAATCAGAGCTTCAGCAACCTTCTGAAAGGAATGAAGAGCAAATGCCTTAAAGCCTATGACAATCAGGAATATCCCTTTGAAGAACTGGTGGAAGCTATAGCGGTATCGAGAGATCTTTCCAGAAATCCGTTGTTTGATGTTATGTTCGTATTTCAAAATAATGAGAGGGCAGAAGTCAGAGAGGACAGAATATCCATAGAAGGAGTAACGTTGGATTATACGGTATCCAAATTTGATATCACCCTTTCAGTAACAGAGCTAGAAGAAGGGTATGCAATAGATTTTGAGTACGGTACGGAGCTGTTCAGGCCGGAGACCATAGCACTAATGGCAAAACATTATACCGTGCTTCTGGAACAAGTACTGGAGCATCCAGATTACAAACTGGAAGATATTGGTATTCTGGATGAGGTAGAAGAAGATAAAATACTCAAACAATTTAATAGTACGGTTGTAGAATATAATAAAAAGAAGACAATAGCAGAATTATTTGAAGAACAGGTGAAAAACAGGCCAAATAAGACGGCCGTAATATTTGAAAACAGACAGTATACCTATGCCGAGATGAACAGCAGGGCGAACAGCCTGGCAGGTAAGTTAAGAAAAGAGTTCGGTATTAAACAGGATGATTTTATTGCAATTATAGCAGAGCGGGGAATTGAAATGATAGCAGCAATTTTTGCTGTCATCAAATCCGGCGGAGCCTATGTACCAATTGATCCCACTTATCCCGAAGAAAGAATTACATTTATGCTGGAAGACTGTAAGCCGAAGGTCTTATTAATCGGATGTAAAAATTATAAGTATCATGAAACAATACCGTCAATCGATCTGTTTGATGAAAATAATTATACAGGTATCTCAGAAAACCTTGAGATAATAAATAGTGCGGCTGATCTGTTATATATGATATATACATCGGGAACGACAGGAAATCCTAAGGGAGTCATGGTAGAAAATAAAGGAGTTCATAACCTGATGAATCTGTTTAAGACAGACTTTAATATCACATCCGAACATGTAGTGGGAATGTTCCATAATTATATCTTTGACGGTTCTGTATGGGAAATTATGATGGGTATATTAACCGGATCAACCCTTATCGTGTTGAATGAGGAACAAATACATGATTTGAACGAGTTAAGAGCTGTTATTGAAGGCAGGAAAATAGATATTATTGCCCTGCCGCCACAATATGCGGTACAGATGAAATGTGAAGGGGTTAAAGTACTAATCACAGCAGGTTCAGAAGCCTCAAGGGAGATACTGTCCAACGTTGAACATGAATACATAAATTCATACGGACCGACAGAAAATACAGTTTCAGCTACATATTGGAGATATCAGAAAGGAGATTCGGTTCCATTAAAAATACCAATAGGTAAGCCGGCGCCAAATGTATCGGTTTATATACGAAATGGAAAAGAGCTCTGTGGAATCGGTGTGCCAGGAGAATTGTGCATCGCTGGGGATGGCGTAGCCCGGGGATATCTGAATAGACCGGAACTGACAAACGAAAAATTTGTTCCGAACCCACATGGAGAAGGTCGGATGTATCATTCCGGTGATTTGGCCAGGTGGCTTTTGGATGGTACTATCGAATATCTGGGAAGAATCGATGAACAGATTAAAATCAGAGGATTCCGGGTTGAGTTAGCAGAAATAGAAAGTAAACTATATGAGCTTCCGGGAATAAAAGAAACGATTGTAATTGCAAGAGAAGACAGGAGCGCAGATAAGTATCTTTGTGCCTATATTGTATCTAATGAAAATGTAGATGTTGGGGAAATAAAGAAAAAACTGCAGAAAGAATTACCAGAATATATGATTCCGGCGTATATTTTACAGATAGAAACAATTCCGGTAACCAGAAATGGAAAACCGGATCGCAGGGCACTGCCGGAGCCGGAATATCAAAGCACTGCAACATATATCGCTGCCAGAAATCCGGCAGAGGAAGAAATTGTGCTGGCATTTGAGGTTATCTTAGGAATAGAAAAAGTCAGTGTGACAGATCAATTTTATGATCTGGGTGGTGACTCCATAAAGGCAATCCGGATTGCAGGCAGGATGAAAGAAGCCGGTTACCAGACCACTGTGAAAGCTATTATGGGTGAGCAAACACCGGAAAACATAGCAAAAATAACGAAGAAAGATTTCCAGCTGGTGAATGCACAACAAGGAGAAATTACTGGTGAAGTGAGCCTTACGGCAATCCAGAAAGATTTCTTTGAAAGCGGATTAAGTAATCCGGCACATTTTAATCAAAGTCTTCTGTTTGAAAGTGTAAAAAGATTAAATATGGCTGCATTTCGAAAGACTCTGGATAAGTTGGTGGAGCATCATGATATTTTACGTGCAGTATTTAAGAATGGAGTACAGCGAATCGGAAGAATTGATCATAGACTGTGGTATGATTTTTATGAGTATGACTGCGGCGTGGATGATATCAATGAGCTGGCCAATCACATCCAAAGCAGTATGGATATCGAGCAAGGTCCATTGCTGAAGTCTGGTGTATTTCATACATTGGATAAGGATTACGTTCTTCTGGCAGTTCATCACCTTGTGGTGGATGGAGTTTCATGGAGAATTCTAGCTGAAGATTTGGAAAATGGATACCGGCAGGCTGGTGATGGTGGAGAAATTACACTTCCCCAGAAAGCGACCTCTTTTAAAACCTGGAGTCAGGAAATCATACGATATCGAAACAGCTATCGTTTAAAAAAAGAAGAGGTCTATTGGAAAAAAGTAAACCAGGAGGTTAGGACAGGAAAGATATTAAAGGACGTTGTGGAAACAGGGAAAATGGATAAACCAGAAACAGCACTATTCGTTTTAGATAAGGAACATACCAGAGATTTGCTTAAAAACAGCAATAAGGCATACAATACGGAAATTATTGACCTCATGCTTACGGCATTAGTCCGCGCGGTAAAGAATGTAATGGGGCAAAAAATTATTGCTGTGGAAATAGAATCACATGGCAGAGAAGAAATTATCGAAAACGTGAGTATTGAAAGAACGGTGGGATGGTTCACAAGCGCATATCCTGTTGTATTCACGGAAATAGGAGGACAAATTCAGCAGGATATCTGCAATGTCAAGGAAATATTGCACAGAATACCAAATAAGGGAATTGGTTACCAAATATTAAAGACAATAGGCGAGGGAGTTTTTATTCATGATGCAGAGCCTGATATTGCATTTAATTATCTGGGTGATATGGGAATAGAACAGGAAAATGGAAAAACAAATTTTTCGATTTCCGATCTTCCACATGGAATGAATGTTGCACCAGAAAACAGATTTGGCGCTCCCATTAGTATTAACGGGGCTGTTCAAAATGGAATTTTGTCAATGGGCATCACCTATTATGAGCATGAATATAAAACAGCTACCATTATGAGTTTGTGCAGTCAGCTTAAACAAGAACTGATAGCAGTAGTGGAACACTGTAAACAAACAGAGTCAACGGAATATACAGCATCTGATTATGGTGAAATAGAGTGGACAGATGAAGAGTTTCAGATAGCGAAAGAGAAACTGCAGTCCAAGGGAGAAGAAATTCAAAGAATTTATCCGCTTACAGCATTGCAGGAAGGTATGCTTTATGAAAAACTGACAAATGAAGACAGTGCACAATATGTTCTCCAGCATGTAATGAAATTCAGCAGGATAAATGTTGAACATATGCGCACCGCATTTGAAATTCTGGCAGCAAATCACGATATACTGCGCACCGTAATTAAATACAAGGGAGTTAAGAATCCAAGACAGGTTTTGCTAAAAAAAAGAATGCCGGAATTTCATTATCTGGAAGTAAGCAGAGAGGAAGAGTATCTGGAGATTAAGAAAAATGATATAAAAAGGGGATTTGATCTGGAAGAAGATACCTTGATTCGAATGCATATTGTGAAGTTGTTGGAAGACGATTATCGATTAATCGTAGCAAAACATCATATTATTATAGATGGTTGGAGTCTTTCGGTTTTTTATGGAGATTTATTCCAATACTATGAATCATTAGAGTCCGAAATTGAAATACAACAAAAACAGGTAGGAAAGTACGAAGAATTTGTAAGGTATATCGAAGGAAAAGATAAGGAAGATAGTCTTAATTACTGGGAAAAGCTTCTTGTAGATTATGAAGAACAGGCTGTAATTCTGCCGATGAAGCATTTAGAAACTACAGCAGAAGAAAGTCAGAATATGGGCATTTCACTGTCGGCTATCATGACCAAAAAAGCAAATGAACTGAGCAAGAAGTACGGAGTAACAGTGAATACTCTGATTGAGGCAGTCTGGGGAATTCTTCTTCAAAAGTATAACAGGACGGATGATGTTGTATTCGGAAAGGTTGTATCGGGCAGAAATGCAGAGATCAAAGGTATTGAGCAGATGATAGGTTTATTTATTAATACGATACCGATACGGGTAAAAACAGAACGAGGTATTACCTTTGCGGGCTTAATACAGAAATTGCAGGCGCAGGCACTTACCGGAAATGAACATGATTATTGTTCACTGGCAGAGATTCAAAAGAGAAGCGAATTAGGCAATGGTCTGATTGGAACTTTAATGGCATTCGAAAATTACTATGTACTGGCTGTGGAAAGAAAAGGGAGTAGCAGCGGGGAAATCGAAGCTGAGTTTGAAAGTGTAAGAGAACAGACAAACTATGGAATTACTCTATCAGTTAATATGGGAGAAACCCTAAACTTTGAAATTAAATATCATACAAGCAGGTATGGAAAAGAAGAAATAGAATGGCTGCTGGGACATTTAAAGACATTGATGGAAAACGCTGTTAATCATCCGGAAGAAGAGGTCGGACAATTGGAGATGACTGACTGTTCAGAAACAGAATTGCTTACAAAAACCTTTAATGAAACGGATGCTGAATATCCTGACGAAAAAACAATAGTTCAGTTTTTTGAAGAACAAGTTGACAGAACACCGGACAATATAGCAATTGTTTGTGATGGTGGGAGTCTTACATATAAAGAACTGAATGAAAAGTCGAATCGCCTGGCAGGAAAGCTCAGAGTGGAATATGATGTGAAGCCTGATGACTGTGTTGCAATGATTACAAATAGATGCCTTGAAATGATCGTTGGAATTTATGGAATCATGAAAGCAGGGGGTGCGTACGTACCAATTGACCCCTCTTACCCAAAGACCAGAAAAGAATATACCATTCTGGACTGTAATGCAAAAGTACTTCTTCTGGCAGCGGAGGAGAATGATATCGAGACAGAAGTACCTATTATAGATTTGCTTGATGAGAATAATTATGACGGCAGTCAGGAAAATCTCAAAAGAGTTAATAAAGCGAATGACCTGCTTTATGTTATTTATACATCGGGAACAACAGGAAAACCAAAAGGAGTTATGATTGAACATAAAAATCTGGTGAGATTGTTGTTTAACAGTAAATTCCAGTTTGACTTTAACGAATATGATGTTTGGACAATGTTTCATTCCTACTGTTTTGATTTTTCTGTCTGGGAACTATTTGGGAGTACATTATATGGCGGAAGGCTGGTTATCGTACCAAAAGAGACTGCCAGGGATACCACTTTATTCTGTGATCTTCTGGAGAAGGAAAAAGTCACGGTACTAAATCAGGTTCCATCTTCGTTCTATAACTTTATTGACATTACAGAGAATAAAACGATCACCAGCATAAGATATGTAATCTTTGGAGGAGAAGCCTTAAGCCCTGGTAAACTTAAGGAATGGTATGAAAATAATCCACAATGCAGAATTGTGAATATGTATGGCATAACGGAAACTACCGTTCACGTAACCTATAAGAGTATTGAGGAGGAGGCAATAGCAAGCGGTATTAGTGATATTGGAACGGCAATTCCTACTTTGTCCGTATATGTAAGGAACGGGAACGAACTATGCGGAATTGGAGTGCCAGGAGAATTGTATGTAGCCGGAGCCGGAGTTGCACGGGGTTATTTGAATCGTATGGAACTTACAGCTGAGAAATTTGTAGAAAATCCATACAGGAAAGGTAATATGTATCGTTCAGGTGATTTGGTACGCTGGCGGACCGACGGAAATCTTGAGTATCTTGGAAGGATAGATGAGCAGGTTAAAATCAGAGGCTTTCGAATTGAGCTGGGAGAAATTGAAAGCAGGATAAATGAAGTCGAAGGAGTGAAGGCGGCCACAGTTATTGTAAGAGATGACAAAAAAGGAAGCAAATATCTATGTGCGTATGTAGTGACAGACAAAGAGGTAGGTGAAGACCAGATTAAAAGGCATTTACGCAAAAGACTTCCGGGGTATATGTTGCCCGCATATATTATGCAGATTGATGAATTGCCATTAACCGGAAATGGAAAGCTAAATAAAAAAGCACTGCCGGAACGGGTATATCGGACAATAAGTGAATATGCGGCACCAAGAAATAGAATAGAAGTAATAGCAGTGGCGGCTTTTGAGGAAGTATTAGGAGTGGAACAGGTCAGTATTTATGATGACTTTTATGAGATGGGAGGACATTCCTTAATGGCTACAAGATTATGCAATGAAATCGAAAGGGTATGCGGAATTAGGATTCCTCTCCGTGAAATTTTTACGGCTTCCACACCAGAACTTATTGCGGAAAAAATCATGGCAGCTGAAAAAGGAGAATATGAAAGCATCCTTCCGGTGGCTCAAGCAAACAGTTATGACATGAGTCCTACGCAAAAACGTCTGTACATGCTGGATGCGATGCTGGGTGCAAGTGTTAGTTATAACATACCAAATGTGCTGAAAATAAATGAAAATCTTGACATTGTCCGATTACAAGAAGCACTGAATCTGTTGTCTCTGAGGCAAGAAGTGTTCAGGACAAGTTTCCATATGGAAAATGGTGAGACGGTACAGAAGATAGCGGAAAAGGCAGAGATTAAGATAGAATACAGTGAGGAGTCCCAGGCAGATATTCAGGAATTATTCCGGGAGTTTGTGAAACCATTTGACTTAAGCAAAGCACCATTAGCCAGAGTAAAGGCAGTAAAGATAAAGGATGCTTATTTTTTGTTCTATGATATTCATCATATTATCAGCGATGGTAAAAGTATGACTATAATGATGAATGAAATCATGGCACTTTATAAAGGCAAAAAATTACCGGAGTTACGGGTACAGTATAAAGATTTTAGTGCATGGCAGAACAAGAAAAGTTTAGAGAAGCAGGCAGAATACTGGAAGAATGAATTTGCGGGAGAAATACCGGTGCTGGAATTGAAGACTGACTATGTAAGACTTCAGGAACAATACTATCATGGTGCAAATGTTGTAAGCATGATTGGGAAGGATGTAAAGGAGAAGATAAAGGGAATTACGCGGAAATACAGAGCGACAGAATTTATGGTCCTGCTATCCGCTCTTATGGCTATGCTTCAAAAATATAGCAGACAGGATAAAATTATTGTAGGAACACCGATTTCCGGCAGAGTTCATGCAGATACCAGTAACATGCTGGGAATGTTTGTAAACACACTGGCGCTGCAGGGAGAGGTGCATCCGGATAAAAGCTTTAATTATCTGCTGACATATATGAAAAATAAATGCCTGAACGCTTATGATAATCAAGAATATCCATTTGAAGAGTTGGTGGAGGCTGTAGATGTCCAGAGAGACATAGCAAGAAATCCGTTGTTCGATATTATGTTTATTATGCAGAACAGGGAAAGAGAAGGAGCCGGAGCATATGATCTCTCCATAGAAGGAGTACAGGTTGATTATACGGTAGCAAAGTTTGACATTACGCTTGCCATAGCGGATACAGACGAGGGGTATGCGGTGAATTTTGAATATTGCAGTGATTTATTCAAACCGGAAACAATGGAGATTATGGCAAAACATTATATAACAATGTTGAAACATATGATAGAAAATCCGGATCAGAAGCTTGAACATATCAGCATGCTGGATAGATCTGAAACAGAAAAAATCATGTTTGAATTTAATGACACAAAAACGGAATATCCTGCAAATAAGACACTTGTGGAGTTATTCGAAGAGCAGGTAAGAAGAACGCCAGAGAGAATTGCTGCTGTATTAGATGATAAGCAAATTACATATTCAGATTTTAATGCGAAAGTGAATTGTCTAGCAGAAAAATTGAGAACAGAATATCAGGTGAAATCCAACGAATTTATTGCAATTATAGCAGAACGAAGTCTGGAAATGTTAGTTGGAATATATGCTGTATTAAAAGCAGGAGGAGCTTATGTACCATTGGATCCGGAATATCCGTCAGAGCGTATTGAATTTATACTGAAGGACTGCAGGCCAAAGGCAGTTCTGCGAGGAGCCGGAGAATTTAAACTCACTGCAGATTGTGTGCAGATTGACCTTTCTAAAGAAGCCGGAGATATAAAAGAAGCCGGAGATATAAAAGAAGCCGAAAACTTAGAGCATATTAATAATGCTACGGATTTGGCTTATATGATTTATACATCGGGAACAACAGGCGAGCCTAAAGGAACGATGATAGAGCACCGAAATGTGGTGAATCTGTTGACACATGTTATCAGGTCAAGAACTTTAAATGAAGATAGTGTAATTCTGCAGAAAACATCAAATGTCTTTGATGTATCTGTTTGGGAACTTTTCGCTCCCTTGCTCTGTGGCGGAAGAATCGTTGTGTTGAAAAACGGAGATGAAAAGGAGCCGGAAAAGATAGCGGAAGCCATTGAAAAATATCGAGTTACAGAACTTTCATTTGTTCCATCAATGTTTAAGGCTTTTAATGCTGAAATAAAGGAAAATGATCATAGGCTCAGAACACTTGCAGGAATACAGATCGCAGGAGAAGCATTGACTGCCGAACTGGTAAACTCCTATAAAGGAGCCGGAGAACTGGTGAATTTTTACGGACCGACAGAAGATACAGTATATGCAACAGAGTATCTGTGCTGCAAAGGGAAAGAAAGTATACCAATTGGCAAACCAATCAGCAATACCCTGGCCTATGTTTTAAACGGACTCGAACTGTGCGGAATCGGAGTGCCGGGAGAATTGTGCCTGGCAGGGGATGGAGTTGCACGAGGATATTTAAACTGGCCAGAACTTACTGCTTCAAAGTTTATAAAAAATCCATTTGGAGAAGGGATGCTATATCGTTCCGGCGATCTGGTGCGGTGGCTTCCTGATGGAAATATTGATTATCTGGGAAGAATGGATGAACAGGTAAAAATAAGAGGATTTCGGATTGAGCTAGGCGAAATTGAAAGCAGGTTGCATGAGATTGAAGAAATAAAAGAAGCAGCTGTGGTTGCAAAAGAGGGGGAAGATGGTATTAAATTCCTGTGTGCCTATATAGTGTCGGATTACGAAATAGATAGCAATCAAATCAAAAATGAATTGCGAAGGAAAATGCCCGGTTATATGATACCGTCATCCATTATGCAGATAGATGCAATACCGGTCACCAGCAACGGAAAGCTGAACAGAAAGGCATTGCCAGAACCCAAATATCATAGTATAAGAGAGCATATGGCCGCCAGAAATGATGTGGAAAAAATAGTCGTAGCGGTATTTGAAGGTGTGTTAGGGATTCCGAGTGTCAGTATAACAGACGGTTTTTTTGAACTGGGAGGCGATTCCATAAAGGCAATACTGATCGCAGGCAGAATGAAAGAAGAGGGCTATAAAACCAGTGCAAAAGATGTTCTGGCTGAACAAACACCGGAAAATATAGCAAAGGTGGCGAAGAAAGATATTGGCATTATAAATGCAGTACAGGGTGAAGTAACTGGAGTGGTACCTTTGACGGCGATACAGAAGGATTTCTTTGAAAGCGGCTTGATCAATTTAAATCATTTTAACCAGAGTATCATGTATGAGAGTGCAGAAAGAATACATGTGGCAGCGCTTCATAAGACGGCAGAAAAACTGGTGGAGCATCATGATATGTTACGTGCGGTATTTAAGAATGGGATACAGAGGATTGGAGGTGTTGCAGATAAAGAATGGTATGTTTTTTATGAGTTTTCATGTAGTATAAAAGACATTCATGAATTGGCGGGTCAAATACAGGAAAGTTTCGATATCAGCCATGGACCTTTGATGAAAATCGGCTTGTTCCATACTTCAGAAAAAGATTATCTCCTCTTTGTCATACATCATCTTGTAGTTGATGGAATTTCATGGAGAATTCTGAGCGAAGATTTGGAAAATGGATATTGTCAGGCAAAATCAGGACAAGAAATACATCTGCTGGCGAAAACGACCTCTTTTAAGGAGTGGAGTGAAGCACTTGGTGATTACCGGAATAGTTACCAGCTGAAAAAGGAAGAGAACTACTGGCAGCAGATAAATCAGGAAGTGGCAGCAGGCAAGATAAAATTAAATGCTGAGAGGTCAGAAGAAGGAAGTAAAGTAAATACAACAGTCTGTACATTAGGGAAAAGAAATACCAGCAACCTCCTTAAGAACTGCAACAAAGCGTATAATACGGAAATTAATGATCTCATGCTTACAGCACTGACCCGTGCTATATACCATGTAATGAAGCAGAGTACCATAGCAGTCAGTATGGAAGGCCATGGAAGAGAAGAAATCAGCAGTAAAGTAAGTATTGAAAGAACCGTAGGCTGGTTTACTACGGCATATCCTGTTTTATTTAAGAATATAGGACAGGAAATTGAGCAGGATATACGAAATGTAAAGGAAACTCTGCGTAGAGTACCGAATAAGGGAATTGGATACGGAATTCTAAAAAACATAGGAGAATCCAAAATAAATGCTGATGACGTACCGGATGTTACCTTTAACTATCTGGGGGAATTGGATACGGGAACACCTAAAAATGACTCTATATTTACCATGTCCCAGCTGGCACATGGTCTGGATATTGAGCCTGCCAATCGGTTTGGAACACCAATAACGATAAATGGTGCAGTTCAGGATGGAATTTTCTCTATGGGAATCATATATTGCGAGAACGAGTATAAAGCTGAAACCATGGAATCTCTAGGAAGAGAGTTTGTGAAGGAATTAGGCTTCATTGTGAAGCACTGCAAGCAGGCTGGGATAACAGAATATACAGCATCTGACTATGGGGAACTGGAATGGACAGAAAAAGAATTCCAGGCAAGCAGAAGAAAACTGGAATTAAAAGGAGAAGAGATGAAACGAATATATCCTCTGACTCCGATGCAGGAAGGAATGCTGTTTGAAAAACTATCGGATGTGGAAAGTACACAGTATGTAAGTCAGCAGACCATGAAATTTAAAAATATGAATACGGAGCACTTGCAGGAAGCTTTCAGAGCGGTTGCAGCTAAACATGACATTCTCCATACCGTTATCAAGTACAGAGGAGTCAGTGTTCCAAGACAGATATTGCTAAAGGAAAGGACGCCAGAATTTAAATATAGGGAAGTGGCTGATGAAAAAGAATATTTAAAGATCAGAAAGGAGGATGTGAAAAGAGGGTTTGACTTAGAAGACGATACATTAATCCGATTACAAATTGTGAAGATAACTGAGAATGATTATCGGCTAATTCTGACAAACCATCATATTGTTGCAGATGGGTGGTGTATGCCTATTTTATACGGAGACTTATTCCGATATTACCAGCAGTTGGAAAGAGGGCAGGCAATCACAGATGAACAGGCCCCAAATTACGAAGAGTTTGTACGCTTTATAGAGAATAAAGATAAAGAAAAAAGTCTTTTATTCTGGGAAAAGCTGTTGGAAGGTTATGAAGCGCGGGCAGAAATTTTTCCGATGGGAATAGGTGTTAATCAGGAAGAGGAAAATATTCGAATTGACCTTTCCCTGTCAGAAGAAATAAGTCAAAAAGCAGTAAAAGTCTGTGCTGGCTGCGGCGTAACCATAAACACGCTCATAGAAGCGGCTTGGGGAATATTGCTTCAAAAATACAATCAGACAAATGACGTGGTTTTTGGAAAGGTAGTTTCGGGAAGAAATGCGGAAGTGGCAGGCATTGAAAATATGATCGGGCTGTTTATTAATATGGTTCCGGTACGAGTTCAGACGGAGATGAATGATTCCTTTAAGACATTGCTCCGTAAACTTCAGGAACAGGCAGTTTCAGGGAATGAACATGATTACTGCCCGCTGGCAGAAATTCAGGGGAGAAGCCCATTAAAAAGCGGTTTGCTAGGAACTATCATGGTATTTGAAAACTACTATATACAGAATACGGGACAGAATGATGATGGTATAGAAGCAGAACAAGAAAGCACAAGGGAACAGACCAGTTATGGAATCAGTCTGTCAGTGAACATGGGAGAGACATTGAATCTAGGAATTATGTATAACCCGCTAATTTATGGAAAAGAAGAAGTAGAGTTATTGCTTGAACATTTTCAGATACTGGTAGAAAATGCTGTGAGTAATCCAGACACAGAGGTGGAACAGTTAATGATCATCAGCAGTGCGGAGGAGGAGAAAGTCATTACCTTATTTAATGATTCTGATTCCGCATATCCAACTGATAAGACGATTACAGACATTTTCGAGGAGCAGGTTTCCAAAACACCGAATAAAACAGCAGTAGTATTCGGCAATGAGATGCTTACCTATGCAGAATTAAATGTAAAAGCCAACAGACTGGCGCACAAATTGCGTCAAACCGGAGTCAAACCGGATGATTTTGTAGCAATAGTTATGGAAAACAGTATAGAAATGCTGGTAGGGATTTATGGTATCATAAAATCCGGAGGAGCCTATGTACCTGTTGATTTAACCTATCCAGAAGAAAGAATACAATATATCATAAAAGACTGTAATCCTAAAGCTGTTATTATGAATCAGAACGATATGATAATGGACGCACCAGTTATAGACATCTCAGATATAAATTCCTGGGCAGAGAGTACAGAAAATCCAAATATCATAAATAAGCCAGAAGATTTGGCATATTGTATTTATACATCAGGGACAACCGGAAAACCGAAAGGGGTTATGATAGAGCATGCAGGGGTGATTAATTTGCGAGAGTATTTTATAACGAAGCAGGGAATCAATCCGTCTGATCATATTTTGCAGTTTGCAAACTTCACATTTGATGCAACCATTTCTGAAATGTGTATGAGTATTCTCAGCGGGGCAACCATGTATATGGTGACAAAAGAAATACAAAACAGTATAAAAGCTTTTGAAGCGTTTGTAGAAGAGAATGGAATTTCAACAGCATTACTTCCTCCACAGTATTTGGCGCAGGTTCGTCTGAATAATCTCAGAACAATTATAACAGCGGGTTCAGAAACGAATAAGTTATTGGTAGAAGCCAATGATGACATACCTGTTTATTCGAATGACTATGGTCCGACGGAAGCAACTGTTTGTGCAACTTACTGGAGGCACAGTGGAGGCGGTACAGTTCCCGACAGAATACCGATAGGAAAGCCGATCAACAATAAAAAGATATATATTCTTAATGGAGACAGCATATGTGGAATTGGAATAGCTGGAGAGATGTGTATTGCCGGAATTGGACTTGCAAGAGGTTATTTGAATATGCCTGAGCTTACTGCAGAGAAATTTATCGATAATCCATATGGTGAAGGAAAAATGTACAGGACAGGAGATCTGGCCAGATGGTTACCAGATGGAAATATTGATTATCTGGGACGAATGGATGAGCAGGTGAAAATCAGAGGATTCCGAATTGAGTTAGGTGAGATTGAGAGCAGAATTTGTGAAATGGAACAAGTTAAAGAGGCGGCTGCAGTTGCATTGAGAGATAAAATTGGTGATCAGTATCTTTGTGCATATGTTGTTCTGAATAAAGAAACAGATACCAGAGAAATTACAGAAGCTTTGAGACATAAGATACCTGGCTATATGATACCTTCCTATATTATAAAGGTAGAGCAAATTCCTCTCACGAAAAGCAAAAAGGTGGATAAGAAGGCTCTGCCCAATCCGATATATCAGAGGAAGCAGGACTACATAGCTCCAAGAACCCCAGATGAGAAAAAGATTACAGACGCATTCCAGGCTGTACTGGGAATTAAGGACGTAAGTGTAACAGACAGCTTTTTTGATTTGGGTGGGGATTCTATTAAAGCTATAAGAGTTACTTCGTATATAGGTGATGACAGAGTGAGCGTTAGAACAATTTTAAATGAAAGATCCCCTGATAAAATAGCTGCTAAGCTTAAAGAGGTACGTACGGATGAAATGATGTTTCTTATGAATCAAGACAGGGCAAAGCATGATTCAAAACCTGCTGTATTTATGATATCATCCATTGAAGGATATGCATCCATATTAAATAATATCGTGAAGAATATGAATTATGATGGCTTTATCTACGGCATAAATGATCCGAAATTCTATGTTTCTGATATTAATAATTTGCAGAATTCATTTGACTATACAGTTAATGCAATATACGATGAAATATGCAGGTTATTTAAGGATGGAGATATATTGGCCGGATATTCCTACGGGGCCAAATTACTGCCTTTGATCGCGTTTCTTCTGGAGAAATCAGGGAAAAAGGTTTCAAAGATATTTGTCCTTGACACAGTTATTAACCAGCCTGCAGGTGGAATAATTGGAGATACGGAAAAGCTGGATTTGGCAAAATTGTATGTGGAACGATATTTAGGCAGAAAATATAATTTCGAGGAATTCGGTGGTACCATAGTATCTGTTTTGACAAAAATAGCTGATATTATGTCAGATAACAGCAAAGCTGGATTTGAAACTGTATATAAAGAATTGGAACGTGCTTTTGAGGTACATGTTTCGAATAACAGGAACAATGTAATATTCAGATCACAGATACAGGCTGATATTATGGCTGTTTTCAGCAACACTATAATAAATTCAGAATCTAATAAATGTTTTGAATGGGCAGACTATACCAATGGTAATTTTGAATATCAATTACTTGATTGTGAACATGGAGAAATTGTCAAAGAAAAGTCCAGACAGGTTTCAGAGTTTATTATGGACCATATTGCTCTGCATTAAATTCACAACGATAGTGAGAATATATAACTGCAATCAAAATAATTTTTTATAGTGACCAGGTACCAATTAAGGGCTTCTTAAAACAACTCTCTTTACTTTTTAAAAAAGGCGGGTTCTTCGGAACCTTCCTTTTTAAGTGCACCCTTAATTGGTTGTGGCAAATTGCAGATCTAAGCCTGAATTTGCTTTTCTGAAAAATATTCCTTATACAGAAAATACTAATTTTAATACAGCTATTTTATGTTCTTATTGACCAAACTGTTGATAATAATTTTAAGCCCTTTGAAAAAAAAATTATCAAGGTTGAAAACCGCAGACTGATATTTTAAAAATAGCGATTTTCCCTATCCCGTTCTTTGACGAGTAACAGCGTATCGTAGAAAAAGTTGAAAGTTTGTTTATTATTTTTTGACAATAAATGAAAAAATATTGTATAATATGGTAAAAATATGTAATAGTAGCCAACGTCATGTGAGGTGAGTGAAACCTGAAAGAGAAAGGATTTTGCTTACTGCGTCAAGCGGCTAGTGGATGTATATTACCCGGAAAGTGAAAAAGTCTGTCGGTAATGGGACATCTGAATACGCATGCAATTGCATCGCTCTATAAAGTATATTGTCCGGAAGAAGCATTATGACTGGCGAATCGTCTGGAATACATCACACACCAAAACATGGCAGGAGAACATAAAAATATAATTTTTAATATGCAAACCTGAAGGTTGCGGAAAAATTTATAAATTAACGAAGAAGGCTGAAAATTCGGGCGGTTTGTTATTTTTTGTTGATATATTTGGAGAATATCCAGTAAAAGAAGTAGAGGAACGTAGATAAGGAATGATTTGGTAACTTAAAAACTGTTTTATGGGGGAGGCAAAAGATGATTGAAGTTTATGCGATTAGAATAGATGAGCCTGTTGATGATAAATTATATAACCAGTTTCTTTCATGCGTATCAGGTGAAAAATATAAGAGGATAAAGAAATTCCATTTTATTGAAGATGCCAAGAGAACACTTTATGGTGATTTAATGGTAAGGTATTTAGCCTGTATTAGGTTAAAAATGCCTAATAGTGAATTATTATTTGGTTACAATGAATTTGGAAAGCCTTACTTATGCAATAATCATGATTTTCATTTCAATATATCTCACTCAGGAAACTGGGTCATTTGTGCAATAAGTGAAAAAAAGGTTGGTGCTGATATTGAACAAATAAAACCTATTAATTTTAATATTGCAAAACATTTCTTTTCTGAGATAGAGTATGAAGATTTAATGATGCAACAAGAAAAAATGCAGTTAAATTATTTTTATGATATATGGACGTTGAAGGAGAGTTACATAAAATGTATAGGGAAAGGGTTATCAATTCCTTTGGACTTATTTAGTCTCACAATTACGAAAGGCGGAATAGTTATTAAGCCTAACCCATATCCATACCTATATTTTCAGCAAATTCCTTTAGAAAAAGGCTATAAATTATCTGTTTGTTCAGAGGAAAACAGATTTTCAAATATAGTACAAGTTAAAAGTATAAATATATTTCAGAAAGTAAAGTTAATGGATATTAGAGAAAAATAATAAATAACTTCTGCGCATAGTGATATAGTAATGCCAATAAATATTTGAACGAAAGTAGCGGAAGATTATGTATTAACGTAAAAGAAACTGTGCTTAAAGAATAAATGGTAAGGGGGAACTCAAACGATAGATTTATTCATAATTGCAATAATAATTACTTTTAAGTATGCCAAGGGGATATTAGCTGATGGAAATTTCCCTGGCTTTTTTTATTTCATACCGGCAAAGGAGGTTAAGACTAAACGTATTTTCTTGCAGCATTGTTTTTACGGTGTTATAATAGGCCTGTTACAGGATTAATACGGTTATTACATTTCAAAGGAGCAGAGTTATGTACGGCAAAATATCAAAACTAATTATATATCGCAATATAGGGAAAGACAGCATTCTATTTTCCCTGGCCGATACCATTGAAGAAATGAATAAATTAACATTTGGCCAAAACGGTTCCGATTCCTTATTAAAAGAAAAAATCATAGGGGAAATCTGCATACAGATTAACCGCCTTTTGAATTTGGCAACCGAATATGGCTTTGACCAAAATTTATGGCATAATTACATTGCCTATATCCTTGCCACAAATGAAAATCCTTTCAGCATTACCTGCGAGAAGGCGGGAGCGCTGGAAGGAACGGTGAATGAATTTGCCAGAAATGATTTTAAAATATTCAAGGAATTATTTGACTACGATTTCGGCATAGTCGAAAGTAAATTAGGGGTTCCTTATTTCAGCACTATATTAAATTATAAAGCCGTAGAAAAAAACGGCAAACGATATAATAAAAGTGTAAGTGAGAAAGTCCGTTTACTCAGCAGCCAAATTGAAGCGGCAAAGGACGAGAATGAAATGCTAACCGTTGTAACGGATTTCTACCGGGACTATGGCGTGGGAAAATTCGGATTAAATAAGGCTTTCCGTATAAAACATGAAGATAAGGATATTAAATTATATCCTATTTTAAATACGGACGATATACGTTTAAATAACCTGGTAGGTTATGAAATCCAAAAGAAAAAACTGATTGATAATACGGAAGCCTTCGTAGAAGGAAGAAAGGCAAACAATGTCCTTTTGTTCGGCGACAGCGGAACCGGTAAATCCACCAGTGTAAAGGCGATTTTAAATGAGTATTACGGCAGGGGCCTGCGGATGGTTGAAATATACAAGCATCAGTTTGAAGATTTATCTTCCGTCATTGCGCAATTGAAAAACCGTAATTATAAGTTCATTATTTATATGGATGATTTATCTTTCGAAGAATTCGAAATAGAATATAAATATTTAAAAGCGGTAATTGAAGGCGGCCTGGAGACAAAACCGGATAATGTATTGATTTATGCCACTTCCAACCGGAGGCATATAATCCGGGAAACCTGGAGCGACCGTTCGGATATGACCAGGGATGAACTGCATCATTCGGATACCATGCAGGAAAAATTATCTTTGGTCGCAAGATTCGGCATAACAATTAATTACTCGGCACCAAGCCAGAAAGAATATTTTGAAATAGTAAAAGGTCTGGCAAAACAAATCGAAGGAATATCCCTGTCAGAGGAAGAATTATTTGCGCAGGCGAATATCTGGGAGATGAGCCATGGCGGGCGTTCCGGCAGAACCGCACAGCAGTTTATCAATTATCTGTCCGGTCAGCAAAAAAACGGATACTAAGCAATATATCAGGAAATCTGCCGGCCGCGTTTTATAACTCCAATGCTCTTTAGAGGTTTAAATTTAAAATATAGAATTAATTAGGTGCTTTTTTAATTATTATAATTTATATATGAATTAGGTGATAATAATTTTTATATATGTTATTGACAAGCAAAAATTTAAGGCATATAATAATTGCAAATGATAATCATTCCCAATAAAAAAGGAGAGTGTATAATTATGTCGCTTACGTTTGCGGAAATTGGTGAAACAAAGGTAATCGTGGAGTTTAAAGGCAAAGATGAGGTAAAAAGGCATCTTCAGGACTTGGGTTTTGTTAAGGGGGAAAGCATAAAGCTGTTATCTGAAAATGACAGCGGATTAATTATATTGGTTAAAGGTGTCAGAATTGCAATTAATAAGGCGCTGGCATCTAAAATAATGGTAGCCTAGGAGGAAAGAAATTATGACGTTAAGGGAATTAAAACCTGGTGAGGAAGGCAAAGTATCACGTATAGGTGACAAAGGCCCCATAAAACGCAGGATTATGGATATGGGAGTTACTCCGGGGGTTATGGTAAAAGTTATTAAGGTAGCACCATTAGGGGATCCGATTGAGGTTAATGTAAGGGGATATGAGCTCAGTCTCAGGAAAGATGAGGCTGCCCAGATAGAGATAACCCAAAATTAATGTTCCATTAATTTTGATGGTATGTTAAAAACCGTACTTAGTATCAATCAGGAGGGATAGAAAGATGTCAATTAAAATTGCGCTTGCCGGTAATCCAAACAGCGGTAAGACAACCATGTTTAATGATCTGACCGGAAGTTCTCAGTATGTGGGTAACTGGCCGGGTGTAACAGTGGAAAAAAAGGAAGGTAAACTAAAAGGGCATAAGGACGTTATTATTCAGGACTTGCCCGGAATTTATTCACTTTCCCCATATACACTGGAAGAAGTTGTTGCAAGAAGTTATTTGATTAATGAAAAACCGGATGCTATTATCAACATTGTTGACGGTACTAACATTGAGAGGAATTTGTATCTGACAACACAGCTTGCCGAAATCGGTATTCCTGTTGTAATGGCTTTGAATATGATAGATGCCGTTCACAAAAGCGGAGACAGCATAGACATAAAGAAACTGAAGGATGCCCTTGGATGTGAAGTGGTGGAAACCTCCGCTTTAAAAGGTACCGGTTCCAAAGAAGCAGCCCAAAAGGCAGTGGAGCTTGCACAGTCCAAAGCCTCGTTTGTACCCCGCCATACTTTTTCGGATGAGGTGGAAGCCGCTCTCTCACAGATTGAGGATGCAGTCGGAGATAATCTGAAGAATATGAACCGCCGCTGGCTGGCCATAAAGCTTTTTGAACGGGATGAAAAACTTAAAGAACAGGTATCTTTTGACAAAGCTACCGAAGAACGAATTGAGAACATCATTACAGAGTGCGAGAAAAAGTTTGACGATGACGGTGAAAGCATTATTACCAATGAACGTTATAATTTCATAAGCAAAGTGGTGAAACAGGCTGTACATAAGAAAAACCGCAACGGTCAGACCGGAACGGATAAAATCGATAAAATTGTAACTAACCGGTGGCTTGCACTTCCTATATTTGCAGTTATAATATTCCTGGTGTATTATATATCTGTTTCCACCGTAGGAACCATGGCAACTGACTGGGTTAATGATGTTTTATTTACGGAGCTTGTTCCTGGTGCCGTCGAAAGCTTCCTGGATATGATCGGTACTGCCGACTGGCTTAATTCCTTAATTCTGGACGGTATTGTAGCCGGTGTCGGTGCGGTTCTTGGGTTTGTTCCGCAGATGGTAGTGCTGTTCTTCTGTCTGGCCCTGCTGGAAGATTGCGGCTATATGGCCCGTATTGCATTTATTATGGACCGTATATTCAGAAGATTCGGCTTATCCGGAAAATCTTTTATTCCGATTCTTATCGGAACAGGGTGCGGTGTTCCGGGCATTATGGCTACCCGTACCATTGAAAATGAGCATGACCGGAGAATGACTATTATAACGACAACTTTTATTCCCTGCAGTGCGAAACTCCCTATTATTGCACTGATAGCCGGAGCTTTGTTCCCGGGCTCTGTCTGGGTTGCTCCTTCCACCTATTTTATCGGAATGGCAGCAATCGTTGTATCGGGTATTATACTGAAGAAGTCAAGAGTTTTTTCGGGAGATCCTGCGCCCTTTATTATGGAGCTTCCTTCTTATCATATGCCGGGCTTAAAGGGTGTGCTGATTCATGTATGGGATCGTGCCAAAGCATTTATAAAAAAGGCAAGTACTATAATACTTTTAGCAACTGTCGGTGTCTGGTTCCTGAGTTCTTTCGGATGGAACCTGCGTATGGTAGATGTTGAGGAATCTATTTTGGCTTCTGTAGGAAGGGTGTTAGCTCCTGTTTTCGCTCCGCTGGGATGGGGAGAATGGAAAGCGGCCGTAGCGACGGTAACCGGGCTGATTGCAAAAGAGAACGTAGTTGGAACATTTGGTATTCTTTACGGCTATGCTGAAGTTGCGGAAGACGGCGCTGAAATCTGGGGAAATCTCCAGGCTGCCTTTACACAGCTTTCCGCATATTCCTTCCTGGTATTCAATTTACTTTGTGCACCTTGCTTTGCAGCTATTGGTGCAGTCCGCAGTGAAATGGGTACGGCAAAGTGGACTTTATTTGCCGTAGGTTACCAGACCGTATTTGCTTATATTATTGCACTGATTGTATACCAGTTAGGCTTATTGTTTACGGGTTCCGGTTTCGGCATTGGTACGGTGGCCGCATTTGTTTTGCTTGCCGTATTGATATTTGCCTTATTCAGAAAACCAAGCAAGGGTGTTCCTAAATCCAACCCATCCGTAAAGTATAAGGAGGTGGCATAATATGTCTACATTTATTGTTGGAATTATCGTTTTAGGCGGCATAGCTTTTGCCGGCTATAAGACTTTTAAATCCCATAAGGCCGGAGGAAGCTGCGGTTGTGGTTGTTCCGGCTGTGAAAAATCCGCTGATTACTATAAGAGACAGATTTAGGTTATCAGATAATCACTGATAGGGCCTTGAAATTATTTGACTCTTACAATGTTTAACAGGTGGCCTTTCTTCAACATAAAATTAGTTGGGAAAGGCCATCCGTAAAAGGAAGTAAGTGATAACTCTTAAAGAGCATAAAACTTTAATGAGGTATATTTGCTTTTAGCGGACGGGAGCATAGTGAAAGGAGTTATTATGAATAGAATACTAGAAAATGAACCTATGCTAGCTAAAATTCATAAAAGAGAAATTATATTAAAACAGCTCAGAAAAAAGGGTTTCCGTATTACGGAACAGAGAAGACTGCTTATAGATGTAATATTAGAGGATGAATGCTCTAGCTGCAAGGAAATATATTATAAAACGGCAAAGAAAGATTCGACGGTAGGCATAGCAACTGTTTACCGTATGGTAAAAACATTAGAAGATTTAGGACTAATCAACAGAAAGAATTTGTATCAGATTGATTATGAGAATCTGGATTTGGAACAGGAAAATCAAGTATTATATGTAGATGAAAAATCTGATAAAGTTACCGCCATTAACAAAGGAACATGGTTTGCAGAACTGAAACAGGTACTGAGCTCATATGGCTTTACCGATACAGATAATGTTTCAATATTAATTAAGAACAAAAACAAAGAAGAGGAAGATAGCTGTGATGAACAGGTATATAATAACTGCCTCTGTGATAATTTAGGCTGTAAATATCATTGCAAAAAACGTAATGTATCTTAAATATATAAGCCTGCCTTCTATCATTTGGATAGGAAGGCAGGCATTTTTTTACGTACTGTTAAATCAAAAGTTTGTGGATTCACCGTATTTTATTTTACAATTTATATAGGTAACTTCCAGCGGAAAATCAGGATTTGCTATACGGAATAAAAGCTGCCTCACCAGACGTTTTCCTAACTCCCGGGTCTGAACCTGTACCGTAGTAAGGTAATCTGCCTGATCAATATATTCGGTTGTGCCGTCATATCCGGAAACCGCAATGTCATCCGGCACCTTAAAATTATTGGCATTCAGATATTTTAAGACAAAGTGGGCCACAAAGTCACTGGCACAGACAAATGCGCCGGGCATTTGTTTCAGGCTTGACAAAAATTCGTTAATTTCTTCCGCATAAGTATAAATACCAATGCTATGAATTAAGCAAACTTCCTTCTTTACCGAAAGTTTTTGCTGGTTCATGGCAGATAAATATCCTTCATAACGGTCGTAATTGGTTTTCGCATATTCTATGTCTCCGACAAAACCGATGTCGGTACGTCCTTTTTTTATGATGGATTCCGTTAGTCTGCGGACTGTAGACTTTCCTTCCAGCAAGAATAAATCTCCCGACAGCGTATCTTCCGGGATGGAAGGTACCATATCCAAAAATACTTTTTGGATTTTAAGATCATTTAACATACAAAGCAAATCGTGATCGTAGACATTTAATACTATAATACCCTGTAAAGTACCGTTGGTTAAGACAGAAGGCAGGCTGTAACCGTCAGAAGTTTTGGAAGGCAGGTAGGTATACATCAGGTTGATATCAGAGCTCCCCAATTCTTTTGCTATCTGATGAATGATATTCATCCAGAACATAGAAGATTCGGGACGGGATACGACAACAGACACGGTCATTTCGGTTTTTGCTGATGCGATATCAGATGAATTCGTATCCGGTATACTTTGCCGGCCGGATTGTTTTTGCCTGAAATATCCCATTTCCTGTGCTTTATTCAGAATCTGTTCGCTTAAAGAATCCGATACTCCCGGGTAGTTATTAAAAACCTTCCAGACGGTAACCCTGGAAATATCCAAGGCATCTGCTATTTCCTGCATGGTTATCTTTTTCATATATGACTCCTTTTGTAAGTGTTATTAACAATAGAGAAGAATTTTAGATTTCCTTGTCTGTTAATGGCTGAAATAAGATAGATAGCCGGTACTCAGTCCATATCTTAAGAACATTCTTTCACCGTTTATTTCTTAATAAAATATCTATTTTGACAAAAATCATGTTTGTGCTCTTTCTGCTTCAACCCAAATTACAAGCCGGCTTGCAGCTGCCATTTCGTTTTCATTATAACATAGCGGATTTGAAATCACAATAAAATTTTAATTTTTTTTAACAAATTAGTTAATAATTGATAAAATTAACAAAAGTTAAAAATGATAAATGGTAATAAAATGTAAAATGCCAGATAAAAAATATAGTTGTATAAAATAAATATATAAAAATGATATAATTGCGGATATATATAAATATTAAATAAATATTTTAAGACTGTTAAGAGGAAAAGATGCAATTTATAAGTTAGAAATAAAAAATAATGTTGCATTAATATTTAAATCATGTTAATATAAATTAAGCTAAATGATAAACGGAAACTTGCAGATGGAGGTAAGCATAGTGAAAAAGTTAAATGATGATAAAAGTGATAAAAAAGCGGAAAAGGTAAAAACCAAAAGGAAAAGAAAATGGACGAAAGATGATATGGAACTTACCTTGCTGGCATTGCCAACTACAATATGGTATATATTATTTTGTTTTCTTCCTATGTTTGGAATTATAATAGCTTTTAAGAATTATAAGGTATTTCCCGGACATGGATTTTTTTATAATCTGATTCACAGCCAATGGTCAGGACTTAGTAATTTTGAGTTTTTGATAAAATCCAATGTATTGTATCTGCTCCTTAGAAATACCATCCTATACAATATTGTTTTTATTATTTTGGGTATTCTTATCCCTGTTACTCTGGCTATTATGATCAGCCTTATTTACAGTAAACGGAAATCCAAGATATATCAGACTATGATGTTTTTCCCCCACTTTATGTCCTGGGTTGTAGTAAGTTATTTTGTTTACGCATTTTTAAGCATTGACAAAGGGATGTTAAACGGTATCCTAAAAATGTTTGGCAGAGACATAGTCCAATGGTATATGGAACCCAAATACTGGCCCTTTATACTGGTTTTTATGCAATTGTGGAAAACGGTAGGCTACAGTATGGTAGTTTATCTGGCAAGCATAACCGGTATTGACACAACCTTGTATGAAGCGGCGGTAATTGACGGCGCCACGAAGTGGCAGCAGGTGAAATATATTACAATTCCGGGGATAAAAACGGTGGCCGTCATGATGTTTATCTTAAACGTAGGCAAGATTTTTTATTCCGATTTCGGCTTGTTCTATCAGGTGACAAGGGAAATACCAAGTTCCCTGTATAATGTGGCTTCCACAATTGATACTTATGTATTCAAAGCGCTGCAGTCTAACACACCTATCGGTATGACGGCCGCCGCGACTTTCTTCCAGTCCGTAGCATGCTGTATAACCATACTCTTAGCCAACTGGATTGTAAGTAAAATCGACAATGAGAGCGCTATAATATAACTTAGCAAAAGTTGTTTTCCAAACTTCTGATAAAAGGCGCTGGTTTCGCGCCGTGCATCCGATTATAGGAACATGTTTTTTGTTCCTATAATATAACTTAATTGTATAATTTTAATCGACAGGAGGTAACAGAATGAAAGAGGCTGAAGAAGGCGTTTCCAAATTAAACCGTATTGCGAAAAAAACTAATCTCACATTTAATATTATTTTTATCCTATTGTCCCTGATATGTATTTTACCCGTAGTTTTTGTATTTATGATTTCCATTACCTCGGAAAACTCTCTGACCAGGTATGGGTATCAGTTCATACCAAGGGAATTCTCAGCGGATTCCTACCTTTTTTTGTGGGGTGAAATCGAAACCATTATTAAGGCACTTGGTGTATCGGTATTTGTAACGCTGGCCGGTACCGTCATAGGAGTATTGCTGACAACTACCATGGGATACGTACTTTCCAGAAGGAGCTATAAGCTGAATGGCTTTCTGACTTATATGGTATTTATACCCATGATTTTTAACGGCGGTATGATTTCTTCCTATGTAATTAATACCAACCTGCTTGGATTAAGGGATTCGGTATGGGCATTGATTCTTCCGCTGCTGGTTTCGTCCTTTAACGTAATAATCTGCAAAACATTTTTTAGGACAACGATTCCCGATTCCATTATTGAATCGGCTAAAATTGACGGGGCCTCCCAGCTTAATATATTTGCCAGGATTGTGGTTCCCATATCAAAACCTGTTTTTGCAACCATAGGTTTATTCCTGTGCTTTGGTTATTGGAATGACTGGTTTCAGTCATCCTTGTACATTAATAATACGAATCTTTTTTCATTACAGGCTCTTTTAAACAGTATACAAAGGAATATTCAGTATCTGGCTAATAATCCTACGGCAGGATTGTCCCTGCAGCAGTATAAGAATTTAATGCCTCAGGAAGGTGCCAGAATGGCAATTGCAATTGTGATTATTTTACCGATTGCATGCGCTTATCCGTTTTTCCAAAAGTATTTTATTTCAGGACTTACGATTGGAGCGGTAAAAGGATGATATAAATTGTTCCTGGAGAGCGGACGTGTAAAACGTCCCAATCATCAGGACATTTATATAGAGGTTTAAGCCAAATAAAGTAACATGGCAGATGGTAAAATGAAAATTATAGGAGGATGAGCTATGAAACTAAGAAAAACATTAGCATTATTTATGGCATTTGCAATGCTGTCAGCTGCCATCGTCGGCTGTTCTAAGACGGGGGATAAAGCGGGAGGTAACAGTTCTGGAAACAACAAGGGAACGGAAACAACTTCAGATGAGGAAGTTGTAACACTGAAATGGATTATGGTCGGAAATAATATGCCGTCAAATTATGATGCCTGGTTAGCCAACATCAATCCATACCTGGCAGAAAAAATTAGTGTTAATATTGAAGTGGAAATTGTTCCCTGGGGTGACTGGGATACAAGAAGAAGTGTAATTGTAAACTCAGGTGAATACTTTGATATTTTATTTACCGATGGCAATAAATATGCCAGTGAAGTCGGACTGGGAACATTTTTAGATATTACGGATTTGGTAAAGAATGTGGCCCTGGATTTATATTCCTACATTCCGGCCGATTACTGGGATGCGGTTTCTGTAAATGGTAAGGTTTATTCCGTACCTACTTACAAGGACAGTTCCTCCACTCAATATTTTGTGTGGGATAAAGCAATTGTTGACAAGTATTCCATTGATTATGAAAATGTTAATAGTTTAGCCGGGTTATCGGATATTTTAAAAACCATCAAGGACGGAGAAGGTTCTGCTCCGGCTGTCGTTGATAAAAATGGTTTTGAAGTTATAACTTCCGTATATGACCAGATGGGTGTCGGTCTGCCTGCTCTGGGTGTCAGATATGACGACCAGTCACGCAAAGTAGTTAACGTATTGGAGCAGGAAGATATTTTAAGCCAGCTGGATATCCTTCATGGCTGGTATAATGACGGCATTATTAATGCGGATGCTCCGGCTGTGGGTGAGGCGCCCAGTTACAGAATGTTCTATGTGGCCCAGGGCTGGTCAGGTGCTGCCAAAACCACATGGGGGCCGAACATGGGTGTAGAAGAAGCCGTTACTTCCAAATTTATTGATACCATTGTATCCAATAGCACGGTTCGAGGCTCCTTAAACGGTATTTCCTCCAGCTCCAAATATCCTGAAAAGTGTCTGGAGTTTTTACAGTTGCTTAATTTGGATTCCAAGGTAAGGGACGCGTTTTATTACGGGTTGGAAGGAGAGAACTTCAATTATACGGATAACGGTGAAATTGAGAGGATAAATAACGAATGGCCTATGGCCGGATATACCCAGGGAACTTTCTTTACCGTATCCAAACTTGCCGAGGATGAATTTAATCAATGGGATGAAGTAAAAGAATTAAATGCAAATGCAAGTCCTTCTGTTTTGTTAGGATTTAACCTGGATACCACCAATATTGAAACAGAACTTGCCAACTGCCGTTCCGTATATGAAAAATACCGGAGCGAGTTAATGACAGGTGCAAGGGAGCCCAGGGAAATGGTTAAGAAAATCAGTACGGAACTTGATGCAGCCGGTTTCCAGACCATCATCCAGGAAACCCAGAAACAGATTGATGCTTTTGTACAATAATAAATAAATAAAAACAGGGCTGTTGCAAAATTCATAGACGATTGCTTGTGTTCATTCCGTACACAGGTTTAATAAACTGATATTTTGCGGCAGCCCCTTTCTTTGCAATAAAGAATGACAAGCAGAACAAGGAGGCTTATAATAATGAGTAGAATTATTGGTAATTCACTGCCAAATATTCCGTGGGTGGATAAACCGGAAGATTATAAAATGCCAATATGGCGTTATCCTGAGAATCCGATTATCGGCAGGGACGCAATTGAATGCTCAAACAGCGTTTTCAACAGTGCGGTAGTTCCTTTTCATGACGGGTATGCCGGTATATTCCGCTGTGACAGCAAATCGGTCAGCATGGATTTATTTCCCGGGTTCAGCAAAGACGGTATCCATTGGGAAATAGAAGAAGAGCCTGTTACATTTGAAGGTGAGGATGAGGAAATATTAAACAGGGAATACCGATATGACCCCAGGGTCTGCTTTTTGGAAGACCGGTATTATGTGACCTGGTGCAACGGATACCACGGCCCAACAATCGGTATGGGATATACCTTTGATTTTAAAACCTTCTATCAGATAGAGAACGCATTTCTTCCCTATAACCGCAACGGCGTGTTATTTCCGCGCAAAATAGGAGGTTATTACGGCCTCTTAAGCCGTCCCAGCGATACGGGCCATACTCCTTTCGGAGATATTTTTTACAGCCGGAGCAAGGACATGGAGTACTGGGGCCATCACCGCCATGTTATGGAACCGGTAAAAGGCGATGCGTCTGCATGGCAGTCAACCAAAATCGGTCCGGGTCCCGTGCCCATTGAAACAGATGAAGGCTGGCTTTTGATTTATCATGGTGTTATCAACACCTGCAACGGTTTTGTATACCGTGTCGGCTGTGCGCTGTTAGATACCGATGAGCCCTGGAAAGTTAAATGCCGTTCCAAATATTATATTCTGGCACCTCAGGAATATTATGAATGCGTGGGTGATGTTCCCAACGTTGTATTCCCCTGTGCGGCGTTAACGGATGCGGACACGGGCCGTATAGCCCTCTATTACGGATGCGCCGATACGGTTACGGGCCTGGCTTTTACGACCGTGGGTGATCTGATGGAATATATGAAGAAAAATCCTTTATAATAGAATAATGATATAATGAAAGCGTAGTGAGCTTATGCAAGTTTACT
>DBEP01000072.1 GCA_002294045.1 Lachnoclostridium sp. UBA903 | reverse complement strand
TGCCTTTATCAAGCAGATATCATACGGCGAGCCCATGCCGACGGTATCGGAATTAGGGCAGATATGGACACCCTATTCCGACAATATGAAATTAATGTTTGATGAAAAAATCACCCCGGAAAAAGCGGCTGAAAATATTAAGGCCCAGGTTCAGGAGGGAATTGAGCTCATGAACTCCGGAAAATAAATTAAGATATTTAAAAAAAGTGCACAATTTGGGGCGTGTTTGAAAAATCATCGCACCGTCCTGAACGCTCCGCTTTGCGGTATACTGTCTCCATGGGAGCTAGGGCGTGTCTGAAAACTGCTTGTGCCGGCCTGGCCGTTCCAGATTGTGGGAGGCAAGGAGCGATTTTGGGGCGTAGCGGTGCTATGTTTCCAAAATTGAAATGCAGAATACCACAAGTTGGGGGGTGTTCAGAACGGTGCAATGAGTTTTCAAACACACTCTAAGGAGAAGCCATGAAAAAAAACAAAACAAAATTTACGGCAGGAGCTTTTTTGTTACCGGCCATGGTGTCAATATTTATATTTACTTTATTGCCGATAGTGTATACGGTGTATATATCCTTTACAAATTATAACATGTACCACCTGGACGATTTTAGTATAGTAGGTTTTAAAAATTACATAAGCGTCCTTGGCGGCAGTATCAGTTCCGTATTCTTTCCGGTTTTGGGGTGGACAATTGTATTTGCTTTAGTAAGTACGGCAGGCTCTTATTCCGTCGGAATGCTGCTGGCGATTCTGTTAAATAATCCCAACATGAAAGAATCCGGAATATACCGGTCAGTCCTAATAGTCCCATGGGCATTGCCGGCAACGATAGCCATATTGGCCTGGCAGGGATTATTAAACGAGCAGTACGGCGGTATCAATAGTCTTCTCAGATTACTGCACCTTTCGGACGGCCTTCCCTGGATGACCGATTCCTTCTGGGCAAGGACAGGTATCCTTATCGTTAATATATGGCTGGGCTTTCCGTATATGCTGAATGTATGCCTTGGGGGCCTGCAAGGGATTTCACCTGTTTATTACGAAGCGGCAAAGATTGACGGGGCCTCTAAGTGGTATGCCTTTAAGTCAATTACCTTTCCTTTGTTAACGAGACTGTCCGCACCGCTGATTATTTCTACCTTTGCCTCAAACTTCAATAATTTCGGGAACATATACATGATTACCCAGGGCGGTCCGGCAAGGGAAGGTTCACAGTTTGCGGGCAGTACGGATATTCTGGCAAGCACCATATATAAAATGACCACATGGTCTAACCGGTATGAATTATCTGCGACTCTCAGCGTATTTGTATTTTTGATTGTGGGGACCTTGACATTGGTCAATATGAATATGTCTGGCGCATTTAAGGAGGCTGATTAGATGAAAAGGCAAGGGAAGGCAGGAATTCGGCCGAAGATGACCCGGGGAGACAGAAGAACTTTATTTATCAGCAGGATAATTATATGGGCAATGATAATAATTACATTATTTCCGGCATTTTGGATTTTCATGGCCTCCTTCTCAAAAGGAGACAGCTTCTTTATGACATCCCTGCTGCCGAAGAGGATGGGAAGTGATAATTATGTAAAATTATTCAGAGAAACGGATTTTTTATTATGGGTTTTTAATTCACTCAAGTTATGTTTTTTTGTTGCCGTAATCCAGCTTTTTTTAACCTGTACGGCAGCGTATGCATTTTCCAGGCTAAGATTTCCGGGAAGGAAAAACGGGCTTAAATTATTACTGGTATTGCAGGTTTTTCCAAGCAGCATGGCCCTTGCCGGTTATTACATTTTAATCTACCGCTTTGGACTGGCGGATAATATATTTGCTGCCATATTGGCTCTTTCGGGAGGAAGTGCGTTTAATATATGGCTCTTAAAATCCTATATGGATGTTATACCAAAGGAACTGGATGAGGCCGCTTTTGTGGACGGCGCAGGCAATACCCAGGTTTTTATGAAAATAATCCTGCCTCTGGCGGTACCGCAGATTATCGTTATTTTCCTGTTTTCCTTTATCGGTACTTATAGTGAATATGTTATTACGTCGGTGTTCCTGCAATCTCCCCAAACCTTTACCCTGGCTATTGGATTGCAGTCATTTATTACAAACCAGTTTGCGGCACATTGGACTTTGTTTGCAGCAGCCGCAGTCTTATCTTCATTGCCTGTTATGATTATATTTATGATGCTCCAAAAATACATACAGAATGGCCTTACCGCCGGAGGTGTAAAAGAATAATTATTAATTTTAAAGGGGGTTTTACATTGAAAAATCATAGGTGTATAAAAATCGCAGTATGCCTGGTGCTTACCGCATGCCTTTTGGCTTCCGCCCGTATCCATGTGCCGGCAGAAAGAGTAAATGCGGACTATAGTGATTTTATCAGAGGTGCCGATTTATCCAACCTGGATATGGTAGAAGAATTAGGCGGAGTATTTTATGAAAACGGCGTAAGAAAGGATGCCATGGAAATTCTTAAAAATCACGGTTTAAATTATGTCAGATTAAAGCTGTGGGCAGACCCTTATGACAGGGAAGGCAATAGTTACGGAGGAGGCGGCAACGATTACGAAACCACATTAGCCCTTGCCCAAAGGGCAAAGAGGCTTGGAATGAAGGTGCTGATAGATTTTCATTTAAGCGATTTCTGGGCGGACCCCGGTACTCAGACAAAACCGAAAGCATGGACGGATTTATCCTATTCCGCTTTAAAGACCACTTTGCGTCAATATATGAAAGCTACCATGGATGATTTTGTAAGTGACGGGGTAGTACCTGATATGGTTCAGATAGGAAACGAAACTTCGTCAGGGATACTATGGGATGACGGTAAGGTAGGAAGCGGAAACGAAGATTTTACTCAATTGGCTGAACTGGTTAACGAGGCTATTAAAGGGGTAAGGGAATCGGCAGGCAATCAGGCCAAAATCATCCTGCATCTGGATAACGGCGGCAGCTATTCCCTGTACCAGTGGTGGTTTGGCGGAATCACGGGCTGCGGGATTGACCTTGATTTTGATATAATCGGACTGACTTATTATCCCATGTGGCATGGGACTATGGATGAGCTGCAATATAACATGAATGATATCAGCAGGGAATATAACAAAGATGTTTTAATTGTGGAAACGGCTTATGGCTGGACTACCGCGGACGGCGACGGATTAGGCAGTTCTTTTAGTGAGACCGATGCCGTAACGGCAGGATATGAAGCTTCCGTTCAGGGACAGATTGATTTTATGACGGATTTGGAATCCGTTATTTTGAATGTCCCCAATGACAGAGGACTGGGATTCTTCTATTGGGAGCCCGCATGGCTGCCTGTTAAGGGCGCCAATTGGGGAACGAAAGCCGGCGCCGAATATATCGACGACAGCGGGGCCCTGTCAAATCCCTGGGATAACCTGACCTTATTTGACTTTAACGGTAATGTGCTGGATTCCGTTAATATACTGAACGCTCCGGAAACAAACCTGATTACTAATCCGGGCTTTGAAACAAACGGCGGGTATACCAATCAGCCGTCCGGCTGGAACGTATGGTATTCGGAGTCCACGCCGTATTATACTATAAAAACCGAAGCCGGATATGCTTATTCCGGGGATTATAAGCTGACCTTCTGGAATGATTCGGATTATTCCTGTTCTATTTATCAGACAATTACAGGTTTGGAGAACGGAACGTACAGCTTGTCCGCGTGGATTATGAGCAACGGCGGGCAAAATACCTGCCAGATTTATGCTAAAAATTACGGAGGCAGTGAAGTAAACGCGAAAGTGCCTGTAAGTGATATTAATTGGAATAAGGTAACCGTTGATGGGATTAAAGTCACCAACGGCCAATGCGAAATCGGATTATATGCCGATGCCAACGGAGGCGACTGGTGCAACATTGACCATATAATTTTCAGGAAAAAATAATACTATTCTATTTTGAGGCACACATTTTGACGAGGGCTGCTGCCGGGACAAACACAGACAGGATTGTCCCGGCAGCGGTCCTCTTTTCATTTTACCAAATATATGTTATTATAAAATCCAGAGTGTGTTTGAAAAATCATTGCGCCGTTCTGAACGCCCCACTTTGCGGTATNNCGTCGCAATTTTGGGAGAGCAGCACCACTATGCTCCCAAAATCGCTCCTTGTCTCCCGTAAATTGGAGCATCCAGCCCGGCGCAAGCATTTTTCAAACACAATCTAATGTAAAAACTAGTATCCGGCAAAATATAAGCCGGTCCCAGATTGTAAAGCAATATAAATCTATCAATAAAGATTGCCGTATGATAAATCAAAAAAATACAGCCGGAGGAGAGTATGGAAGGATTTTTACTTTCATTTAAAGTGGTTTTTCCCATGTGTATCCTGATGACATTGGGATATGTGTTAAAACGTACCATACACTTGACAGATACCACCTTAAAGCAGGTTAATAAAATGATTTTCACCGTATTTTTACCGGTGGTACTGTTTCGGAATATCTATATGTCGGATTTTTTAACGGATGTAAATCCCGTATTACTGGTTTTCGGAGGGATGGCCACTTTTATTACTTTTCTTATTCTGTACTTTCTCATGCCTCGTTTTGTGAAAAACAGAAGTGACGCCGGAACTATGGTACAGGGTATCTTTCGTTCCAATAATGTATTGTTCGGATTAACCATTGTGGGTTCCATTTATCCTGACAGTGATGTGCTGGGTATGGTATCTCTGCTGGCTGCCCTGACCGTATTTATCTATAATACGCTGGTGGTTTTCCTGTTTGAATCCTATCGTGATGCTAAGATGGATGTGAAAAGCGTGATAATAGGGGTTGCCAAAAACCCTATGGTTATTGGTATTGCCCTGGGTATTGTAATGCTGTTCTCAAGATTCAGGCTGCCGGATATGTTAACGGATGTTGTAAATGATATAGGCGGTATTGCAACTCCCCTGGCTTTAATTGTACTGGGAGGGACTTTTACCTTTAGCGGATTCCACCGTTACCGGACTAAGCTGATTGTATCGGCTCTTGGAAAGCTGGTGCTCATTCCCGCCCTGGTCCTTCCGGTGGCGGTATTGGCCGGTTTCCGCGGACCGGAGCTGGTAGCCTTAATGGCATTATTTGCCTCCCCTACCGCAGTGGCCTCATTCACCATGTCCGACCAGATGGGCGGCAACGGTGAACTGGCGGCACTGATTATAGTGGTAACTTCCGTCTGCTCCGTATTTACCATATTCACATGGACATACATAGGCAATCTGTGCGGTGTGATATAATGAAAGCGGAGTGTTTTTATTTCATAGGACAAACTTTCTATGAGATAAAAAAATCCTTGCCAGGAACCAGCTCTTGTGATATACTTTACCGAAATAACAAATTTTAGGAGAAATTACATGAATCAATCAATTCTTATTATCGTCGGACACCTTATTGGTATGGAATTTTAGTTCTTGCATCTATAAATCAGCGTAGATGCAGGTGTAAGATTTCATTTGTGTCTATGCGGTTAAGAATTGATTTATATTTTTTATAATAGAACCGCATTGTATAATTTTTTCATTACAGAAAATTTTATCAGGCGGTTTTTTATTATACCAAAAATGACTGTCAAGGCAGCCGGTTACATTATTGTATTATATTTATCACGGAAAATTGTAAAAAAGACAGGGGGAATTAGGAATGGAAGCAATTATAGTAAAACAGCTGTCAAAATCCTTTAAAGTAAAGGTAAAGCAGAAGGGGTTGGCCGGAAGTGTCAAATCTGTCATGAGACCTGATTATAAAACCATAAAAGCGGTGGATGATATCAGCTTTAAAGTGGAACAGGGAGAAATGCTTGCTTTTATCGGTCCCAACGGAGCCGGAAAAAGTACCACCATTAAAATGCTTACCGGTATTTTATATCCGGATGCCGGTAATATGTCCGTTATGGATATTAACCCTGCGGCTAAGAGAAAAAAGTTATCCTATAAGATTGGAACCGTATTCGGCCAGAAGGAACAGCTATGGACCCACCTGACGCCATATGACAATTTTAAATTTTTTGGGGCCATATATGATTTGACGGATAAGGAAACGGAAATGCGGATATCGGAATTAAAGGAAATATTTGAATTAGAGGATTTTATTAATACACCGGTAAGGAATTTGTCCTTAGGACAGAGAATCCGCTGTGAAATTGTGGCCTCCCTGATACATAAGCCGGAAATTTTATTCCTGGATGAACCCACCATAGGGCTGGACCCGGTCGTAAAGGAAAATATCAGGGAACTGATACGAAAGATGAACAAGGAATGCAAAACCACAGTGTTTCTTACCAGCCATGATATAGGGGATATTGAAAAGCTGTGCAAAAGGATTATCATAGTCAATCATGGTAAAATAGTATTGGATGATACCATGGCGAACCTGAAATACCACTATCTGAACAAAAAAGTAATAGAAGTTAAATTAAAGGAAAAGGCTGAAATAAAAGATGCAGACGGTATAACCATATTAAAAAGCAAGGGCGGCAACATAAAATTGGAGGTAGATACCGCAAAGAAGAAAATACAGGATGTATTCCGCTTATTTGATGCCGACAATATGGTGGATATCAACATATCCAACGTTCCCCTTGAAACTATTATTACGGAGATTTATAAGGCAGGCTGTCCGGCGGATTCGCTTTATTATTCTTAGGATGCCCGGGGCGGCATCATGGCGGGAAGGCTGAAAGAAAATAAAACAGGGAAAGGACGCCGCGTAAGGGATTCTTTCAGCAATTTTTATTTAAACAATGAAATATGCATAGGACATTTTATTGTATGCGGCAAAGGCTGTAAATGAGAAAGTACATACATATATATAAGGCTACCTTAATGGAAAGCCTCCAGTATGTTATGAATATCCTGCTGGGCTTTATCAGTTTTTTTATCATACTCTTTGTATTTTTAAATCTGTGGGAATATATCTACTCGGATTCCTCCGCTTTCATTGAAGGGTATACCATGAATCAGATGGTATGGTATGTTATTATCACGGAAATCTTGTGGTTCGGAACCAGAAACAGAACCCTTACCGACCAAATCAGTAATGACATTAGAAGCGGTTCGGTTGCCTACGGTATAAACAAGCCGTATAATTATATGTTTTATATTACTGCAAGGCATTTGGGCGAAATTACAATCCAGTTTTTCTTTTTCTCAGGCATGGGAATTTTGTTCGGTTATATTTTTGTCGGAATGCTTCCGGACTTTCATGCACGCTGTCTGCCGTTGCTGGCAGCGGTAATATTCCTGGGCATTTTGATTAATAGTTTAATCCGCATCGCAATCAGTATCCTGTCCTTCTGGATGGAGGACTCCCGCCCGTTCCACTGGATATATGACAAATTAATCCTTGTAATCGGAACTTTGTTTCCGGTTGAGGTTTTTCCGGTTTGGATGCAGCCGGCAATTAAATTTACCCCCATATATGTAGTAACCTATGGACCGGCTAAACTGGCAATCGATTTTAGTATGGATATGTTTATACATGTAATTATCATACAGCTTATATATTTAACCGTACTCGTATTGCTTTTAGCGGTATTGTTCGGGAAAGGAGTGAAAAAATTAAATGTTAACGGAGGTTAAGAGTCAGGCTAAGGTAATCTTTTTGTCGGTGAAATACAACATCATGCGGGAAATGACCAATCATGTGACTTTTACGGCCAATATTCTGTTCATGATGTTAAATAATGCTATCTTTATCATACAATGGCTCATATTATTCCAATTAAGAGACAAAATAGGCGGTTACGGTATAAGGGAAGTCCTGGTATTATGGGGGCTGGCCGCTAGTACGTTCGGATTGGCACATATATTTTTTAACAGGGCTTTTCATTTACCGGACCTGATTATAAACGGAAAGCTGGATTCCTTTCTTGTCCAGCCGAAAAATGTCCTGCTTGGGGTTATAACTTCAGGCACCAGTACCTCTGCCATAGGAGACTTGTTATACGGCTACGTGCTTTTGTGTATCTTTCATTTCAGTCCGGTTAATTTAATCCTTTTTACTGTTTTAACTGCAACGGGAGGGGTGATAC
>DBEP01000064.1:74714-84870 GCA_002294045.1 Lachnoclostridium sp. UBA903 | reverse complement strand
GTTGTCCGGAAATAACGCAATATAGGTTTTCCCCGGATTGACGGTCAATTCCCTGCCCTGGGCATCATAATAACGCATTTTTCTGTTGCTTTCATTTTTACTCCATGTGATATCGGTCTTTTTACCGTTGGTTATGTAATAACCCTTGCCTTGGGCATTTTCAATATCCATGGTCTGATAGCCGTTTTTATCTATATTCCATTCCTTTACAAACTGGACAATAATATTTTTAAAGGTTAACTGCTTTCCCGTATTATAATCGGTATGTTCCGTATTAAACTGAAACCGGCCGTATACTTTATCCTCATTGTCATAAATAAAATACGGGCTGGCTGAACCGGAGAATTTCAGGGTTACCTTCTCCGCTTTCTGGTCCGAATTCAAATCCGTATCCTCTTCATAAAAGGTAAAATGGGCTTCGTAGTTTTCAGGATAATCCGTTTCATACCCTTTCATCTCCGTTCCTTTCAATATGCCTTCCTTTGATGCAAATGCGTTATGGGGAGCTCTTATAGATTTATCGCGGTAAAATACCGTTTCTCCAATGCCGGTTAAACCGCTTAGATTATCAATTCCTAATGCGCTTATTTTTTTTGTTGCATAGGTTGTCTCACCGTAATGTACAAAAATCGCATCATATTCATCGGCAATACTGACAAAATAATGTCTTGCACTGCGGACCGACCCAATCCTGGATTCATTCAGTTCTTCAAAAATACCCATCAGCCTGGTGATGCCGCCTTCCGCCAGGGCTTCGTACAAAATTCCGGCCTCCGCAGTCCCGCTCTGGGGAGAAGCCAGCTTAATGTTATTGAACATAATCGCATAAGGTCTTTTTCCGCTTATTTCTTCCGCTACCCACAGACCGGTTAATTTACTCTTTGCCTCTCCGTCATGATTTTCAGGTTCAACAGACGGCGTAACCGTCGGTGTCCCTGTCGGGGTAGGCGTGTCTGTCGGTGTTCCGTCTGGAAGTCCCTCCGTTTGGCCCTTTTTCTTACATCCTGCCGCTGAAACTATTACGATTAATATTATTATAATAATAGCATATTTTTTCATCTAAGTTATCTCCTGTCATTATAGCGTTATCTGAAAATGTGAAGCTTGTCCAAAACATTTTTTTGTCTTTCTTCCATAATATTCCTGTCTTCCTCTTCCATATGATCATACCCAAATAAATGCATCATACTGTGAGCTGTCAAAAATGCAAGCTCCCGCTCCTCAGAATGGCCGTATTCCACCGCCTGTTCCATGACCTTTTCAACAGATATAATTATGTCACCCAAAAGAAGCTCCCCTGTCTCCGGATTAAAATAATCCTCCGCCTCTTCTTCCAATCCTGAAAAATCAGACGGAGATTCATAATGAATCATGGGAAAAGACAGCACATCGGTAGAAGCGTCTATATTCCTGTAAGTCTTATTAATCTCCTGTATTTCCCGGTTTCCGGTTAATATTACATTTAACTCCACTTCATACGGACACCGTTCCAAATCCAGGGACTTCTCAACAACTTTTGTAATAATGCTTCGATAGTCAAGCTCTAATACGGTTTCCGCCTCATATTCCAAATTTAATGTCATTCCAGTTCCTTTCCACCCTTGCGGCCACCCGGCATACGGCACCGGCAATAGTCGCATAACCGTTACATATGTAAAAAAAACTCTTTTAGCATATTATATTGTTTTAAGGTCAAGCCGGAATCATCCAGGCTTCCCTTGGTTAAACGCATCTGAAACACGTTATCTACAATTTTTTCTGTGGGAATTGTATTCCCCATGGGAACAGGGCTGTTCCGGTTTCCGCCGGGTTCTTCATACGGATTCCCGCCGGATTTCTTTTCGGCTTTTTCCAAACACTCCCTGGTGGCTACAATACTGATGGCAAGCATTACGATGGCGGCTTCTGGAGATTTGGGCTTATCATATTTAATATTATGCTGGCGGATAATATCTATTACGCTTTCCGGAAGGCGATACGCTTTCGCTAACCTTACTCCCTCTTTCACATATTCTTTATTCTCTATTCTTCCGATTTCATGGTAAAGGCCTCCCGCTTTTGCCTTATATTCATCTGCTCCGACCGCTATTGCGGCTTTCTGCGATATCTCACTGATTAAAAGAGAATGGTTATATATTTTCATAGAAAATTGTCTTAATCTCCGAATCAGAGGAAATTCCAGGTTAAGAATCTCATCCATGCCGCAGGTTTCCTGTAAAGGTGCCTGCAAGACTGACCTATTCCCGTAAACGGTATAAAAGAAATAACCTCCAAAGGAAAGTCCAATTGACAGAAGACTTGAAACCAGAGAATAAACGGCAGTTATAGTCAGTGAATTTCTTAATATAAAATTATTGATTATAAAAATTAATATAAGCTGCATGGACAATATGATAACCGCTGTATATCCCAGGGTAGTAATTTTTTTCATATAATTGGATAACAGGCACATAAAGGTACCAAGGATAAACAGATAAGCAATAACTTCCGGTTCAAACCCGCCGGCAAAGCCGGCAAAAATTATAAAATTAAAGGTAAAAATATATCCCAGGTACATATGAAACAGCAAAGCTGTAAATAAACCGCCCGACATCCACAAAGACATTTCCGGTCTTCCTTTGGTAATCATGACCATAAATAAGGTACCTAGATATGTTACCGCAAAAATAACACAAAAATATGGCAGTTCATTTACTCTCTCCTGCTGGTACGATATATAAAAAATAATTATAGTTAGCAGCACTAAGGAAAGCACACATAATTTTAAAACCTCGGACAAAGCGGCCCCATTCCTATATCCGAAGAATATTATAATTAAGACAGATACCAATCCTAATATCCCCCAAAGAAACGAAACCGGCCTGCCCTTCCTGGCAGAGCTAAGATGTTTCACAAAAACCCCCATCTGCCTGTATGGCACAGACTATACTTTTGTATTTATTTATATTTTTTTCTTTTACCTGTCCTATCCCCATTCCATTGGTAATTACGGACCTGGTTCCCGCTTAGATGCTTTCTCTGGAATTTCGGCCGGTTTTCTTTCATTTCCATTTTATTTAATTTGCCTTCATAAGCATCGTAAGCCATAACAATCTTTTGCACCAACGGGTGCCGGACTACGTCCTGGCCGGTTAAATAAGAAAAACCGATATCTTCAATCCTGCTTAAAACCTTCAGTGCGGTTTCTAAGCCCGACTGGGTGCCAGACGGCAGATCTTTCTGGGATAAGTCTCCTGTAATGATTACTTTGGACCCGAAACCGATCCGCGTTAAAAACATTTTCATTTGCGCAGGTGTTGTATTCTGCGCTTCATCTAAAATAATAAAAGCATTCTCAAGGGTTCTGCCTCTCATATAGGCTAAAGGTGCTACTTCAATTAACCCTTTTTCCGTATTCTTCAAATAACCTTCCGCTCCCATAATCTGGTAAAGAGCATCGTATAAAGGCCTCAGATAAGGATCCACCTTACTCTGCAAATCACCGGGCAGAAAACCCAGTTTTTCTCCGGCTTCGATTGCAGGCCTGGTTAAAATAATTTTGCTTACTTCATCATTTTTAAATGCCGTAACGGCCATTGCCATGGCCAAATAGGTTTTTCCTGTTCCGGCCGGACCTATTCCGAAGGTTATCATATTTTTCCGGATTAAATCGACATAGGATTTCTGTCCTATGGTTTTTGGCTTTATAGGCTTCCCGGAAATAGTATGGCAAATCAGATCCTGGTCTATTTCCACAATGGCAGCTTCTTTATTATCAAAGCATAAGGATAGAGCATAACTTACATTTTGTTCCGTTATGGTATTGCCTCTTTTGGATAATTCTATTAATTGGACAAATACGCTTTTCGCCTTGATAACGCTGTCATTTTCACCAATCAGTTTAATTTCACCGTTTCTGACTATTACAGTTACGTTTAAAGTCTTCTCAATGAGCTTTACATATGCATCAAACTGACCAAATATATTTTTCTCATGTTCAGCCGGTATATCAATTATCGTTTCCATCAGACTCATCTGTATCTATAATCCTCCACTCGCTGTCGTCAATAGATTTATAATCCTTAACGGATTCCTCGACCACAATTTTTCCCTCTGCGGTACAGATATTATTCTCTATTGCTATTTTAACATTATTTTCTACAATTAAAACATCTTTTTCAATTAAATCATCCAAAAAACGTTTTAACCTGTCTTTTGCCAAAGCCGTAACTTCGCCTGTTGTATATTTTTTCTTTATTTCTTCATATTCCGGATATGTTGTCACCGAATAACTGACGGGCAGGTAAAAATTATCACTCAGATGAAGCATAAATTCATCCACAATTATATCATACTTTGTATAAGGAATTCTAGGTTTATATAAATTAAATTTTTTTAACAAAATAGAAATATTATATCCTGTTTTGCTTTTGCCCGTGTATTGTTTCAGTATATAATCCAGGGAAATTCCATCCTTATAATTGTAATAAGTCTTCCCACGGATATCCGCATCCGCAATTACCGGCTTCCGGTCAACCAAAAGCTCATTATCCCCTATAATATCCACTACGCCGGAAACCAGAATATCTCCTTTTTTAACTACGGAGCCGACTTCCACCTTCGGTGTGCCGGTTCTGGTGACAATATGTGTAATAATACAGTCCTTTGACGCAATGATATGACAGTTCTCCGTTGCCGTTACGGCCGGAACCGGCATATTCGTTTCGGTAAATTTGATAATCAATCTTGTACCTTTTATCTCGGCAGATACCCACCCGATATCATTATATGTAGCACGTATTAAATCTTCAATCTCCTGACAGTCAACCTTCTTTTTCAGCATACCGGTATAAATCTGATTGGAGTTTAAGAATTTTAACATAGCCTCAGGAGTATAGGAATGTCCGCCCAATACATTAATATCCCATATATAAAGGGAAAGTATGTATAAAATAATGCAAAAAAGAAGAATTCCGGACAGATATCCTTTCCTCCTTTTATATTTATGGATTAAAAACGGACTTCCGTATCTTTTTTTAATATACGGTATGGTTCCTGTTTTCCTGGCGATTGGTTTCAGTTTCAGATAATCTTTAAGCATAATTTTAAATTCATAATCGCCTTCAACATGTTCTAAATCCCAAATATATATATATCGATTACTGCACAGATTAATAAAACGTTCCGGAGATTGACCCTTCATTCTTATCAATAAATAACCGCGTAACCAACGAAAAAGCTTTATCAGCATGCCAAAACCTCCAGTTTTAAAAATTTTCCATCTTTCATACTTTTTATGCAGGCTTTATTTGTTATTTACATATTTTATATTATGTATCATGCCGGTTATTTTCATTTCTTCATTGGTAAAATAAGCTATATTGAGATTTTTTCCCTCAATATGGATACTTCCGATTTTAGTAAGAATTTTTATCAACGCATTGTTATACTCCAGAATACCCTTATAATTTTCGATACATACCTCACTTCTGCCCATTGCGGTAATAATCGGTGCACCTGCCAGTATATCGGAGGGAAGTTTCAGCTGGCTGGACAGTATTTCAAGATAGGATGCCCGTTCTGCATCTTCTTTTTTTTTCGTTTTATCAATCAGATTATATAATACTTTATTGGATTTTTGCTTGAATTTCTTATGATTGGATTTAATCCTTTTATTCATCCATACCGCTCCATACTACTTAAGTGCTATTATAGAATATATGGGATTAAACCATGTCCTATGCACAAACCGGGGCAAATGTCCATAACAAAAACCCCTGAACCATATGGGCTCAAGGGGCTTACCTTAGTAGATACCATCCACTTATTTAAATTTACGCTTACGAGCTGCTTCAGACTTTTTCTTACGTCTTACACTCGGCTTTTCATAATGCTCTCTCTTACGGATCTCCTGCTGAATACCTGCCTTCGCACAGTTTCTCTTGAATCGACGTAGAGCACTATCTAAAGTCTCATTATCTTTTACAATAACATTCGACATAGTCTCACACCTAACCTCCCTCCAGTTGTGTATTGTGCCTATACAACTGTTTGGGTATTTTTTGAATAGCACTATTATGATTATATTATTGGTTATTTAATTTGTCAACCTAATTTTTAATATTTCATCTGTTAATTAAGATAGATTCCCGCCATTCTAACATTACTTCAGCCGGTAATAACTAAATTCATTTTAAAATAGCGGGAATTTATGAAACTTTTAAGCTTCTGATTATTTAATTTGTGATTCCAATGCAGTTTTCGAATTACGGATGACGGTATCGATTCCAGCCGGATTTTTACCGCCGGCCTGTGCCATATTCGGACGTCCGCCTCCGCCTCCGCCAACTAATACGGCCAATTCTTTTATTAAGTTACCGGCATGTGCTCCTTTTTTCATTGCTTCATCCGTAGCCATGGCGATTAAGTTCACTTTATCACCAAAAGCTGAGACGAGAATTACAACACCTTCGCCTATCTTATCTTTTAATTGGTCACCAAGATTACGCAGACCGTTCATATCTACATCAGGCACTTTGGCGGCTAACAGCTTAACGCCTTTTACCTCAACTACCTGATTCATAACATCACCAAGAGCATCTTTTGCTAATTTATTTTTTAACTTTTCGTTTTCTGCCTGCAGGGATTTTATTTCATCCTGAAGAGCCTCAATTTTTTTTGCTAACAGGTTTGGCTCTGTTTTTGCGGATTTTGCCGCCTGATGCAATTCTTTTTCTATTTCATTATAATAAGCTAAAACACCGTTTGCAGTTATCGCTTCAATTCTTCTTACGCCTGCCGCTATACCGGTTTCGGATATAATCTTAAATACTAAAATTGTTCCGGTATTGCTGACATGGGTGCCTCCGCAAAGTTCCTTACTGAAATCACCCATGGATACCACGCGGACACTATCACCGTATTTCTCACCGAATAAAGCCATTGCACCCGTTTGTTTTGCTTCCTCAATTGTCATGATATCTGTGTGGACCGGGAGGGAAGCTGCAATTTCTTCATTAACAATTGATTCTACTTTACTGATTTCTTCTTTGGTTAAAGCAGAGAAATGAGTAAAGTCAAAGCGCAATCTTTCACTGGTTACAAGGGAACCTGCCTGTTCTACATGGGAGCCTAAAACAATACGGAGTGCCTTCTGTAAAAGGTGGGTCGCACTGTGATTTTTACCGATGGCCAATCTCTTTTCTTTATCTATGGTTAAGGTAACGGTTTCCTTTACTTTAAACATACCTTTTGTCACTTTACCCACATGTCCGATTTTACCGCCCTGCATTTTGATAGTATCTTCTACTTCAAATTCCGCATCAGCAGCTGTAATCAGACCCGTATCCGCTACCTGTCCGCCGCTGGTTGCATAAAACGGCGTTGCTTCCGCAAAAATGGTTCCGCTCTGTCCGGCCATTAATTCACCGGTTACTTCCTCATCCGTAGTTAACGCTGTTATCCCGGAAGAATAACTGGTATTATCATAACCAACAAAGACGGAAGTCAGACTTGGTTCCAATTGCTGGTAAACCGTTTCGTCCGCTCCCATATAATTTGTAACGGCACGGGCGCTTCTTGCGGTTTCCCTCTGGATTTTCATGGCTTCCTGGAAACCGTCTTCATCTATCAGGAACCCCTTCTCTTCTAATATTTCTTTGGTAAGATCTAAGGGGAATCCATAGGTATCGTATAATTTAAAGGCATCCTCGCCGGATAAGGTCTTACTGCCCTCTTTCACCATATTTTCCTGTAACTCGGCTAAAATGCCAAGTCCCTGGTCTATGGTTTTATTAAAGTTGTCTTCTTCAATTGTCAGTAATTTTAAAATGTAGTTTTTTTTCTCTTCCAATTCCGGATAACCGTCTTTGGATTCCTTAATAACCGTAGTACTTAAAGCCGCCAGGAAACGGTCTTTCATACCTAATAATCTTCCGTGTCTTGCCGCACGCCTTAATAATCTGCGGAGAACATAGCCCCTTCCTTCATTGGAGGGTATAATGCCGTCGGATATCATAAAGGTTACGGAACGGATATGGTCGGTAATAAGACGGATGGATACATCTGCCTTCGCATCCTTTTTATAAGCAACTCCGGCTAACTCACATACCTTATGCCGGAGCGCCTTAATGGTATCCACATCAAAAATGGACTCCACATCCTGCACTACCACCGCAAGTCTTTCCAGCCCCATACCGGTATCTATGTTTTTATTGCTCAGTTCCGTATAATTGCCGTTGCCGTCACTTTCAAACTGAGTGAATACATTATTCCATACTTCAATATAACGGTCGCAGTCACAGCCTACCGTACAGTCCGGTTTACCGCAGCCGTATTTTTCGCCCCGGTCATAATAGATTTCTGAACAAGGGCCGCAGGGGCCTGCGCCATGTTCCCAGAAATTTTCCTCTTTGCCGAAACGGAAAATCCTTTCCGCAGATATACCGATTTCTTTGTTCCATATATCAAAGGCTTCGTCATCCTCCAAATATACGGAAGGATACAGACGGCCGGCATCAATTCCTAATACTTCCGTTAAAAATTCCCAGGACCAGCGTATTGCTTCCGTTTTGAAATAATCCCCAAAGGAGAAATTGCCCAGCATTTCAAAGAAAGTCGCATGTCTTGCCGTTTTCCCCACATTTTCAATATCGCCGGTACGGATACATTTCTGACAGGTGGTTACTCTTTTACGAGGCGGGATTTCCTGTCCGGTAAAGTAAGGCTTCAAGGGTGCCATACCCGCATTAATTAATAATAAACTCTTGTCATTCTGAGGTACAAGAGAAAAACTGTTCAATTTAAGATGACCTTTGCTTTCAAAGAAATCTAAGTACATTTTCCTTAGTTCATTTACTCCGTATGCCTTCACTTCTATTTGCCTCCTGCGCATAATTTATCATTTCTCGTTAATTCGCTTATCTTTTTTAAGGGAACCATTAGTAATTTATTATAAGTATTATTGGAACTTTTGTCAATAAAATGTGGCATCCGGCACATGGGAAAACCTATAAAGGGAAAGAATCCCAGGGGAAAGCAGCTTCCGGCGAAAAAGCCTCTTTCCAAAACAAATTGCTAAATTTTTCATTTTTATTCAAATACGGCTTTACAGTTATCCTTTTTTCATCTATACTTATATCAGCAGACGGATGTGCCAGTCGCTGGAAGGCTCTCCAGCCCAGTAAAGGAGGTAGAATATGTTAGCTGATATTTTAACGAAAGAATTTATATGGAATTCATATATAAGATGTCTTTTATTGCCATTTGAATCTTTGTTGCCTTGGGTAATTATATTTGTCATAACCGGGTTTATCTTTAATGAAATATTAAATCACTTATATTACCGCCTGATGCAATCAGGGAACCCCCGGCTTCTAACCCGAAAAAAATGCAGAGTAATGTGTTCCGGTTATGATACAAGACCTTTCAGGAAGAATCATGATTCCTATAAATAAATATACGGCGTGAAAGAGATAAATAGCGCGTCAGCGCCAGAGTCTGGCTTGCCAGACTCTTTTTTTGTGCCTGTTTTTAACTCTGTCATCGAGCTGAAACATCTTTAATTTACACGAAACAACAATTTAAAACAAAAAATCGCAAGAAATACAATTGACATTTATTTCTAAATAACGCAAAGTAAAATTGTAGCTGAATTCCGCACCGGTTTCAACAAGACACAGCGGTTCAGATTGGGGAATACTCAGTTACGGGAGCAGAAATTTACCTGTATCTGTATGATTTGGGGCCGGTTATCGTATTACATGCCTCATTGAATAAAAATAGAAAGGAGGGCCGGAGAATAAGGTAAATATATGAATTATTTTTTACAATCAGGAGACAGAAAAAGACCCAATCGGGCCCCCAAAATTTATTCAGGATATACAGGTAAATGAATGAATTGAGTTTTTACTAAAGAAAGGGGTATATATGTTAAAGATTAGTAAGAAATTTATGTGTGTGGCTGTTTTTGCATTAATAGCTTCATTCATTGTTCCAACAGTGCCGCAGGCAAATGCTTCTCAGATATCTGTCGGAAGTTTTGCGGCGGAGACGGCTGTAAGCAGTACGATCTCAGCTGCTTCTTATCCCGCATGGGATAGCAGCAAAGTTTATGTAGGCGGGGATTTGGTCACCTATAACGGCCAGGTATATAAGGCAAAATGGTGGACCCAGGGAG
>DBEP01000064.1:14205-74638 GCA_002294045.1 Lachnoclostridium sp. UBA903 | reverse complement strand
GGACCCAGGGAGAAACTCCCGGTACTTCTGAAGTATGGGAACTGGTACCCGGTACGGATCCTACAGACCCTACAGACCCTACGGATCCCACGGACCCTACAGAACCTACAGATCCTACGGACCCTACGGACCCCATTCCGACCGGCTTTAAGGTTGTGGGCTACTATCCCAGCTGGGAACCAGGCAAAATCAATACCATACAGTATAATAATCTTACCCATATAAATTATGCATTTGCCATTCCAACCAGTGACGGATCGCTTCTGCCTCTGGAAAATGCATCTGCGGCAACACAAATTATTCAAAAGGCCCATCAAAACGGTGTAAAAGTTCTTTTGGCCGTAGGAGGATGGTCTTACAACGGAACGCCTCTTGAATCCACTTTTATGTCGGCAACAGAAACTCCGGATAAGATTGTGAAGTTTGGAAATGCAATTGTTGCCATGGCAAAGCAATACGGTTTTGACGGTGTTGATATGGACTGGGAACATCCCAGAACAGACGGTGACAGTAAAAACCGCTATGAAAGTTTAATGGTCTACTTACGTAGTAAGTTAAATGAGAACAATATGCTGTTAACAGCAGCTGTCCTTAGCGGCGTTACTCCTGACGGAGTTATATATTGGGATTCCGCAGCCCAGACAGACACAGTTATCAGTGTTGTGGACTGGTTTAATGTTATGGCCTATGACGGCGGAGACGGCGCAAGGCATTCCTCTTACGATTTTGCCGTTATGTCCGCAAAATATTGGAGAGATACCAGACGCATGCCAGCTTCCAAAGTAGTCCTGGGAGTACCTTTCTATGGCAGACCATCCTGGGCAACCTATGCCGAAATTTTGCAAGCTAATCCCAATGCCTATAATACGGATGTATCCATGATAAACGGCATGGAAGCACATTATAACGGAATTCCGACTATTAAGGCAAAAACCCAATGGGCCTGCGACAATGTGGGAGGTATCATGATGTGGGAATTATCCCAGGATACCACGGACTTAAGTAAGAGTCTGTTGAATGCAATCGGTGAAACCGTAAGAGCTAAATTCAACCGATAAATAAAAGATAAAATCAACAAATGCAACAAACACAGATATTATAAGCAAATTAAAAATTTATAGAATCCGTTAACGAAACATACACAACTAGAACAACACAGGGCTGCCGGAACATATCCGGCAGCCCTGTGTTGTTTTAATAATATAGTATTTAATATTTCCGGCTTTAACAGCTCATAGGGGAGTCGAACCCCTGTCTCAGCACTGAGAATGCCACATCTTAACCACTTGACCAATGAGCCTCGCAACAATAGATATTTTACATCATTTCCATTTAGATTGCAAGCATTATTTTAATATTTTAACCAAGTAATTGAAGTATTGCATTTATTGCAAAAAGTCCATCAAAGAAATCTGATTGGATATTGGCAAATCCCCGAACAAATCCAGATCCACCATTAAGTCTACAACTGTAGTACTTACCTTGCAGCGAGTTCTGAAATCATCCCTGGACAGGAATTTGCCGTCATTTACAGCTTCAACAACCGCATCTGCCGCTTTATCCCCCAAGCCTTCAATGGTACTTAAGGACGGCATCAGCTTATTCTCGATAATCTGAAACTGATGTGCTTTTGCCTTGTAAATATCAATGGGCATAAATTCGAAACCTCTGGCATACATTTCCTGTACTATTCTCATATCTTTCAAACTATCCTGTTCCTTTTTGGATAATTCGTTGCTGCGTCTCTTGTAATCCGCCATATACCGCTCCAGCCGTTCCCTGCCAAGGCACATTAATTCATAGCTAAAGGCAGACGCCCGAATACTGAAATACGCCGCATAATATGCAAGCGGATAATATACCTTAAAATATGCAATACGGAAAGCCATCATAACATAAGCCGCCGCATGGGCTTTAGGAAACATGTACTTAATCCGTTTGCAGGACCAGATATACCATTCCGGTATTCCTTTTACAAGCATTTCTTTCTCCATCTCCGGAGTAAGTCCCTTTCCTTTGCGGACACTTTCCATGATTTTAAAGGAAAGTCCGCTGTCCACTTCCTGGTGGATAAGGTAAGTCATAATATCATCACGGGTACAGATGGCCGTTGCAAGCGTACATTTTCCTTCCGTTATTAATGTCTGTGCATTATTCAGCCATACATCGGTGCCGTGGGAAAGCCCGGATATTCTTACCAGGTCGGAAAAGTTTTTCGGTTTGGTATCACGTAACATCTGCATAACGAAATCCGTACCGAATTCCGGTATGCCAAGACATCCCAAATCACACCCTCCTATATCTTCCGGTTTTATATTCAATGCGCTTAGATTATCAAACAGGGATAACACCTTTTGGTCATCCAGTCTGATGTTCTTAGCATCCACACCGGTCAAATCCTCCAGCATACGTATCATGGTAGGATCATCGTGTCCCAGTATGTCCAGTTTTAACAGATTATGATCAATGGAATGATAATCAAAGTGGGTGGTAATAATTTTGGTATTCATATCATTGGCCGGATGCTGAACCGGGGTAAAGGAATAGATTTCTTCCCCATGGGGCAGTACGATGATTCCTCCCGGATGCTGGCCGGTAGTCCTGCGAACTCCGACACAGCCGGAAACGATACGCTCAATTTCAGCCCTTCTCCTGTGCTGGTCTCTTTCTTCATAATATTTAAGAACATATCCATAAGCGGTCTTATCGGCAAGCGTGCCGATGGTTCCTGCGCGGAAAGTATATCCCTGTCCGAAAATGACCTCCGTATAATCATGGGCTTTGCTCTGATATTCACCGGAAAAGTTAAGATCAATATCCGGCTCTTTATCCCCGTTGAAACCAAGGAAAGTCTCAAAAGGTATGTCATGTCCGTCTTTACTTAAGGGATGTCCGCAGACCGGACAATTTTTATCCGGCATATCACAACCGGAGCTTCCGGCGTAGGCTTTCACCTCGTCCGATTCAAAATCCGAGTAAAAACAGTGGGTACAATAATAATGGGCAGGTAACGGATTAACCTCCGTGATACCGGACATGGTTGCAACAAAGGAGGAACCTACCGAGCCTCTGGAGCCTACCAGATATCCGTCTTCATTGGATTTCCATACAAGCTTCTGGGCAATGATATACATAACGGCAAATCCGTTGGTTATTATGGATTGTAATTCATGTTCCAGCCGCGTTTCAACCTGCTTCGGCAGATTGGGCCCGTACATGGAATGGGCTTTGTTATAACAGATTTCCCGAAGGGTTTTATCGGAATTCTCAATGACAGGCGGGCATTTATCCGGACGGACCGGTGAAATCTTATCAATGGCATCCGCTATTTTATTGGTATTGGTTACCACAACCTCATAAGCTTTGTCCCTGCCCAAATACATGAATTCCTCAAGCATTTCCTCTGTGGTCCTGAAATACAGGGGTGCCTGTTCATCGGCATCTTTAAAGCCCTTGCCGGCCAGAATAATTCTCCGGTATATTTCATCCTCCGGGTCCATAAAATGAACATCACAGGTAGCAACCACCGGCTTATTAAACTCCTCACCCAGTTTTACAATTCTGCGGTTGATATCCATCAATTCTTCCCTGGAATTAATGTTTATCTTATCGCTGCGTATCATGAATTCATTATTGCCTAAGGGCTGGATTTCCAAGTAATCATAAAAGTTCACAAGTCTAGTGATTTCTTCCGGCGGCTGTTCCCTTAATATGGCCTGATATAATTCTCCCGCTTCACAGGCAGAACCAATTAACAGCCCTTCCCTGTTTTCCATAAATACACTCTTAGGTATCCGCGGTCTCTTAAAGTAGTAATCAATGTGGGAACGAGAAATCAGCTTATATAAATTCACCCTGCCGATATCATTTTGTGCCAGGATTATGGCATGATAAGTCGGCAGTTTTTTGATGGCATCCGGTGATAACTTGCTTAACGTATTGATTTCGTCAATACTGCGAATCTCTTTTTCCTTCAGCATTGCCACAAATTTTATGAAAATTTCGGCAGTTGCCCCGGCATCATCCACCGCCCGGTGATGGTTCTCCAGGGATACATTCAACGCCTTTGCCACCGTATTTAGTTTATATCTGCTTAAATCCGGCAATAAAATACGTGCCAGTCCTACCGTATCAATAACGGTAAAATTCGTTTCGATTCCCAATTCTTCCGCTTTCTTTGTTATAAAGCTTACATCAAAGGAAGCATTATGGGCTACAAGGACACATTGGTCACAAAAAGCTAAAAATTCGGGCAGAATTACATCGATAACAGGATAATCCATAACCATTTTATCATTGATACCTGTTAATTCCTCAATTTCAAAGGGAATTGGAATCTCAGGATTAATGAAGGTACTGAACTTATCAACAATCACACCGTTAGCAACCTTGACCGCACCGATTTCAATAATCTTATCCTTAACCGGTCCAAAACCGGTGGTTTCAATATCAAATACCACAAAAGAATCATCCAGGGTCTGTCCTTTCTGATTGACAACAACTTCTTTCAGGTCATCCACCAAATAAGCTTCCACACCATAAATGATTTTAAATTCTTTCAGTCTTTCCCATTCCGATTCCGGATAATCTCTTTTATTCAGGGCATGATTAGCTTCGGGAAAAGATTGTACAACTCCGTGGTCGGTAATAGCAACGGCTTTGTGTCCCCAGGCAAAGGCTCTTTTAACTAAGTCTTTTACATCTACCACCGCATCCATGTCACTCATCATGGTATGTGCGTGCAGTTCGACCCGTTTTACCGGACTGGTATCCATTTTTATCGTAGTAAAATCCGGTATTTTCTTTATACCGACAATGGACCCGATGGTAACCTCACGGTCATATTTATCCAAAAGAGCCATCCCTTTTAGCTTAATAAACTGTCCCTTTTTCAAAATCCCTGTCAGCTCTGCGGCTTCTTCGGTTTTAACAAATATTTTCCCCTGGATGGAATCGGTAAAATCGGTAAGGGAGAAAATAAGAAGCGTTTTTTCATTCCGCAGTTCTCTTGCATCTACATTTATAATCTTGCCGCGTACTACCACCTCTCCGATTTCATCCTGTATATCGGCAATCGGTATGCTTTCCCCTTCAAATCCTTTACCGTATATTGTATCCGGGTCATTGACCGCTTTCTTGTAGCTGTACTTGCTTTTATCATAAGTATTTTTAACTTTCCCGTTCTTATTACCATTTGGTAGATCCTTGTAAGCCGCTGACCCGCCCTCATTTGCCCGGTCTCTTGCCTCCGTTTTTCCTGGAGGGTGTATTTGGCTTCCGTCTGCCTTTTCCTCCTCATTGCCCGGTCTCCCATTGAAACCTGAGGAGGAATTATCCTGCACTTTTATACCGGCCAGTCTGACAAATTCATACTCGTCTTCCTCGGAAGCTATCATTTTCTCCGGCTCGTAATATTCAAAACGGACAGCAATATCATAATGAAACCGACTTTTAAACATATCTGTTAAATATTTAGTAATACCGCCCGACATTTTCCTGATAAGAAAATTTTCTTCACACTTAAATATAAGTGTATTTCCCTCAAAAGTAGTTTCGGCCAGTTCAAAAACATTATATTCCAATATGCTTTTTTCCCGAAATTCTTCTAAAATACTGTCCCGGTATATATGAAATAATTTTTCCGGCGTATATTGAGCCGATAATATGTAATTTTCCCATAATACAACAGCATTGGGAACGGAAGCAAAAAGCTGCTTTTTAAGCTGATATTCCATTTTTTTGATATTCTGCCTTGGAATCAGCCGGCTGCTCTGCATATATATTCTGACTTCTGCCGTTGACCTTGATACCGATACCTTTTCTACCAAGACCTCCTGAAAAATATTTTCCAGTTCCTTTGGAAGGCCCGATAACTGGTCAAAGACTTCAAAAAAAAGCATACCCATAACCAAGCCTCTTTTCTAAAATCATTTGTGCCCGTAAAAGGCGACATATTACATTTATTGTAAAAGCATTTCTGTTCTGTACCGATATAAACCCTGCTACCATATATTTTAATACAAGCAGCCGGTTAAAAGCAAGAAAAAATAATCATTCCCCTTCTGCCTGTATTTTTAATAATTCTTCTCTTAAGACGGACAGTAATTCCTGCTCCGGTACTTTACGGATGATTTTGCCTTTTTTAATGATAACACCTTCTCCTTTGCCTCCGGCAACACCGATATCCGCTTCTTTTGCCTCACCAGGGCCATTGACGGCACAGCCCATTACAGCCACCCGGATATCCAGATTAATATCCTGAATCATATTTTCTACCTCACCTGCCAGCTTAATCAAATCAATCTGGGTTCTTCCGCAGGTAGGACAGGACACTAATTCAACACCGCCTTTTTTAAGTCCCAGGGTCTTCAGGATAGTTTTGGCTGATTTCACTTCTTCCAACGGATTTCCCGTTAAAGAAACCCGTATCGTATCACCGATACCTTTATAAAGCAAAATCCCCAGTCCGACTGCAGATTTAATATTTCCGGCAATTATCGTGCCGGATTCCGTAATTCCCACATGCAAAGGATATGCCGTTTGTTCCGCAATGAGTTCATGGGCCTTGATACACATTAAAACATCCGAAGATTTTATACTGATAACCAGATTGTCATATCCCATAGCTTCGATTAAACGGACTTTATCCAAAGCGCTCTCCACCAGGCCTTGTGCGGTAACGCCCTGATATTTGGCAATCAGTCCTTTTTCCAGAGAGCCGCTGTTTACCCCGACACGGATTGGTATATTTCTCTCCCTGGCTGCGTCAACTACCGCTTTTAACTTGTCGGTACCGCCTATATTGCCGGGATTAATCCGTATTTTATCGGCGCCGTTTTCCATTGCGGCAATCGCCAGACGGTAATCAAAGTGAATATCCGCTACGATGGGAATGTGAATCTGTTTCTTTATCTCACGGAAAGCACCGGCAGCTTCCATGGTTGGAACCGCACATCTTATAATATCACAGCCTGCCGCCTCTAATGCCAGAATCTGCTCTACCGTAGCTTGTACATCTTCGGTCCTGGTATTGGTCATGGACTGGATAAGTATGGGATGACTGCCGCCGATTACCCTGTCGCCGATATGAATTACTTTCGTTTTATCTCTCATATAAACTCCTGCCATTTAAGCTGCAAAAATCACAGACTATTTGTTATTATAAGGTTTTGTCATTCCTTAATAATACAAATAATCTATGATTTTGCCTCAGATTTTCTTATGAATGAAAAAGTCTGCTAAGATCGTTGAACATAACAAATACCATTAATATCATTAACGCAACCAAACCTATCATATGAACCAGACCTTCTTTTGCCTGGTCAACAGGCTTTCCGCGGAATACTTCCAGAATGAGGAAAATAAGACGTCCTCCGTCCAGGGCAGGAATCGGCAAAAGGTTCATAACTCCTAAGTTCGCACTGAGCAATATACTGATATACGCTAAGCTTAAGAATACGGATAAGGCTCCGTCACTTTTACTTTCCTGATAGGCATCACCGATAAAACTTACGATACCTACCGGACCGGCTATATCATCCGTACTTACTCTGCCGCGTATAATCTGACCCAGGCTTTGGACTGTGGTCTTTATCCAGTATTTTACTTCCACGGCACTGTACTTTACTACCCCCAGGACATCTGTCTTCACTCTGGCCGAATTTACGGATACTCCGATACTGTAATTCTGACTGTATAAAACTGGAGTAACCTGAACCGTAGATTCTTCTCCTCCTCTGGAATAGGTCAGAGTTAAGGTTTCCGCTGACAGCGGATTTTCCTGAAAATACTGGCTTAGAGCTTTTCCGTCTTCAATGGGGTTATCATTGATTTTAATGATAATATCACCGCTTTGCAGTCCGGCTTTTACCAAAGGCATATCTTCATAGATATCGGTGATGGCTGCGGCAGCTCCGTCCGCCTGATAACCGAAACCCAGCATATATGTTTTTATCATAAGCGGTGCCAGGGAAACCTTATTTTTTTGGCCGTCCCTATCATAAGTCAGGTTCACCTCTTCATCGCTTAACGGATTAAATTGGAGATAAGTAACTACATCCCTTCCGATATCTATGTTATTTCCATTTAATTCGGTTATTACATCGCCTGCCTGTATACCTGCCACATCCGCCGGCGAATCCTTTACAACGCTGGTTACAGCTGCAGGGTCATATCCGACAATACCTGTAATAAACATGGCTAATACAAAGGCTAAAACAAAATTAAATAAAGGTCCTGCAAAAACAACTGAAATTCTGGCCCATACTCCTTTTTTATTAAAAGCCCTTTCATCTTCCACAATTTCGTCTTCTCCCATCATGATACAGGAACCGCCGATGGGCAATATCTTCCAGGAATACTTGGTGGTATCCTTCCACTCAGGTGTAGTTTCAAAATCATGCTGAGATAAAAAAAACCTGGGGCGATATCCTTTTTCCGTTTTTACCAGGGTAATAATCCTTGGACCCATACCAATGGAAAATTCCGTTACAAATATACCATTCTTCACTGCCAGAAGAAAATGTCCCAGTTCATGAATAACAATAATTAAACTAAATATTAAAATTGCAATAATAATATTCATCCTTACCTCCTAAATTAGTATAAATAATTCAAAAAACTTTATCCTTTTGATATCAGCAGTTCTATATAATCATATGTTTCCGCTTCAATATCAAGAATTTCGGAAACTGACGGATTTTCTATTTTTTTATGGTTTTTAACTGCCGCTTCAATTAAATCCGCAATATACAGATATGGAATCTCTCTGTTTAAAAATTTAGCAACCGCTATTTCATTTGCCGCATTATAAACGGCAGGCAGACTGCCGCCTTCACCGGCAACCTCATATGCCAGCTTCAGACCTTTAAAGGTTTCAAAATCCGGCTCTTCAAATGTTAATTTACCAAGCTCAAAGAAATTAAGTCCTGCTCCGGAAAGCGTTCTTCTTGCAGGATAATACAAGGCATATTGTATGGGGAGTTTCATATCCGGCGTTCCCATCTGCGCAATAATACTGCCGTCTTCGAATTCAACCGCGGAATGAATAATACTCTGCGGCTGTATTACTACCTGTATTCTATCCAAATCAACATGAAATAACCATTTAGCTTCCATTACTTCAAGTCCTTTATTAACCATTGTGGAGGAATCAACGGTAATTTTTCTTCCCATAGACCAATTAGGATGTTTTAATGCATCTTCCACCCGTATGTTCTCTAATTCATTCCTCTTTTTTCCCCGAAACGGTCCGCCGGAAGCTGTTAATATAATTCTGCTGACAGCATTGCCGTTTTCTCCGTTAAGAGCCTGAAAAATGGCAGAATGCTCACTGTCAACAGGAAGCAGTTTAACACCGTATTCCTTTGCTAAGGGCATAATAATATGTCCTGCGGCTACTAAGGTTTCTTTATTGGCAAGTGCAATATCCTTTCCTGCCTTTATGGCTTCCATGGTTGGCAGTATTCCAATCATTCCCACAACGGCAGTGACAACCGTGTCCGTATTTTTTTCTGTGGCACAGCTGATTAAGCCGTCCATTCCCGATACAATCCTTACCGGTAAATCTTTCACTTTTTGGGCAAGTTCTTTTCCTTTCTTTTCATCCCATACACATGCAAGCTTCGGATTAAATTTCCGGATCTGCATTTCTAATAAATCTATGTTATTGGCCGCCGCTAATGCGTTAACCATTAAATCCTCATTATTATCTACAATTTCCAGGGTCTGTGTTCCGATGGAACCGGTAGAACCAAGAACTGATATGTATTTCATTTTAACACCCATTGCATATCACATCTGCTTGCAGATGTGATACTGCCAAAATAAAAGGTTGAAAGAATCGATATCCGGCAGACCTTTCTAAATATAAATTTTCTTTCAACTTAACCTCATTCCCGGTATTCAATCCCGGACTGAATATCCGTTTTTATCCTAAACCGGTGTAATGTCCAGTTCATCTTTAGATAAAGTGTGCTGTCGCAGCAGATGGCAAAACAGCAGCGGGATTTATTTCGTTATGAGCCAGACAGTACATTAGGTATACTGATATATATTTTACACAAAAATTAATTAATTGTGACTGTTATCTTTTTCCTTATATTATAGTTATAATATGCTAGAAAGTAAATATACAACCGGTGCAACAAATATAATACTGTCAAAACGGTCTAAAATACCTCCATGGCCAGGTATTAGTGTTCCATAATCTTTAATATTATTATTTCTTTTAATTGCAGATGCTGCCAAATCCCCTAATTGGGAAATGATACTTGATGCTCCGCATATGATCCCGTAGGCTATCTGCGGATTTTGGACTACTTCTATTCTGTCCTTAAATATACCGGCAAATAGAAATCCTAGCAGAACCGCTCCAAAAACTCCTCCGATACAGCCTTCCAGAGATTTTTTAGGACTTAACTCCGGAAAAATTTTATGTTTGCCGATAAGCATTCCGACACAATATGCACAGGTATCCGAACCCCAGGCTCCTATAATAATCAGCCAAACCAGCAAGATTCCGTCCTCCAGCATCCTGACCCGATAAACAAAACTTAACATTACCGCAACATAAAACAGCCCGAAAAATATAACGGCTACATCTTCCATCCGGTATTTGGGATAGGAAAATACGTATGCCAGCATCAGAAACAGTAAAAAAGCTATAATCAACGGTATATGATACGTTTCTAATCTGAGCAGTACCAGAACGTCAAATACAACAGCGGCAATATAACCCAGAATACCAAGGATCGATTTGTTAAGCTTTAAGGTCCGGTATAATTCCATCATGCCAATCAGCGAAATAGCTAAAACCGCGGCAAACAGGATATTCCCTCCCAAAATAAGCGCAGTAACCGCAACTATCATAAGTATAACCGAACTACGGAACCTAACCCAAAACATATAATTCCTCCTATTATATCGCACCAAATCTTCTGTTTCTACTATTGTAGTATTCAAACGCCTTCCTCAGCTCTTCTTTGTCAAAATCAGGCCATAAGGTATCCGTAAAGTAAAACTCCGTATATGCCAGCTGCCATAATAAAAAATTGGAAACCCTCTGTTCCCCGCTTGTTCTTATTAATAAATCGGGATCCGGAATCCCTCTGGTATCTAAATAATCCGTAAAAATATTTTCATTAATATCTTCCGGACTTATCTTTTCCGCTTTAACATCCATGGCCAGCTTTTTTATTCCTCTTATAATTTCGTCCCTGCCGCCATAATTCAAAGCTACCTGAAAATTCAGCCCCGTATTTCCGGCTGATGCGCTTTCCAGCTCAGTAATACTATCCTTTATATCCTCACTTAATTTTGATATATCCCCCAGGACACGGACTTTCATATTATTCTTGCTGCTTGTTTTCAAACAGTCCTTCATATAGCTGCGAAGCAATTTCATAAGGGCATCAACCTCTTCCTGAGGTCTGGACCAGTTTTCCGTTGAAAATGCGTATACCGTTAAATATTTCACACCCATATCATATGCTTCTTTGCAGATTTTTTCAACTGTTTTGCTGCCCTGGGCATGGCCGTAATTCCTGGGCATCAATTTTTTCCTGGCCCAGCGGCCGTTACCATCCAGTATAATTGCAACATGTTCAGGTATTTTCATACCCACCTGATCATAAATATCTCCCATGGAGACCTCCAACTAATTTTCGTAATTAAGGGACTGTTGCTCCTGCCGGGTTATTGAATTTGCAACAGCCCCTTTTAAAAAAAGTCTTATACGGTAAGGATTTCCTTTGATTTGTCATCCGTCAGTTTATCGATCTCCCCAATAAACTTATCCGTTGCTTTTTGAATGCTTTCTTCTAAAATTTTAACTTCGTCTTCCGATATTTCATTGTTTTTATTAAGTTTTTTAATGGAATCATTTGCATCTCTTCTTATGTTGCGAACAGCAACCTTAGCATTTTCCGCCTTCTTCTTAACATCTTTCACCAGTTCTTTTCTTCTCTCTTCCGTTAATTCCGGGAATGTCAAACGTATAATTTTACCGTCATTATTTGGTGTCAGACCTAAATCCGAGGCAAGTATGGCTTTTTCAATGTCCTTAATTAATCTGCTTTCCCATGGCTGTATCTGTATGACTCTTGGTTCAGGAACCGATATATTGGCTACTGACTGAAGATTAGACGGAGTTCCGTAATAATCCACTCTAAGTTTATCCAGCAGATGCGGATTGGCCCTTCCGGCACGTATTGTTGAAAACTCCTCTTTTAAATTTTCCAATGATTTTTTCATTTTACCTTCATATTGTTCAATTCTTGAATCCATAATCTCTCCTCCAATTAAAATAACTTATCGATAGCTGCTTTTTATCTTCCGATAAAAGGCGCTGCTTTTGCGCCGTGCATCCGATTATAGAAACATGATTATGTTCCTATAATATATACTTTGTTAAACAGTTATTCTGGTTCCGCTAAAATCTCCCTGAACCGCTTTCACTATACTGTTCTCTTCCTGAAGGGCAAATACAAGCATTGGCATTTTATTTTCCAGACTTAATACGGTTGCAGATAAATCAACTACTGCCAGCTTTCTTTCCAGCGTTTCCTGCAAACTGATCGTATCAAATTTTTTAGCATTCGGATTCTTTTTCGGATCACGATCATATACTCCGTCCACAGCCTTGGCCATAAGTATAACATCCACATCCAGTTCAACCGCACGAAGAACAGCTCCGGTATCTGTGGAGAAATAAGGATGGCCTGTGCCGCCTGCTAAAAATATGACCATACCTTTGCCAAAATATTTATTTGCTCTGTCTTTTGAGAAAAGTTTTGTCATATTGCCGCATTCAAATGGTGTCAGAATCTGTGTATTCATACCCACATATCTGAAAATTTCAGAAACATAGATACAATTCATTACCGTTGCCAGCATACCTATCTGATCGGCCTTTGTGCGGTCAATAGTCTCACTGGTCCTTCCTCTCCAGAAGTTACCACCCCCGATTACTACTCCAACTTCCACTCCATCTTCTGCCAGTTGTTTCACCTGTTCTGCAACCGCAATACAGGTTGCTTCATTAAAACCGTTTTTTTTGTCACCGGCCAGAGCCTCCCCGCTTAATTTCAGTAAGACTCTTTTATATCTATTCATATTAATATTACCTCCGGTTATTCAAATATATTATCGATATCTATGGATGCATAGGACAGAGAGCAGAAACCTTCAATAACGGCTCCGTTATTAATCTGAATTGACTGTGCCTTAATATTACCTTTAATTACGGCTGAGGAATCAATAATTATGGGCCCGCTGATATCAATATCCCCTTTTACAGCCCCCGCAATTACACCGGAAGTACCTGTTACGTCACCGATTACAACCGTACCAAGTCCAATCTTGATACTGCCTTCACTGTTAATGCAGCCTTCAAAGCGCTTTGCTCCCACATATACCTCGGCTGCCATACAATTACCGGTGACCAGACCCACAATAGAGAGTTTACCCTGACATTCAACATCACCTTTAATTGTACCCATAACTTCCAAAGAGCCTTCAGAGTTAATATTACCCGTGATAACGGTGCTTTTTGTAATGACACTTACTTCATCACTGGTAAACTTGGGCGGTTCATTGGAGTTGTCTTCCTTTTCTGACTTTCCGGCAGACGTTTCATTTAAATCTGCATTCTCTTCTGCCCAGCTTTCTTCTTCCCCATTCTCTTCCCCAGTCAGTATATCGTCGAGAATATCCATATCTACATTATCATTATCATCTTCATCCGCCGGTTTCTCATCTGCCTCGGTTTCCGGCATTTTATCCTCGTCTGCCTCAGTCTCTCCGGCTTCGGTCAGTTTATCCTCGGCCTGTGCAGTACCTGTGTCTTCAGCTCCATCCTTTAAAGTATTAACCTCTGCGCCGTCGTCAAACGCTTCTTCCGGTAATAATTCGTTTACTGCCTGTGATAAATCGTCCTTGAATTCTTTAAAAAAACCCATATTCATCCTCCTGTGTCAATTGCTTTTATTTTGTTTATTCTGTTAAACTTACTTGTTGTATGGGTGTTACATTTTCATTCAATGGTAACAGTTCTGTTCCTTGCTCGGTTAATGTTTTAAGGATTTGTTTTAAGGATTTAACCGTATTTTCCTTCGCGTCAGTATCATGCATCAGCACAATGGAATTGTTATGTAATTTTATACCGTTAATGACATTATCATATAGCTGTTCTGCAGTATAATCCACTCCCGTTGCATCACCGCTAACTACATTCCAGTCAAAATATACAACCGACTTCTGATTCAGATAATTTATAAATGCAGAAACATCTTTCTTCCTGACACTGCTGCTGCCGCCGGGAAAGCGATAGATAGAAGGAAGGTATCCAGTAGTATCATATAACAAATCCCTAAGCTTTGTAAAGTCCTTATCAAAATCTTCCACGGATTTATATATTTGCTTGTAATCATGGGAATAAGAATGCATTCCAAGAGTATGGCCTTCATCTACTATTTTCTTATACAGCTCCTTGGAATGGGAATTTGTTTTGCCTATAACAAAAAAGGTTGCCTTCACGTTATACTCTGCCAGGTCCTTAAGGATATCCTCCGTATACTTGCTCGGCCCGTCGTCAAAGGTTAAATATACTGTTTTTTTATCAAAATCCTTCCACTTCTCCTCGTCCGTGTCTGCTTTTTTTGCTTTGTCATTCATCTGAGAAAATTTTAACTCCGAAACGGCTGTTTTGTCCGTATCCCCATCTTTTTCCGCAGTATCGTCTTTTACCGCAGTATCGTCTTTTCCTCCGGTATCATATTTACCGGTACCGGTATTTTCTTCCTTATTCCCGTCATCCTTCCGGATGTCCGCTTCTTTTACAGAATCGGTACTTTTTACTTCATAAGTATCCGGCTTTGTAATATTATAATTGTTTTCCGCATTTTCTTCAAGAGAAGGAAGCGTACCCTCTCCCTCTTTCATATCGCCCGGTCCGGTATCCGTGCCCGGTCCGCTGTTATAAACTGTCGCGGTATGGGCAACTGTTTCACTGCTTGTATGGTTATCACCGCTGTAAGTTGCATCATACCGTTCTATCATTAATATATCAATCTGCTGTTGCAGAGAATTTAGTCTAAAAAATAGGATAATACATAAAATTGTAGGAAGAATCAATAAAACTAGCGCGACAAATATAATACTTGTTTTAATACGTTTCACCCGGTTGCTTCTCGGAGTATTGGAATCCTGAATATTTATCTTATTTTCTTTGTCCAAAATTTGTTTCTCCTTTAATTGCCATATTAATCTACGGAATATTTTAACACATTTTAGTTAAAAAAAACATACATATATTTTTTTATTTTTTCAAAGATATTCCATTTGGTTATGTTTAAAGAAAAAGCCCTTCCGGACCATAAAATGTACACTTTATCGGTAACAATACTGTTATTTTCCGAAAGCGCCTGTACCGGATTATACGGATTGCCAAAAAAATATTCCAAAATTTAGAGAAAAAGCTTTAATTTTTCTATATTTTGGAATATAATGTATATACATTCCATTTACAGACAAGTTATCCATGCGGAAAAATGTTTATCCGTAAGATATTTTTTCTATAAATGGAATCGTAATAAAATATATTAAAAACTTAGGAGGGGATATGTATGTTTAGAAAAAAAATGTTGGCTATTCTAATAACCTGTGCTTTAATTTTGCCCGTCTCATATTACCATTTGGCAACACTTGAGGCGGCAGCATCTTATGGCAACTTGCTCCTGGATGATTTTGAGACTGATCTGAACGGTTGGGGCCCCAGAGGATCAGAAACGGTTGCACTAAGTACGGAGCAGGCATATTCAGGTACTCAGAGCATTAAAATCAGTGATCGCACCGAGACCTGGAACGGGGCCATGTGTGATAAAACAGCCGACTTGACCCTGGGAGAAACTTATGTCTTTGGAATATGGATTAAATACGTGGGAGATTCCTATTCCGGTACACAGAATTTCAGCCTGCAGCTTCAATATAATGATGGAGTAAGTGATGTATATAAAAATATCAAGACTTCATCTGTTGCAAAAGGGCAATGGACATATTTAGAAGGCCAATACACAATTCCCACAGATGCCGCCAATGTAAATATTTATGTGGAAACGGAATATAAAACTTCTCCGTCTGCCCAGGACTTAATGGATTTCTACTTGGATGATTTCACTGCAACACCGGCTGTCCTTCCTGAAATAGAGACGGATATAGCCAGCTTAAAAGATGTTTTTGCTCCTTATTTCGACATGGGTTGCGCCGGAACTGCAAATGAAATTGCTCCCGCTCCCGGAAAGGCACTTGTATTAAAACACTACAATAGTATTACGTTCGGTAATGAACTCAAACCGGATTCTGTACTGGATTATGACGCCACAATTGCATATATGGAAACAAACGGCGGAAATCAGGTAAATCCTCAGGTGAATTTAAGGGCTGCCAGAACGCTGCTTGAATTTGCAAGAGATAATAATTTGCCGGTTAGGGGACATACGCTGGTATGGCATAACCAGACGCCGGACTGGTTCTTTAAGGAAAATTATTCCACCGATTCAAACGCAGCATGGGTATCCAAGGAAATTATGCTTCAAAGATTGGAAAATTACATAAAAAATGTAATGGCTCTTCTGGAAACAAATTATCCGACTGTTGAATTTTATGCCTGGGACGTTGTAAATGAAGCGGTTGATCCCAATACTTCCACAGGTATGAGAAATCCCGGCTCCAATAATACGACTCCGGGAAATTCCCCCTGGATGCAGACAATCGGTGCGGATTTTATTGAGAAGGCATTTGAATATGCAAGAAAATATGCTCCGGAAGGCTGTAAGCTATATTACAATGATTACAATGAATATGAAAGCGTAAAAAGTAATTTTATATACGCTATTCTTGAAAATTTGAAAAGCAAGGGATTGGTCGATGGTATGGGAATGCAGTCCCATTGGACTATGGATTATCCGAGCATCAGTATGTTTGAAACAGCAGTAAGAAAATATGATACTTTAGACCTTGAGATACAGCTTACGGAATTGGATATAAAACAGCCTGATAACAGCGACAGTGCATTAAACTTGCAGGCGGCCCGTTATAAGCTTTTAATAAATAAATGTATAAGCTTAAAGGAGGAGGGTATCAACATAACGGCTGTTATTTTCTGGGGTATTACGGATGCGACCAGCTGGCTTGGCGGTTATCCTCTGCTGTTTAACGGTGATTACAAGGCAAAACCGGCCTTTTATTCCATTATTGAAGATTTAACCGTAACACCTACGCCAACGGTATCACCGACTATAACACCCTCACCAACCATAACTCCGACGCCTACGGTTACGCCAACCATAACTCCGGCTCCCGGAACAGGAATACCCGAAGCTGCGGTAACCACAAGGCATAACGGTAATACGGTAAATCAAACGTATACGATAACCGCAAAAAGCGGGACAATCGATTTATCAAAATTAAAAACTGTTTTTACCGCAGATGGTATAAGCGGCGAGCAGCAAAATGTTTGGTGCGACAACGCCGCATTACAGCTGAATACGGCTCCGTGGTATACGGATATAACAAGTAACGTAAGCGGAACAATAGCGGATGCAAGTTTGACACTTACCTTTAATGATACGATAACTCTGACAGAAGGCACCGGTACGTGTACGGTAAGTATCCGGTTTGCCAAAGCGGATTGGTCGGACTATGCGCCTATAACCAATCCTGTTTTGAAAGTGTATTATGACGGAACGCTCGTTCAGTAGAACATTGCAAATCCTGATAAACAGCTTTCAAGCCTGAGGAATAAAGAGCATTAAAAAAGAGGGTGTCCCAAAAGTCATGAGATGACTTGAGGGATATCCTCTTGCTATTTGAATGGCCAGGAATCGAAAACTGATAACTCTCCGTCTTTTTTTCCTTAGCCGCATATTCTGGGAAGGGGAAAAATATCAAATATCGATTCCTTTTTACAGTTATTGTTTGACATGTATTATAAGAAGGGATACTATAGAAAGCATAAAGATTTTTCATAAATTAAAAGAAACCCGATTAAAAGGAGTCATTATATGAATAACATAACTATGCCCCATGATCATGGTCAGAATATTGAAAAAATATTAGAAGAAATGCCGGACGCCTCCCGGTTCTTAGAAGCTGCCGTAACCTTCCAGCAGCTTTGCGACGGATCGCGCCTGCGTATTTTATGGCTTCTCTGCCACTCGGAGGAATGCGTGTCCAATATTGCCGCAGCTGTAAGCATGAGTGATGCTGCTGTTTCCCATCATTTGAAAACCCTGAAATTAAACGGCCTCATAACTAGCAGGCGTGATGGCAAAGAAGTTTATTATACACTATCCAATAACGAAAGAGCTCGTCTGGTACATCAGATGATTGATGATTATTTTCAGTTAAATTGCCCTACGAATCCTCATCCGTAACTTATTACAAAATAACGGCTCTAAAAAAACTATTTTATTCCGCTGTATTCACACATGTGATAACCGGCTCAAAATAGTTTTTTCGTGTATTTTATGAATTGGATTACATCTTTTTTATATTTAAGGCACGGATTGCATTTAAAATAGCAATTACGGATACACCTACATCCGAGAACACAGCTGCCCACATGGATGCCAGACCAAAGGCTCCAAGAACCAGCACAACACCCTTTACGCCTAACGCTAAAATAATGTTTTGTCTTACAATCCGAAGTGTTTTTTTCGATATTTTCATAACTTTGGCAATCTTAGAGGGTTCATCCGTCATAATAACCACATCGGCTGCTTCTATCGCCGCATCCGATCCCAAACCGCCCATGGCAATACCGATATCTGCCCTGGCAAGTACAGGAGCGTCATTAATACCGTCACCGACAAATGCAAGTTTCCCTTTGGCGCTCTTCTCACGCATCAATTCTTCCATACGTTCCACTTTGTCTGCAGGAAGCAGTTCCGTATAAGCCTTATCCAGTTCCAATTCCCCTGCGACTTTCTGTCCGACCGCATCTGCATCCCCTGTCAGCATGACGGTTTTTTTAATCCCAGCCGCCTTCAAAGCCCGGATTGCCTGACGGGAATCTTCCTTGATTTCATCTTCAATACAGATATTACCTGCATATTTACCTTCTATCGCCAAATGTACTATAGTTCCTGTTGATACTGAATTTTTATAAGGAATATTTTCCTTTTGCATCAGTTTTACATTGCCTGCTAGGGTTTCTTTCCCGTCAATAACAGCTTTCACACCATGGCCTGCAATTTCTTCTATGTCTGAAACGCGGGAAGAATCCACTTCACTCCCATAAGCCTTTTTGATTGATACGGCAATAGGATGGTTGGAGTAGTCCTCTGCATAGGCCGCAAGTTCCAACAGTTCATGCACCGTCATATCCTCCGGCTGGATTTTACTAACTGCAAAGGAGCCTTTGGTTAAGGTTCCTGTTTTGTCAAAAACAACTACCTCCGTATCAGCCAGCGCCTCCAGATAATTACTTCCTTTTACCAAAACACCGGATTTTGATGCACCGCCTATTCCGCCGAAGAAGCTTAACGGAATGGAAATAACAAGGGCACAGGGACAGGAAATAACCAGAAAGGTTAATGCACGTGCTACCCAAATGCTAAAATCCTGGCCCGTAATCAAGGGCGGCAATACAGCCAGTAACACTGCTGCGATAACAACAATAGGGGTATAATATCTGGCAAATTTAGTGATAAAGTTCTCACTTTTGCTTTTCTTATCACTGGCATTTTCCACCAGTTCAAGAATTTTGGCTACGGTTGACTGGCCGAATTCTTTTGTAACCTGAATTGTCAAACGCCCTGTCTGGTTAATACACCCGCTGATGATATCCTGCCCGGCCTGTATATCCCTTGGTACAGATTCGCCTGTCAGGGCGGAAGTATCAATGGAGGAGACACCTTCTGTTACGATGCCGTCCAATGGTATACGCTCCCCGGGCTTTACCACAACGGTGTCACCTACCTGCACCTCCTCAGGATCAGCCTGCACCAACTGCCCGTCACGAAGTACATTGGCATAATCCGGCCGGATATCCATCAGTTCCGAAATGGAACGGCGGGATTTTGACACCGCATAGGACTGGAACCATTCCCCTATCTGATAAAAAAGCATAACCGCAACACCTTCCGGATATTCTCTCAAAAAAAATGCACCCACGGTCGCCACAGCCATTAAAAAATTTTCATCAAAAACCTGACCATGTAAAATGTTCCTGCCTGCTTTTAGGAGAATGTCACCTCCGATAATTCCATATACCACTAAAAAGACAGCCAATTTTGCAAACCCATCCAAGGGCAGCAGGATTGCTATGATATAAAGTACAGCCGATATGGAAATACGAAGCAACTGCTTTTTTTCTCTTTTTGACATTTCTGTTACCCTCCTGTTAAAAATAATAAAGACTGCCACAAATTAAATAGGATATTCACCGGTTGTATTTACAATACTCCCAGAAAGTGAAGCATCCGGCCCGGCACAAGCATTTTTCAAACACGCTCTGTGCTTATGCCTTTACGGTTACATCCGGTTCAATTTTTTTAATAACCTTTTTAGCCTCGTTTAATACGGAATCGTACCTATCATCGGGCGCCTCCAGTTCCATTTTCTGGCTGAGAAAATTTACCTTAACGCCGGTTACCCCCTCCAGCTTTTTAATAGCATTTTCGATTTTAGCTGCACAGTTTGCGCAATCCAAATCCTGTAATTTAATTATTTTTTTCATGTAATTTCTCCTTTCAGAAGATATGGAGCGGCTTAATCGAACCGCAAATAGAATTATATAATTTATCAATTAAGCAATTGTTTAATTGTTCACTCTTAGTATATGCATCTCTCCCCAATTTGTCAATTGTTTTTTAAATTTATTTCTTTTAATTTTAAATACCATATTTTAAATATTTTAAATTTTAATCAGCTTTTGTTATTGACATAATCTTATATCATTACTATAATAACAATTGAAGAGTCATTCAACTATTCAACCATTAGGAGGTTATCCCATGAATGTTTATACTGCAGATGTTGACAGATGTGACTGCAATATTATTCACGAAGCCGTAGTTAATGATGTCAGGAAACACATGCCCGATGAAGATAATTTAATGGATCTGGCCGATTTATTTAAGGTATTCGGAGATTCCACGCGTGTGAAAATCCTCTGTGCCTTATTTCGGGCAGAAATGTGCGTCTGTGATATCGCTGTGCTTTTAGGCATGACCAAATCCTCCATTTCCCACCAGCTTAGACTTCTCAAACAGTCCAAACTGGTAAAATACCGTAAGGATGGCAAGGTTGTTTATTATTCATTAGCGGACGAACACGTTAAAACTATTTTTGACCAGGCAATGATTCATATATGTGAAAAATAATTATATTTATACATGAACATGTTCACGTATTCTGTTATTACCAAGGCAAATGTTTTATCCTATAAGACTCTGTGATATAGCATAGAAGAGGCTATTCTGCTCTTATAGTTGAATATGCATTCAATTATTCAACCGTAAAATTATTAGAAAAGGAGAGATATATCATGTCTACGACAAAAAAACAATACATACTGGAGGGACTCTGCTGCGAAAACTGTGCAGCAAAAATCCAAAAAGATGTTCAGGCATTAGAAGGAGTGAAAAGCGCAGATATCAATATTGACTCAACTATTCTTTCCGTGGAATTTAACGGAGCTGCTGACCGTATTCTGAAAGATATCACCGGTATCGCTGTTTCCCATGATGAAGATATTACGGTAAAAGAAGCATAACGGAAAGGGACGGTGATAACAATGGATGCAGCAATTAAAAAAGATTTTACCCTGGAAGGCCTTTGCTGCGGTAACTGTGCTGCCAAAATCGAACGGGATGTGAAAAAGTTAAACGGTGTATTGACTGCTTGTGTTGATTTTGTATCTAAAACCCTCTCTGTGGAGATTACCGACAGTACGGCGGTTAGCACCATTATTGCGGAGGCTGATGCCATAGTTAAGAGGCATGATTCCGCAGTTGTAATGATAGAAAAAGAAGTCTCACAGCCCGGACAAAAGACATTATATCTGCTGGGACTTTGCTGCGGCGACTGTGCACAAAAGATTGAAGAACAGGTAGGACGTATCAAGGGTGTAAAGACAGCTTCTCTTGATTTTGTTTCCCAGCGTCTTACCATTGAGGCATTTGACCGGAAATCACTTCCGGCCATTATCCGGCAGGCCTCCCAGACCGCTTTGGCCATTGAACCTTCCATCCAAATTTCCTATACAGATAAGAAGCCGGAAGAGGATGGCTCTGCAGCCGTAAGAAAATGGGCTTACCGCATAAGTCTGACCGTTGGTACCTTATTATTTGCTGCAGGTATCTTATTGGATTTACCCCGCCCTGCCGAATTTATAATATTCTTTCTAAGCTATCTGTTAATCGGCGGTGAAGTGGTCTTTCGGGCACTGAAAAACACTTCCAAAGGTCAGGTTTTTGACGAAAATTTTCTGATGAGTGTGGCTACCATCGGTGCTTTTGCTATCGGAGAATATCCGGAAGGTGTTGCGGTTATGCTGTTTTATCAGGTAGGGGAAGCCTTTCAGCGCCTGGCAGTCAGCCGTTCCCGTAAATCCATCTCTGCCCTTATGGATATACGGCCTGATTTTGCCAACTTAAAAATCGGCAGTGAAATACGTAAAGTAACTCCGGAAGAAGTTGGCATCGGTGATGTAATCATCGTAAAACCCGGTGAAAAGATACCGTTAGACGGAATAATTATAGAAGGTTCCTCCGCCCTGGATACTTCCGCCCTCACAGGAGAATCCCTCCCCAGGGATGTAGAGCCCGGCAATGAAGTATTATCCTGCTCCATTAATAAAAATGGTGTGTTAACCATTGAAGTCTCTAAGGAATTCGGAGAATCCACCATATCTAAAATCCTTCATCTGGTGCAGAATGCCAGCAGCAAAAAAGCACCTACCGAGAATTTCATTACAAAATTTGCAAGATATTACACTCCGGTTGTTACCTTTGCCGCTTTGGCATTGGCGGTTATTCCTCCCCTTATAATTCCGGGGGCAGAGTTCAGTGATTGGCTTTACAGGGCTCTTGCCTTTCTGGTAGTGTCGTGTCCCTGTGCCCTGGTTATCTCCATTCCGTTAAGCTTCTTCGGCGGTATCGGCGGGGCATCGAAGAACGGTATTTTAGTAAAAGGCAGTAACTATCTTGAGGCCCTTAACAATATCGACACCATTGTTTTTGATAAAACAGGCACCTTGACAAAAGGTATTTTTAAAGTGACTAAATCCGTCGGTGCTAACGGCTGGCCGGAGGCCGAACTGCTCTCCTATGCTGCTCATGCGGAAAGCTTCTCCAATCATCCTATCGCCTTATCCATTCAAAAGGCCTATAACCAGCCGGTTGATCAGGAACGGCTTACGGAACAGGAAGAAATCCCGGGATATGGAATCCGTGTTAAGATAGACGGCAAATCCGTGCTTGCCGGTAATGGTAAGCTGATGGAATCGGAGCATATTAGCCGGCAGCCGGTGAATGAGCCGGGAAGTATTGTATATCTGGCTGTTGAAGGTGTTTATGCGGGTTACCTTGTAATATCAGACGAAATAAAGCCTGACAGCAAAAAGGCTTTGCAGGATTTAAAGAGCCTGGGTGTAACTCATACTGTCATGCTGACCGGTGACACAAAAATAGCCGGTGAAACCATAGCACGTGAAATCGGACTGGATACCGTGTACTCCGAGCTGCTTCCCCACCAGAAGGTGGAACAGCTGGAGCAGCTGGATAAAAACAGGAAATCCAAAGGAAAACTTGTTTTTGTCGGGGATGGCATCAACGATGCTCCCGTACTGGCCAGAGCTGATATTGGAATTGCAATGGGAGCGTTAGGTTCCGATGCCGCCATTGAAGCAGCCGATGTTGTGTTAATGACGGATGAACCTTCCAAAATTGTATCCGCTATTAAGGTTGCACGGAAAACCAGAGGGATCGTATGGCAGAATATTTTATTTGCCATGGGTGTGAAGCTTGTGGTTCTTGCCCTTGCTGCATTTGGTATCGCTACTATGTGGGAAGCAGTTTTTGGCGATGTAGGTGTAACGGTAATTGCCATTTTAAATGCTATGCGCGCTATGAAGACCGTACGTTAAAGATAAAACAAAGGGGGCTGTTACAATGAACGGTTAATATGAACCTTTCATTATTTAATACAAAAAGTATGAAGGCTGTGGGGCGGAACAATGGCTGAAAAGCTTTTTTCTCCATGCATAAATGTAAATAATCTCTTTTGATTCATGTTGCTTCCGACGACTAGTATTATAGAGCCGTCCGTATTTTCAAAAGCTATCGTATTACTTGTCCAATGTCCTTTAGTGGAAAGTACTTTAGCTCCCTTCTTTACATAATAGGACAGATGTTTCATTAAGTAAAATTCCGGCTGTCTGACTAATTGTCCGGTTTGGGGATTTACGGTACACAGTGAATTCTGCTCCCAGCCCCAGGTTGATATGCCGCCATCCTGAAGAGCCATATTCCAATAAGTATAGCGTTCTGCCCCATTTCTAAAATAAAACCACATCTGGTTGAAAATATATTCCATATGCTCCCAGGTATTTTTGCCGTCGCCGCATTCACTTTCCGTCTGCATATAGCGCATTTCCGGATAGCTGTCCGCTATCTGCTGCATAACATGTTTACCGCCCCATTGCAGGCCTACACCGGTAAGATATCCTCTTGCTTTTTCATCAGATAAGATTGTGTTGGCAAACTGATCATAGAATTCGCAGAACGGTGCTGCCTGCGGCATCATAAAGTCAAAAAAAGGCCCGTTAACCGTTCCCAGCCAGATTTCAGTAGGCAGACCGGAGCGTTCAAAGGCAGGTCCGAGGTAATCCTTAATAAAATCCCTCATATTTTCCCCTGACCACAGGCAGGACGGAAACTTCTGATTAGCCATCGGTTCATTCTGTACATGAACCTGTGAAATATCAATCCCTTCATTCCTGTATGCCTCAACAAATTTAACAAAGTACCCGGCATAAGCCTTTAAAATGCCGTCTTCCATCTTTATGCGTCCGTTATTATATGCCTTTTTCGTTTTCATCCAGGTCGGCGGGCTCCATGGTGATGCAAATAAAGTAAAATCCGTCTGATACTTCATCGCCTCATGGATAAAAGGAATGGTATACTTTTTGTCCCGTTCAATCGTAAAGTGTTTTAGTTCATAGTCGCCTTCCGTCTCGTCGCAGCTATACCAATCCAGACTGAAATCATTCGCTCCGATTGGGATACGTCCATAATTAAAGCCACATTCATCCTTCGAAAATAACTCCTTTATATATTCTTCTTTTTGCTTCCGGTCAGCAAGGCAAAGAGCTTCCCAGCCAAGTTCATTAAAACAGCCGCCGAACCCCAATACCGTCCGCTTCTTTTCTCCTGTTAAAATAAGAACATCATATGATTCTTCATAATTCATTACCGGTTCTTCTTTCCAGCAAGTATTTTCACAGCTGGCCATATGTGTAATCTTCATGGTTTATACCGCCATATCACAGGCTGTCCTGCGATACTGCCACTAATATAAAAGATTGGAATATTCCCCTTGTGGCATCCTTTCTTTTTTAATTTTTAACAATCTGTTAGCTGTTTTAGTTACTTATATCCTCACCAGAATCCGGAGGGTTATTAGCTCATCGAACTTCCTAAGAGCTAATAAAAGCTGCCGCACACCAGTGCGGCAGCGCCAGAGTCCGTAAGCCGGAATTTTTCTTATCTCATAGTGAAAGTTTGTCCTATGAGATATAAGCGCTCCGCTTACGGCTTATTCTTCTATCCCAGCCAAATAAGCTTCGAGCTGTCCCTGTATTACCTCGCGGACTTTCTCAATACCTGCCGCTTCCATATTTTCCTTATATTCCGCAAGCCCCTTCTCTGCATCCGTATAACCTAATTCTAACGGCCACCAATACTGCTGATGTACGCTTTGGCAGGCTGCGTATTCCGTCTCAATGGAAGAGGTGTCAATTACGAAAGAACGGTATTTTTGTGAACCTGCCCCATCCTGAATATAAGCGTCCCATTCTTTTTTGTATTCCGACACATCTTCCGGCGTCCCCGCCTGGTCACGGTTCAGCTTTGTTGTCCTTGCAGCCCACATTGCGGATGTAGCATACTTATCCGGGTCTAATATCGTAAATTGTCCTTTGGCGTTTAACTCATAGGATTCACCCAGAATACCATAAAAGAATGCATCGTACACTTCCTGGTCCGTTGTCAGCAGATTCCAGAAAGCAAGTGCTCTTTCCGGATTCTTTGAAGTACTGGAGATAACCATTGCATCCTGTGTAAACGACATATTTGATACATCCGATACAAAGTTGGAGTACTTGAATTTATATTCCGGATGTTCAATCGCATATGTCTGATAGGTATCTACATTGTGGACCCTTAAAGCAGCTTTTCCGTTTCTGACCTTATCGGAATCGGTATCGGCCAACGCAGATTTACTGAAGAAACCTTTTTCATTCCACCTGGTCATCATTTCAAGAAACTCATTTATTTTATCATATTCATAATAGGTATAAAGTTTGGGATTCTCTTCGGAGGGATCAATAAAAAGGAAATCATTTGTGGAGCCTTTTATTGCATATTGTCCGTTATAATACATCCACACATCATCTACTTCCGAACCCGCAGAGTAGATATCCAACGGCTCTATTCCTGTTCCGCTGGCTGCTACGATATCAAGATATTCTTCCATATCCTCAAATGTCTTCATTTCACCGTCCCAGCCACTGTCTTCCGTGATATCGGTGCGATATATGGGTCCATAGGCAGAATAGGTTGCCAAAAGGGTAGGCACACAGTAATAAGAGCCGTCTACCGTTGCCTGCTGTTTGGCAGTATCGGATTGCATTGCATAATTATCCGGTGCATAGGTCGGCCATAAATCATCCAGTTCCATGAAAGCACCTCTTTTTGCCAGTGAGGAAAAATTCAGCCAGGATGCACAGTAGGCCATATCAAATACTTCACCTGATGAAAATAGCAACGGATACCTGTTCGCATATTCGGCCCAGCCGATCCAGTTAATCTTTAAGGTAGCATTCAATTTTTCTTTCAATATTTTATTGAAATTTTCGTTAACCGCATCCTGGCCCGTCGGTTCATTACTAACCACATACATTACCAGCTCCACTTCTTCTGAAGTATCCAGCCCGCCTGTTTCCGACGTCTGGCTGCCGGTATTCGTATCCTCGTTGCTTTTCCGGCCGCATCCGCTCAAAGTTAAGGACAACATTGCCAAAACTAATAACATAGATAATAACCTTCTCCTTTTTCTCATAAAAATCCTCCTTTTTCATTAAATAAATTATTTAATCCGGTCTATCCTTTTACAGAACCGATAGTAATACCTTTAACAAAGTATTTCTGTACAAATGGATATAAAAGAATGATAGGGCCGGTTGCTACTACAGCCATGGACAGCTTCAGCGTGTTGGAAGGCAGGTTCGCAACCTGGATTCCCGCCTGGCTGGCTATCCTTGCTAATGCCTGTGTCTGCTGGAGTAAATCATAGAGCATATATTGCAACGGATATTTTTCCGAAGAATTGATATAAAGCATAGCATTATACCAATCATTCCAGTAGCCCAGTGCCAAAAACAAACCGATTGTGGCTAATCCTGATTTTAATAGAGGCAGGATTATGCTTATAAAAACCTTAAATTCTCCTGCACCGTCTATTTTTGCGGATTCAATCAGCGCCGTCGGTATTACGGAGACAAAACTTCTCATAATCAGCAAATAAAATACATTCAGCATACCGGGTAATATTAATGCCAGATAACTGTCTTTTAGATGCAAATATTGAATATAGAAAATATAAGTACTAACCATACCGCCGTTAAACAAAGTTGTAAAGTAAAAGAAGAAAGAAAACTGGTTTCTGTACTTAAAATCTTTCCGGCTGATTACATAGGCGCTTAGTGTCAACACTAATAATCCGACAGCCGTTCCTGCTGTTGTAATAAAAATCGAAACACCATAAGCTCTCAGTATAGTGAGCGGATTTTTAAATACAATCCGATAAGCTTCCAAAGTGAATTCTTTTGGAAACAGCCCGTATCCCGTAAACCGAATTGCCTGTTCCGACGAAAAAGAACCCGATATCAATACAATAAAAGGTAATAAACAGAGTAAGGCAACTAAACCGACTAAAATATAGCTAAGAACATCGAAACTGATTCTTGCCGGTCCTCTCTTAATACTTTGTGACTTCACCAAATGTTCATTTTTCATGTTTACCTCCATTTATAATTCTTTGGTCAGAACAGAGCCAGATCTTTATCAGCTCTTTTAACGATATGATTTACTATCATAATAATAATGAAGCATAGAATTGATTGATAAAATGTAGCTGCTGCCGTCATTCCCAGGTTCGAGTTCTGCATCAGTGAACGGAAAACGTAAGTATCGATTACATCCGTAGCATTATACAATTGTCCGTTATTGCCGACTATTTGATAAAACATCTCAAAATCTCCTCGGAGAATACGTCCGATTTGCAGCAAAAACATAGTTATAACCGTTGGTTTTATACCCGGCAGTGTAATATAACGGATCCGTTGAAATATATTTGCCCCGTCTATTTCAGATGCTTCATAACATTCTCCGTCTATTCCGGTAATGGCTGCGATATAAATAACGGAATTATATCCGCACCATTTCCATGCATTAAAGAGGCAGATAATAAACGGCCAGACACCCGGCATGGAATATAAATTAACCGCATCATATCCGAAATTCTTCAGCATGCTGTTTAGCAGACCCGTCTCATAATTAAACAAATTATATACGAATGTACCGACTATTACCCATGATATAAAATAAGGAAGGAAAATTACGGATTGTGAAATTTTCTTAAAATACCTTCCTTTCATTTCTGTAATTGATATTGCCACCAGTATAGCCAGTGCCTGTGAAGTAATCAAATTTAATAAATTGTAAAGAATGGTATTTTTAGTAATCAACCAGCCTGTTCCCGATGAAAATAAATACCGGAAATTCTCCAAACCGTTCCATTCGCTTCCAAACACGCCAAGGTTGAATCTATAGTTTTTAAAAGCAAGTACCAATCCGGACATCGGCAGGTACAGTAATATGAACACAAGAATAACCATAGGTGTAATCATTAAAAACAGGGCCTTATTTTTTTTGAATTCCTGAACAAAATTTTTAAAGTATTTTGTCATGAAGCATCTTCTCCTTGTCATTTTGTACACTTCCTTTAATATAATGTAATTATACTTATTAAAGCCGACAAATAAAACATAACAAAACTATGATTTCCCTGACATTCTTATGCATTTCATATAATAAAGGCAATAAATTTTATAATTTTTGTATATAGGCAGGCGCTTTATTCTGCACAAAAAGAACCGCCGCAGGAAGCCCTCAGACCTCCCACAGCGGTAACCTTATCCTGTATTTATCCGTTCTGCTTCTTCGACTGTCATGGCCGGAATGCGGATTGTAACACAAGTCCCCACCCCCGGCTCGCTTTTATAAAAGACACCGTATTGTTCTCCATAATATAACTTTATACGAAAATTAATGTTTTGCGCACCATAACCATGAGTGGACTTAGAAGTATTTTTCTGAAAAATCTGTTCCAGCTGTTCCTTCGTCATCCCGCTGCCGTCATCCAGGATACGGAAAACAATATCCTCTTTCTCTCTTTGTACTTCAATGGTTATGTGGCACTCCTTAATTTTATTATTCTTTGCAATTCCATGCATAATGGCATTCTCCACGAAGGGCTGGAGAATAATATTGATGCAGCTTAATTCCAGTATATCTTCCGGGGCGGTAATGGTAAAGAAGATTGCATTCTCAAAATGATAATTTTCAATTTTAACATATGCTTTTACATGCTCTAATTCATCAGCAATTCTCACAATCTGTCTGCCCTTATTTAAACTAATCCGGTAAAACTTAGCCAGACTTTGTACGATGGTCACAATTTTCCCGGCATCGTGGTCCCTCGCTTCCCAATTAATCATATCCAGCGTATTATAAAGAAAATGCGGATTTATCTGTGCCTGCAGCGCCCGCATTTCCGCGGCCTTGACACTTTGTCCCAGCCGGTACTGGTTCAGCATTAAAGTCCGCAGCTCTTTTGTCATATACTTAAATTGCTGAAATAATCTTCCTATTTCATCCTCCGGTTCTTCCTCCTCCTCAATTAAACTCCAGTTACCATTCTGAACCTTAATCATCTGACTGCTTAATCTGGTAAGGCGCTTCGTATAATAACGCGCCAGATTATATGATATGAATACAATTGCAGGAAAAATCAGCATTACAAATAGAGCAAATACCTGAAGCACAACATTGCTTTCATGATAAAAGTCAGCCTTTTCAATCATACTGACAAGCGTCCAGCCGGCCTCATTGATGGTCTGCCTTTTTACAAGATAATTTCCCATTCCTTCAAAACGAATATCTGTCCAGCCTGTTTTTCCGTCCGTTTCTGCCTTATTCTGTTCCAATATCTGAATATATTCTGTTTCTGCCTGAATTGAGGTTGCTATAACTTCATTTCTGTCATTAATCAGGTAACTGAAACCTTTCTGCGTAATATCAGAATTACGTAAAATATTTTCTAATTCTTCTACGGATACGCTGACCCTTGCCACACACTGAATTCCATCGTTATCATATATCATTTTCAGCAGGGCAACCTGTCTCCCCGGGTTATTGGAATTCCCCAACGGCACAGTCTGAACATCCGTAAAATAAAGAGCGCCTCCCATCGTTGAGGAAAATCTTTCCCATTCAATATTATCAGGCAGTTCCGATAAGGGATAAAAATGATAGTTGTTATTCGTATATATCATGTTATCCGGAACATATAAAGCACAGTTATACAAGCCATTGGATAAATCAATGGAAGTAATGATATCGTCCAGTCTCCAATATTCCCGGTACTGCTGCGCCTGTTCCTTTTTCTCAAATACTTCGTTGCTCAGTACTTCCTGCAGCCGCTTATTTGTGCCCAGCAGAAGCTGCACATAATTCATATTCTGTATATGGTTTTCCAGATATGAAATTGCCTGCTCATAAGACTGATCTGCCGAATACAGAATCTGTCTGGCGTATTGCTTCGCAATAATATTGTAGCTGATAAAAGATAAAAGCAGAGCAATAAGCAATAATGGAATAGAGAAAGATATGGTCATTTTGGTACGAATGCTTTTATGGGAAAACCAATTAACTATATGTTTATTTAACATTTTCACAGAATGTTCTTCTCCTTATATTCCGACGGCGTCATTCCGGTCTGGTTCTTAAATATGCGTGCAAAATAAGCAGCATCCTCATATCCCACCTTATCTGCTACCTGATATAATTTAAACCTTGGATCAAGCAGGTAAGATTTTGCATACTCCATTCGCAATTTAGTAAGATACTGATTAATTGTCAGGCCCGTATCCTGTTTGAACAAGCTTGAAAGATAGGTGGGTGTTAAAAATACCTCTTCTGCCATACGGTTAATGCTAAGCCCTTTCTCGTGATAATGCTTATGCATATATGCAATCACCTGCCGGATAGATACATTGCTTCCTGTATTCTCAAAGCTCTTCCGCCCAAAGGCTGTTTGTACATATTGTAACAGCAGCTCCCTGATTTCCTGCAGGGTTACCGCCTGCTCCAAAATGTACGCATATTCTACTCCCGGCACAGGTCTTTTGCATTGCTGCCCGGGATTATTTTTTTCAGCTTCTCTGATATAATTATAAATTATCAGGCAAATATTTCTTACTACGCTGTTTAGAATAACTTTCTCTTTTATAAAAATATTAAATATTTGATTAATAATTTCCCCGGCTTCCTGTGAATCCTTCTTTTGAATTGCTTTTCTAAGGGAAATCTCCTCTTCTGCCCCTAAGTCGTTCTGCCATTCACAAAAGAATTCTTTTTCCGCAGCACAGGAGCTATATCCCATAAACGACAGACATTGTAATGCCTGCTGGGCCGACTGGTAAGAGCGTGCCAAATCTTTTGCACTGGTACATAACATCCCGATTGCCAGAAAATGCACATTGCCGTTGTTCTGGTTTTTAGCCAGCTCCCGCATAGAATTAAGAACCTGACCGTTTTCTTCTAACTCCATGCTCTCTGCCGCAAGATAGAGAATCATGGTTGCATTGTCCCAGAAATCCGCATAAACATACATGCCTGTATTCTCTCCCTTAAGTCCCGCCGCACTTTTATACCACTCTGATACCATATCTGTTTTATCCTGCATGTCGGCCCACCGAATGATACAAATGCGCAGCGCCCTGCAGCGGTCATTCCAAAGCCCCGCAATTTTTAAAATTGTACCGTTATCTTCACCGTTTTTCCTATCCCTGAGAAGTGATAAAAACGTTTCATTCTTTATATGTACCACACTTTTTTCATATTCCCTTTGTATGGAACGGTATTCACAGATAGTATGACAGCGTTCCATCGCTTTTTTAATTGCCCCGGACAGTTCATCCAAATCAATGGGCTTCTCAACATACTGGACAGCTTCCAGTTCAATCGCCGCTTTTAAATATTCTTTCTGCGCATAGCTGCTGATAAATACCAACTGGCAGTCCGGCAAGCGTTCTTTAAAGAAACGGCACATTTCAATACCGTCAATTTCCCTCATCTTTATGTCAGATACGATTATATCCGGCTTATAATCCGTACTCATCTGCAATGCTGTTTCTGCATCCTCCGCACTGATAATCTCATCTATCCCAAGTTCTGACCACGGAATATGCTTTAATAAACCTTTTCTTGTAATAGACTCATCTTCCACCAGTAATGCTTTCATTATAATTTTGCCCCAATCCCAATCATTAATAGACTCTCAACAGTGTCTTCTCTAATCTTTCTAATATACTATGGTATAATTAAATCCTTCTGTCAGACTTATTATATCACTTGTTCCATATATCTTTCAAATGGGAAATGAGGCATTTGATTGATTCGTTCCATCTCCTGGTCCTTTTTATCATTATTCCGCTTTCCGTCTTCCCTGATTCCGGTATTCTTTTGGAGTCAGAGCAGCATACTTCTTAAACTGGACAGAAAAATATTTATAATCATTATAACCAATCAATTCGGCCACTTTATAAACTTTATAAGTCGTATTAACCAGTAATTTTTTCGCTTCCTGCATGCGGAGTTTCTGAATATAGTCAATATAAGTAACCCCTGTAATTTTTTTGAACAGAAAGCTGAAGTAGGTCTCCGACAGATATACATTTTCACTGATCATTTTTAAAGTAATTTTTTCGCTTAAGTGTGCCGCAATATATGCCTTCGCCTTATCAATTACCTTATGCTGCTCTTTGAGCTCAAGCGGATCAACGGTTTCATCAATTTCTTTCGCCAGTGCCACCATAACATTGACGATATAAGTTTCAAGCTCCTTGACATTTAAGGCGTCTTTCACAAAATCATTATACTCATCACCGATGATTTTCTCCATGGTTTCATAACTGTTTGTAATCTTGGATTGAACCATCAATTTAAGAGCGATACAGTAATTTTTTACGATTTCAGGCAGCAGGTTCTGCTCCATGAGCACCCGGAATATGGAGGTCAGATATTTTTTCGTTTCCATATAATTACCGTTACTGATTGAGACAGCAACATGCTCCATTTCTTCCGGATAAAACCGGATAAAATTCTGCTCATACTTTGATTCATTATTATCCTGATAAACCTGTACTCTTTGATCTCCAAGATAAAAATTATTCTGAATTGATCTTTTTGCCTGGCTGTATGATTTTGCAATATGATGAATCGAAGGATAGCTTAAGCCAATCCCTATGGTATAAGGCACTGTTACATACTTAAACAGACAGTTTTGTATGTTTTCGCTGATACTCTCCAGACATGGAATCATCTGTGCATTTTGTTTCTCTGCGGATGAAAAACAAAATACAAAATCAATCGTATCATAATCCTTGACAATATAATAAGCATTATCGATGTTACTTAATTCCTCTTTTAAAATATTTCTATAAGAGAAGGTAAGCAGCCGCTTGTCTGTCTCCCAGGACGATTCCAATTCCTTAAAAATACTCTTCCTGTCAAATTTTATCGTAGCCGCGGTAAAATAATGTCCTGAAAAATCCAGCTCCAATGATGCGGTTTTCTCATCAAAATCATTGAAAAGACTGGTATCGCCCTCTAACATGGACTGGAGAAATTCATTTCGCATGGTTTCATAACCGGCACTGATATACAGATTACTGTAAAATATTTCTTCTTTCATTTCCCGTTTTTGATCCATACTTTCCTTCAGTGCGGTAAAAGCATCCAGCAGTTTTTTCTTATTGGTAGGTTTCAGCAAATAATCGAAAGCCCTGAAACCGATTGCCTGGCGTGCGTATTCGAAATCAGCAAATCCGCTTAAGATAATAATCTCAATATCAGGGTATAACTGCCTTGTTTTTTTTGACAGTTCCGTTCCACCCATAATCGGCATTTTTATATCTGTCAGCAAAACATCCACCGGGTTTTTCTCAAGCTGTTCCAAAGCATCCTTTCCGTTTGCGCTTTCCGCTACGACCATAAATCCTAATGACTGCCAGGGAATACTGTTTACTATACCTTTACGTATCATATCTTCATCTTCTACGACCATCAATCTATACATAGATTACTCCTTAATAGGGATACACAGACTCACTGTAGTACCTTCCTTTATTTGGGATTTAATATTTATACCATAAGGTTCGCCAAAGTATATCTTTATCCTCTGATTCACGTTTCTCATACCGATACTATCCCCTATTCCAAGAATAGTGCTGTTCATCTTTTGCCTTATTTTTTCACAAACATCCTTTTCCATACCTTTGCCGTTATCTTCTATCTCAAATACAATCGTATTTGATTCTTTTTTTCCGGTAATACGGATGATACCTCCTCCCTCGACTCCCTCAAAACCATGAACAATGCAATTTTCAATAATGGGCTGAAGAATAAGCTTAACTGTTTTATAACGCACAATATCAGGATCTATGTTCCACTGCTCAACGAACTGATTCTTATGCATGATTTTTTGCAGACACACATAACTTTTGACATTTTCAATCTCAGTATTGATTGTAACAAAGGCACCTTTTTCCGATACACTCGTCTTAAAAAATTCCCCGAGAGCTGATACCATTTCTCCGATTTCCTCATAATTTTTCATTTGTGCCATCCAAAAAACATTGTCCAGCAAATTATATAAAAAGTGGGGATTAATCCGCTGCTGCAGGGCCACTAACTCCAGTTCTTTTATTCTTGTTCTGAGTTTGGTCTCATTAATCTTTGTTATATAAGTCTCCTCCAGCACTTCATTTAACCGATTGAGCATGGAAGTAAATACGTTATTTAAAATCTCATGCTCGTCTTTTGAATCAGCGTTAATACATTCCTCTTTCATGACAAATACATCGTCTTCGTTAATCTGCTCTATTCGGCCAAGTAACCGGTTCAGAGGAATCTTAATACTTTCATTTACCAAATAAATGACGGTGCCGGATGTTATGAGTACCAGTAAAAAGAGCAGAATTGTTGTAATAAGCCCATGCAAGTCGTATTTCTTGCCGGTAAAAGTGTTCACTACGTTAAGCCCGGTATCTGAAATCGGTGCAACTATCTCATATACCAAATCTGATTTACCGAACTGTGAACCGGCCACGATTCTGCCTTCACCGTCGGTGATAGCAATCTTTTGTTTTGTAGACCCTACGGCATTGTTTAGTATATTCCCGATTTCCTCAAGATTAACCAAAACTACATACCTTGCTTTAAGACCGCTTGTATAATCGATTTCAACAATTTCATTACGGCATAACACAGGTTTTTTGCCGTAATCAAGATAATACCATCCATAATCATCTTTTAACAGGCTTCTGATTTTCTTCATATCTATAAACATCCTGCTGTATAAAAACAAGGTGCCATCTTCAAAAAATACGGATGTATAATCGATTTCACTCTGATTAGACATAATACTTGCAATGGTATTCTCAATCCGGTTGGTTACCCCCTCCGTCTGATAGTTCGGCGATGTTGCATACAAATACAAGTCCGTTAAGATATCATTATTTTCTTTCAGATACTTAAATTTCAATCCCAGCTGATCAAACATGTCATTAACCCTGATATTGGACTCATAGGCAAAGTTTTCGTAATTACTTTTCAGATTACCGTTGGAATACAGGAATTCTACAATCGTACTGATAATTATCATGACAGAAATCGGAACAACACAAAGAATAAGAAAGGCATAAGAAAGGCGTCTGCGTATAGAAATTCTTCTTAAGGCTTTTACAAATCTATCCATATTACTTTTTACCTTCACTTCCGTTATCTTTATATACCGGCATTGTTACCCTGATTTCTCCATCCTCTTTATTAAGAACAACTCCAAAAGCGTTACCGTAGTAAAGGGACAGTCTTTCATCCACACTGTTTATCCCCCTTTTATCAAGGTCAGAGTTGTCTGCTAAACTCAGGAAATATTCTACTGCCTGACCTGTCATTACCACTCTGATTGTATCCGATTCCGCAGCGATTGATATATTTATAGTAATCCGGCCTTCGATGTCATCCAAATTCGTTGAGATAACATCTTCTACAATAGGATGTATTGCTAATTTTATGATTTTCGTATGCCGCAGAGACAAAGACACGTCCCAGTAATTAAAGATTCGGCTTCCAAAACGCTTGTTTTGTAAAAAAATATAATTATTAACACTCTCAACCTCATTTTCAATGGTGACATACTCTCTTCCTTTTACTATAATTACTCTTAAATAATTGCCAAGTGCATTGACAATTTCACTGATTTCCTCGTCGCCTTCCAACTGGCCGTTCCAGTAAATGGATTCCAAAGTGTTATATAGAAAATGAGGGTTTATCTGCTGCTGCAGAGCAGAAAGCTCAGCTTCTTTTCTAAGTTCTCTTAATTTTGTTTCCTGCAGTTTTATTGTATACTGCCGTTTCATGGCTTCGACAAGATTACCGCTCATTTTGTTAAAACCCTCTATAACCGTATGATATTCATCATCCCCATCGTCTTCAACGAATTTCTCTACTTCTGTTTTTTTCATTTCCTCCATTAAGCGGTTGATAGGTCCGGTTATACTTTTTGCGAATAATATTGCAAAAATCAGGGCTAATACAGCAAAGAGCACGGCTGTAAATAAAGTAATTGCAAACTGTATGAGAGCCGACTTAAGCAAAGTTTGCAGGGCTATATGATTCACTATGGTGAGGTTTGTATTAGATATTGACTTTGAAATGGATATGGAGAGCACTTTGTCTCCGTTAAAGGCCGCTCCTACCTGTTCTTCATTGGAGGCACTGATAATAATATTATTTTCATCAATAATCATCACTTCGTTTAGAAGGTTCGTGACATTTTCATAACACACCTTATTAAAATACGACAAATTCAAAGCTGCGACAATATTCCCGACACAGACGTCTTCGCCGCTGAATATCCCTCTCGTCAGTATAACATAGCTGTTCCGGTCACTTGGGACCTCTTTGGAACTTACCGTCATAAGTACTTGCCTTGCCTCTTCAGACAATAACTTACTGGTAGCAAAATTGCCGTTTGACACCGGTGACGGATAATAGAAATATGAATAGTTTAGAGAAATCATCTCACAGGCATTGATAGCGCCGCTTGCCCCGAACGTACTGCCAAGAACCAGCCGTATATGGTTTTCAATATCACTTTTTATGTTCCAGTCCGCATATTTATATGTCATAAGATTATTGATAATCTCTGGATTCGTTGCAACCTCTTCCAATAAATTCATGTGGGAAAACATATAATAAGAAATATTATTGGCAATCTGTGCGGATGACTCTTCCAAAAAAGCCTTTGCTTCACGCTCGTTTTTTGAAAAAGAATACACGGCATTGTAACCGCCAATCAGGAGTATGGGTAAAACAAACACACATATAAAACACCAGAACAGGCGTCTGTATATGCTGTGCTTGTAGAGTTTATTCAAACTCCATTCTTTTATCTTGCCTAGATATCTGCTAATCATTCCAGCTCCCGTTGCATACCCCAGGCGGGCCTGCGGTACTGCCTCAAATAATGGTTTATCCTCATCTATTTGTTGTATTGAAACCCCCATAACTTTTCCGCAATGTATGCCCAATGCCTGTAAGCGTTACTGTTTTCCGCATTAATGATATACGGCGGAATCGTTACTTTTGCCTGATTATCCGTAATGCTGATATCACAAACCTGCCAATAGGTATCCTCACTATAATATTTGCCTTCCGGAATAGGTTCACCGGCTAAAACATAGGATGCCAGCAGCTCTACCGTTATATTGCCATAAGCTATCACATCCTGGGAAACTGCACAATCCGCATACCCTTTATTAATTAAATTTACAAAATAGGGTTCTGCATCTATTGTTACGAGAATGATATGCCCGTCATCCCAAAAGGGAAACCAATGATTCGATTCCTGAAGGGCCTCCACCAGCCCCCTGCCCGGATGTTCACTGGAAGCATGAACCGCATCTATCTGTATCCCTGATTCAAAGGCTTTTATTAGTTCTTCCTTAACCAACTCAGGTCTTCCCTCTGTTGCTCTTGGCAGGTAGGTTATATTAGGATACTGGTCGATTACGGACTCAAAACCCTCTTTTCGAAGCCGCCAGGCATTACTGCTTAATTCACCATAAGCATTAAAAACAGTGCCTTTTTCTTCTCCGTATTTTTCCGTCAACCGTTCAACAATTGACTGTGCTGCCATTTGTCCGGCTTTATAATTATCGAAGCTTACATCAATCGCCAATTTCCCGCCTACCGCATTGGTATCGATGGTACACATCGGTATACCTGCATCATTGCCCCTGTGAATCACTTCCTCTATGGAAATACTGTCAATTGCGGTCGTAATAATCGCATCCGGTGACTGTTCAATAAAATTCACAATCTGCTGATTTTGCCGCATGGGGTCATAATCAGCAACAGAGCTCTCAAAAATCCAGCCCCTCTCTTCAACAGCCTTCTTAACCGCTTCATTCATAATGGTATAAAAATAAGAATTAAAACTTTTATGGGCAAATGCTATCACAACAGGCTTTTCACTTACCGCAGTATCCTTTTTAAGAACTCTGCTGCCGGAATCCAGCCTGGTACATGATGAAACAAAAATCAAACATAATATTACACATAAAATTATCTTACTGCGCAGCATTTTAATCCCCCTCCGCCAGCAAACAGGCAGTCCCAAACTCCCTCTTATACTTACACTTTATAAGCGGTGAACTAACCTGTAAAGCTGGGATGCCCAATCTGCATGGAGCATCCCAGTTTTTTACTTTTTATCTTTCATTGCATCACTCTTAATGACTTTAAGCCGTTTCATAACATCATTTTCGCCTTTTCCGAAATAGTCATGCAAAATCTTATATTCCTGAAACAATCTGTCATATCTTTTCACGTTATCGGCATTTGGCGTGTATATCTTATCCTGCAACCTCGACATGTGTTCTGATGCTGCTTCAATGGTGTCATAGCCGCCCCTTGCCGTACCGGCAGCAACAGCTCCAAACAATGCGGCTCCAAGGGCAGGCGCCTGCTTTGAGGAAGAGATACGTATTTCCTTATTGGTCACATCCGCATAAATCTGCATCATCATCTCATTTTTCTGTGCAATACCTCCGGCTGCATAAAGTTCCTCAATAGGGACACCGCCTTCTTCGAAAGCTTCTGTAATAATCCTTGTGCCAAAAGCGGTTGCTTCAATCAAAGCGCGGTAGATTTCTTCCGGTTTTGTATGCAGGGTTGCTCCCAACAGTATTCCGCTCAAATCCGCATCGGTTAAAATACTGCGGTTCCCGTTCCACCAATCTAAAGCGATAAGTCCGCTTTCTCCCGGAAGCTGGTTTTTTACCTTTTCCTCAAGGAGCTGATGGATACCGATACCTTTATCTGCCGCTTCTTTCTCATAATCACCCGGCACACAATTTTTAACAAACCAGTCAAAGTGGTCACCGACGCAGGCCTGACCTGCTTCATAAGCATAGTAACCGGGAACCACACCGTCTTCAACGACACCGCCGACGCCCGGAATAAAATGTTCTTCGTTACTCATCATGATATGGCAGGTACTGGTACCAATAATCATAAGCATTTTACCGGGTTCCGTGATTCTGACGGCAGGTAAGGCCACATGGGCATCAATATTTGCTGCTGCTACAGGGGTTCCTTCCAGAAGTCCGGTTAATTTGGCTCCATCCCCGGTAAGATACCCTGCACAATCTGTTGTCGCATAAATATCTGTACTTAGTTTCTCCTCTGCAAAGTTTGCCATTCTGGGATCTAAGGCTGCAAAGAAGTCCTTAACGGGATACCCTTCTTTCTTAGACCATACCGCTTTATAACCGGCCTGACATAAACTGCGCTTCTCTTCTCCGATCAGCATCCACACGATCCAGTCGCCTGCCTCTATGAAGCGGTCCATCGCCTGATAGATTTCTTCATCTTCCTTAAGTATCTGCATTGCTTTAGGAACCACCCACTCAGAAGACATTCTGTCACCGTACCGGCCCATAAACTTCTCTTTTCTTTGATGAGCAACTTCATTAAACCGGTCCGCCTGCTCTTGGGCAGCATGATGTTTCCATAGTTTAACATAGGCATGGGGCCTGTTTTTATACTCTTCCAAAAAGCACAATGGTATACCGTTTTTGTCTACCGGAAGCACGGTACAGGATGTAAAGTCAACACCGATTCCAATCACCTGTTCTTTGGTGACGTTACCCATTTTCAGAACTTCAGGTATTGCTGTTCTTAACACATCCAGATAATCCTCCGGATGCTGCAATGCAGTTTCCGGGGCCAGACGTTTTGCAGAACCCGGCAAATATCCGTCAATAACTCCGTGTTTATATTCTGACACGGAAAAGCAAATTTCTTCTCCGTTTTCAACATCCACCAATACTGCACGCCCGGATAAGGTACCATAATCGATACCGATAGTATATTTTTTCATTAAGCTCCTCCTCAATTCCAATTTTAGAAGCAGGTGAAGGCTCCGTCAATAATAAAATCAGAGCCGGTTGTAAAGTCGCTGGTGTCTCCTGCTAAATAAACCGCAATTGCCTGCAGTTCATCAGTACGGCCCATTCTGCCAAGAGGTGCCATATCGTTCCATTTCTCAATTAAAGGCTTAAGATTTGGGGAATTCAGTGTAAGCTCTGTTCCGATATATCCGGGACTGATACTATTAACTCTGACTCCACGTTTTGCAAATTCTACGGCCATGGATTTGGTCAATTGTATAACACCCGCCTTTGATGCATTGTAGGAGCATTGAGGCTGAGGTACATTGACGATATGTCCTGACATGGACGCCGTATTAATAATCGATCCTTTGCCCTCCTTTAACATAACTTTGGCAGCTGCCTGGGAAGTTAAGAATACACCGGTTAAATTGATATCGATAACTTTCTTAAACTGGTCAAGAGTCATCTCTTCCGCCGGAATATTCATACATATACCTGCATTACAGAATGCAACATCCAATTTTCCAAACTCCTCCAATATTACCTCTATCATGTGAGCCACATCAGCCTGTTCCGTAACATCTGTTTTTATTGCAATTGTCTTTACGCCCGTTGAACTTGCGATTTCTTTCGAGGTTTTGACGGCCTCATCGATGTCTACATCAACAATTGCGACATGACTTCCTGCTTCAGCAATAGCGCCGGCAATCGCCTTACCGATTCCTCTTGCTCCGCCTGTTACAAATGATACTTTACCGTCCAAACGCATTCTTTCCATTATTCCCATAAGTAAATCCTCCTTTATATTATTAATTTTATTTTCCCTTTTTATTTAACTATACTGTTGTTTCCCAAGAATATCAATATATATGTATAAGCTATTAATAGTCCTTTATGATTGCAACGTCAGGCAAGTGCCCGTTTCTTCTGTAAACTATCAAAGCCTACAGCCAATACAAGTACGATACCTTTCACAATCATCTGCATATAGGTACTTACATTAAGAAGAACCATACCGTTGGTCAGTATACCGATAATTAATACGCCGGCAACAACATTGGACATTTTACCAAAACCACCGGAAATGGAAACTCCCCCTAACACAACACAGGTAATAACATCAAATTCATAACCCATACCTGCCGTAGGCTGTGCTGAATTTGTACGGGATAACATTACAATGCCTGCAAGTCCTGCAAACAAACCGGATAATGCATAAACCAAATACTTCATATGACCTACCCGGATACCGGAAAGCTTAGCAGCTTCTTCATTGCCGCCGACGGCATAGAAATAACGGCCGAAATAGCTTTTATTCAAAATAAAGGACCCCAATGCAAAGCAAACAATCATGATGATAACCGGAACAGGTACCGGTCCTATATAACCCTGTCCGATTACCTTAAATCTTTCATCAAATCCATATATGGGTACACCGCCGCAAATAAGATAGGATGCGCCCTCAAATACGATCTGTGTTGCAAAAGTTGCGATAATTGCAGGTATTCCGATTGTCGATATCAGAAAGCCGTTCAAAACACCGACTATGATTGACATTATCAATGCCAGGATAACGGCACTGACCATACCAAGGCCCATCTTTACCATTAAATATGCTGCTACGATATTAACCAGTGTAATAGTTGAACCAATTGAAAGGTCAATACCTGCTATTAATATAACAAAAGTCATACCGATTGACGCTATCCCTAACATAGATACCTGGCGTGCTATTGTAAATAAATTATTTGATGAGATAAATCTGTGGTTTAACAGTGAAAATGCAATGAACAGGATTATAAATACAATCCAGATTGCCTTATCTTTAAATATATTAAGAATAGTGCTTCTCATATTTTCCTCCTAGACAGCGGATGCCATTTTCATTATAGTTTGTTGATCAAATTCTTCTTTATTTAATTCACCGGTAACCCGGCCTTCCGCCAAAACTATAATCCGATCTGACATACCCATTAATTCTTCCATTTCTGATGAAATTAATAAAATAGTTTTTCCACTTGTTATTACTTCGTTCATCAGCTTATAAATTTCAGATTTGGCACCTACATCAATTCCACGTGTTGGTTCATCAAAAATAATTAATTCTGAATTTGCGGCAAGCCATTTTCCGATAATTACCTTCTGTTGATTGCCACCGCTTAAATTTTTAACCAATTGATTTAGTGTTGGGGTTTTAATTAATAATTCACTTTCGTATTTTTTTGCATTTTCCAGTTCTTTTTTACGGTTAATTACTGACGCTCTGGATATTTTCTTATATATTGGCATATTTATATTATTTTTAACGGATACGCCAAGTAAAGTGCCATGGCGTTTACGGTCTTCCGGTACAAGCGCAATGCCAAGATCAATTGCTTCTCTCGGAGATTTCGGATTGATTTCTTTTCCTTTAAATATTATTTTTCCCTCTGTCTTTTTCACTGCTCCGAAAATCATTTGTACAAGTTCCGTACGGCCTGCGCCTATCAAGCCTCCAAGACCGAGAATTTCACCTTTTCTAATCTGTAAATTAATATTCTTATCACCATTACCGCTTAAATTCTGTAACTCAAGGATCATTTCTTCTTTCCTATCGCTTGTTTTTCTTTTCGGATATGTCTCATTTAAGTCGCGCCCCACCATCAAATGAATCAGCTCATCAACATGAGAATCTTTTGTTATCAGTGTTTTAATATATTCACCGTCGCGTAATACTACAATACGGTCCGACAGCCTGTATATCTCTTCAAGCCTGTGGGATATGTAGATTATGGATACACCCTTTGATTTTAACAATTCACATACTTTAAACATGCTTTCAACTTCCGCATTGGTAAGTGGTGCAGAAGGCTCATCCATAATTAACACTTTAGCGTCCTGTAATATCGCTTTTGCAATCTCTACCATCTGCTGGTAACCGACTGTAAGGTCTCCAATCAGTGTCTTCGGATTAATTTTGATATTTAACTGTGCAAACGCTTTTTCAGCTTCTTTCTCCATTGCCTTTTTATCAACAACGATGCCTTTTCGGATCGGATTGCCCAGGAACAGATTCTCAGCGGCTGAAAGTCCCTTCACATTATTAAATTCCTGATAAATAATCGCTATTCCATTTTCTGCCGCAAGTCCCGGTGACATATGAGTAAATTCCTTACCCTCAATAATTATTTTACCTGATGTTGGGATAACGGCACCGGAACATGTTTTAATCAACGTGGATTTTCCGGCGCCATTTTCCCCAATCAATGCAAGAATCTCACCTTTTTTTAACTGCAAGGAGACATCTTTTAATGCAACTACACCGGGATATTCTTTTCTGATATTTTGTAATTCTAAAATATAGTCATTATTCATTTTTTACACCCATTGCATATCGCAAGCAGGCTTGCGATACTGCCTTATTTTATTGAATGGGGCTGCCGCAGAACATAGCATCCCCATTCAAAATCCTTTCTTACAGCTTTCGAATTATTTGTAATCTGCTAAGAAATCTGCCGCATTGGAACTATCAATAACGGTAAGGGGTCTGACCAGGTTTTGCTCTTCGAATTTTTCGCCGTTCAGCAATTTTTCATATAATTCAACAACTGCTGCGGCTGTTTTCTTATTAGAACCTTCAAATCCTACGGATGCTCTTGTTGCCTCTCCGTTGACAATTGCTTCTAATTGCTGTTCTGTTGCATCCGCGGAGAAAATACCCATATCATCCGGAATCTTGCCTCCTGTTTTCGACATAAATGCTTCGTTAGCACCAATATCTCCGCCTGCACCAATGGAACAAACAATCTTTGTATCAGGGCTCGCCTGAAAAATTGTTTCCATGTTTGTTAATGCTGTCTGAGCATCAAGTGCCGGCTGTTGGGCAACAATCTTGTATTTACCTTTCGCGATTTCATCCAGTGCATTTAAAATGCCTGTTTCTCTTTCAAGAAGGATTGGAGTCTGAGGATAATTCATAATTGCTACTTCTGCCACTTTATCAGCTGTATAATGCTCATTTATGAAGTTTGCCGCCTCCTGGCCAATTGCATATCCCAATTTAGTGTTATCAAGAATCCAGTTAAGGTCTGTGTTTGTCATTGCATCATCCCAGCTCATTACTTTAATGCCTGCATCTCTTGCCTGTTTCAAATAATCTTCTATTGCATTTGGATCGGAAGGATGAACCATAATAAGATCTACTTTATTTGTTACAAAGTTTTCAATTTGCTGAATTTGCGTAGCTGAGTTATCATTACATGCAAGGATTGTATATTCCCATCCTTTTTCTTTTAAGAGTTTTTCCACTTCTCCGAAAACTCCTGCCCAATAGCTGTTTTCAAGTGATTGAATGGTAATACCGACTTTAAAATTCGTATCTTTTTTACCGGCATCATCTGTTTTTGTTTCTGCCTGAGTCTCGTTTGAAGCCTTATCTTCTACCGTATTATTAGCCGCCGTATCAGTTTTTTTCGCACTGCAGCCTGCCAATCCTGCTAATAACATTGCCCCAATAAGTAATAAACTGATGATTCTCTTTTTCATTTACTTTCCTCCTAATTATATAGTTTTTTTTATGTAAACAGCATTAAGCTGTCTAACTCATAGTAAAATGGGATTTTCTCCGCCTGATTGGACATTTATGTAGCATCAATACAACTAATAGATTACATGAATTTCAAAGAGAATAATATCCTAATAGATTTCTAATTATCTAAGTATCTTACGTATTTGTCATAAACGCCGGCTTAGACGAGGCTTGCTTTTCACCTGTCATCTATAAAATTGGTTAAAAAAAACAGGCCAAAAAAACGTTTTTGTCCCGTTCTTCGCCCATTTTTTGCCCCGAAACCATCATCACTACAATACATCATTAGTAACTTTGTTTATAATGTCTTCTAATCTTAATCGGCACTCTAGCATAGCTCTCCCTGAGTGATAAATAGCCTTCCAGGGGTTACCTATATCTCCGGATATAATATTTCCCTTTACATCCAGAAGTTGTCTCCATTCTCCCAGCTCATGATTTATAAAATATTTTTTACAGAAATTCCACGTGATATAAAATGCCTCAAAATATTTTTCATCACCGGATTTTTCAAAAGCATCTAAAAAGCCGACTAACGCTTCACAGTTTTGCCACCATTCTTTATCCCTGACAAGAGCCGGTCCGTCATGAGGACCATCCCGATATATCCCTCCTAATTCCCGGTCAAGGCCGTACCTAATAGTATAATCAGCAAAATTGACAGTAATGAATCTGTAATAGTCCGAAGGTTTTTCGAGTATTTCTCCTGCCCTGTTTAACAACCAGACCAATTCCATGTTATGTCCGTAAGAAGTTGTGTCGGTAGGGTCGGATATTGTTTCTCCGGTCAGTCTTTCCGCGTTCCAGGTTCTTTTTATGTTTATTGCCGGTATGGAGTTGAATTCCAAATCAAATTGGTTTTTTCCAAAACCGCCATTTCTATCGATCATTTTATTTAAAATAATATCTATAACTTCCTGTAATTTACGTTTGTGTATTTCCTTACCGGAAGCCTGAGTGAGGGTTGTAAAGGCTTCCATCAGATGCATATGTACGTCAAGAGACTTTCGGTCCCCTGCGGCAGCCTCACCTTTTGAAATTCTCCAGTCAAATTCAAGATTTTCATAATATCCCCCATGATAGGTATCCGTACAATACTGTTGCAGTAATTCAAACGTTCTTTCTGCATATTCCAGACTTCTTTTATTTCCTGAAGCCAAAAAATGCTCTGCTAATGCATAAATAGCAAAAGCATTTCCATAAACTACCTTCCCAGTATCAACAGGGTCGCCATTTTCTCTGACCTTCCAAATCCAGCCCCCTTGTTCCTCATCCCAAAAATGCCGGATGAAAAAATCTACTCCCTGCCCGGCGGCTTCCAGCAAATTGCTATTTTCGGGATACATCCTGTATAAGGCTGAAAACCCCCAGATTATCCTTGCCTGAGTTACTATATATTTGTCAGGTTCTCCTGTGGGTCTGCCTTGTTCATCAAAGCAGGTATGATACCCTCCCCATATTCTGTCCACGCCATTTTTAAGCCAGAAATTAATGATCCCTGTTTCCAGATGCTCACTTATTTCTGCCAATACTTTCTTAGCCTTCTTAACAATATTTTCCAGCATATTATTTCATCCTTTCCATATCTATTTAGAATTCCTGTCTAATATCATTCATGTTGTTTTACAGTTTACTTCCGCTGGTTGCAATACCTTCCATAAACTGCCTTTGAAAAATGATATAGAGAACAATCATTGGAATGGATGCAAGCAAGGAAGCCGCCATAAGCTCAGGATAGTTTGAAGTAAACTGCCCCTGAAGCTTAGCCAAAGCAGCTGACAATGGCATTGTACTTTGATTTGTATTAACAACCAGGGGCCACATTAAATCCTTATAGGCAAACAAGGAGGTAAAAATGCCCAGCGCTATCATTGAAGATTTTGCAAGTGGCAGCATGATAAATAAAAATGTCTGTCCGATATTACATCCATCCACTCTGGCTGCCTCTTCCATTTCCTTGGGAAGATTCATAAATGCCTGCCTCAAAAGAAATGTTCCAAATGTTGATATCAGGCCCGGAAATACAAGTGCAAAGCTTGTATTGAGCATGTTTATTTTACTTACCATCAAATATTGGGGTATAATAAATATTTCAGTTGGCACCATCATTTGGAGCAATACCAGTGAAAATGCCAGATTGCGCCCTTTGAATTCCAGCCGGGCAAAGGCGTATCCCGCTGTTGTGGCCGTAGCAACCGCACATACAATACGTCCGACAATTAAAATAAACGTGTTTAGATACAATTTTCCGAAATTCATTTTACTGATGACAGAACGAAACGCTTCCTTCCTCCAAACGGACGGGAATATGATAAATGGGTCCATCTGGGTGGATTCTGAAATTGACTTAAAAGAAGTAAGAGCCATCCACAAAAAAGGAACAAGCATTATAACCGCCACAGTAATTAATAGAAAATAAATAAGAATATTATTGATATTTCTATCTTTATTCATGTTTGGACCTCCTCCTAGTAGTAGTTAACCCATTTTTTCTGCCATTTCAACTGAATTAACGTAATGATCATAATAACTGCAAGCAATAGCATCACTATGGCCGAACCATATCCTTTGTTGGATTCAATAAAAGAATATTTATAAAAAAGATACACTAAGGACTGCGTTTTATAAAAAGCCGGGTTAGTCACATCCATCATCATGTATATAACATCAAATACCTTCAGTGCGCTGATAATTCTTGTTACCGTCACAAAAAACATTGTGGAAGAAATCAGTGGTATCGTAATCGCAAAAAATTGTTTTATGCCACTCGCCCCGTCAATTCTAGATGCCTCATAATAATCCTTGGGAATTTCCTGGAGCCCGGCTAGAAAAAGCACCATGTTATAGCCAATATTAGACCATATTCCGACTACTGCAATTGAAATAAAAGCAATATTAGGATTAGAAATCCAGTTCACGGAACTAAAACCAACTGTATTTACTATATGGTTCAATAAACCAAATTCCGAATTATATAACCACCGCCAGACCATAGCCACCGCTGCAGGCGCTGCTACCATGGGCAGAAAATAAATGGTTCTAAATACGGTTCTCCCCTTCATTTTACGATTCAATAATACTGCTAAGATTATACCCGCAGCAATAGAGCAAGGTACTTCAACTATCGCATACTTTAAAGTATTAAAAAGAGCCTGCCAGACACTAGCATCTGCAAGAAGCCTGTTATAATTACCAAAGCCTACAAACTCATTTCCTCTCCCAAAAGCACCTGTTTTAAAAAAGCTTTGATAAATAGTCTGAAAAATTGGAATTACATTCAAAATAAATAAACCTATCATTGTGGGAAGGATAAACAGCCAACCCCAAATAAATTGCTGTTTCTTCTGATTCGTTTCTTTTACTTTTTCTCTATTCGCCACAATACCATCTCCTAGCTTATAATAAAAGGGCGGCAGACCCTCATCCATAGCCCTTGGCGGACGGAGCCTGCCGCAATTGCAAGTTTCTGCCGTTCCGCACTATTCTTCTGCCAAATATCCATTCATCTCTGCTGCAATATCAGCGCATACTTCTGCTATGCTCTTTTTACCTGTCCAGGCTGCTATTAATTTTTCAGAGGCCATATTTTCCCAGGTAACAGTTGTTTTAGAATAAGGTCTGATTATTAAATCATCCATCATATCCAGATATGCCTGAAGATTAAAGTCCGGGTACGCATTTACCCAGTTAGATACAGTCCCTTCATAAGCGGAGATAACAACCCCTAAATCAGCCTGTTTTTGCTGGGCCTTCTGTGAGCCCAGGTATTCGATAAGAGCCCATGCCTCATCAGGATTTTCCGTATTCGCAGCTGCTGCCCATCCAAGGCCATTATAAATGGATACCCTTCTGCCGGTCACTGCATCTTTAGGCAGTACGGCAATGTCACAGTTTTGCTTCACATAATCATTATTGCAAAGCTCTGCAAGCATCCAGGAGCCTTGTGTCGTCATAGCGATTTTACCTGCTTCAAATAATGCGCTTGTGGAATTTTCTGTCATTGTCTCATAATCCGGTGTCAAACCATCTTTCACAAAGTCTGTAACAAATTCCAGAGCCTTTATCGTATTCTCCTGATCGTAACCGGATGTTTTTTTATCTTCAGAAATAATATATCCACCCATGTCATAAACTATATTGCCCCAACCGGCCTGACCTTCCGATGGTGTCGTGGCATAACCGAATTGGCTTCCATCTGCCTTGGTAAGTTTTTCACAGGCACTTCTGAAATCATCCCAGGTCCAGGTTTCATCCGGATAAGAAAGATTTGCTTCATCAAACATCGTTTTATTGTACCATAATGCTATAGTATCAATATCTTTGGGAACCGCATACTGCTTCTCTCCCTTCCAGTTATAAATATCCACGATATCCTGAGGAAATTTCGATAAATCTACTTTGTCACTACCGGCTATCCTGTCGGTTAAGTCAAGCAGCATTTCATATTCAGAATACCTTGTAATTTCATTGGAATTCATCCAGAATACATCCGGAAGGCTTCCCCCTGTCGCCCCCGCTTCCAACATGGTCCAGTATTGAGCCCAGGGTGTAACTTGGATTTCTGCCTTAATTCCTGTTTCTTCCGTAAAATCCTGAATAATTTTTGTAAGCCCCGGTTCCTGGTTTGTATCCCAGATCGCTACCACTAAAGGATCCTCTGAAACTTCCTTTTCCTCAGTTCCTTCTGCTGCTGTCATTTCATCCTCTACTGTTTCATTTCTTTTCCCGCATGCTGCCAAGGACATTATCATAAGTGCTGCCATTGCTACTGCTAAAACCCATTTTCGTTTCATAGTTCTCCTCCTAATTGTCCTTCCCAATAAGTTAATTTTTGTGTTGCTTCTCTTAACATTTTTTTATTATACAAGTATCTGTAAATAAACAGGGTTATAAACATTCCCTGAAATATTCTGGAGACTCTTGCTATAATACGGTTTTAAATCAGATTGCTAGAAAATCTCTTATTATTATTCCCTGCGGAGTAATAAGGTAATTACTTTATATGCCCCGGTATTTATAACAATAGTGTGATCTTTGATAAGTATTTCTTCCTTTATCTCTTCATTCATATTTGACAGAAAGGCTTTCGTAAACCCGTTCACAGCAACTTTTGCCTCCACCTCTTTTCCCTGATTTTCAAAAAATCTCAGAATATAGTCTGTTCCGTCATAGGAACGTTTAAAAGCGGAAAACTGGATGTTATCATCAAAAAAAGCAAATGGAAGCATTTCTCCGCCTGTTTTTACTTCTGCTTGCTCTGCCCTTACCATATGGGTCATAATAGGATAAAGGAAACTTTGCACCAAAGATAAAAAAGGAGCTTTATTTCCAATCCGGGATTTGTATGGTATATACGCCCACTCTATTACATGTTTTCCGAGACATTGAGCTCCTGGCGTATGGTGGCACCAGGATGCCTCGCCCCGGCGTTGGAGCATACTAATTCTTCCCATATATTCAAATCCTCGTAATAAAGTCAGATAAATATCCGTCCGGTTATTATCAGGGTTAATGACAGCCTCATAGTCATATATCCCTTTTACTGCAATGGCAAGCCCTGTATTCCCGTCATCTGCCGCCAGCCATTCCCTGAAAGGAAGTATCTTTGTAGGAGGCTGCCGCCATGCTTTCCTTTCCTTGTCTCTTTCCACATGCCGTTCAATAATGCCAAACTGTCCTTGGGATATAATTTTATCAGTCTTAATACCGGTTGGTATCTTCAGACGCAGCCGATGGTCTTTTGCATTATTTTCTAAAGTCAATCTGATATCTGCTCTTTTTGCATAGCGCTCCAGGCTAACTTCAAAGCAAAGGGGAATCTCCACCCGTTTATGACTCCTCTCATCTCCAAGCAGTTTAAAAGGTACTTCCATTATGCCTCTGACTTCAACCGTAGCCCTGACAGGGCCGGTTTCAACAAGATGGCTGCTGAAAGCAAATTTATTTGAAAGGATTGTTTCACTGGGGATACTGGTGGCTGAGTAATCCCAAGCGTCTCCTGCGTCAGCATCCTCCTCGATAAGATTCAGTCCATAATTCCAAACACCCGTTTCCTTATCCAGTATATTAATATAAGCGCCTTTCACCTCTATTCTTAAATATTCATTTTCAATATAATTCTCATCTGCTTTGATGTTCTCAAAGAGTTCCGTTTCCGCTTTGCATACAAAAGAATCAACCTTATTGGCTTCAGCAGCGGCTAAAAATATAACATTCCGAAATTTTTCATCAGGCCAATAGGAATTTCTTGGCTCTCCTACACCGTTTAGTTCTATCTTTTCCCGAGATATTATCTGGGTAGGAAGTGCATTTCCATACCGATCATAGATACCGATTCTTTCATCCCCTATAGGAAGCCATACCTGGGCTAATTGAGGTATTTCCGAACCGGCGGGTGCAAAGGTGAGAATGCCTTTTCCCTGGGAGGCCCACCAAGGTTCCATATGCCTGCCGGTATACTTGATTGCATCATGAGACAAACCCGCGGCAATTTGTCCCACAGCAGCATACCGGGCTTCCATCTCTATATGTACTTCATCTACGCTTGTACCATGAATACTGTCATGGGTACTGTTTATCATTAAATTCTTCCAGGCTTCATCTAACTGGGGCTGTGTTCCGGAATAACCCAACATAGAGGCTAACGCATCCAAGGGTTCCGTATAACGCTCCATAAGTACCTCAGCCCCAAAATTCATGCGCTTAAGATAGCTTCTGGCAGAAAGAGCGCCAAAGAGTATATACTGGTAAAATGAACCTATAAACTCTTTGTCGTATTCCATCATATCGGCGGCATTTGCCTGCACCAGCCTGATATACCCTTCCGCATCTCCCATGATAAATTCAATCTCATCCTGCATACTATTTGCCAGTCTTAAGGTTTCGGCCATTTTCCCCTGCGGGGGACAATGATCACATCCGGCAATGAGGGGAACTATTCCCGAAGGGTATCTGTTTCTGTTATTCAATACATTACGAATCAATTCCTCTGCAATTCTATTCTGCTCCGTATGATCTGCCAGTTCCATATAGTATTCATAGGAAAAATAATCCTGGTGATAAGGCATATCCCTGGGCTGCATGGGCTCAACCTCTTTATCAAATATGCGAAAAGCTCCCCCATAACTGTTCCTGAAATGACTGACAACCACTGATGAGCCATCCAGACCGATATATTTGAATTCATCAGGATGCTCTCCCTGAACCTCCGGCATTCCTCTCATAAACAGCAAACTGTCAATTCCAAAATTATTCAGTATTTGGGGCATTTGAAGAGGATGTCCAAAGTTATCAGGCAGATAGCCCGCCTTCATAATATTACCGTATTTTCTACAACTGCGGTTTCCATAAAGACAATTGCGCACTATGGATTCCCCGCTGGGCAGCCATTCATCAAACTGGGTATAAAACGGTCCTATAGTCAACTTTTTCTCTGTTATTAACTTTTCAATTTCTTCCCATGCCTCCGGCCTTGCTTCCAGATAAATATCAAGTACATAAGTAACGCCGTCAAGTACATAGGTAACATAATCCTTATGTTCTCTGGCTATGCGGCGCAGTTCATCCAAAGCCTCTGCCGTCCAAAATCGGTAAGAACGCAGGGGCATATACCATTCGATGTCCATATGTCCATGATTTATTACATATCCAACAATTTTATTTCCCATAACCATCCTCCTTTACATTTTTTATAATAGCCGGTTTATATTTCAACCGGTTGAAATATAAGTTAAAAAATAACAACTTAACACCTTCCTTTTACCTCCTAGCCGTTGAGCGCCGGATTATAAGTTCAGGCTGTATCAGAACAGCGCCCTCATAATCCTGCCCGTTTTTCATCATATCAAAAAGCATGTCAACCGCCCCCCTGCTGATTCCTTGCAAATCCTGATGTACTGTTGTTATAGGTATAGTCGCAACTGAAGAATAAATAACATTATCATACCCGGCTACGGAAAGGGTCTCCGGAATATTTATATCATGCTCCGTACAGGCTCTTAATACTCCCAGCGCCATAATATCATTCATAGTAATTATTGCATCCATATTTGTCTTTGACACTATCAATTGCTGTGTCGCAGCATATGCCTGCTCAAAATTTGCTATCTTACATTCTATAAATTTTGAACTGTCTACCGGTATGTTCCTTTCCCCAAATGCTTTTTCATAACCCCTAATACGGGTATATGTAGGCACAACATCAGAACTGGTTGCAAGAAAATAAATATTCCTGTGGCCTAAATCAAGAAGATATTTAACCAACTGGTAGCTTCCTTCTTCAAGGTCGCTCATACTATACGCAGTCTTAATATCCGTATAGTAGGCGGTAACAAAAGAATAGCAGATATTATATCTTTCAAGATTCTTAATATAGGAATGATCTTTACATTTATTCGTTATCGGAGCAATAATTACACCTGCCACCCGTTCAGAGATAAAATTTTCAATGATCTTTTTCTCTGTCTGCGGGTTATCATTGGAAACGGCAAAAATTGTATTATAATTATAATAATCCTCCGTATATTCACTAACGTATTTAGCGAGATTCCCATAATAGGGGTTTGTTATATCCGGAAGAATAAGCCCGATATTATTGCTTTTATTTTTTGCAAGCCCCTTCGCCAGGGCATTTGGCGCATATCCCATCTTCTTTGCAGTATCCTTTACCAACTGCCTGGTTTCGGCGTTTACAATATCCTTATCGTTAAGAGCCAAGGATACTGTTGACTTAGAAATATTTAATGCTTTTGCTATATCACTGATTTTTACATTCATGTTGTACACTCCAAATTTCAACCGGTTTAAATTATATTTATATATTAACACATATATTATATAAGTCAATACTTTTTTAAAATTATAATAATATTATTTTAGACAGAAGTTGTATGATTGCAAAAATTACGGCATCTATATTTCATTTGATTCCGATTCTCCCTTTTTCATCTCTGCCGGTACAAACATATCTTTTTCTAAACTTTTTTGATTCATAAAAATATCCTCCCAACTCATCAGTTCATTTGTATCATAAAATTGTTAATTATAAATTTAATTTCATATTTAATGTTTCTTAAACATTTCGACAACAGTTTATAAATATTCATAATGCATTATAATAGACAGTTCAGCAACATGACAATCATGGCGACTTTAACATCAGTTAATGTTCATATAAGAAGGGATTAAAATAATATGGAAACAGTAAAAAAATTAACAGAAAATTATGGCAATCAAAAAACAGTAAATAATAACAGCAGATATTCCAATGTGGTATATATGGAAAAAATACGTTCGGGCCAGACATTTTTATACCGTGAAGGCGGAAGTCCAAGTATGGTTTTAGAGGTACGCATGAAAGATAATGTTTGCGGCAAGTCTTTAAAGTCTGCATTAAACAGTTCCTTGCTGCGGTATCCATATTTGACTGGAAGGATACTCGAAAAAAACGGAGAATTTTATCTGGTGAAAAATTCATTGCCTTTTATATTAGAAGAAACAGCTGAATTACATTCTTTAGGCAGTGCAAAAATTAACTATCATTTGATAGACATATCTTATAAAGATAAGATAATTTACATCTCCTACCACCATGGGTTGTGTGACGGAAGAGGTATCATGCCCTTTGTTAAAACTCTGATTTATTATTACTGCGCACTAAAGTACAACAAAAGGTTTTATGTACCGGATGTAAGGCTTGCTGATGACCCTTTATTAAAAGGTGAAACTGCTGAACCTTTAGGTGAACGCTTAGAATTAAAAGAAACACAAATACCTCAAATCTATAAAGATGGATTTGCCTTACCCGACAGTATAAATTCAATAGGACAAAATAAGTTCTACCGCTATGAAGTAAAAATCAGACAGGACAATTTTATAAAATTTTCAAAAGCAAACAATGCAACACCTGCAATAGCAATTGCTTTATTAGCTTCAAAAGCGATTAAAAAAATATATACTGACACCGATAAACCTATTGTGTGCAACCTTGCCACCGACCTTCGAAAAGGCCTTCACATGGATAATACTTTCAAAAACTGCGTCGGCAGTATCAGCCTGCCATATTCGGATGAATTTGAAAACTTGTCTTTTAGCGAACAAGCAGCGGCATACAGGGAAATGATAGAAGAATATAGAAAGGAAGATAATCTTAAAAGAGAAATAAACAAGCAGGTCTATTTATATGACAAATTAGATGAGCTGCATTCATTTGAAGAAAAGAAAGGTATGCTATCCTTTTTTAACAATTTGATTTCAAATACATTTATCCTAAGCTATGTCGGTCAGACAATACTTGGCGATTGTGAGAAATATATCGATTCTTTTCATACTTACACCAGCGGAACTACTGGTCTTTCCCTGCAAATGCTGGCAATAGGCGAGTATATTACGATTAATTTTATGCAAAGTTTCGAAACTGACAAATATATTAATGCTTTCGCTAAAACGCTGGAAGAAGCAGGGTGTAAATTTATTATTTCTGATATTATTGAAAACATTGTTCCCAGAGATTCCATAGGAAGCAATTCAGGCTCCGGTAAACTTTAAAACCCAACAGTAAATAATAAAATAAACAGCAAGGGCTATTCAGAAAAATTACCCTTGCTGTTATTATTTCAAAACTTTAGTGTTTTTTTCTTATTTTTTTTATTTGCTGTAAGAAACGGAAATTGCGCTCTTCACCAGAATAAATCTTTCCGTAACTTTTCCAATGCCTAAATAAGATTATAGCGCCAGCGGCGGCTGATAGGATAATCTCTTCCTTTTCAAAGCCAAACAAGAAGGTACTGACCGGAAAAAGAACAGCAATCACAGCGGATCCCACTGCAAGATATCCGCTTATAAATGCCGCTATTCCGCCCAAAACATAAGTAACAAGCCAGACCGGAGGAAAAAGGCAAAGCGAATAGGCACCTGTAACCGCAATACCTTTTCCTCCGCGAAACCGCCAAAATACCGGGAAACAATGTCCTAAAACTGCCCCAAGACCCGCATAGCTCACTGCCAGGCTGCTTAACTCAGGAAAGAGCCAGAAACGGCAAATTATAATAGCAAAAAATGTCTTCAAAAAATCGCCTAATAGTACTAAAAGCCCAGCTTTCATACCGAGTCTCATCGTAATACTGGCCATGCCCGGATTGTCCGGTCCGTCTTCCTGCACTCCGCGGCCGGTATATTTTTTGCATATGAATTCAGCCGTAAGAAAACAACCAAATAAATAGCCTATTAATAGACAATAAATTCTTTCCATCTCACACTTTCTCCTTTTACATCATAAATATATTCCTGGTTTTATAATCCACCGCTGCTCCTGACTTCAGTTTTCGTCCCTTTCTTTTCCTCCTTTGATAGTTCACCTGTTTTATTCCTATTTTCAATTAATTCCTGTAATTTTATACTGGAATCATTAATGTTACCGATGGACCCATATATTATTTCAATACTGGAATTCTGTTCTTCAGTAATAGCCACCATTTCCTCCGTTGCCGCAGAATGTTTCACGGAAATATCTAATATATTCTCAGTTTGCTTACGTATCTGGGAAAAAATTGTGCTTACATGATCTGTCATTTCTAATTCGTTATCAATATAGCCGTCAATATTATGAAATGCCGATTTAATGTTTTCAAAACTATCTTGAACCTGTTTTGTTATAACTTCTCCTTCTTTAACAGCTGCTGTTCCGTTATTCGCTTTTTCTAAAACAAGCTGTGTTTTAGCATGGATATCTTTTACAATCACATCAATATTCTTTACGGTATCAGAACTCTGTTCGGCAAGCTTTTTGATTTCACTTGCAACAACGGAAAAACCGGAACCGGCTTCACCTGATCTGGCAGCTTCAATACTGGCATTTAAAGCAAGAAGATTCGTCTGAGCGGAAATCTGATTGATCGCTGACAGAAAGTTATTAATCTCTTCCATGCTTTTATTCAATTCTTCTACTGTCTGCATAGACTCCGTCACAGCGGAATTGATTATGTACATCTGCTCTCCCATTTGATTAATTCTGTCGGAACTCTTCCTAACAACCTGGCTGGTATTTTTAGAGGTATCCGCAAGACTTTGGGACAAGGCGTTTATTTCCGACATCTTTTCACCGGCTTTGTTTATCATCTCACTGATATGAGTGATACTTCCGATTGGCCAACAACACCTTCCGTTACATCATTAATACTTATTGACATCGTATTGCTGATACTCCTTAAAGTTTCAATATCTTTATTACAGTTAATAATATCCGCATTTAAGGAGGTTGTATTTTCATGTATAACACTTACCATATTATCAAGGGAATTTAAAAGTTCTTTTGCCTGGGCTTCTTTACTGTTAGCCACTTGTATAAGTTCGGCACTTCGTTTACATACAAAATATAAGACAATTACTGTTAGCCCGATATAACATAAATTAGTAAAGAATCCCTTATCCAGTCCTTTATTATCTATAAAATATATAATAAAATAGGCTAAACTGTATAAGCTTCCGATGCTGTATAACAGGGCTTTATTAAGATACAGGGATATAGCGCAAAGGACAACCATTATTAACATCCCGGTATAATACGTTCCGATATAGGGTACCGTTAAAGTTAAAATACCCAGTATCAATGCCGATGTTACCGCTAAAGGACGTGCTTTTCTCAGCATGAGAATAGCCCCAATGGATAATTCCAAGAATAAAGACCCAAAAACTTCAGGCCTAAGTTCCTTCCTGAAAAGAAAAAAACTTGAACCTAAAAATATAACCCACAAAATAACTGAAATAATTTTGTTTACTTTCTTAGCATTGTTTATCATAAAAGCATCCTTCATGCAAATGTTCCTCCTGATGTATAATACAAGTTTTGCCATTAATCTAATACTACTTTTTGAAACTACTGTTAAAAACAGCTTTTGCCTTGTTATATCCGGCCCTCTGCTTTTAACCAAGCAACTTCATCATGAATTGTTTCTTCAAAGGGACGGCAATGAAACCCTAACTCTCTTTTTGCCTTACTGCAATCAAAATTATTATTGCGTGTCAGGTTATAAATTGCAAAATCTGTTAGTTGAGCCGGTTTTCCTGATATTTTACTGGCAGCTTCCATAACCTTAGCAAATCCCTTCGCTATTTTAGGTGATAAAATTTTAGGTCTGTAATTTAATCCTGCCGTCTCGTTAATTAAGTAAAACATCTCCTCCATGGATACAAGGCTGTTGCTCATAATATAGCATTCACTCCTTCTTCCCTTATCACAGCAGGCAATAACACCGTCCGCCAGATCTCTGACATCTACACTGTTAAAAGTTCCGTCAATTCCTGCAGACATTTTTCCGCTGGCATATTTCATGATAAAATCTGCTACCGGACCAAACGAATAATCATCGGGACCACAAATTCCACTGGGATGAATGATAGATGCGTCCAGCTCCGGAACCATATCCAGTGCATTTAAAACCATTTGAGATGCTATAGCCTTTGTCACAGAATAATAACCGATAAGTCCCTCCGGATTAAAATGGTCCACTTCTTTTATCGGCAATTTACCCTGCCTTTCCGGAATGGCACCTGTTGAACTGATATACACAAGCTTTTTTATTTTATGGCTCACACATTTGTTTATAATATTCTGTGTACCGGTTACATTAACGTTATAGACTTTCTCATTTGGTTTAGGATCTAACGTAACTATACTGGCACTATGTATTACGTAAGCATCCGTATTATCCGGCACCGTAAAGAATCTTTCTAGGGACTCGGTATCTGTTATATCACCTGTTACAATTTCTGCTTCTTTCGGTATATATTCTGCCGCCGGATCATCAGCAAGAACCAAAGCACGAATCTGCTCCCCTCTTTCTATGAGTTTTCTGGATACGTTGCTTCCCAACAGCCCGGCTGCGCCTGTTAATAAATAGATTTTTTTGTTCATATTAACTTCCTCCTATACTTATTATTTTGTTTCATAACCTGCTGATCTGTCTAAAATCAGCTCTCGTTTGATATATGCATTCCTTGTTGTCTGCATCTATATCATATCTTTTAAAGATTCCAAAATGTTAAAGTTTTGTTTGAAATTTATTAATTGCAAAAAACTTATCATAAAATACAAACGTTTTTATCCGCCTATATACAGGCTGAACAGGTAAAATAAAGACAGAATAGGAATTTACAAAACACCCTCTGCCTTTACTCTTAATAAATAAATGTAATAGTAACTGTATTAATAATATTATGAAATACATTCTTCTAAACAACAGAAAATCTTCTACTCTATCCTGCCTTCCGGCATACATACTGCAGTAATTACAATACTTACAATTGCTGCCAAAGATACAACTACAATAATCATTTTTTTATAATTAATCACCCCTTGTGTTTATTTCTTTCCTGTGAAACAGATTGATAGCTCCGCTTTTGTATTCATAATTGATATATTTCTTGTTTTGTTCCATACTTCATCTCTCCTTTTTTAATTTGCTGCTTTTGTTTGCTTATCATGAACTTATTATTGAATATAAATGTTGACGAAGTGTCAAAGAAATGTTTCTGAAATATTAATATGAAATTTATATCGTTTAACCCCAATAGAAGCAGAATAGTTGGCAGCAGTCCGCCGGATTCTCTAATCAAAATTAGTGACAGGCTGCCTGGAAACAACAGGATGCTTTATTATGCTAATTCGGTGGCAGATAAACCTATGGCCCCTTTACCGCTATGGGTTGTCATTACACAACCGATTAATTCAGTGCTTATCTCCTGGAATCCTTTATTCTTTAGACATTCCTGCAACTTCTTTA
>DBEP01000064.1:0-14162 GCA_002294045.1 Lachnoclostridium sp. UBA903 | reverse complement strand
CGGCAGCACCAATTGCCATTCCATTGGAAACTCTTCCGCCTGCCCTTAAAAATTCTAATGTATCCGGGATAAAAGAAGTCTGTGTCCTTTCTATGAAGGGTATAATCTTTCCCATCAGTATCTCTGCTGCAGCTTCTTGATTTATCTTGATGATTTCAGCAGCTGTCAAAATAAGGTTTCCTAATCCTCCCGACACGTTTTTCGAATCAATTAATAAACCTTTGCTTTTCTGCATTCTTTCACTCCAAGGAGCGCATTTCCAAAAGAAGAGGAACATCCTGAAGAATATCCGATATGGATTATTTCATGCTCCGGGTATTCCCTTGCGGCATTTTCAAAAAATTCTGTATACTGATAAGGACTTACCGCATTTGTTTTTGGGATTTTTTTCGTTTTTTCATAATAATCATAAATCTCCTGTACCGAAATCTGTCCGTCATAAACGGTTCGGTCCGGAAAATTTACGCTAAAGGGCACTGTCAAGATATTATATTTTTTTAAAGACTTTTCCGACAAATCAGCACCGCTTTCCGTAGTTAGTATAATTTTTGTCATTGTTTCGAATAATCCTCCTTGCTTTATCATGCATACAGTGTACCATTTACAGGCTATACAAAATTAGGAAACAGCCGGAGGGATTCGAATCTATTTCCAGCAGTTTCCTAACCAATAAATACTGAAATATGTATTTGATTTATTTCTTTTTCTTAGCGATTACAGCTATCACAATGATAACTACGACAATAATTATTGCAACAACTACTTTTGCCATTGTTGTTTCCTCCTTCTGTATTTTTTCTGCAATAGGTTTTTGGAAATATTAATGTGTTCTTATACTACTTTCAAGATGTTTATGAAATGATTGAAATTTGTTAGAAAATCCTGCATTCTTCTACATATTTCATATCCATTTCTTCCTGTCTGTAATTTAAACAACTACAGTATTACAATCAAATGTTTTTAAAATGTCAGAGAAATGTTTCTGAAATATTAATAGTATAATAAACAAAAAAAATCTGATATGCAATTACATATCAGATTTCAAGATTCTTCTTATTTAGTTATCCGTCGCAGGCAGGTGTTATATAACATCAAAAATATGTATCTTCTGAAAGCTCATTACTACGAAGAGCTACCGCATAATTCTGGATAACTGACAGCAGGGTTTTAATTTCATGTGAAACATTAGCAGTCAATTTTACTGCTTCTTATTAAAATTGTTATTGACGTTTTCTTCCGTATGTCTGTTTAGCGTTTTCCGGGATTTTCCTTCGGACTTCTAACCGGCTGCTGAATACCGTTTCATACGCATTCAGAATATTCAGCAGCCTTGTACTCCATTAAATTTTAGCTTTGCTATCAGCAGCAGGACATACCGCCATCAACAGCTATTACTGCTCCATTGATATGTCTTGCATCATCACTGCACAGGAATAGACAGGTCTTCGCGATATCCTCCGGTTCACCATACCAATTTATAGGAAAGCTTGCAATAATTTTAGACAATGCCTGACCGGCTTCATGATAAGCTCCTCCTGAATTCTGATGTATGTTGGTATTCGTCCCTCCCGGATTGATGACATTACAACGGATACCCTCTTTACCGTATCCAAATGCTATGCTCTTAGTAAGTCCGGTTAGCCCTGCCTTAGCTGCTGTATAGCTGGGTCCGTGATTTCCACGAACCGCTGCATAGGAGCCAATATTAACTATACTTCCCCCGCCGCCATTTATCATTGTACGGATTGCCCTGCGGCAGATTTGAAAGGGAGCCTTCAAATCAATATCCATTACCCTGTCCCAGCGTGCATCATCCGTTGCTTCCAAGGGGTAATTCAAGTCATTGATACCGGCAATATTGCAGATACAATCCAGTCTGCCAAATTGTTTTTCCGCTCCCGACACCATTCTTTCAATATCATCTGTCTTTGTTACATCAGCTATTAATGGAACTGCATTTTTCACTTCATTCCACTTCTTCATAGCTTCCTCCGAATAATCCACGGCTATTATTTTAGCCCCTTCCTCCAGAAAAAGCTTCGCTGTTGCATATCCTATTCCGCTGCCTGCTCCTGTTATTAATGCTACCTTTCCTTCCAATTTACCAGCCATTTTAAGCCTCCTTATTTCTTTTCATATATTCTCAATTCTTTGACTGCAATGGGTTGTGTCTATAATACCCATAAACCAAAATTAATCTTGCCATCTTATATTATTATCTTTTATAATCATATTATCAACCACCAATAATCCAACATTTGTTGGATTATTAAAAGGAGTTCTACTATGAATACAAAAAATAACAGACAATTTAGAAATACCCAGAAAATAATACGGCAGTCGTTGCTCGAATTACTTGAAAATCATAATTTTCGGCAGCTTTCAGTAACTGATATATGTAAAAAAGCCGGAATAAACCGTTCAACCTTTTATGTTCATTATTTGGATATTTATGATTTGATGGAAAAAACCGAAGATGAATTAAATCGTAAACTCCTTGATTTATACAAATATTCCGGTGCTGATAACTATAACTTCTTTTCTCCTAAATATATTGCTATTTTTCTTCGATATATCAGACAATACAAAAATTTTTACCGTGATTTCATCCAAAACCAAAAGAGCTTTCCAATATTAGAAGGGTTTCAGGATTTATGGTATATGATGAAACTCCATTACCAGAGTATAGGTTTGAAATCAGAAGATGAAATGATGTATCATTTTGTTTATTTTCAAGCCGGGTTTACAATGGTATTAAAACGCTGGCTGGACAGTGACTGTAAGGAAACACCGGAAGAAATGGCAGATACACTTGTCCGGTGCTTTAAGAACAGCTTACTATAATTGTGCTTGTACAAAGCGAATCTGTCTGTTGGCCATCTATTTTGATTATGTTTAATTTGAAGTTGCTTCTATATGCACCATGCGCGTTGTTATAAAGATTTATATGGCTTATATGTTTATAGAATAAAGGCTGTGCTACGCTGCTTACGCCATTCGGCGGGTGTTATGCCGTTGCATTTCACAAAAGCCTGACTGAATCCTCGCATGCTTTTGTACCCCACTTGCTCGGCTATCTGCTCAAGGGTCAATTCCTCTTTCATCAGCTCAACAGCCTTTTCCATACGGAGCTGACGAAGGTATTCATAAACTGTTGTGTGAAACACCTTCTTAAACCCCGCTTTCAGCTTGAACTCGTTTAATACTGTCATTCGTGAAAGTGCTGAAATAGAGGGCGGATTTGCCATGTTATCAACCAGGATTTCAGGGATACTGCGTATTTGTTTAATGTCAAATATGCTGAGTGAAATATTTGACTGTTCACACTCTTTATCACACAAAGAGACCAGACGGGCGGCAATATCATAAACACGGCTTTTCATAAACAGCAGCCTTGCATCGCCCTTATTTGAGTAATGAAGCATTTCCGCAAGAACCGGATACAACTCACTCATAAAGGTTTGCTTGTCAAAATTCTGAATTGTCTTTAAGAGATCAAAATAGTTTTCCGAATTCTTTTTGTCCGAATGAAAGAAAAAGAATTCTTGAAACAGTATCAGGCTGACAGCATGTATCGGCATATTTGCTTTGCATATCCCATGTATTGTACCATCTGATGGAAGTGAGCGGGTGATTCTCCATTCCTGAAGTTCGGCAGTTTGGGATTCCTTCGGGGCCTTACGCAGAGACTCTGTTTCAACATAGGACAGTCCAATGTACGTATTTTCATCCTGCATATAGGTCATATCAATATCCATTTTGGTTTGCGCATGTGTAATCCAAACCTGAAACTGCTTCTGTAATTGAAATAACTCGAAATATCCATCTCCTATTTCCTGTGGCAACGTATAACGAACATAATCGGATTCCATGGCATTTTCCATATTAAAATGCCGCTGGATATATTCCATATATTGATTTATTCCCTTAATCTCCATATATTTCACCTCTCTTTCACTTAATTAAAACACAACGGAGCCATTTATGAACGCGAAGGAGCCTTTAATTCTTCTATATTGAAATCTACGATATATTTGTCTATATTTAAATCAGTTAGTCTTCTCTAACTTGATTTTACACTGTTTCAAGAAAATTTTCAATTATTATTTAGGAGGAATATATCATGGTTAATCACGCAAAAAAGCCAACCGGAGATGTCCGCTGGCTATTGCAGCTTGCGGGCAGGAAAAAGGCAAATGTAATGCTTGCCTGCATTCTGTCTTCCCTAAGTGCGGTGCTGTCGTTTGCGCCGTATATCTGTGTGTACTTTATTTTGAAAGAGCTGCTGAAATCTGTCACCGACATCAACCAAATCTCATTTGCCGCTGTTAGTATATACGCATGGGCCGCATTAGCGGCGGTGGTTGCCGGTCTTTTGCTCTCCTTCGCATCTTCCGTGCTTTCCCACAAAGCAGCCTATAAAATTCTGTTTGAATTGCGCATGAAATTTGCGGAGCATATTGCAAAGCTGCCCATGGGGTTCCATACAAACAATTCCACTGGAAAGCTTCGCAAACTGATGGATGAAAATGTTGAAAAAATCGAAATGTTTGTGGCCCATCAACTTCCGGACGCAGTCAGCTCCCTTGCTTCTCCAATTGTCATGCTGGTCGTTTTGTTTCTGTTTGATTGGAGAATGGGAATTGCCTGCCTGCTTCCCATCCTTTTAGGTTTTTTTACTCAGGCAAGCAGTTTATCCAATCCAAAATCCAGGGAGTTTATGGATAGCTTCCAAAATCTGCAGGACAAAATGAACAGTTCTGCAGTGGAATATGTTCGAGGAATTTATGTAGTTAAGGCTTTCAATCAAACTGTGTTTTCCTTCCGTAAGTTCCATGATACCATACTTGCTTACAAGGAATGCGCAATCCGTTATACCCATTCAGTAAAAAATTCTTACTGTGCTTTTTTGGTTTTGCTCAATTCTGTTTTCCTGTTTCTCCTGCCGGCAGGAATCCTGATAGGCCGTCATACTACGGACTATCAGGCATTTGCCATCTCTTTTCTCTTTTATCTGGTTTTCAGCATGGGCATTGCCGGTCCTGTCTCCAAGCTGATGTATGTGTTTGTCCAAAGCTTTATGGTCATTTCCAGCGTAAAGCGAATCCGAGGCGTATTTGATACGCCTATCCTTAAAACCATACCCAAGGGAGAAAAGCCGCAGGGAAACGGCATATCTTTTGAGCATGTTTCCTTTTCCTACAACAAAAATGACGAAAACGGCACACTTCACGATGTCAGCTTTACTGCGGAACCGGGAAAGGTCACGGCTTTGGTGGGACCTTCCGGCAGCGGAAAAAGCACCATTGCACAATTGATCCCCCGGTTTTGGGATATTGACGGCGGCAGAATAACCATTGGCGGGGTAAACATACGGGATATGGCATTGGACGACCTAATGAACGAGGTGAGCTTTGTTTTTCAAGATGTGTTTCTCTTTAAAAAAAGCATTCTGGATAACATTAAAATAGGCAATGAAAACGCCAGCATGGAAGACGCCATTGCAGCGGCAAAGGCCGCCATGTGCCATGAATTTATTGAACGCATGCCGGAAGGATACCATTCTGTTTTAGGAAGCAAAGGAACCTATCTATCAGGCGGGGAACGCCAGCGCATTGTGATTGCCCGAGCGATTCTGAAAAATGCGCCTATTGTAATTCTGGATGAAGCCACGGCATTTGCCGACCCGGAGAATGAACAAAAAATTCAGCTTGCTCTTGAAAAGCTGATGAAGGGCAAAACAGTTATCGTCATTGCCCATCGTTTATCCACCATCAAAAACGCGGACAAAATTGTCGTCGTAGACGACGGGCAAATTATAGAGCAGGGAACCCACAACGAATTGATTCAATACGGTGCAAAGTATAAGCACATGTGGGATGTATACAGCCGTGCTCTTAACTGGAAGCTCGCATAAGGAGGAAACATTTATGTTAAAAAAACAATTGCTGTTATCAGATAAAGCGGATAAGGAATTAAAGAAAGCCATATTCTCATCCTTTGTAGCCCAACTCAGCCTCTCCCTTCCGGTCATGGTTCTGATGATGACCTTTATGGAAGTGCTGCGGCCTTACTGGGGTGAAGCGGTGGAATGGCAAAAACTCTGGATGCTGGCGGCCTTCTCCCTTATTGTTGTCGCACTGGCCTTTGCCGCACACCGCTATGAATACGGAAAAACCTATGTCAGTGCTTATGAAGCCGCAGAAGAAAAGCGCACGGGCCTTGCCGAGCATTTACGGAAACTGCCGCTCAGCTATTTCGGGAAAAAGGATTTAACGGAAATCACCGTCAATATGATGAGTGACTGCGGTGCCATTGAACAGAGCTTTTCTTCGATTATTCCTGCATTTGGCGGTACTCTGCTCAATCTATCGCTTTCTTGTGTACTGCTGGCGATATTCGATTGGCGTATGGCGCTGGCAATTTTCATCAGCGTTCCAGTATCTTTTGGCTTCATGCTGTTGTGCAGAAAAATGCACGACCGTATCGGAAAGGTGCACCTGCAAAGCAAGCTGGACGCTTCCGAGCAAATGCAGGAATATCTGGAGGGCATGAAGGTTATAAAGGCGTTTGGATTAGGCGGGGATAAATTTGAGAGTCTTGAAAACGCTTATCACAATCTGATGAAGGTCAGCATAAAGACGGAAACGATAAACGGCGCGCTTACAACAGCCTCCATGGTTATGCTTCGCTTCGGCATCCCGCTTACGATTTTCGCAGGTCTCAGTCTCGTAACTTCAGGAAGTTTGAAGCTGCTATATTTTCTGATGTTTCTGATTTTCTCCAGCCGCATCTATTCAAGTTTGTCTACTCCTCTGGCCTTGTGGGGTGATTTGCTGTATTCACTTTTGTCAATCAGGCGGCTTCATTCGGTCTATGACGAAACACCCATGACCGGCAGCGATACGGTTTTATTGAAAAATTATAACATTGAATTTGAGAATGTCAGCTTTGGCTATCAGGATGAGCCGGTCATAAAGAACGTCAGTTTCCATATCCCCCAAGGGAAGGTAACAGCGTTAGTCGGGCCATCCGGCAGCGGCAAAAGCACCATATCCAAATTAATTGCCCGGTTTTGGGATGTAAGCGGAGGAGCTGTAAAGATTGATGGTGTCAACATACGGGAAATTGACCCGGAACGTCTGCTGACATGGATTTCCTTTGTTTTTCAGGATGTGGTTTTATTCAACGACACTATTTATAACAACATCGCCATTGGCAAGGCCGGAGCCACACGGAAGGAAATTGAGGAAGCTGCACGACGTGCCAATTGTCATGACTTTGTGTCCCGGCTGCCGGATGGATACGATACCGTGGTTGGGGAAAACGGCAGTACACTGTCGGGAGGAGAACGCCAAAGAATCTCCATTGCCCGTGCCCTTTTAAAGGATGCTCCAATCATTCTGCTTGACGAGGCAACTGCCTCTCTTGACCCGGAAAATGAGCTTGAAATTCAGGAGGCCCTTTCCCAATTGATTCAGAATAAGACGGTGGTTGTAATTGCCCATAGGCTTCGTACGATAGCGGGCGCCGACAACATCATTGTGCTGGAAGATGGAAAAGTGGTTCAGCAAGGCAGCGGACCGGAACTTTTGAAGGCCGGCGGTTTATACGCAAAGCTATTCGGAATACAGCAGGAAAATGCCGGCTGGGCCATGGAAGCATAATCAGCGGCCTTAAATCAGGAGTAATTGCCGGCCCTCAAAAAAAGGCAGGCTGAAAAATACGCAGCCTGCCTTTGGATATCTTCCTTGATTTAGTTTGTATATGGTTAATTAATTGAAAGAGTGGGGTTATTCGATGCACTTTCTCTGCTGTTGAAGCTTATGCTCATCACTCCCAGAAATAAGGAAACAAGGTCAAACACCTTTCCAATCGGTGAGCGAAGAAAGCCGTACGTTTTAACTCCCCCTTGTCTAATATGCTTAAAAGTCCGAAACCTTTTAATTTAGTAGTATTACTGTCAGAAATGCATCCATTATACTTACGTTTTCTTAGACGAATAACAATATAAATTTAGTAGTTGATATTCTTTAGATAAGAATTTATAATGCTATAGGACTCGCTGAGAGCAAGACTCATAAGTATATCTCAAGCGCTTCCCAGTGGAATCTCCATAGTTGATAGCTTCAACCGGGCAATGATGGAGACAGCATAAGCAATTATCACATTTAGGGAGTACCCAAAACGGTTTGTTTTCTTTCATTTCAATCGCATGAACCGGACACTTCTTCTTACACAGCCCACAACTAATGCAAGAACTATTCACAGTGAATGGTGAAGTGATTCGAGATTTCTCGTATTCAGCGTGAATCTTAGGTGTTAATTGTCGTATGAGCCAGTTGCTATGATAGGGTTTTTGTGTTCCTTGAATGATCTTGCTAAGGACTTTTTCTGCATGAATCACTTTCTTTTTCTGGGCCTCTAACGACGGTATGTTATGCAATATTGAATAGTTAGTGACCATGACCAGTGAGTAGACGATTGGTTTAGGAAGTCCTTTGTCTAATAATAATTTTTCTATAAAAGCGTCTCCTCCACCCAGATATCCGCCACATGTGATAATAACAATTATTTTACTAACGTTGCAAAATTCGCTTTTTTGAATGAATGTTTCCATCTGGTTTGAGATTCCCCAAAAACAATTAAAAGTCACCAGATATAGTGTCTCATTGTCTTCTAGGTAAAATGAGGCAGGTTTCTCAAAGGAACAGACATCTATCAGATCCCCTTTAAATGTTTCGTGTAATCTTAAAGCGACATGCTTGGAATTACCAGTTGAACTATAGTATATTATCATTACAATATTACCTCCTTTATGTTGCTACTCCAGGATAACCTTATCATTTTCATAAAGAAAATTGGTCTTCTCTCCGTTTACGTCCTTCCCGGTACGGTAGCCTTCCGCATTGTAGGTGTTGTTTATATTACGGTACCGTCTCCGGTCGTGACCCGGAGCAGTTGATTATATACATCATGGGTATTCACCGTCGTTGTTACCGTGGATGCTGTTGTTACTGTCTAAGTTAATTGATTTCCATTATTATCATAGGAATAGCCTGTTATGTTTATGAGTACATTATCTATCTTTGCAGCAATATCTGTCAACCTGTTTCGGCTATCATAGGTATAAGTACTCAATGATGTTATGGTACTTCCGGATACATTGTCACTGGTTACAACCGTTTCTTTCATACGCTTGCCTGCCTCATCATATTCATAGACCGTGCTTCTTCCGATTGGTTCGGTGACGTTGACAGTCGGTTTAATCCGTCATATGTACAGGTAGTAGTTCCTTTCTCCACGCCTCCGATGATCTCCTTCTCTGCCAGACTTAAGCTTTTCAATTACAAAGTTCTGCATTACATCGTTTACAACCCGAGCACAGGCTCTGTTTTTTTCTTAACCATATTGTAAAAACGTAGCTTTGCAGGATTTATAGTAATTCTCAAGTAAATAAATCACGTTTTACTACCTCTTATTTTGGAAATATTATACTGGCCTATCATGAAATCAGATAGGCCGGTACTGCTACATGATTGACACTCTGTTATTCTTCTGGCCTATAGATGCCAATATCTGAAAACGATGGTTCTTCATCTTTCACATTAATGACATTTTGGCAGTATAATCCAATATTTTTAGGGTTATCAGCATCTTTAGTATATTCCAATACAGAAAACAAGACTTTTATCCAGTTATAATCATAAATTGTGAAATACCCTTTTGGGGCATACAATCCACTTATTAGAATACTAACCCAATGCCTTTTTCCCATGTAAAGGACTCATAATAGCCTGTCACAACTAGTTTATTGTAAGAGTGGTATTTTATTTTACCAGCTTCAATCTCTATCCGTTTTTTATCACCATGAATAATTCAGTTTTATTATCATTTTATATTTACTTTTATGTATAGACAAAACAAAAGCCGGCTACCATGTTTTGTGGTAGCCGGGAACATAAGAGCCCGTCATCCGAATGCAACCATCCATATCTCATTGTATTTATTATACTCACTCATTAATATATGAGCTTCTCTTTTGTCATAATACACATCATTAAAAGTATAATCATGGCTTCAATAAATAACATAAATTACCTTCTACTTCCATTCTTGGTGGCAATGGCATATGTGCTAAAAATCTTTTATTATTTTATGGATATACATAATCATAAATGGGTATCACTTACATAATTCTATTGTTTTGATTAATTAATCTCACTATTCTTTATAAATTTTTATAAACCCTATTTTATTTTCACCATCAACAATACTTTCCACAACTACATAGTCACCATATATTCCGCTTATGTAATCAAAAATTGGCTCTAGTCTCTGATTCCCTGTCAGTCCCATTAGACCGTATTTTTTAATTTTCATAGCATCATCAGTATAAGTATATGCTGGAATAGCATCATATTCACTATTGTAGTTTAATGAGCTTATAAAGAATTTTGAATCACCCCAAAATATACTATCACCATTGTCATCGATAATGGATACTAATGTTTTGGATACAAAAGCTAGTCCTTCATGAAATTCACCAACGCAAAATATTTGTTCACCCGCAGAATCATATGGATAAAAATCAATAACAATATTATCTTTATTGTCAATATATGCCCATTCATCACTGCCATCTTTATAGTTTGATAATTTAACAGATGCCTTGTCTTCACTAAAATTTCCAACATCATCATATTTCAAAGCAATGTTGATTTTTCCGCTTTTGTCAATAAATCCCCACTTATTATTTTTCATAACAGCAGCGAAACCTTCGGAAAAATTCTTTACTTCATCGAACTGAATGTCTGCAACAATTTTTCCAGACTTATCAATAAGTCCCCATTTGCCATCTTTTGCTACGGCAGCGAAACCTTCATGAAAATCGTTGATACTGTCCTATTTCAGATATGATCTGTGCTTCGGTTGTAAGGTCTATCCCGGGCATCGTTCGTAGTTTATAGCCTGTGAGCGGGATAATCTTTTCAAGTTCATCATCGATCTCCTTCATTTGCTCAATGTTATTCTTAATACTCTTTACAAGACTTTTAACGATGAAATCTCTCTCCTCTTGAAACTCTTTCTTTGTGTCGCCGTAGGCTTCAATAAGAGCATGGATTTGGAGTATTCTCTCCATTTTCAGGCTTTGGTTAATCGCCTTTAGAGCCTCATAAACCTTTTCAGGAGTGGTAGTTTTTATGTAAATGGGTGACGGGTAGTTTTCCCAGAAGTACAAAGCACTTTTTCCGTCAATTTCTGAAAAGAATTTCCTGTAGCTTGGGTATGAATACATGAGTTGGTTATGAAGGGTGTTTTTATTCATGACGTTATTTTTTACTAGCAGATCACGCCTTTTTACCAATTGACGTATGGTCCAGTAAATGTCCTCATGCTTTGCATTTGGCAGATTATCTACCATATCTCTTAAAACTCTGGCAACACAGTATGCATCATAGGAATCATCCTTGTGAATGATTGGGTTGGAAAGTCTTACTGCACTTGTATAAGCCGGAGTTACATGCTTTACATCAAATTTTCTACCTACAAGGTAAGCAGATAGATTTCTTCCGAAGCCTCTTGTATCCTCAAGTCCAAAAACTATTTCCTTTGTGCTGCATATTCTTCTGACATTTTCAACAAATATGGGGAACTTTGATGGTCTGTTTTCAAAGCTGATTTCTCCCATTTTGTTCATCCAGCAGTCAATGATGACTGCACAATGCATATCTTTGTGCATATCAATTCCGATAAAACAGGTGTTTCTTTTTTTGTATATTTTGATCTCCTCCGTATGTTTTGTCTCCATCTCTCATACCGGCAACCTCAATTTAAGAGCGTTAGATTAAGTCGGTGACATACTTGATGTCATTCACTTAATCCTCGCAAGGGGACGGCAACCTATCTAATCCAAATGTGACAGTTTACGTGTGAATTTTGGCTCACGAACCATGAGTAATGTGTGTGATGTTAACTCTGGTTCAGCTATAATTCAAGTCAAACTTTGAAAAGATGGTTAAGAAAATTTGGTAAGGAGAATCATAATTATAAAAACAAAAAGAGTAATGAAAGTGACACGAATAAAAAAAATAACAACAAAGAAAAAAGGATTAATCACACCTTTTTCTCTGTTGTTGATTCGTTTTTCGTGGTTTTTAAGAGAAATTATTTTCCCCCTTAAACCCCCGGTTGCGTCCCATTTTACCACAGATAAAAAGTCCTGGCAAGAAGGGGTTCACCATGAGCTGAGGGTGGTTCGAACCATGAAAAGCGGATCGTAATCTGTGGTAATTAGTTTGAGCTTTTCATGCTTACTGCCACCTCAGCTTATTGCAAAGAATCCGCTCCGAAATATCTTGCCCCTGTGTCGCAACATGTCGCCCCTGTTTTCGATTTTCTACCATAAGTACCCTAACAGGTATTTGAGGGCAAATTTGAGGCGATTTATGCAATGCCTAAACGGGCAATAATATTCCCCTTTAATGATAAAAGTTAAGTATGATTTTGGTGCAGGATAAAGGTATGTGGTCGTAAGCGACCACTGCCGAACCAAAACCGACGTCAGTGCCGACGGTGTACGGTTCAGGATTAGGTGGTCAGAATGACTACAAGTGTGTCAGGTAGGTGGTCGGGAAAGCGTTGAATGTGCTTAATTCAAGGTTCATGGATGAACAAAAACATAATACTGATTCCATTTGCCATTTTGCACGTATTTTTATTGCTTAAAGTCAAAATGCACATCATCAAATTCATTTTCATCTCTTATAATTACTATCTGTTCATCGGTTAAATAATATGATGATTTTGACCAAAGAAAATTATAATCACTATGGCCATTCTTATAATTTTCCTCATAAAATTCCTTTTCTGTAATAGAGGCATTGTGTATAATTTCATCTGCTTCATCTGAATCTATTGGAGGCGATATTTCATTTCCGTAATCATATTTAACTAATTTCTCTTTTAGACCATCATAATCATTGAATAGGACATTCAAAAGTACTCTCTTCCCAGTTTGCAAATCTACCGTTAGTCCAATACGAGTAAATGTACCAAGTAAATCTTTTCCATTCGGATTTTCCCATTCTATCTTATAGATTATGGATAAATATTTGGAAGTTTTACATTCTACAGTAATTCTACTTTTTTCCATCCAATCACAGTCTTTAGTAATCCATTCAGAAATTGATGATTTGAGTGTCTGATTTATCTGGTTTTGAAGATTTTCATCATCCATACCAGATATCTGAACATACTCTACTTTAAACATCTTATTCTCTTTGTTATAAGCTTCATATTCCTTAATAGTTACTTTATAATCAGTTATGCTATTTGTGTTACTTTCAACAGGCATACTTTCTTGATAATCATTTACACTACCTGATTTGCATCCTTCAAAGAACACAAACACACAAACAACAAAAAATATAAAAATAATCCTTTTCACTACGACCACCTCTTTCTATTTAAATGCATTTATGGCTTTATAATATGCATCTTCTCGTTCATCCCAACCTTTAGGAAGCACATATGTGTTACCATTTACACTTAATGAAATACTTTGTCCATTTTTATCTTTATTAATCGTATATGAACCTCCTTTTCTTATTGAAGCTAAATCACTATCAAATCCCGGTATAGGGTTTCCATTTTTATTAGGAAATCCATTTACAAAATATTGTGTAATTAAAAAAATATTTAGGTCGTCACCATTTTTCGCCACATATGCATTGAGATTACCCGCGCTAGTTTTTGCCTCGTTACTCCAATACCATGCTGCGGCTTCTATGGCATAATTATTTGCTATATGCGTAGCAGTATCCTTACCAGAAAAATTATCATTCACTGACTTTAGAAATGCCTCATGTGTTTTTTGATGTGTAATCTGAATGTATCCTGCTCCTCTGGTATATTCATCATAACCATTTTGCTTAAAATAAGCATTACTACCTTGTTCTAATGCATCTTTACCCCAATTGCTTTCCACTGCCATTGTAGCCATAAATAACGCTATACTCTCATTATCTATAATTCCATATTTAACGAGCGCATCATTTAATCTCTTTACAAATGCATTACTTATATCAGACCATCCAAATACTTTCAGTTGGTCGGCAGTTACAAGATTACCCGTCCCCTCTATTACCTTTAATGATTTT
>DBEP01000034.1:1323-10863 GCA_002294045.1 Lachnoclostridium sp. UBA903 | reverse complement strand
CACAATGCCGTCCGGAAGAGCCGTACTATCTGTTGGCGCCGTGTATACCGCATGGCAGATATCCCCGTCCGCTTCTCCTATCTTAATGCCGTCTGCAAATATTTCAATCTTTATAATATCGCCGCTTACTCCGGTGCTCTCCGCCGTAACATCCAGAGAGGTATATCCGGCCGTCGTATCTAATAAAGTTCCTTCAAGAGGCTCAGTAATAGCTACTACGGCTTCCCCTTCCTTTATAAATATAACGGTAATATCTACAGGGCTGCTTAAAGCACTGGCTCCCGTCACCGAAACTGCTTTCGCGGTTAATACGATTTCCCTGCTGAAAGAATTACCGGCTGGGTCCGTTGGCGTATAGCTGAATGCATAAGGCGCCGTATCATCTTCACCAATCTTAACACCGTCGGCATAAAACTCAACTTTCGCTATTTCACTTACATTTGATTCTGCTGCTGCCGTTATCTCAACCGGACTCTGACTTTCCGTGTAGTCGATTACCGTTTTGCTTGCAGGTGCAGTAATATGAATTTCCACCTTTTCACTTACGCCGGGCTCCTGTCCATAAACCGGCCCAGCATCCCCTAAATACAGGGGAATAAAGCTTGTTAACCCCAAAGCCGTGGTTAATCCCTGTCTGCTCCAATCGTTTGTAGGGTCCCAATTTACTTTATAGGAAGCATCCTGGGCAGGTACCAAACCAATTTGGATTTCTCTGCTTCCGTGAAAGGTAATACCGGACCAGTCCAATTCCACATAGTAAATGCCGTTTTCATTATTCCATGCAAAGGGCCCGTTCAGTTTGACTCCTGTTCCATCCAGAATTAAGGCCTGGTCATAGTAAACCGGGATACTTAAATCACTGATGGATTGGCCGTTTGCAATCATTTCCGAAATGTCAAAGAAATATCTTGCTTTCAGAGTGCTGACTCTCCTTGGCGGACAGCTGGTATCATTCGTAATCTTAATGGTCAGCTGGGTTCTGTCTGCATTTTCCTGTTCAATCCTGGCTTCAACATAATACGGTGTCTCGTCTACCTGATACACAGGTACGGCCGGGTCCGGTTCCTGCCCTTCTCCGTAAATGGAATAAAGTGCCGCCAGAGCTCCCACAAATGCTGCGTTGTAATCAATCGCCACTTCATTATAGACATAATCGGTAATGTCATCCTTATGATAATCCTCTGCGTCAGGGCCGCCGACCAACGCACCCCACAATACATGCTTCTGTGTTGCCGGGTCCAGCATACTATTGGTAAGAGAGCCGTGGGCCGCCCTGTGATGAGGATGCTGCGCCGAATTATCCGCATATCCCACTTCATAACAGCGGTTCATAGGATTGTCTCCCAGGAGATAATCCATCTGTCCCTTACACCATTCTGCAAAATCCCGGTTGGGTTTATACTTATTATATACCAGGGCGCAGAGCTGTGCCGCAGTATTATATCTTGCCGAACCCCAGGTATTGATTACACGGTAGCCGCTGGGAGTGGAGGCTAAGAAATTAGTATCATTGGGATCTTCATGGGGAACCCCGGACCAGTACTCAATATTCCACCTGAAAAAATACCAGTGCTCCGCATTATCCGTAATTGGCGCCAGCTTTGCAAATACGCCTCCCCAGACAGTATCCCAGCAATGTACCCATATATTCTGCCAGGTATTGTCCGTGGTACTAATAATTTTCTTCATATAACCGGTATAAGCTCCGCTGTTATCCACGGAAACAATATCATCAATATAAGAAGCGTCACCTGTTGCAATATTCAGCCATACGGCTGCCCAGGACATCTCATCCTCATCATAACTGGAATTATAGAATCCGCCGGAGAAGCCCAGCCCTCTGTTTGCCTTGGCAAATTCATATAATGCTTTTGCCGTGTCCAAACAGGTGGCAGCATAAGCCGGGTCCGTATCCCGGAAGTTCAAATAGTTAATAGCCAGGGAAGCCGCCGCACCTGCACACTGGTCACTTGCCGGTGTCTCTGAACTGGCAAACCACGCAGGTCTTGCGGTTGTCTGCAATTCCGGAGCCCCCCAGTAAGTATGGTCCGAGGTTCCGTCTCCCACCTGATATGCAAAAGCAACCACATTGCCACCGGCATCCCGGAAAGTACACCGGATAAAATAATCGTTAAACCACCTTAATATATCTTCAATATGCTCCTGTTCTCCGATTTTGGCATAGGCATCCCGGAATTCATAATAGCCCCAGCCCAAGGTTGAACCGGAATAGCTTTGGGGCAGCCCAAATTTTACATGGTCCCCTGCATCGTGAAAACCCCCGCTTAAATCAACATATCCGTCTCCATCCGGGTCCAATACCTCTTTGTTTTGTTCAAGAAAACCCGCCGATAAATTCGTTCCTTTTCCATCGGAGCCCACCGGTGTCAAAGGAATATACCGGTCTTCCACATGGCAGTCTCCGCGCCAGGAAAGCTCTCCCTCTTCCACATCCGGACCGCACTTATTTGCATCATAAAAATACATGGATAACTGAAATGCCTTGGCATAATTGTAAGTTTCCTCTGCCGATACTTCATCTGTTAAAATGGTACCTGCCTGTGACGTTGTTACAATTCCCATATTAATTATTAAGGATAAAACAAGCATACTTATGATGCTTTTTCTGAACATCTTTGTTCTCATATAATCCTCCTTATCTCCCTCTTTAAACCTAAAAACCTGCTCTTTTAAAACCTCTCTTGCTGCCTTTCCGGCCTGCTCTTATCTGTATACCGTCCAAAACAGAATCTAAAGTCCGTACAAATGATTAGTTCCCATAATATTCTCCCAGGGAAATTCCGTTTGAACCCAGAGGTATCTGGTGGTCAAGCCCTATAAATTTACCGTTCGACTGCCATAACGCCGGTTTTAGCAATGCATATTTTTCTTCATCCCAGGTCTTCCAGTCATGTCCCAATAAACCTCCGGTATCACCGGAATTCGGATTTATACACCAGAAGGTATGATGAATACGGTTATCGACAATATAATTTCTGAGCAGGGTCATCCATTTCTGGTTCTTTCCCCCGTCCATATGTCCTCCCCATTCCCCGATGAGAAGAGGGGCAATCCCCTGATCGTTAATATATGCCCAGGTATCATACCAATAATCGTCTAACAGGGTCTGGGTTGTAAAATCCTTGTCAAACCAGGTTTGGTTGTAAACGGAAGGCCCATAATCATGGGGTGAATATACGATTTGGCTGTTATAGGAGCCCAGATTAATCGGATAATCCTTTACTCCTCTTAGATTGCCGCCCCACCATGCACCATACCATGGAGACTCATCAGGAGCAGCTCCCCAAATATCCGGTGTATCATAGGTATAGCCCTTTTCTGTCTTCGGGTATTGTTCAACCCCTTCAATCACAATCAATAATCTGGGATTGGCATCAAGTATTGCTCTTGCACAATTTTCAGCCGCATATTTCCAGTTATTTTCATCCGTAGTATTGTCCCATTTTGCCATATCGGCAGGCGCAGTATCCGTATATCCTCTTTTTCCGTGAGGCTCATTTTTTAAATCGATTGCCAGGATGGTATCGTCATTCTTATATTTATCCGCCAGCCACACCAACGTATTAATCCACTTTTCTGTAGTTATCTCTCCGGCCGTAGCTGTGGTCAGACCATACCATAGCGGATAAATATGGCCAGAATTATTGGCATCCGGGCTATGTACATCCACCATTACTTTGATACCCAGCTCTTTGCAATATCCCATTATAATATCAAATATTTCCATACTGTTTTTTGGGCCACCCGTTGCAGCGTCATAAAAATCAGGATTACATACATAATAGGGCGGATTGTTTACAGCCGTTACACTTGATACTTTATTCGGACTGCCCGTCATCCAGCTGTACAATAACTCCGTGGAAATCGGAATTCTTAATAACCCAATCCCCCTGTCTGCAATATTTGTTAAAATATCCTTAATATCATACCATGCACCGTGGAATACATTTTCACTGCAGTTAAAACCAAACCAGTTGGCACCGGTCAGCCAAACCTCATTGTTATTCCTGTCATAAATCCGGTTGCCCACACAGTGCAGCCAGTCATCATTATTCGTATCGAAAGCCGCCACCTCCTGACCATAATTAAAATAACATGCTGTAACAATAGTTACAAAAATAACAAATAATAAAAACACCCTTCTTATTCTTTTCACTGTACTCACCTCCGCTTTTTCATGGTTTCCTAACAATTCCCCATATAAAAATCACATAGATAACACCCCCTTCTCTACTGCTGTTCTGACACTTTTCCAACATATAATCTGCTTTCATGGAGTACCTTTTCTGTGGTCCTTATAAGCAAGTTAACGAAACATAGCATAAGATAAATAATCCATATTATTACAGATTATTCCGATGTTTTTACTAAAATATCAATTTATTTACAGTATATGTTAAAATATTATCAAACATATTTTACTATAAATGTAACATTTTTACAATGGATTATTTTTACAAAATTATATCTGTTTTTAACAATTATATTCTTATAATTTTTTCCAAGCATAGTTTCTATGGAGGAAAAATCTGCTCATTAACAGTAGATTTCAGGGGTATCGGCTGAAAATTATTAAAGTATCGACAAATCGCCCTACTTAAATGCACCTAATGATAGAATAGAAAGAATAATTAATGAAATCACCACAAAAAGGCAGATAATGTAATTTATTTACTTGAAATTATTGACAAAATATATTTCCAATGTTATTGTATTGGTGAATAGTTACACAAAAGGAATAATTATCATTTAATTATTGTAACAATTAATGAAGACTTGGGGAGAGTAAAAATACGTTAAACACACTGTCATTACAGGCGGCCGAAACTTTAACTCAATTTACATATGGAGGGGCTTCCAATTATTTCTTCTGAATATGGACAACTGTCAGCAATCGGTAATAGAAAGGAGATGTGTCAAGGGACGTTACAGGCTGGCAGATGCATATTTAACCGGGAGTAATTGTAAGATAAATAAAATGAGGAGGTTATAGTATGAGTTTTAAAAAGTTATTGTGCGTTGATTTGAGGAAAAGCCGAAAAAGAGGACTTGGAACCGCTTTAAAAGCCGGATTGTGTAAATCTCAGCTCCGAAAAATGCTTATAGCCGTTATTTTACTGGCCACATCCGTTTCCGCCATACCGAATCCGGTTCCTTCACATGCAGCTGCAGCTGCTGAAACAGACACTTATCAGGAGCGGTTTCTGGAACTGTGGGAAGACCTTCACGATCCGGCTAACGGATACTTCAGTGAAGATGGTATACCCTATCACTCCATTGAAACATTGATGGTTGAGGCTCCCGACTACGGGCATGTAACAACCAGCGAAGCCCTCAGCTATTATATGTGGCTGGAAGCCATGTACGGTAAATTTACGGGTGATTTTTCCGGTTTTGCAAAAGCCTGGGATACGGCGGAGACCTATATGATACCAACGGAACAGGACCAGCCGAATACAAGCATGAGCAGATATACCGCAAGCAAACCTGCAACCTATGCACCTGAATGGGAGGATCCCGGTATGTATCCGGCTGAGCTTGATTTCGGAGCAGCAGTGGGAACGGACCCCATACATAATGAACTGGTTTCTGCCTATGGTACCTCTACCATTTACGGTATGCACTGGCTGCTGGACGTAGACAATTGGTACGGATTTGGCAGCCGCGGGGATGGTACGTCAAAGCCGTCCTACATTAACACGTTCCAGCGAGGAAGCCAGGAGTCCACCTGGGAAACAATACCCCAGCCCTGCTGGGACGAAATGAATTTCGGCGGTGAGAACGGATTTCTGGATCTTTTTACAGGCGACAGCCAATATGCCGAACAATTTAAATATACCAATGCACCCGATGCAGACGCCCGTGCCGTACAGGCAACTTTCTGGGCGCAGCAGTGGGCAGAAGAATATGGAATTGATATCGATACTTACAGAAGCAAAGCAAGCAAAATGGGCGATTATTTGAGATATTCCATGTTTGATAAATACTTCCGCAAAATAGGTTCCCCGGCAACGGCAGGAAGCGGCTATGATTCCGCCCATTATCTCCTGTCCTGGTATTATGCCTGGGGCGGCGGAATCAGCGCGGACTGGGCATGGAAAATCGGAAGCAGCCACAGTCATTTTGGCTACCAGAACCCTATGGCGGCCTGGATATTATCTACGGACCCGGATTTTGAACCTATATCACAGAATGGTGCAGCAGATTGGGCAGATAGTCTGGACAGGCAGCTGGAATTTTACCAATGGCTGCAATCAGCGGAAGGCGCTATTGCAGGCGGCGCAAGCAATTCAAGGAACGGGCGTTACGAGACCTGGCCTTCCGGAACGGCAACCTTCTATGGCATGGGATATGAAGAAAATCCGGTTTATCTGGACCCCGGCAGCAATACTTGGTTCGGCTTCCAGGCTTGGTCCATGCAGCGCGTTGCGGAATATTATTATCAAACTATGGATTCCAGGGCAAAGACCCTGCTGGATAATTGGGTAAGCTGGATTAAATCCGTCGTGCGGCTGAATGCGGACGGTACCTTCGCCATACCGGGTAACCTGGACTGGTCGGGTCAGCCGGATACCTGGACGGGTACTTATACCGGGAACAGCAATCTTCATGTAACCGTAGTTGATTACGGCACGGACCTTGGCATAACCGCTTCCCTTGCCAATACATTATTGTATTACAGCAAAGCTTCCGGGGATGACGAAGCACGGGTAATTGCTAAGGAATTGCTGGACCGTATGTGGAATTTATACCGGGACGACAAAGGGTTATCCGCACCGGAAACCAGAGAGGATTACCGCCGTTTCTTTGAACAGGAAGTATATGTACCGGAAGGCTGGACCGGTACTATGCCAAACGGCGATGTAATAGAATCGGGAATTACATTCCTGGATATCCGTTCCAAATACAAGGATGACCCGGATTACCAGAAACTGCTGGATGCCTATAATTCCGGTACTGCTCCCGAATTTAATTATCACCGCTTCTGGGCTCAGTGTGATATCGCCATTGCCAACGGAGTTTATTCCCTTCTGTTTGGTGAAGGTTCCGAGCCCGTTAATAATTCTTCCATAACACCCACTACAGCCGTATTTGACAAGAGCTCGGAAAATCAGGAGGATATCGTGGTGGATATGACCTTAAACGGCAATACCTTTGTCGGTATTTACGATGGTTCCGTTGCTTTAACGGAAGGCGTTGATTATACCTTATCCGGCGATAGAGTCACTATCTTAAAGGAGTATCTGGCTGCCAAACCGGCAGGGCGGTTACAGCTTACGTTTGATTTCAGCGGAGGTATTGATCCCAGACTGGTCGTGACCATTGTCGATACTTCGGTGATTGAAGGTGACATTAAGATACAGATGTTTAACGGCAATACCCAGGCCGTAACAAACGGAATTATGCCAAGAATCAGACTGTATAATACAGGTACCGCGGATCTAAAGCTTTCCGGCATTACGTTGCGGTATTACTATACTATTGACGGAGAAAATACACAGAATTTCTGGTGTGACTGGTCCACAATAGGCAGCAGCAATGTAACCGGGCGCTTTGTAAAAATGGATACGCCCAAATCCGGTGCCGATTATTACCTGGAAATAGGATTTACAGAGGGAGCGGGTAATCTTCCTGCCGGACAGGCCATTGAGGTACAGGCCAGATTTTCTAAAACCGATTGGAGCAACTATACCCAGACAGGAGACTATTCCTTTAATGCAACCAGTTCCAATTATGCGGATTGGGAAAAAACCACGGGATATCTGTCAGGCAGCATTCAGTGGGGAATCGAACCGTAAAAACAAAGAGACCTTTTGCAGTCTCTGCAAAAGAAAGGGAGTAAACATATGCGGAAATTATTCAGTATATTACTGGTTATAAGCCTTCTAACGGCGCTTATGCATGTTCAGCCTGTTAAGGCGCAGACATCATATAATTATGGCGAAGCATTACAAAAGGCCATTATGTTTTATGAGTTCCAGCGTTCCGGTAAGCTTCCCGAGGATAAACGGGATAATTGGAGAGGGGATTCCGGGCTTACCGACGGAGCAGATGCGGGACTGGATCTTACCGGCGGATGGTATGATGCCGGGGATCATGTAAAGTTTAATCTTCCCATGGCTTATTCTGCCGCCATGCTTGCATGGTCGGTGTACGAAGAGGAAGATGCCCTGAGAAACAGCGGTCAGTTAGAATATTTACTTGATAATATCAAATGGGTAACGGATTACTTAATTAAATGCCATCCCCAAGCCAATGTTTTCTATTATCAGGTTGGAGACGGCGGTGCCGACCATTCCTGGTGGGGACCTGCGGAAGTGATGCAGATGAACCGTCCGTCTTACAAGGTGGATTTAAATAATCCGGGTTCGTCCGTATCGGCGGAAGCGGCTGCTGCACTGGCTTCGGCGGCCGTAGTATTTAAAGAACGCGACCCGGCATATGCCGCCACCTGTGCCAGTCACGCCAAAGAGCTTTTTGCCTTTGCCGAAAATACCAAAAGTGATGCGGGGTATACGGCAGCCAACGGATTCTACAATTCCTACAGCGGATTTTATGATGAATTATCCTGGGCCGGAGTATGGTTATACCTTGCTACCGATGATGAGGCTTACCTGAATAAGGCGGAGACCTACGTAGCCAACTGGGGAACGGAACCCCAGTCTTCCACCATTGCTTATAAATGGGCTCAAAACTGGGACGATGTGCATTATGGCGCCGCCCTGCTTTTGGCTAAAATCACCAATAAAGAGATATATAAAACCAGTACGGAGATGCATCTGGATTATTGGACAACCGGATATAACGGCAGCCGGATTACTTATACGCCGAAAGGCCTGGCCTGGCTGGATTCCTGGGGAGCTCTCCGTTATGCCACCACTACGGCATTTCTGGCCGGCGTATATGCCGACTGGTCCGGCTGCAGTGCGGAAAAAGCTGCCGTTTACAGGGAATTTGCCAAACAGCAGGTGGACTATGCCCTGGGAAGTACCGGACGGAGCTTTGTAGTGGGATTCGGAACCAATCCGTCGCAGCGTCCCCATCACCGGACCGCCCACAGCTCTTGGGCCGACAGCCAGACAGTACCTGCCTATCACAGGCATACGCTTTATGGGGCACTTGTAGGAGGTCCCGGCAATGATGACAGCTATCAGGACGATATCGGCAACTATGTCAATAATGAAGTTGCCTGCGATTACAATGCCGGATTTGTAGGCGCCCTGGCCATAATGTATGATTTATACGGCGGTGAACCGATTCCCGGCTTAACTGCCATAGAAGAAGTTACCAACGATGAATTTTTTGTGGAAGCCGGAATCAATGCCTCAGGCTCCAATTTCATTGAAATCAAAGCACTTCTTAATAACCGTTCCGGCTGGCCGGCAAAGGTAGGCGACGAGCTTTCCTTCAGATATTTTATCGATATTACGGAAGCAGTACAGGCAGGTTATACGGCAGACAATATCACCGTATCCACCAACTATAACGCGGGGGCGACCGTATCAAAGCTGCTGCCCT
>DBEP01000034.1:376-1206 GCA_002294045.1 Lachnoclostridium sp. UBA903 | reverse complement strand
GGTAACTTCCGGCAATACGGTACAGACGGCTTACATTCCGGTCTATGACGGAGGCGTTAAGGTTTACGGCAATGAACCGGGCGGCGCTCAGGATAATTCCGGTATCACACCGGCTGCCGCGGCCTTTGATAAGTACAATCCATTGAATATACAGGTTAACATGACTCTGAACGGAAACACCCTGGTTCAAATTAAAAACGGTAACACAGCCCTGATTCAGGGAACCGATTATATCCTGTCCGGTGAAACCGTAACCATATCGGCAGACTATCTTAACAGCCTTCCGGTCGGAACCACCCGTCTGACCTTTGATTTCAGCGGAGGTGTTGACCCTGTCCTTACCGTTACCGTAACGGATTCCACTCCCAGCGGTACCATATCGCCGACGCAGACCGCTTTTGACAAGCATCCGGATAAACAGGCCGATATAGCTGTAGAGGTTACGTTAAACGGACATACCCTGGATGGAATCCTGAAAGGAACCGAACGGTTGACAGAGGGAACCGATTATGTAATTTCCGGCAATACGGTGACTATTTTAAAGGAATATCTGGCTGCCCAATCCGTCGGCAGAGTTAATCTGACCTTCGACTTCAGCGCAGGAAATGACCCTGTACTGGCCGTTACGATAACGGACTCTTCCATCGTTGTAACCGGAGATATTAAAATCCAGATGTTTAACGGCAATACAGCCGCAGTTACCAATGGTATTATGCCAAGGATTAAGCTTAATAATACCGGAACTACGGACATAAAGCTGTCCGATATTAAGATACGGTATTATTACACCATTGACGGAGAAAAAGCCCAGAATTTCTGGTGTGACTGGT
>DBEP01000034.1:0-233 GCA_002294045.1 Lachnoclostridium sp. UBA903 | reverse complement strand
ATCTTCCTGCCGGACAGGCCGTTGAAGTACAGGCCAGATTTTCAAAAGCTGACTGGACTAATTATACCCAAACCGGCGATTACTCCTTTAACGGTTCAGACTCCAATTATGTTGACTGGGATAAGATTGCCGGCTACCTTTCCGGCAGCCTTGCGTGGGGTACGGAACCTTAAACAGGAAGGCTGAAACGATAGCAGCAGGGGCAGTTGCCAAATAGTTAATTTACTGAACTT
>DBEP01000048.1 GCA_002294045.1 Lachnoclostridium sp. UBA903 | reverse complement strand
TAGCAAAAACCGGGGCGGACGCTCAAAGTTTTCGGTAAGCCATACATACAATTCGGGATGGAAATTAGCCATAACACCGCTGAAACCGGCCGCACCTTCCTGTAAAGACTGAAGCAGAGTAGAAGTATTGGCATTAAAAATGCGCATATTACTTCCCTTGACTGCTTCCAGCTTTGACTTTATATTCTCCAGGTCGCAGCTGGTATCTTTCAGGAAATAAAACCGGCCCGTTTCCCCACACCGTTTCAGAATTTCCGGGGACAGAAGCCTTTTATAAGGATAAGGGCATTCATAGAAGCCAAGAGGCAGGTCCGGCGGCAGGTCCTTAAGCAGCAGCTCCAGGTTTTTCATCCAGATATGGTCCCCCTCCTTTTCTCCGGCAAGGCGGTTGGTAATTAAAATGACGGCGTCCGCCCCGGTTTTTGCTATCTCATTTAACTCATGGGCCTGTTCTTCTATGGTACCCGAAATATGTCCGGAAGATATGACCGCCACTCTGCCTCCCGCCTTTTCCACAATGTACCTGGTGATATGAATCCTTTCTTCTAAAGACAGAAAGAACATTTCACTGGACTGGCAGGCGGCAAACAGCCCGGTTACCCCTGCGTCAATATACCACTCGGTTAATTTTCCCAAAGCTTCATAATCCACCTGATTATCTGCGGTAAAAGGTGTCAGCATAACCGGATAAACACCTTTTAAAAATTTATTTTCCATTATCATTTCCTCCCAAAATCTTTTTATTTTTTTATATAAATATTCTTACTTATCTAGAACGGGTTTGAAAAATCATTGCGCCGTTCTGAATGCCCCGCTTTACGGTATGCTGCGTCGTAATTTGGGGATAGCAGCACCTCTATGCTCCCAAAATCACTCCTTGCCTCACACAAATTGGAGCATCCAGCCCGGTACAAGCATTTTTCAATACACTCTAGCACAGCCTTGCATAGATTTCACTTAATTCAGCACCCGCTATTTACGCCGGTGCCGCGTTGCCGTCGGTCGGCGCAGGGCTCAGCCAGTACCTTGGAGTCGTTAAAATGCCCATTTCCTTTAATTGATATTCATAGCTCCATTTCCGGCCCACCGTCCTCCACAGATTAGGGCCATACCAGGCTTCACCGGCATCCGCATTATGAACGGCACCAAATGCGTTGATACGGTTGCCGAAAATCTTTAGCCCAAGCGTGTGTTCTCCTTTTTCCACCGGCCCTAAATCCAGCCGGTAAGGCGCCAATACGATATTCCCTTTTATCTTCCCGTCCAAGTAACACTGTATGAGGGCCCCCCGGTAATGGGACGCTTCTAAGTGGAGCCTGCCTTCTTCACAGGTAAGGGGAACTTCATAAGTCAGGTTCCCGGCATAAAAAGGAAGCCCCTGCCTGGTATAATCTCCAAAATAAATTTCCTGAGGCAGCCCGGTGATTTTCTTTTTTCTTCCAAGTACCTGTACGCCGAAATCCCCTAAGAGATAGCACCATTCCACGTTTACTTTCGGCCCGAATGGTATAAAAAGCTTTAGTATATTTTCTCCCCTTTTTATATCCGGAAGCGGGATTTTCTTAATACATTCATCCACATACCAGCCGCAGCTTCCATGGATTACTCTTTCCCCGTTTAAGTAAATTTCAGCGTTTTCCGGTCTTTCCATGGCAAGAGCAGCACCTTTAAGCTCTATTTCCGAATAGATTCTAAATTTCAGCCCTAATTTATGGGTATTTTTCTGTTCCTCCTGATTCACCCAGGGCTGTGCCAATGCTTCCATGCGAAGGGGAAGGTCAAGCTTTTTCCGGAACAAATTGTCAATGCGCAAAATTTCTTCCTCTTCCTCCCATTTTCCCCCGTCAAAGGAATATTCCGCCGTATCCAGAAGCAGCACGTTGTCCTCCTCCAGGGTAAAAGCTTTCGGCTCCGGCAGATAAAAAGTTTCACCAGGCAGATACGGTATTGCTTTTCTCCCCTGGGGCTCTGACGCTTTCCCGGTAAGTCTCAGGAGCAGGCTGTCATGTACGGAGCAGTAGTAAGTAATATACGTATACCCATTTCTATATTCCGGACATATTTTATAAACCTCTCCGGTCATGGTATCGTATACCTCAGGCTGGTATTCACCTTTTATCTTTACCGTCAGCTCCTCCGTACAGGTAATATGTTCGTTTGCCGGTTTGTTCACATGGCAGAGGAAAAGCCATTTGTCTTTTCCGTCCTGACGCAGCTGATAAAACATATTTGCCGCCCGGGTGCCGGTTTCTATGTGCTCCACCTTGGTTTCGTCTTTTCCGTCCATTACTTTTACCATAATATCTATGTCACGGTAAGGCTCCAGCACGGTTAGCAGGCTGCCGAAGTGAAAGGGGATTTTTGTACAGGTCTTTGCAAATTCCTCTGTTAAAGGGCTTACCTTTGCATCCAGATATTTCGTAACTTTGCCCATAAAGATTACCTTACCGCCCTTATTCTTAAACTCTGAAAGTCTCCGTAAAGTCGTACTGCGCAGAGTAATGCATTCCGGCACCAGTACTACCTCGTAATCCATGGCTCCCATGGGGAACTTAGCTTCCGTAACCGTCCGCTTATCTTCACTCAGCACAGCTTCCGAGATAAAATCAAAATCAATTAAGCCATAAAGCATCCAGTTAATTACATTGGTAAAATTACTTTCAAGAACCTGGCGGGTTACGGCGGTCTGCTCCTGGCTGCCCCAGTATATCCAATAGGATTCAATAGGATGAATGATTCCCACCGAAACTTTGGGGACTCCCCTGGTCATGGCCGTATTTAATCTGGCAAAATGATTTTCCACATAACCATATTCCTTATACCAGGGAGACTGATAACCGATACTGGCAGGATAATCCCTTTTTGCTTCTCCCTCCATGGATACCCAGGTCAGATGGGGTACACGTACGGTTACGCCAAGGGCTGCCTGCCAGTCTCCCGCAAGCTTGTGGCTGCGGAAGTCAAAATCCCAGCCGGTAACTCCGTATAATTCGCTCATTACCCCTTCCCTGCCCATCTGACGGGCAATGCTCTGGGCCTGCTTAACCGTGGAAAGCTCCCTTCTGTCACACAGCATATCAACTCCGGGTATCCCGAAGTTTTTCATGGGGCGCATGACTTCGCCGACAGCCAGTGTCTGGGAATACAGAGTCCATTCACTCATCATATGCCCCGTCAGGGCAATGCCGTGTTTTTCGCACCAGGTTCCGATATTATCCCCAAAAGCCTCCGAAAACCGTTCGCATACGTGCCTATGGTAATAATAACGGATTTCGGATATCTCCTTATCTTTGGCTTCCCAGATAAGCTCCGGCAGGTGTTCCAGAAGGGAAATATGATATCTTTCCCGGAAAGTCTGTTCGAAATCATCGGTAAAGGGAAGGATAACCGGCCTTTTTTCAAAGGTTTCCCTAAGTCTTTCCTTATGGCTGGTCTGAGGCTCGTCTGTGAAGATTGCCGGTATCGCTTTGCCAAAATCTTCTTTTAACTGCTCATAATATTTTTCATGGGTTATCTCAATAAAACGGTCAATGGCTTTCTTATCCAGTGTATTTACATAAGCCTGGTTATTAAACCAGGGTGTGCTGCCGGATACCTCCAGATAAGCCTCCCAGGCCTCTTCTCCTTCCCCCAAGTCTCCCTCTTTCCTTTCATAGCCTGTCATATAGCCCTTCTCATCCAGATGTATCCGGTATTTTCCCAAAAGCGTCCTGTTATTGCTCCGGACCGCCTTGGCTGCCGCCATAAATACATCACTGTCAGGCTCCGTATAATCTGCCGGAACCAGAACCAAAAAACGGGACCTGTATTTTTCTTCTTTTGTAACCAGCCCTCCCGCACTTCCCGAGGGCCAGCGGTCCTCGTCATACAGCCAGCAAAGCATTCCCTGCTTTTTCATTTCTTCTGTACTAGACTTGACACAATCAAAAAACCCATCCCCTAAGTATCCGGTATCAAGTCCAACCCTGCAATGAATATGGGCGCCTCCCATTCCCATTTCTTTTATCTGTCCGATTTCCTTTAATAACAATTCCTTATCAAGCTTATTATTCCAGGCCCAGAAGGGCGCAGCCCTGTATTCGCTTCCCGGTTCTTTAAAAAGTGATTGCTCCAATTCTTTCTCCCCGGATTTTTTATATAACATGTTAATTCCTCCTATTAGTATGGCAGCCTGCATTAACGGTATGCTGCGGCCTGCCGTTCCGGTATTCGTTCGGACTTAAATGAGTCATCTTTTTAAAAATTTTAAAAAAGTATTTGGAATTGGAATAACCAATCTCATCCGAAATACTTTCCACACTTAAATTGGTTTCTTTTAAAAGTCTTTTTGCCTTATCAATCCGGATTTCACTGATATATTCGTTGAAACTTTTATTCAGCCTGTTCTTTAACAGATTGCTGCAAAAGGCGGGCGTTACGAATAATTCCGCGGAAAGAGCCTGCAAGGTCAGTTTTTTATGGTAATTATTCTTAATATATTCCTGTATTGTTTCCAGAAGATTATCCGGAGCATTGTCCTGCATATCGATGGAATTGAAAATGAGAACAAGATATCCGGATATTTCTTTCCGCATTTTTTCAATAGAACTGCAAAATAAATACCTGCGGTAAAATACTTCCATAATATCATCGGTGCCGACCCCTTTCTGCACCGCATAGTCATTTACTTTACGGATTAACTTACCGCAGGCTGCGCCGATATCGCCAAGGGTATGCTTATCAATCCAGATTCCGCCGAAAAACTCTTCCAGAATATCCTTTTCTTTGGAATTACGGTATTTCATTTTTATAAAAATCTCCTTGATATAATCTTCACCGTAAATCACTGTTTCCTCTTTTCTGCCTTCTATCCTGTGTAAGATTCGGTATGTATCGGTCAGACGTATATCCCGCAGCATTTTATCATTCAGTACATAATGCCGGTTTAATTGAGCAAAACCCTGAAATACCTCACCGATACAGATAAAAACCTTCTGCCCTTCCAGCTTCTTTACCAGATGCATGGAAATATGCTCCGCTTTTGTTCTCATTTTATGCAGCATATTTTCCTCTTTCACGGACATAAGGATAAAATACTGGAATTTATTGGCCGGATTATCAAGTACCGCATATTTTACCTGATTTAAATATTCGGAGCAAATGGCCGACATAGCAAAGTATCCGTCCTCTGCCATTGTATTTACCGTTAAGAGCATATAATAATCCTTCGTATTAAAATCTTTGGTCAGAAGCTTCTCTTCCATATTTACGTTCCAGGGCTCTAAAATGACCTCCAGTAAAACATCCTGTTCTTTTTTCTGTTCATAGGTAGCTACCGTTTCCTTAAGCTGAAGAATGCTTCGCTGCTGTTCTATCTGGTCTATTGCTTTTCTTAACTGCTTTTCAATTTCCTCCGTGGAAAATGGTTTTAAAACATATCCCACAGCCCTTTTCTCTATTGCCTTGCTGACATAGCTGAAGGCTTTGTGAGCACTGATTACTATAATCGGCTTATCCGGATACCTTTCACTAATCCGGTCCAGGAATTCCATACCGTCCATTTTCCTCATTTTCATGTCCGTAATAATAATATCCGGATTGGTTTGTTCAATCAGCTCTAATCCCTTTACCCCATTGTCTGCTTCTCCCCCACAGCCAATATCCATAGAAGTAATTTCATTAATCTTACTGACTAATCCTTTTCTGATAATGGCTTCATCATCCACGATAATATAACGATACATAAATACCTCTCCTTTTTTGCTCCACTGCTCCAATCTACTAATCCAAATGGTACGGAAGACAAATAATTACTTTTAATCCCTCCTTTTTTTTGCTTTCGATATATAGTCCGTAGTCTTCTGTATATAAAAGACGCAGCCTTTTCTGTATATTGGACAGCCCTATGCCTGTATACCCGGAATTTCCCGAAAAGCTTTCCGGATGGTTTATCCGGTTTGTAATCCGGATGACCTCTTCCTCCGTCATTCCAACTCCGTTATCCTGTACCCATATAATAAGCTTTTCTTCTTCCCTGTACGCCTTAAGACGGATTACCCAGGGCTTATCTTCTCCTGCCAGTCCATGCTCTATGGCATTTTCAATAACAGGCTGCAGCATGAATTTTAATACTTTCGCATTCTGAAGTCCTTCTTCCATTTCCTGCTCTAAGTAAATTTTATTTTCAAAGCGTATCTCCTGTATCTGTATATATTGCTTTATATGCTCTATTTCCGTCGATAGCTTTTCTTCTTCTCTTTCGTATTCTATACTGTACCGCAGCATATCACCCAGGGATTTTGACATAACCGCAATTTTACGGTTTTTCTCAATGGATGCCAGACAATTAATGTTTTCCAGGGTATTAAAGATAAAATGTGCGTTAATCTGGGACATAAGGTTTTGCAGCCGGGATTTTAAGAATTGAATTTCACTGACATACTTTTCCTGAATTAACCGGTTTATTTCCGTCATCATCTTGTCGTATCCCCGGTAAAGCACACCGATTTCATCCTTTCTCTCCTTTTGGGCATTCTTGAGTGACGGCTCCTTGCTTATGGTGTGTTCCATCATATAGGCCAGTTTTTCCAGGGGACTTATCATAACTCTTTCCGATAATATGAGCAGTATCAGCACAAACACGACAACGGCCCCGATAAGACCGACTAAATAACGGGTAATTTTTTGGTAGAGCCGGTTAAAAGGCTGAAAGGAAACCTCCGATATAATTTTCCAGTTGTTTACATTTAAGGTGCCGTATACATAAGCATCCGCCTTTTTATTGCGGATGATTACACCGCTGTCCTTCTTTATTATCTGCTGCTTTTCCTTACCGGATAAATTCTGCGCCGACTTTCCGTAAATCACCGAGCCGTTTTCATCCATGATAAATCCCTGTCCCCAGGCAGGTTTATTATCAAATATTCTGTCATTGCAGACTACGGCCAGAACACTTCCGTTTTTTCCTTTCATGTCGGTAAAATACCTGGCAAAAACAATCTTGGTTTCATTTAAATGTTCCGGCTTATACATTAAGGTAACCTGAAGGCTGTCACTGTTTTTCAGTTTCTGGTACCACCTGGCTTCCCTATAATTTTCCTCAAGCCTTAGCTCCCTTATTTTCACAAAGGAATAGGTATAGCCGCTTTCATTAAAAAGATAAACACCTTCCGCATAGTCGTTATTCCCGATTAAGTTACTGCTTACGTACTCGAATTTTCTGTTATTGCTTAATCTCTCATAAGGTGTAAGCTGCTTTCCCTTTCCTTCCTGTCCGCATATGGCAAGCATGCAGCTGTTATTGTCATATTTGCTGAATATGAGGGAGGTCAGCAGACCGTTTAAATTCTCAATACTGCCGTTAACCCGGGTAGTGATGCTGCTTACCTCATTATTGCTGGCTTCGGCAATCTGGGACTGGTAAAACTGGGAATTGCTCCTTAAAATAAATATAAAAATAATCAATACAGGTAAAATAGATACTGCTAACAGGCAGCCTAAGAATTTAAATCTGATGCTTTTATGATATTTCATAATTTACACCCATTGTATTTGCCACATACAATAAAATATCCTGTTACAGGCCTTTTATTGTCTTGAATAAAAAGGGCTGAAAGAATCCCCATGTGGCATCCTTTCCCTATTATATTTTCTTTCAACCATATAAACATGATGCCGTACAACAGCATGGTGCCATTGACAGCCCCTGATGGCGCATGAAAATCCGCCTTTCGCTTATCCTATTTTAACTGATTTTATTTTTATATAAAAGTATCTAACCTTTTACGGCCCCTACAGTCAGACCGCTTACAAAGTATCTTTGTAAAAACATGTAAATAACAAGAATTGGCAGAGCACTTAAAAAGCAGGCGGCAAACAGCATATTCCACTGGGTGGCGTTTTCCATGTCCCCTATGAAATTAAGCATGGTAAGGGGCAGTGTTTTTTGTTCCGGCGCCGACAAAAAAAGCATTCCGAAGAAAAAGTCATTCCAGATGGGTACGCCCTGTGTAATGACTATGGAAGTAAGGGCCGGCTTCGTCAGAGGTATGACGATTTTTATAAAAGTATAGGGAACACTTGCCCCATCCACCCGCGCCGCCTCTTCTAAGGCATACGGAACACCGGCTTTTATGAAATTCGTATACAGGAATATGGAAAAGGGCAGGGCCGCTGTTACATATAAGCAAATCGGCGCCCAGATTGTATTACCGATTCCCAACCTATTCACAATACGGTACATAGGTATAATGGACATCTGTGCCGATACAATCATGCCTGCTAAGAAAAATATCTGGAAAAAGCCGCCCAGTTTTCCCCTTAGCCTGGCAATGGCAAAGCCTGCCATGGAACTTACCGCAACGAGAGTACAGGCACTGATACAGGTAATTATTATGCTGTTCTTTAATGAACGGAAATATTTCATTTTACCGAAGGCAGCCTGGTAGCTCTCTAACGTAAAGCTTTTAAAAATCCTTAAATAGGAGCTGGTGTCTTTCAGTTCCCGAAAGGAACCGGAAAGTGCAATGAGAATAGGTGATAAAAATACCAGGAAAAACAAGGCAATCCCGGCGGTAATTAAAATTTCATTTCTTACACTTTTTTTCATTATGCCTCAAGCTCCTTTCGTTTCATAAATATTAATACTATAACGGATACCGCCAATATAAATAAAAACGCTACGGCAGCCAGAGCCTCGGCTTTGCCGAACTGGCTTTCCACAAAGGCCATTTTGTATATGGAATACATTAAGGTACTGGAAGAAGTGCCGGGGCCTCCTCCGGTTAAGGCAAATATATAATCAAAGGATTTAAATCCGCCGATTAAACCAAGCATGACATTTACCGTAATGGTATTCGCCAGCATGGGAATTCTGACATGTAACGTAGACCTTATGGCATTGCAGCCGTCTATCCTGGCAGATTCCATAACCTCTTCCGGAATATTCTGAAGTCCGGCCAGATAAATTATTGTCATGGTGCCGGATGTCTTCCAGGTTTCAACAAAGGCAGTTGCCAAAAGCGCGGTGGAATTCTTACCTAATAAATTCAGAGTTCCGTCATAGCCGAATTTTTGTGTAATCTCATAAAGCATGCCATAATAAGGAGCATAGACATAGCTCCAGATAAAAGCCACCACAATGGTGCTGAAAAGGGCGGGAATATAAAATACGGTCCTGAAAAAACCACTGGTCCGTAATTTCATGTTTAAAATCAGAGCAAGGGCCAGCGCCTGGAGATTTCCCCATACCACTACAAATAAGGCATAGGTAACGGTATTTTTCATGGAATTAAACATGGTCCCCTCTTTTATTAGATACTTAAAATTCTTAAGGCCTATAAATTCATAACTTCCGAGTCCGCTCCAATTGGTAAGCCCGTAGAAGAAGGACATAAGCACGGGTGAAATCCAAAAAATCAGATAAAAAGCCAGCGCCGGAATTATGAATATGAGTAAAATCTGTCTCCTTTTTTTGTCTGCCATAATGCCTTCCTTTCTATAAAGCAAGGCATTTACAAATATGAACCCTTCAAATTTGCAAATGCCTTATCCGTTTATTTACTGTCTTCCGGTTTTATTTAATTGCCGTTCAGCTCATCAAACTTATTCTGCATACCCTGGCAGACATCTTCTGGTGTTCCGTTACCGGAAATAACGTTCTGGAATACGATACACATCATATCACTTACGCCTTCAGGCCAGGCATTATTCAAATTATAGATACTCTGATCCTCTTTATATCTGTCCAGATATTCCCTCACAAGCTCCCTGGAGTCTTCCACTCCTTCATAGCACGGTATATCACTGGTTGTTGAAGTCCATTTTTCAAATAAGGAAGTACCTTCCGTAAACCAGTAGTCCAGTACTTTATCAATGGCATCCTGCTTTTGGGACGACGCACTTACAAAAACACCGTTGGATGGTGTCAGATTATAAACAAATTTCTTTCCTTCGTCATTGGAAGGAATACAGAAAATACCCTTTTCAAATTCCACGGCTCCCTGCCGGTTCAGGGCATCATAACCAAAACTTCCGTCAAAAATCATAGCAGCCTTGCCGTCCAGGAAGGCCTGACGGCTTTGTTCCTGGGACAGCCCGAGGGAATCCTCGATAACATAACCCTTTTCATATAATTCGGTGAATTTTTTAACGGTATTTACCCAAACTGTATCCGTAAACTTGGTTTCACCCGTGAATAATTTATTGTCAAAATCAGGGTTATCCCCATATATTTCCGAAGCACCTATCTGATACATCCCAAACTGAATTACAAAGGACTGTTTGTCGCCTGCCGTAATTGGTGTAATTCCAACTTGTTTTAATTTCTCGCAGCATTCCAGGAATTCCGTCCAGTTTTCAGGAAGTTTTGTTATACCGGCCTTAGCAAATGCATCTTTGTTATACCAGGTGGTCAGAAAACTGCTGCCTAAAGGTACGGCATAATTCTTCCCGTCAAAAGCATACGCATCCGCAATTTCCTTTTTAAACTTGCCCAGCTGTGAAAAATCGGATAAATCCTTTACATAGCCCGCATCTACCAAATCTTTCGCCTGAAGACCGGCCCACCAGGTAAATAAATCCGGTCCTTCCCCGCTTGCAAATTTTAAGCGGACGGTCTGCTTATACTGGTCGGTGGGAAGCTGTTCCACTTCAATATTAATATTTGGATATTTTTCTTTTACCAGCTCCGGAAGCCAGTCCAGATAAAAATCCTTATTATCCGTAGTCGGCCTTGTAGTTACCATAAGAGATAAGGTCACTTCTTTTTCCGCTTCCGTATCCCCTGCCCCGGCTTTGTTCGTATCCGCTTCCGTCCCCTCTGCAGGATTATTTGCCTCTTCCTTATTACCCCCGCTACACGCTGCCAAAGAGAAAAGCATAATAGCTATCAGCATTAAACTTATTATTTTTTTTTTCACAAGAATATCCTCCTAATTGATTTATCTGAATCAAACTCCTGCAGTAGTTTTATCATAACCCAATCTTATCATAGGATTAGTAACTTTTCCACGCAACATGAGGTAACTTTTTCGTAAAAAAGGAATATGACAACTTATCGCTAAAATAAGAAAGAGTCTGGCTTGCCAGACTCCGGCGCTGACGCGCTGCCATTTTAGTAACAATCTTCCGTTGGCGCGTCATGCGCATCCCGCGGAGCGTTTTTATCAATAGGATGCAATTTCCTATTGAATAAAAAAAGCTGCCGCAACAGTAATTTTCATCACTATTGCAACAGCTCCGCAGGTTCCTGAATATTTAATTATTTGTTTTTGCCGGCACCGCAGCAGCTTAATTTAAATCTTTTCAGATATATCAGCTTTCCGGGATTGTTCATATCTGCAGAGTTTTTTAAGACAGCAGCCCCTGCATTTGGGATTCCTGGAACGGCAGACTCCCCGGCCATGTACGACAAGCCTGTGACAAAAATCATTGGCTTCTTCCGGCGGTAAAATCGCCCAGAGTTGTTTCTCAACTTTTACCGGGTTATCTCCCTCCGTAAGTCCAAGCCGTCTGCATATCCGGATACAATGCGTATCCGTCACCACAGCAGGCTTGTGAAAAGCATCTCCTACCACCAGATTGGCTGTTTTTCTCCCCACACCCGGCAGTTTTAATAATTCCTCAACGGTATCCGGAACCATTCCGTTAAATTCTTCCTTTAACTTTATACACATGGCATGAATATCGAGGGCCTTTATTTTATATAAGCCGCAGGGGCGGATATAGGTCTCTATTTCTTCCGGTGTACTGAGGATAAATGCATCTAATGTGGGATAACGCTGAAATAAAGCCGGCGTAGCTTTATGCAGCTGGACATTGGTACACCTTGCAGAAAGCCGGGCCGCAATCAAAAGCTGCAGCGGTTCCGTATATTTATGTGAATAGGTTGTTTTAGGGTAGTGTTCTTTTAATATTTTGACTGCCCGCGCAGCGAATTCCGTTTTAGTCATCTTCATCCCCCGAATTATCTCACCTTAAATTTATGCCGGATTATATATCCCCTTAGGCCAAATTATTTGGCTTTGTTCCTGCCAACATAAAGGTATTGTAACATAAAATAAGAGATACGTCGAGAAAACGGCGTATGCTTGTATTTGTACTCACTGTTTCGCTCTGAACGCCCGGCTTTGCGGCATGCTGCACCGCAATTTTGAGAACATGGCACCATTACTCACCCAAAACCGCCGTATGGAAGCGTCGGTGCCGGTTAAGCTTAGAAAAATGTTAAATAAACTTAATGAAAAGAGTAAATATAAATTTCTTTAAGTGATTATGCCCTGATTTCCTTTAATATTTCTTCCGTGGATTTCTTACCGAAGGACAGGACTTTGTCATTGATAATCATACAGGGAACACTCATGATGCTGAACTTTTCCTTAAGGTCCTGGTAGTGGGTCAGATCCAGCATCTCCGCCGTTACATTTTTATTCTCCAGTGCAATCCTTTGAGCGCCCATGACTACCTCCGGGCACATGGTACAGGATAAGGAAACAGCTATCTTTATATTTACCTTTTTATCTATGCTCCGTATCTCCTCAAGGAGGGCAGGGTCCATTGGCTGACCGGGTCCTGCCGCATTATACAGCGCAAGAATAAAAGAATTGAATTCGTGTCCGCCCGGAACTCCATGAAAAGCTGCCCCCAGATATTCATTATTTTCATTACACAGCAGTATGGCCGGATACAGAGAAAGGTCCGCTGCCTCTTCCAGAGTTCGGTTTTCACCTTTTTGGTAAATCTCAACCTTAACTTTATCCGTCAGAAGAGCCGCTTCCTTTGCAAATCCTTCCACTTCTCCCGACATGGAATCCGACGGGTCCAGTATGGTTACAATTTTTATTCTTTTTTCCATTTTGGCAAAGATGGGGGCCAACTGTCCTTTGATTTTGGAAGATATAAAACCGTCGTCCGTATCTTCCTCCGATGTATCAGAACCGGTATCTGAGTTTAAAATCAATTCCTTTTCCGAGTTATTCAGGGGCTTGATATCCTCACGTACAATACCGTATTCATTGCGCAGATTATCCACGTACCGTTCCAGATTGGTTGCCGCTACGGCTCCGTCCGACACTGCGGTTACTACCTGTCTTAAGTCTTTTACACAGATATCACCGGCCGCATATACGCCCTCCACATTTGTCCGGAGTTTATTATCGGTAAGAATATATCCCTGTTCATCCAGCTTTATATGGTTTTTGACCAGACCGGAAGCCGGTACATAGCCGGCAAATACAAATACGCCAAAAGTGGATTTGCTGTCTTCTACCCGGTATTCCCATATTTCATTAGTAACATTGTTAATGAATCTGGCATATTTAAGGTTATTGTCTCCGCCGACTTCCGATACCTCCGTATTAAAGCGTACCTCAATTTTATCATGAGCCATTACTTTATCTGCAATGGATTTTACACAGGTAAACTCCGGTTCTCTGGCAATTATCGTTACTTTTCTCGCATACCGGGTGAGAAACATTGCTTCCTCAGCTGCGGCAAAACCGGCTCCTATTACAAATACGTCCAATCCGGTAAAGAATTCCCCGTCACAGGTAGCGCAATATGCCACACCTCTGCCCTTGAATTCTTTTTCCCCCATAAACCCTATGGTTCTTGGGTTGGCGCCTGTTGCTATAATGACGCCAAAGGCTTTTCGCTCTCCTTTATCTGTCTGGATTTCTTTTATATCCTTGCTGAAATCAACCTCTTTTACCGCAGCCGATAAGAATTCCGTTCCAAAATAAGCTGCCTGTTTTCTCATGGAAGCAGTCAGCTGAGAGCCGGATATTTTACCCACACCGGGATAATTTACTACTTCTGAGGTAAGGGATATCTGGCCGCCGGTATCGTTTTTATCAATAATCAGAACCTTAAACTTTGCCCTTGCTGCGTAAATTCCGGCGCTGAGTCCTGCCGGACCAGCGCCAATAATAATAATGTCATATATATCTTTCATATTCCGTCACCTTACAGCATGCCAACCAAATCTAAGCTGGGCTTTAAGGTTTCCTGTCCCGGTTCCCATTTTGCCGGGCAAACCTCGTCACCGTGCTCTGCAACAAACTGGGCTGCTTTTACCTTTCTCAGTAATTCTTCCGCATTTCTTCCGATATTACCCGCATTTACCTCGTAAACAACAATTTTACCTTCCGGATTTACTACAAATGTACCGCGTTCGGCCACACCGTCATCTTCGATTAATACCTCAAAATCTTTTGCAAGAGCATGGGTAGGGTCCGCCAGCATTACATATTGCAGCTTCTTTATTCTGGCGGATGCATCTGACCAGGCCTTATGAACAAAATGGGTATCGCAGGATACGGAATAAACTTCACAGTCTATTTTTTTAAACTCTTCATAATTATCCTGTAAATCCTCCAGCTCAGTGGGGCACACAAAGGTAAAGTCTGCCGGATAAAAGAAGAATATGGACCACTTTCCTAAAACATCCTCTTTGGTTACGGCCTTAAATGCTCCCTGTTGATAAGCCTGTACTTTAAAATCAGCTATTTCTTTTCCAATTAATGACATTAATTTTTACCTCCTATAGATAAACAATAATAATAATGATTACTAATACGATTAATATAATAGCATAAAAGGAAATAAAATGCAATACCATAAAATGATAATTATTATCGTTACTCTTTCCATTGAATATTTCTATGCACAAAAGCCATTTGGCATTCAAGACATGAGATTCCTGGATTTATATGTAAAGGATTCCAATACTATTTATATTCTGGCAGTATACTTTGACACAGAATGTGCCACCGATTTTTATAGCTATACAAAATAGGTGAAAAGTAAAAGAACAGACCGTTTAGCCTGTTCTTTTACTTTTTTGGTTAAAGTTTATTACATCAATTGTTGTTTGTTTTAATTCGATAATAATTTTGAAGAAACTCTTTTGTCCGCTGTGACTTCGGGTGATTAAATACCTCGTTGGGAGTTCCTTCCTCAATAATTTTTCCTTGGTCCAAAAAAAGAACCTTGTTTGCAACTTCATATACAAAATTCATTTCGTGGGAAACGAGAATCATAGTTTGGCCGCCTGCGGCTGTTCTTTTAATGGTTTGCAGCACCTCCTCCACCAGCTCGGGATCAAGAGCGGAGGTCGGTTCGTCAACCAACAGCAGTTTGGGCTGCATGGCAAGCGCACGGGCAATCCCGACACGTTGCTGCTGTCCCCCGGACATATGCTTGGGATAATAATGCGCGCGGTCGGAAAGCCCCACCTGTTCCAACTGTTCCGCAGCGATTCTATTAGCTTCGCTGTCACTCATTTTTTTTACAATTTTTAATCCTTCTTTTACATTTTCAAGAGCTGTCCGATACGGGAAAAGATTAAAATGCTGGAAAACCATGGCGGTCTGCTGCCGGAGCTCCAGACGCTGCTTGTTCGTAATTCTGGTGAAATCCACCTTGAATCCATCCAGGTCAAGCTCACCTTTATTCGCCTTTTCCAGGCAATTCAGGGAACGTAGAAAAGTGGACTTTCCGGCACCTGATGAACCAATCAGCGCCACCACATCTCCCTTTTCAATTTCAACCGACAGATCATCCAGAATTAAGTTATTATGAAAGGACTTTGACAAATGACTTACCTTTATCATTTAAATATCACTCCTTGTAAATGAAAACAAACGGCCGCGGGTTTTATTTTTCTGGCCCGGCTCCGGAATCGAAAGCTTTTTCTCCAGCAACCGAAGAATTTGTTCAATTATAATCGTCAGCGCCCAATAAATAATTGCCAGTGCAAGATAGACCTCAAAGAAACGAAAGGTGCTTCCGGAGATAATCTTGCCTTGCGCCGTCATTTCTATAACCCCCGCCACAAATGCCAATGAGGTTCCTTTCAACAATCCGATCAAGGCATTCCCAAGCGGCGGAATGGCAACGACAAGTGCCTCGGGAAGAATCACTCGTTTTAATACTTGAAAATACGTCATGCCCAAAGATTCGGCAGCTTCAATTTGCCCCTTATTTACCGACTGCAGAGCCGCACGAATGGTTTCTGAATTATAAGCGGCTTCATTAAAAGCAAAGGTGACCAAAACAAAAAGCATGGCAGGCACCGCATTGATATTATAACTCGTCCCATACTGCGCATTAATAAATTTTAAAAGAAGAGGAATTCCGTTATAAGTCAAATAAAGCTGTACTATCATGGGAGTTCCCCGTATAAACGAAATAAAAACCACAATAATTTGTCTAAGAACCGGAATTTTTTTAATACGAATTACCGCAAATATCAAGCCTAATACAAGGCCTACAATCATGGAAATAAAGGTTATTTCCAGGCTCACAGGAAGAACCTTTAACAGTCTGGGAATTGATGTGAAAACCGCGTTGATATCAAAAATTTTTCCCATAGGACACTCCATTCCTTCTAGATTTTTCGACCCGGGCGGACAGTTTCGTTATCTTAGCTCTTTCAGGGTCAAACGTCCGTCCTCGTACACAATTTCTGTTTTGTACCGCTCTTTGCTGATTTGATTCAACCGTTCAATAAGAGACACCGTAACTTCTTTTGTTCCTAATACGGGCAGGCCGCGTTTTGTCACTAAAGGGTCGGTAAGCCGCAAATCAATTGGAATCAATTCATAATCAAAACGTTTTTCATCACGGTTGATATGAAACAGGACTAAAAAGTTCTCAGAAAACTTCCTGTCACTATAAAAACCCTGCCAATTTCCCTGACCGTCCTTGGTTCTGTTTTTATGCAAGGTGGACGGAGCCTCATTTTCCGCATATCCATAGGCCGTAAACATTTCGGGGGAAATAATGGATTCTCCCGCTTCAAATTCCATAAACAGACTGCCCAGGTTGTAGAAAATCGGCTGACCATGATACAATTCCGCTCCGCGGGTAAAATGCGCACCATGCCCGAAAACACAATCCGCTCCTGCATCAATTGCACAATGGGCAAAAGCTTCAATAAACTCCGCCGGATAATCGGAATACCAGTTTTCATTTTCTCCCTCATGCGTATGCAGGTTTACAAAAACAAAGTCACTGCGTTCGCCGGCATCCTTGATGGAGCGAAGAATTTCCTTTTGGTCCTCTTCCTTTGCTCTTGTCCTGACACGGGGTAACTCTCCTTTTTCAAAGGTAAGATACCCCTCAAACAGGGAACCGAAGGTATACTGGTTCTCCGAATTGTCTTTAAAGGTTTCGATCCGTTTGCCTTCCTCCATACTGGAAGCAATACCGATACGCCGGCTAATCTCCTTTATGGTTTCAAAATCCTGGGGGTTCACCACATAAGTCCGCGACCACCGAAGAGGATTCACTCCCGGGCGGCCCGGCACCCCGTTCCCGGGATTGGATGCGGCAAAAACCTCGCTTCTCGTTACATCAACAGTAATGACAGCAATCCGGCCATCCGGTGTATCAATAAACACCGGCTTGCGGGCATCGTACAGGCTCAGTCCCACTCCCAAAGGAATCAGCCCACGGCTGTGCGCTTCTTCCAGAGTATCGACAATTCCCTCCGTTCCGTAGTCCCCTGTATGGTTATTCGCAAAGCTGACATAACGAATATTGAGCTTAATAAATTCATTCAGCGCTTTGGGGCGCACACTTGTCTGGTAGCCTCTTTGGGAAGCCGGAGCGGTATTCTTACGGGGCGTTACAAATTCAGCGTTCGTAAATACCTCATCGGCCTCATGCAGTAGCTTGAGTAGATTCGGGTCAATGGTTTTATATAAGTTACTGCTGGAAAACAGCGCGTCACCTGTAACTAAAAATTTCATGATATACCTCTTATTTTATTGTTCTAATAATTCTTCTTTCGGCAAATAGTTCCCGCCAAGCTGTTCCTCACTGATTTTTAACAGAGTTCCGTCCTCATAGATTTCCTTAATCCGCTTATTTACCGCGTCATACAAACTGCTGTCTGTTGATTTGGCCAACAAAATATAAGAACCCGGATCACTGTTGGCACTGGAGAACGGAACTACTTTTAGGTTTGTAAAACCGTGCTCCTGGATCGCTTTTTCCGCCGAAATGCGGGAAATAATACGGACATCATACTGCCCGGCTTCAATACCTTCAAACTGCTTCACAAAGTTTTCGTCCGTGTAGATAATTTCAGCCTGCGCGTCCGGATTTTCTTTGTTATAGTTTTCAAGAAGCGTCGCACCGGAATTTCCAACTTCGGTTACCGCTTTATAACCCGCCAAATCCTCAAGGGACTTGAGAGTCTCGTCATCCTTGCGGACAACAAATACATTGGCATTTTCAATAACAGGCAGAGAAAAATTATATTTTTCACGTCTTTCCGGATTGGAACTGAAATTGTTTACACCTAACTGGTAACGTCCATTGTCCAATCCATTCAGAATTCCTTCAAATTCAATAATCTCAATTTCCAGCTTGTACTCAGGAAGCCCTTCAAAAATCGCTTTGAGGACCTCGACATCGTATCCGGTTAGCTGGCCGTCCTTTTCATAGCTGAACGGATTGCTCACCCCGCTGGTGGCGGCCACCACAGTCGTTTGTTCATCCGTTTCTTTTGTTTGCGGTGCGGGGTCTGCCGCAGGCTGATTTGCGCATCCTGCTGCTGCCACCATTATAGATAATATTCCCAGTAAAAAAAGCTTTTTCATTTTTATACCCATTGTATATCGCAAGCAGGCTTGCGATACTGCCACAAAATATAATGTGAAATAAGTTTCACAGGTTGAAAGAATCTGTTAGTGGCATCCTTTCTTCATACGTTATTTTCTTTCAACTTTCTCTCCCCCATCGCATATAAAGTCTAAAAAATTAGTCAGGCGAATTTAACGCCTTCATTATTGGGGCTAAAAAGCAGTATGTATCACAGGTACACATAGGCATTCATCCGGCTCTTTTTTTGGTTAACAAAGTAACCGCCCTCTAATATATCATATTAAGTATATATGTTTAATATGGTATGAATTGTAGCATGGAATATTTGCTCTGTCAAGAAGCATCAGCATAATAAACTGTATTTAGTTCCAAACACGTTACTATTCACAGCTCTGCAGAAAATCAGCAGTTCTGTGAACAGTAACACGCTTCGCGATGCACACAAAACGTAAAATCAGCGTTTTGGCGCTGCGATACTCCGGTTTTCTGTGACTTTCGCTTCGCTGCACTCACAAAAAACACATCGAGTTTATCGGCTGTGAACAGTAACCCAAACACTCCTCCTCAGGATTCACCGTTTTCAACGCACTACTTTGTTCCTTTGCCGGACAGTTCCTTCCGCTTTAGAGCCATTAGCGGATTGTGGCTCTAATCCTGCCGGGTCGCAATCACTTATAAAAGAAAGCAGTATCCTGTTGAATTGCTCCGGCTGATCCAGATTTGCAACATGGCCGGAATCCGGGATGGATTTTACTGTACAGGCCGGATAATGCGTTTGCCAGTCCTTAAGATGTTTTTGTATGGTTCCTCTTGTATCCTGCTCACCGGCTACCACGAGAATCGGTGCATCAAATTCAAGCGATTCTTCATGCAGACAAGTTGTGAAACCCTTCCAGGAGACAAAAAATTCCTGCTTTTCCATTTCCTCAAACATCTGTCTGACACTCCGCAAAGCCGGTTCTGTAAAGGAGCTTCCTTTTGACATGGCTTTTTTCAGTCCCGCCCATGTGTAAAAATACTTCATAATCGGGCCGGAGTATGCGAGCAATGTCTTTTCCCATTTGGCGTAAGAGATGCATAACGGTGTCACTCCTGTCAGCATATAACCCGCAGCACCACCGAAAAGGAATGCATATTCCTGTACCACAAAAGCCCCCATCGAAAGCCCGCACAGCAAGTACTGTCCAGGGCTTTCCGAATCTATTATGGCTCGTATATCCTCTGCCGCCAGCTTTACGCTGAATTCACTGGCAGGTCTTGAATTTCCGTGGCCCCGAACATCAATGTTAATAATCGGGTAGCCCTTTTTCTGTAAAAATGTAACTTGCGGCTCCCACATGGCACGATACAGTCCATACCCATGTACTAAAATAATGGTGATGGTACGGCTTCCCGGCAAACACTCATATGCGACTTTACATCCTTCTCTGTTTATGTACTTTTCCATAAGCACCTCCAAAATAATGAAATATTTCATAAAAAATAGTTCATTATTATAGTAACACAGGATAACCTGCAGACGCAAGCAAAAATGAAATATTCTTATTGAAATAGTTCATAATTTGAGATATTCTTTAATTGTGGAGGTGATAAAATGAACGGTTTTGAAAAAAGAACTCGGGGAAAAAAGTACGGAATCCTGGAAGCCGCTGCAGAATTGTTTTCTGAGCGGGGTATACAAAAGGTAAGCGTTGCTGAAATCGCTGCGAAGGCTTGCGTATCCCAGGTGACCCTATACAAATATTTTGAAAGCAAGGAGAACCTGGCGCGTTGTGCTCTTGAGCATTATTATAATAAACTGCTTCAGTCTTTTATTGACGTTATAGACAACAAGCTACCTTTTGCAGAAAAAATTGAGCAGGCATTTTTCGTGCCCATGAGAAAAAGCACTGCTACAGCATCTGCATTTTGGGATGATGCCATTTCCGAAAAACTGCGGGACATCACAATTGAATATGAGCAAAAGCTAAGTCCGCACATGCTTCGTTTTATTGAACAGGGTTATGAATGCGGGTACTTTGATAAAAGCTATTCTGCTGAAACCTTGCTTTTTTATTTCAATGTTTTCGGAACCAATGCAATGAAGCAGCTGGAAACCCTCCAGACTGCTGCCAGGAAAAAACAAATGTATGAAGAACTTTTATCCGTGTTTCTGTATGGTGTCGTCGGGAATCATACAAAGAAAGAGTAATTCTATTTTGCCCGCTAAATGCAAGAGTAGGGGGCAGAGTTTTAGCCTTGCAGGCCGGTGGTTAGAAATTGCCGCCGCAATATTGTTCCTCACTTTTTCACCATGCTGCGGTACAGTACAGCATGGTGAATTAATATTTATTAAATATTTCTCAAACAAAATATAAATATCTGGCTGCTAACATGGCCTTGTCAAAAAGACAAAAGCGCACCCGGTGCTAACGGGAGCTTATAAAGAAAGGATGGTATTAAAATGAGTAATACGAAATTAGAAGAAGCAATTAAGGATAGGCTTGAGACTGGTTTCAGAAATTGGAACGGCGGTTATGATTGCTGGTTAGAATGGTGCAAAACATTATATGAGCCCGATTCACATTACAACGTATACGGAAAGAGACTGACCCTTCAGGAATATAAAGACATGATGGGGAAATTCTTTGAAAATTATGATATAAGAATGGGAGAATTCCATAATATGATTATCAAGGACGACTGGTGTGCAATCCGTTACAGGACTTATATTTTAGACAAGCGTACCGACAAAGAATTTGAACAGGAGTCCTTTGAATTTGTGCATTTTAAAGACAACCCGGAACCAATTGGTGTAAGAGTAATTGAAGGTTGGGCAACATCTACAAATCCTCTTTCAGAAAACTAAATACTTTATTATTATAAATATCTGAAAGGCCGCTGATTTTTTGTCAGCGGCCTCTTCGGAGTAATAGTATAAAAAAGCAAAAAGAAACAACCAAACTTCTTGTTGATATTTCTTTGGCGCATGTGGTTCTCAAAATGACCACCAAAATCTGATGATTGATAACTAGATACTTTGTACGGGTATGCCTCTACAACGTCAAAGCCATCTTGGATCGCATCCTTACATATGCGCTCCAGTAGCGGCAGCATGGCAATGCCTTTTCTTTTCATCTCCGGTGCAATCACGAGACAGAATATGGATTTCACCTTTATGCTCGTGTTAGATTCCTCTAAAGGCACATAATCCATAAATCTTCGCCAACTAGCGCATTTCAAGCAATCTGATTTCGTATTGGAGTTGCACCATCCAACGACCGCATCGCCACTATAAGCAAGATAACCTTGAATGTTATTGCCTTTGACATATTGTAAGGCGCATTTTCTTCTTCTTTTTTCTGCCGTTGAAAGGTCTTTGCCCTCATAATCATCGTTACACCAACACACGCAATAACATTTATGTTCATCCACATTGTCATCGTGTGGCGTAGTATCAAAAAATGCACATAATCTTCTGCAAGATCAGGAATCAATTTACGTATTTCTATATCCATTGGCTTACCTCCGACACATAAATTCTCTTCGCACCACATTTTCCGACAGGTGTGCCTGTCAAGTAATTTTACCTTGGCTCCCACTCTAGCCATTTAGATATGCTTTAACAACTTTTTTCTTAAACTCAAAACTATATTTCGCCATATAAAAACTGACCTCCCATGAGTTAGATTTTCAGGTCCAACTTATGGGGGTCAGTTCAGAAAGGTATGTCTTTTTAATGCAGTCGACGGGACTTGAACCCGTACGAGCGCAATGCTCACTAGATCCTTAGTCTAGCGCGTATGCCAATTCCGCCACGACTGCAAATTATTAAATTACCTTTTCCAAATCATTATGATTTGATTTGTTCACCCGATTCCACTCAGCGAACGAACTATATTATAACAAGAATTGCATTAAAAAGCAATACTAAATTTTTCAAACATATCTTTTAACAATCCGTATAATATCCTCACCATATTTTGAGACCTTTACTTCATCAAAACCCGATACCATTTTCAGTGAATCTACTGTAACCGGCATTTTGGAAATCAAATCTTTTAATTGGTTATTATTATAAATATAATACGGTTTTATCTTCTCATCCCGGCTTTTATTCAGACGGTATATTCTCAGCTCTTCATAAATTGCCGATTCTTCCATATTTGAATTATCGCACACTTCAGACGTACTTTCTGAAGTTTTATTTAAGGCTTTATTGCTATCACTCTGCTGTTCCGGTTCTGTTTTGACGGAATCAATCATGTAAGGTGCAAATTTTGAGGTATAATCTCTTACCTTTTCTTTATGTAACGCTAAAAAAGATTGAGCCCAGGAAAGCATTTCATTATCTGAATGGTTCATTTCTTTTGAATTTTTACACATCTCTTTTATATAACTGACTAATTGATCTGCCTTGATTACCTGGTTTTTAATCTCTTTCTTCGCATATCTGGAATTTAATATTGTCTTTGGATTTGCTAAAACAACTATCGGTTTATAAAAATCTTCAAAGTATCTCCCTGCCATAAATTTGCTGATAATATTTGATTTACTGTCTACCTTCAGCTTCTTCATCAATTCTAAATGACGCTGGTTTTGTGTTATGGGAGAATAAATCCCTTCTCTTTTCTTTTTTCCGCCGAACTCCATGTTTCTGATAAAATCTCCGGCATTGTTGATTTCTATATTACCTATCAGGTTCTTACATTCTATAACAAAACATAACTTTTTTGTAAAAACTAAATAATCTATTTGAGCATTTAAATCTCCATCTTCCAAATAGATATCGTGTAATATATACATAGGTATATGACTGTTCTTAAGTTCAAAGTATATGTTGTTTTCCCCTGCAATTCCATATTCAATATATTTTAATTCTTGGTTTAACTTGGTTTTACCATCCGTATTCAACATTGGTTCCAAAGCTTTTAATCTTTCCAGCTGTTCTTTGGCATTACTGCTCTCTTTCAGAAATTCCGGCTCTTTTTTATTGTTAAATAACCCCATATAACAATCCCTCCTACAAACTAAGTATAAAATTCTCCTTTTATATCTCAATTATGACACACTTTTACATATTTTTCAATATTATCCGGATATTTTAGTATGAATTATAACCGGGATGCAACCGGACTGTCGCTTATTAAACTCCGTGACAGTTCCGGTACATCCCGGTATATGAATTGATACAAACTTTTAACTTAAGTTTTTTACGTATTTTATTCTACAATAATAGATTAACATATAGGTTTAATTACAGGCTTATTTGCTGAATATTTTTGCAGCCCTGTTTCTGACTTCAGCCAGTTCCTGCTCTGTCATTTCACAATATTCACTGTTCTTATCGGACGTCCCGGCATCTTGAACATACATCATTTTTGTGTCCTTTTGGGTAATGGAATAAAACCATGTTTCTTTTGGTACATTATAGGCTTTGCCGATTTCCATCTCAATTAGTTCAATCTCAAATTTATCCTCCTTACGGTCTGCAACCAGAAGAATAGCCTTTCCATTTACCAGAATAAATTGCTCGTCGGTTTCATGATGAATCTCCAGATGATGGATACCCTCAATATCATTATCCGGCTTCCAGTTTTTAATACATAAAACCCAGTTCCTGTTATTGTAAACCCATTTGACTCCTTCCCCGTCATGGGTATATATCTCTGCCTTCATAATATTATTTTTCCTTTCCTAATAGAATGATATTTTAGAAATCTGTCTGTTATTTACTAAGTGTTTTTCAAACCATGTAACGGAATCCTCATGGCTTTTTCAATCTCTAATACATATCTTCTGTCCAGCTTATATCAGAATGCTTCCGATTAATGTAGCTGCTATTACGGAAACAATAATATTAATCATTCCGGGTATCATAAAGCTGTGATTTAATACATATTTACCAATCTTAGTGGTTCCTGCCGTATCAAAAGAGATGGCGGCAAGGCACTGGGAGGACACCGGCAAAAAGAAGTTGGCATTTACGGCCATCCATGCCCCTATTATGATATAAGCCGGTAATCCCAGGGCTATGGCAATCGGTATCATAATTAAGGTTGTGGAACCCTGGCTTGTGATTAGGGCCGCCACGACAAACATGATAACGGCAAGCATCCAGGGATATTGGTTAACAATGGTGGCTACATGTTCCTTTATAAAATCTGTTTGACCGGATATAAAGGTATTACTCATCCAGGCTAAACCAAAGGCACATACGATGGCAAGGGACCCTGCCCTGAATATGGAACCGCTAAGTATGGTTTCAATAGCCGGACGGCAGAAAACGATTATTAAAGTGGCGCATAACAGCATGATAATTTCAATAGTATATGCCATGGAAAGGCTGGTAACCGCCCCGTCCACTTCCCAGGAAGGACGCAGGTCTTTAAACAGACCCATGATGACAATTGCCAATACACCCATTAAAAAAATAATTACGGACCTTCTTGCAGCTTTTGAGGTTTCTTTATTCTCTGCTTTTCTCTCTGTCCGGACAATCAGTCCTTCTGCCAATCTCCGCTGGTATTCCGGGTCTTGTGCAAGTTCTTTGCCCATACGCATTGTACTGAACGCACTTACAAGTACACCCAATAAAGTTGCAGGTACGCAGACAGCCAGAATGGTGCCGAAATTTACTCCCAAAGGAGCCATAAATCCAATCATAGCTGCCGTCGCCGCTGAAACCGGAGAACAGGTGATTGCCTGCTGGGATGCTATGATACTGTTTGAAATCGGCCGTTCCGGCCTGATGTCATTATCCATAGCAAGTTCATTAATGATAGGCAGTAAACTATACACAACATGTCCCGTTCCCGCCATAAATGTAAACAGCCAGGCTACCACAGGAGCAATGATTGTTATATGCTTGGGAGATTGCCGAAGCATTTTTTCCGCAAGGTGAACAAGGAAATTAAGTCCTCCCGACGATTGCAGCGCAGATGCCGCAAGTACAACGCCTAAGATAATTAACATAACATCAATGGGAGGAGACGCAGGCTGGATATGAAAAAGGAACACAAAGATTGCAACTCCTACTCCGCCAAGCAGACCCATAAATACGTCGCCAATTTTAGCGCCGAAAAATATCAGGACAATAATAATTAACAGTTGAATCCAAAACATAAAATACCCTCTCCTTCATAATTTACTCTATATCAGGTAATACAAAATTTAGATTCTGCCCGCAATAACATTCAGTAAAGACTAACTCGCCGGACAGTTTCTGTTGCCATAGCTTTACCACGCTTCATATACTGTGGTATTGATTCATTAGAGTGTGTCTGAAAAATGCCTGGGGCGTTCAGAACGGCGCAATGATTTTTTAAACACACTCTAAGAATAACCCCATACACAATGCAAGAGTCCCCGGCTCCTACTGTGTTTACATAACATCCTCTGCTGTCTCAATTGAACACTTCTTTTTTTCACCGGATACCCTGGCATAAATTATCCTCTTGGCATATTGCTGTTCCATGACCGAACGCTCCGTTTATGCGGCAGATTCCGGCGGCAAATATTGCTCCTCTTTCCATACCGGTTTTTATTTTCTTCTGCATCTCTTCATCGCTGCCGGAGAAAATCTTACCTTCTTCAGAGCTTCTTATCATCTGAACTAAAAAGGCTGTCAGGTAGGAATCACCTGCTCCCATAGTGTCCACCGTATCCGTTAAAACAGCCGGCTGGTACAGCCAATTGTCCTTATAAAGAGCGTATGAACCATTTTCCCCTACAGTTCCCACAACAATTTCAGAACCGTATTTCTGCGCTTTTAACATTTCCCTTTTTCTTTCACTTTCCGTTAGATTACTGCACGAGAGGAAGGAAATATCCACATCGGGGCAGACCTGTTCTAAATATTCATCATTCCAGCGCACGGAAAAATCAAATGAAATGGGAACTCCGCAGGTTTTCAGAATTTTAAGCTCTCTCTCGATATAACTGTTTAAACTGGTATGAATTACTGAGAACTCTTTTATAAATTGTAAATCCTCATCTGTAAAATCCCATGCTCTCTCTTTTGCTATTCCTCCTTTATTGGAGCCAAGAAAAACCCGGTCACCTTGTTCTAGTGTTACCCGTGCGTAACCGTTCTCCCCTTCGAATATCCGGCATCGGCTGCGGTCTATTTCTAATTCATCCAGTACTTTTTGGATATATGCGGCAACGTTATCATTTCCGAATTTGCCGATGTAGGCCGACTCCATACCGCACATCACAGCATAAGCGCAAAAATTCAAGGCATTTCCGCCGGGATACATAATCCCCTGATGGACATATTTATCTACCACATTATCCCCAATTCCAATTACTTTATATTGTTTCATGCAAATACCTCTCTAAAATACAGGTCTCGTTTTTGATTCATTAATACTCCACTTTCCACATATATCTGCGGGTTGTAAGAGGATGTTCCCTTTCAGATGCCAGAGCTTTGTTATAAACCGGGTAAACATTATTAAATAAAGTATGATTGAAATAATCTATAACAGAGCCGTCAATAGTAGACAGGCCTAACTCCTTAGCATCTAATACTTCTACCCTCCCTCCATACTGGTTAAGGAATTTTAATGCTCTTTCATCCAGAGGTCTGGTGCTTCCTTCCGAAACCTGAATGACAAACGGAGTCTCCGCATCCGTAATTTCAAACGGCCCGTGGAAATATTCGCCGGAATGTATACTGGAGGAATTTATCCATTGCATTTCCATAAAGATGCAAATGCTTTCCATATACGCTGCTCCATATCCGGCACCGCTTGCTATGGTATAGATTACGGAATCCTCTTTGTGGTTTTTGGCAAATGCAAGCGCCCTTTTATCCACATGTTTACAGGCCCGCTTAACAATACGGTCAATTTTAGCCACTCCGTCCAGGAACTTATCATAATTCTCATAGCCTTCCGTCTGATTCAATATTTCCACTGCCGTTATTAATGCAACTATGGTTTTTTCTCCGGCGATATCTTTATCATCACCAAAGGTATAACCAACTACATAGTCTGCGTGTTTTGTAATGGGGGAATCCGGTACCCATGTCAATGCTATAACCGGAACTCCTGCTGCTTTACCTGCTTCTGCCGCTTTCACAGTCTCAGGCGTATTACCTTTATGAGAAGCTACAACCAGTACCGAATTTTTTCCAAATGCCTTAGGCCGGTTGTATACAAATTCATTGCTGTTATAAAGACCTACTTTAATCTCACAGGCTTCTTTTTCCAAAAAAGTTTTAGCCGGGTAAAAAGCACCGTATGAACCGCCGCAGGCCACATAATACACCTGCTTGATGCCGCCGTCCTCTTTTTTGCCTGCTACAATTTCTTCAATTATTTGTTTTATTGCCATACTGAATTCTCCTTGTATGATACATTTCTATTTTTTTATTTTATACCGGTATTTGTATTGCTTAGTCACATGAATATAATAATACATAATAATACATTTGTCAATACACATTTGAATTTTGTCTAAATATGATAAAACATTATAGGTATATTTATTTATTTCGCCTAAAAATTTAAATGATAATCATAGAAATACTATTTGTATCAGACTTATGTATGGATTTTTAAGAAATAAAAATCTATCATTCAAGCATATGTATTGTTTTGTTATATGTTTATCTGTGTTACAAATAAATATATTTTTTAAAACAGGTATCGGCTTCTTAATATAGTTTATCCTTTTATCCTGATTCTTTTTTATAAATGTATAGATTTTTTTTGCCAATTGTTTTATATTAGAATATAAAGACAGGATAACATGAGTAATACATGCCGGAGTAAAATAATTATAAATACGGAGGTAGAACGAATGCTAGACCATTCAGAATCTTCACCATTATATAAACAGTTGCAGGACCAGATTTTAAATTCAATTCAGGATGGTACCCTCAAACCGGGGGATAAACTCCCTACGGAATTAGAACTGAGTAAAGCTAATAAAGTAAGCCGTGTAACGGTCCGCGCCGCTCTTGAGTCCCTCACTTCAGAGGGTTACTTGGTACGGATTCCGGGAAAAGGAACCTTTATTTCAAAGGATAAGCTTAAAAAAAATGTAGCAGAAACCATAGGTTTCAGTGATACCTGCAGATTACAGAATAAAGTCCCCGGCGCTAAAGTATTAAAATGTGTTATTGAAGACGCTACCCTTTCGGATCAGCAGCATTTAGGCCTGCAGCCAGGCGATAAGGTAATTAATATCGAGAGAATCCGGTATGCGGACAATGTTCCTATTTCCGTAGAATATTCCCGTTTCCCGTCCTCATTCTCGTTCTTGCTGCAAGAAGATTTAAATAATAAATCAATGTATGAGATTTTAAAGAATAAATACGGAATTACTTTTGGAGTTTCCAGAAAATATATCGATATGGAATATGCTTCCTTTGATGTAGCCACCTATCTGAACATTAAGGAAGGATACCCTATGCTTTGCATAAAAAGCACGGTCTGCGATTCGGACGGCCAGAAAATCCATCGTTCGAAGCAGTTAATTTTAGGAGACCAGTTTCAATTAATTGTGTAAGCCTTATTTTACTTATTTTATAAATTAATCGAATTTTACTTGACATTCCTGCAATTTGTAGTAAAATATATTCGTTACTAATTTGCAGTCGTGGCGGAATTGGCATACGCGCTAGATTCAGGTTCTAGTGAGGGTTTCCTCGTGAGAGTTCAAGTCTCTTCGACTGCATCAGAATAGACATAGCTTTTCGTTCAGGGAAGTTGTGTCTTTTTTAATGTAGAAAAGTATGGTATCATGAACATTAATATTATTTGTGCTATACAGATAAATATGAATTTATTGAATAACCTTGAGTTATGGATTATTTAATAATTCACTATCTGAAATCAGCTTTATTTCAAACGCAACTGAAATGAAACTGATTTTTGCGCGATAGTTGGTTTAGGCAACAAGGATTTTCTGTTAAGCTGTTCCCAGAAAGGAGGCATACAAAATGAATATTAGCATTCCAATTTTAATTGGAGGTTTGTGATCTATCTTGCTATTGCGGCACTTATCATCATCCTTGTTATATTGGTTATCCGAGCACTTCTGAAGTATATCCGTTCTGGCAGCGTGCGAAAGGAAAAAGAAAGGGTAACAAGGTCGCTTGGTGAAGCGCTAAAGGAAAACCGTACTCGCTGTAAAATGACGCAGGAATTTGTAGCAGAAAGTATCGGTGTCAGTCGGCAAGCCGTATCAAAATGGGAAAGCGGCACTTCTGACCCAAGCACTTCAAATCTTCTGGCTCTCGCAAATTTGTACGGTATCTCAGCAGAAAATTTGCTAAAAGAAGTCGAGTGACCGATATTGACATTAGGAAGATAATAAGCATGTCCCCCGAAAAAACTTACCAATAAAATCTGACTAATCTTGATTTGGGCTGCTACACATTGCTTTTGTGTGGTAGCTCTTATTTCGTTATAGACTCCAAATACCTCAGCCATCCAGGCAATACTTGCATAAGGGCGGTAGAGTTATGTCTTTTTCTTATACGAAAAACATTGTATAAATTTACTTCCCCGGAAAAATAGGTCGGCTGATTTTTTTTCTTCCGCTTATGTTTTACTTGGGGGCTTTCAAAACTGGGGGCAGTTTTTCCATCCTTATTGAATCATATCGTTTATTATGTTATACTGATCTTAATTTTAAAAAGAGCGGAGGCTGGATTAATGCATATCAAACATATAACCTTCCGGGTAAGGGATCTGGAGCGGTCGATTTGGTTTTATGAAATCATGACGGGGCTGGCGGTTTCCCGCCGTTTTCAGTCGGGACCGGCAGAGCTTGCTTTTCTCACGAACGGCGACGGCGAAACGGAGATCGAACTTCTTCATATACCGCAAAGCCAGACATTCGAAGGCCAGGGCATGTTCATCTGTTTTGAAACGGACAAATTGGATGAGATGCGCCGGCTTGCCCATGAACACGGCTTGAATCCGTCCGAAATTCAAGCTCCGGGCGATCAGACCCGCTATTTTTATGTTTATGATCCGGACGGGGTGTCGGTACAGCTTCGCTCTTTTCCAAGGCAAAATAGAACGGGAACCGGACGTAATTGACGATATTATCAGCGAAACAACTATAGATTTTACACAATAGAAACAGCACTATGAAAGCAATGAAACAAAGAAAGCCGTGGAAAACGATTTCCGGGTGGCGGGGCAGTATACATTCGTAGCGTTCCCTGCCTTGTCATCAACGAGAAGCCTCCGGTCAGCGGTGCACAGCCCCTTACGAAAATTATAGATGCAATTAAAGCTTCCGCTAAAGAAATGAAGGAAAGCCGATTCGCCTCCAATGGAGCCTCCTGCCGACTGGACAACGGAAAAATGGAGTGCGAATGATCGATTTTATTCCTTTTTCCCTGTATGCTAAAATCTTCTGCCGTAGTTAGCTACAATGGCATTCCACGTAAATCGAAAATAAATAATAGTTTTAATGATAGGTAAACATCGCTGATGGCTGCAACCCTGTATAAATACAGGGTCTTTCCATGCCCCTTATGGTTATCGGCACCAGTGTGACGCTGGATCTACTTCGCATTTGATTCCGGCGTTGCTTGTAGTCGTAAAACCTTATTTTATGCAGGTTTCCTAGTTTTTCGTTATGAACACTTACACCAGCCGACGAGGCCGCCCCCCAAGTTCGCGCATCAAAGACTACATCTATTTTCGACCGGATGACACAAGTTATAAGCTACATATTTATTGGTAATAAACTAATGAAATGTAGCTTTTTTCATATATAAAATAATCACATGATAAAGATTTCCTGGGCGCAAAGTTTTCGTTGATGATTTGTATCTGTCAAAAAATCTGAATTGCCAATCCATGCAATAAATAAATTGATTGATTGCTGATTGCAAAAATCTTTTTTCACTGTTAATCCAGAAAAACTTTCCGCCAAAGGGGAAGTTATTTCTTTCTTTGTACTAAAAAGAGTGGTATAATTTGTAATAACTTATTAATGAAAGACAAATAGAATCCAGAGGTGTAATATGCTTATAACATTAAAGACAGAAAGGTTATCCCTAAGACCTTTAAACATAAATGACTTGTATTCGACCCATGCGTATGCAAGCGATCCGATGAACACAAAATACATGATTCATCTTCCGAACGACACCTTGGAAGAGACAAAAAGCTTCTTATCAACTGTGAGTTCAGAATGGGAGAAAGAAAATCCTGATTTCTATGAATTCGCCATTACATTAGACAATATACATATCGGCGCGATTTCCATTTATTTAAATAAGAGTCATTCCGAAGGTGAGTTAGGGTGGATCCTTCATAAGGATTTTTGGGGAAACGGGTACGCAACAGAAGCGGCATTTGCTATAAAGGACTTTTCTGCTAATAAATTGTGCGTAGAGAAATTAGTTGCACATTGTGACAGTCAAAATGTAGATTCTTATCGATTGATGAAAAGAATAGGAATGATACTGGAGTGTGACGACGGAGTCAGATATAACAAGAACGCAAAAGAATCGACTAAAGAATTAATATATTCATTGACGATAGGACATTAAAATTTCAAATTATCGGTTTGATTGGCCGAACATCAAAATCTTTGAAGCTCAGATTATATAACGGAGGCAAAAAATATTGATTGTATTAGTAAAGCTTAGCAACGAATATCGTACTCATTTAAAGGAAATGATGGATGAGTGGTTTTTGGCAAATGAAAAAATTATACCTTTTGCAATTAGACGAATAGACTATAAAGATTTTGAAAAATATCTTCAAGGGTTTGAAGATGAGGAACGGGGTATTCCAGGTTTTGTCCCTTCTACCACTTTTTTCGGGTTGGATACGGAACGAAATATCTTTGTAGGTGCTGTGAATATTCGTCATCATCTTAACGAGTCTCTTCTTCTAAATGGAGGCCACATCGGAGACGGCATTAGACCATCTGAAAGGCGAAAAGGATATGCTACGGAGATGATTGCATTAGCATTGGATGAATGTCGAAAATTAGAAATTGATAAAGTGTTAATGGTTTGTAATAAAAGTAATATTGGCTCTGCTAAAAGTATCATAAACAACGGTGGTGTTTTGGAAAACGAGATTGAAATTGATGGAAATATTGAGCAGAGATACTGGATACCTCTTAGTTAAGTATGCGGCTGACCTTTATTAACCGGATTATACCGTTTAGATGTTATTAAAAGTGATTTATTAAAGGGTGACTATAAGAAATAGTTTAAAATGCGCGGTAAACAAAAAATGGAGATTAATCTGATGTCATATAATATTGAGCAGTCTGACTGATTAATTATAAAACATACGCAAGAAGACAATATAGAATATGTACTAGCTGCTGAACGTGAAGAGGATAATGCTAAGTATGTACACCAATGGTCAAAAGAGGAACATATAAATGCACTGATTGCTCGCTGTCAGCAACATTTCAAAGTTATTCAACTTTTGAGTATATCAATAAAGATATAAATTATTTAAATCCTGTGAGGTTAAAATATGGACGGTAAATTGCGCAATATGGCATCTATATACATTTCTAACAACCAAAAAATGCTGATGCTTTATAGAATCGGTTCAAAGGTAGTCGCACCGTGTTGGTGCGGTATCGGAGGGCATTTTGAAGATTTCGAGTTGAATAATGCTCGTGCATGCGTATTAAGAGAACTGAACGAAGAAATGAATATTAGCGAAAATGCATTGGAAAATCTTATGTTAAAATATGTTACGCTGCGACTAAAAAAGGGGGAAATACGTCAAAACTATTACTTTTTTGCTGACTTAAAGCCTCATATCGATATTGCCCTCAGCTGTGACGAGGGGAAACCAGAATGGGTTGATTACGAAAATGTTTTAGAAAAAGCAATGCCGTATACCGCGAAATATGTACTACAACACTACTTGGAAACAGGTAAAAAAACGGCTTGTTTATATGGTGGCATTGCAACGAAAAACAATATTGTTTTTACTGAGTTAAAAGAATTCTAACTGAAAAAAGCATAATTGCCAACAAGCAATATAATATACAGCAGGAGGATTAAGTGTGAGTATAATAGTAAGAAGATATACCAATGACGATTTATCAAAAATGCAGCTGATTTGGAATAGTATTGTTGAAGAAGGGAATTCCTTTCCACAAGAAGAACCTATGAATGATAAACAGGCTGAACTATTTTTTGCTGAACAATCTTACACGGGTGTCGCTGATGATAACGGCGAAATTGTGGGGCTGTATATCCTGCATCCAAATAATATCGGGCGCTGCGGGCATATTGCAAACGCTTCTTATGCCGTAAAAGCCGGACAACGAGGCAAACATATTGGTGAACGCCTTGTGAGGGATTCAATGGCTATGGCAGCGTCGTTATCGTTTAGAATTCTGCAATTTAATGCTGTTGTTGCAACGAACCAAGGCGCCATTCACTTATACAAAAAACTCGGTTTTACATCATTGGGGATAATCCCTGGTGGTTTCAAAATGGATGACCATACATTTGCAGATATAATCCCATTTTATATCACGATTGCTTAATTAGATCAATAGGCAAGAGTACAAAGAAAGAGGCCGGCAAAATGAAAAAAACTTACAGAATTTATCAAATAGATTCATTTACTAAAGAAAGGTTTACCGGAAACCCGGCGGGTGTAGTAATAAATGCCGATGGTCTTACGGAAGCTCTTATGCAAAAAATAGCACGTGAGCTAAACAATTCGGAGACAGCTTTCCTCTTTACAGATTGCGGGGACTGCGATGTTCATGTCAGATTTTTTACTCCCACAAATGAAGTGCCTATTTGCGGACATGCTACAATTGCAGCCCATTATGCACGTGCGGTGGAGGAGAAATTAAGCAGCGTAAGAGTATACCAGAAAACCGGTGCGGGAATCTTACCGGTAGATATTCTGCATTATAATGACGATTATAAAATTGCTATGACACAGGGCCAGGTTTCAGTCAGTGAGGCTTTGAAACAGGAATACAAGGACCGTCTTTTAGATGCCCTGGGAATTAAAGAAGAACATTTAAGGGAAGACTGCCCCGTAGCCATTGCATCTACCGGACATTCTAAAGTTATGATAGGAATTAAGGATATCAAATTATTACATAGGTTATCTCCGGATTTATCAAAATTATCTAATCTGAGCAGCGAAATCGGATGTAACGGGTACTATGTTTTTACCTTGCATCCGGATGAAAAAACTCTTGTACATGGAAGAATGTTTGCACCTGCAATCGGCATAGCGGAAGACCCGGTCACAGGGAATGCCAATGGCCCGCTTGGTGCATATCTGGTATACTTTAACATAGTAAAAACGGATGGAATGGAGTTTTCTTTTGAGGCAGTACAGGGAGAAGCTATCGGCAGAGCCGGGAAAATGCAGGTTCTGGTAAAGATAAACAATAACGAGCCGGTTGAGGTAAAAATCATAGGGGACGCTGTAATTGTTTTTTCAGCAAATATTGAAATTTGAATGTTGATGAACATTTTATTCTTCCATATTTAGTTTAATTTTATTTTTGTATTAATCATTTTATGAAAGGGCGGCGCATGGAATACAATACAATTCTTAATAGGATTTCCGAAGAGTATATAAGCATTCTAAAAGACAATCTGATTGGGCTTTATGTCCACGGTTCTCTTGCATTTGGCTGTTTTAACCCAAGAAAAAGCGACATTGATTTTTTAGTAGTGGTCAAAAACGTACCAACCCTTGATGAAAAAGAAAAACTGATAAATGTTTTGATTGAACTATCTCCCATGACCCCTCCCAAAGGCCTGGAGATGAGTGTGGTAAGGAATGATATATGCAAAAACTTTGTCTATCCGACACCTTTCGAGCTGCATTTTTCGAATACCCACTTAGAAAGATGCCAGGAAAACCTGAAGGAATACTGTGAGACAATGAACGGAACGGATAAAGATTTGGCGGCGCATTTTACGGTAGTTAAGAATGCAGGCATTGTTCTCTGCGGAAAAGCAATAGAGGAAGTCTTTGGAAATGTTCAGAAAGAATACTTTCTGGACAGTATAAAGTACGACATAGAAAACGCAAAAGAAGAGATTTATAAGAACCCGGTTTATATCATTCTCAATCTTTGCCGTGTGCTTGCATATATGTCCGAAAGCCTGATTTTATCAAAAGAACAAGGCGGATTATGGGGAGGCGCGCATTTGCCGCCACGTTTTGCCCCGTTAATACAAACTGCTCTTAAATGTTACCAATCGGATGAAAATCACTTTTTTGAGGAGCCGTTGTCGTTGGATTTTTGTAATTATATGTACAAACGTATATTCGCAAATTTATAAGCATAATGGATACCCTGTCTTGTGCATATTACGAGGAAACCGTGCGGCTTATGGCAGATGCTTTAGCGGATTATATATTTCAAAAATGAGAAAGGAGGTTTTGTGTATGGAAGAAATAAATCTTTATAGAGAAAAATATCCTCAAAAAACAATGAAAATTGCAGGACATGATTTTAGATACAGGTATTTTAAAAACGACGGCTCCGAAGTAACGTTTGTATTATTAACCGGGGGCATCGGCTTATCTGATTTATTTTTCAGGCATTTTACCGAATTTGCAAAAGATTATTCGGTTATAACTTTTGATTACCATACACCCTATAAGGATAATAAACAGCTTGCACAGGCCATATCGATACTCTTGCAGACACTCGGAGTAAAAGCATATCTGGTAGGCCAGTCACTGGGCGGCTTTGTGGCACAAATAGTGGCAAAATATTATCCCGATGTTGTAGATGGCCTGATTTTGTCAAACACAGGCTCGTTATCGGTATCTATGGAAGTAGCCGGAAAAAGATGCCTTCTGGAAATGATGGACCGTCAAATTAAAATGCTTAAATTAATGAAATTCATTCCATTTATTCTCGTAAAAAAATTGATGAAAAAAGCCGTTATGAAAAAGCTGGATAATCCCACCTATTTGGAAATTCAAATGATGACGGATTTATGTGACGAAATGCTCCTTATGCTTACAAAAAAATATGAAGTACATATGGTAAAATTACTAATCGACTTAAAAAATTATTGGAATATGGTTCCCGAAGATTTCAAAAAGTTTGAAGGTAAAGTTCTTCTGATTCTTTCGCAAGACGACCACACCTTTAATGAAAATGTTAAGAAATCTCTTATTTCTATAATGCCGAATCCCGAAGTTGTTACGGATATAACGGGAGGGCATCTTGCCCTTATGCTGAAACTTGACCGGTATGCCGATACAGTAAGAGATTTTGTGAGCAGGGCGGAAAAGAAGTTCGTTTAATATATTAAACCATTCAGCAATGGGGCTGCTGCGAAATATAATTGTATTTTCCCACAAGTAAGTTATATTGTAAAATTTTGCAACAACCCCTTTACTGTAATAAGGACAGGCGGGCATAGTTGCCCTCCTGTTCAAATATAGTCGAAAAGTGTGAGCTGATATGCATCCGGTGCCTGCCTGCGCTCAAAAGCGTCTCCCGCCGTACAGTAACGCCGGGGAATATCATCCAGAAAGGGTGAGGGCGACTGTGAAGCAAGCATGACAAGCTCGTCTTTCGCTCTTGTCATCCCTACATAAAAGAGCCGTCTTTCTTCTTCCGGATTGCAGTTACCACCGTGATTTTTAAAAGGAATTATGCCTTCGTTTAAACCGCACAGGAACACAACAGGGAATTCAAGCCCTTTGGACCCGTGCATGGTCATGAGAGAAACCGCATCGGGAGAATACACCCTGCCGCCGCTGCGCACCAAATCGCTTTCACGCCCAAGCACAAGGTTCTGGAGGAAAGGTTGCATTTTGCTGTGCAAAACAGCCGTATTGGAAAGTAATTCCATGCATCGGACAGCTTCCTGCCCGTTATCGCTGGCCCAGGATTCCAGCAGAGTTTGCGGCTTTTCTTTATGGATTGCAGGTTCATACCTGCGAAGCAGCTCTCCGGTTTTACGAAGACTGTCCGAGACCGGCTGCGGTCTGGGCGCTTCAAGAATAGCTGCAAGAGACGGCACGCCTTTTTCAGCCTTGTCGTAAGTGTCTATAATTTCCTGCACCAGACCGGCGGGGCAACCGTCCAATATCCTCAAATATATCATCAACGAAATGCGGTCCTCCGGATTAAGCAGGAGCCGGAAAAAGGCCACCGCCTTCTGAACCGCGCGGTCGGAAAGAAATTCGTTCCGCCCGGCAACCGTATAGGGAATGCCTTCCTTCTTAAGGCATTGCTCCAGAATTTCCGCCTGGTGGTTTACACGGTATAGTATAGCGATGTCGGAAAGCCCACGCGAACTTCTGGAAACGGCTCTTTTCCGGGACGTATGTGCATCAAGCATATCGATTCCCCCAACCATTTGGTTGATTTCCTTTGCTATAAACAATGCCTCCGAAAAAACGTCGTCCGCTTTCAGAATACGCGTTTGAACACCTTTTTCCCTGCCCGCCTCCAAATAACGGGCATGGCTTCCGGCCGCTTTTCGTGATATAACTGCTTTGGCACAATTGAGAATCTCCGGTGTGGAACGGTAATTTCGGGTAAGTCTAATTTGCCGGACGTTATAAAAATCTTTATAGAATTTTTCAAAATAGCGGGGATCCGAGCCCCTGAAGCCATAGATGGATTGGTCGGGGTCCCCTATGATAAAGATACCTTTGCTGTTCCGGCCCCATGCTTTAATCAGACGGTACTGAATGTCATTTATATCCTGGAATTCGTCTACGAGCAGATAGGAAAAGGAACCAGAAAAGCATTCCCCGCCCATACCATCCTTCTCTTCTGACTGTTCAAGTGCTTTTAGCAGAATGTCGTCATAATCCAGTACGCCATACCGCGCAAGCTCGGCGCAGTACAAATCGTATAGCTCCATTGGTATCTTTACGGTTTCTTTATTAACCTGCGCACCGTTTTTCATCCATGAAATCTCCCGAAGGACATCCCGTGGTGAGTTTTTTATATGAAGGCCTTTCAGAATGTCCCCGACTATGGAGAGCGCATTCACCTCGTCAATCAATGTAATCCCTTTTCCGTCATTCTGCATGGACAAAATCTGCAGACATATGGAATGGAAGGTGCCGATAGTCATATCTTTCACGGCACGTTTGCTTCCAAAATGCTTCTCCAGGCGCTCGCGCATCTCGCCCGCCGCTTTGTTGGTAAAGGTAACAGCAGTAATCTGCGAAGGCTGTACACCGCATACTTCGACAAGATAAGCGATACGGCTGACGAGTGTCTTTGTTTTGCCCGTACCGGGGCCTGCAATAACCGTAACGGCGCCCTCGGGGGCAGAGACGGCTTCCCATTGCTCCTTGTTCAAGCCGTAATGCATATCAACGTCCGCTTTTAAGGGTGTGTCCGAGCTATTTTCCCGCACTACTGCCTCGCTTACCGGGGAGGCCGCCTCATGATTCCGGTTTTTCTTCGGTTTGGTGCCATCCGGCTGCGGCTTGGATTTAACTTTTTGCTCGTTAAAAAGACTGATCTGACCGAAGAACTGGCCGATTTCGTTATTATCCAGGATTTTGATTCTGCCGTATCTGCCGTCATAACCGGGTTCAATATGCACCTTACCGCACCGGAGTCTTCGGATACCTTCGGCAATAAGGGGGCCTGCCTTTTTCTCGATATCGGCAAGCTGTGCCTCACGGAGAATAAAAAGCTCCGGACCTAAGTCTTGTATCATATGGTTATATTTTTCCCTTACTCTTGCACTTGCGGCGGTAAGCCCCGTCGATGCGGCAATCACCTCGTGCAGGGGAACAAGGCTTTCAAAGTGCTTGGCATTCGGCGGAACATAACCTTCATCCCGGTCCGAAAGCGCCTCCACCCGGTGGAGTACACCGACCGTAATCCGGTCGCCGCATACGGGGCAGATACCCGATACGGCTTTAGTTTCTGAAGGTTGCATACACACCTTACAGTTTCTGTGTCCGTCGCAGTGGTACTTTCCTTCTTCAGGGAAGAATTCAATTGTACCATAAAATTCATTTGTATTCCGGTTTTGGAGCGCCCGGGCTATGTACGGATACGAGAGGACCGTGTCAAAAAGATTCGCCTCCCGCGCGAGATTCCCCGGCGAATGGGCGTCGGAGTTGGATACCATGGAAAACCTGTCCAATGCAGAAAGGCGCCAGTTCATCGGCGGATCGGAGGAAAGCCCCGTTTCGAGTGCATAGATATAATCCGTCAGGTCCTCAAAACACTCCCTGATATCGTCAAAGCCTGAGTAGGCTCCGAAAAGGGAAAAATGAGGAGTCCAGATATGTGCGGGAATAAAAATCGAATCCGGGCATACGTCTAACGTAATTTCTAAAAGATCCCTGCTGTCAAGTCCCAGAATCGGTCTGCCGTCAGAGTGGAGATTACCTATGGCCTCAAGTCGGCGTGACAGGGCCTCGGCCTGTTCGAGACCGGGAAGGAGGATAACATTGTGAACCTTCCTGACCTTTCCGTTTTTTTTGTATATGGAACTGATTTCGCTGGATAAGATAAATCTTGGGCTAAAATCCGCTCCCGCAATCTTGTCCTCTCTGCAAAACTCTTCTTTCAGCCTGTAAAGACCCTCTTCAGCCGGGACAAGCTTCTCTTTTAATTCCTCGCGCCAAGCCGGGTGGGTGAAGTCTCCCGTTCCGATTAAGGAGAGCCCCTTCCGTCTGGCCCACAGCTCAAGGAGTTCAGGCACGCAGTCCTTGCTTGTCGCCCTGGAGTATTTTGAATGAATATGAAAATCGGCAATAAACATTTTACGGATATTCCTTTCGTAAAGTTAACGGCACAAAGGCCATACAGAGGTAAAAATGGGTATAATGTCTGTTGACATTATACCATGTTCGCAA
>DBEP01000049.1:231-55631 GCA_002294045.1 Lachnoclostridium sp. UBA903 | reverse complement strand
ATGACTGTGCAGTTAATTATGTCGTAAATTCATATAATTTCAGTCCAAGAAAATATTGGAGAAGCGCACCAATAATAAAGCTTGGAACGGATACACCGATAACAGCAAACAGCATAGACAGGGTATCCCATTTTGTTCCTCTTTTTACGGCGGCTACCACTCCTAATAAGATTCCGGTTATGGCCGCAAAAATCAGGGAGCGGATCCCCAAGTCAAAAGAATACGGAAATGCCTGAACTATAATATCGTTTATCGGCCTGTTATAATACATGGAGAGGCCTAAATCTCCTTTTAAAATATTTTTCAGATACATAATTAACTGCACAGTCATTGGCTTATCCAAACCGTATTTTTCGTTTAAAGCTCTTAAAGTAGTTTCCGGAACCGCTTTTTCGCCTATAAAAGGATCCCCCGGCAGCAGACGCATCATAAAAAATGTTAAAGCGACCAAAACAAGCAGGGTCAGAAAAGCGTATAATATTCTTTTACCGACATATTTAACCATATGCAGTCCCCCTTTCCTTTTTCTGTGTAATACATCTAATTTATAAATCCGGCAAGCCAGACTCTTTTATATAATAGAAACAAAAACATGTTTCTATTATCGGATGCACGGCGCAAAAGCAGCGCCTTTTATCAGAAGTTTGGAAAACAACTTCTGATAAGTTATACTATAGAAACAAAAAAACATGTTTCTATAGTCGGATGCACGGCGCAAAAGCAGCGCCTTTCATCAGAAGTTTAGAAAACAACTTCTGATATGTTATATAATAGAATTGATATCCTATATTGCTTTAAGACAGTCAAAGTAATATAGGATGGCAATTCTGGTTTATCCTTTTTATTTATCCCATTTTATTTCTGCACAAGGTAAGTGCGGGTTGTATAGAACAAGCCCGCACTATCTTTATGGATAATACTATTTGGGTTTAACTTTATTTTAATGTTACATAACGGTAGTTCATATCCTGGAATGCGGTTCTTACCACACCGGAAGCAATCTTGCCGCTTGTTACATAATCTTTAGCTCTCCAGTAAATAGGACCGATCGGTAAATCCTCCATTAAGGTTTTTTCAAGTTCTGTTAAATAACCAAAACGAGTGGCAGGATCGATCTCTGCACGTATCTTACCCAATAATTCATCATAAGCAGAATTGGAATAACTTGTATGGTTGTTGCCGTTACCGGTTTCAAACATATCAAGGAAAGTCATAGGGTCATTGTAATCAGGGCCCCAGCCTGCATATACGATAGAAAAGTCTTTATTGGTCATTCTTTCCAGTCTGCTCTTAAACGGCATGGATTCGATTTTAATTTCTATGCCAAGGTTTGTTTTCAGCTGCTCCTGAACAAATGCCGCATACAGCACGGCTGTATCCGTATCATCACTTATCATGGTCAGTTCTACCGTATCAACCCCAAGTTCCTCCAGGGCTTTTGCATAGAGCTCTTTCGCCTTGTCAACATCAAGCGCAGGAACCATAGCACCTACTTCATCGGCAAAAGAACCGTTTAAGCCTTTAATTGTCGGCGGAGTTAAGGATGATGCGGGTTTGGAATCGTTTTTCACAATGCTGTCGATAAAGGCCTGTTTATCAACCGCATAGGTTAATGCCGTACGCAAATTCTTATTTGCCAGGTATTTATCGTTCAGATTAAACTCCAGGTAAAAGCAGGAACCGTCATCATAGGAATTAATAGGATAATTTTCCCCTTTCATTAAAGCCACCTGGTCACCGGTCAATCTGTCAACGATATCAATTTCACCCGCTTTAAATGCATTCAGCTGTGCATTGGAATCATTTATGATTACCATAGTAATTTTATCAAGCTTTATATTGTCGGCTCCATAGAAGTCAGGATTCTTTTCCAGAACCAGTTTGCTTTCATGTTCCCAGGATGTGAGTTTAAAAGGTCCGTTGGAAACAATCTTATCGGCATCCGTACCGTAAGCTTCCCCGAATTCGTTGTAAGCCTTTTCATTCAAAGGTGCAAATACGCCAAACGCCAGCTGGCTCAGGAAATAGGAGGTAGGATTCTCCAGTGTAACTTCAAGCTCATAGTCGGAAAGAGCTTTAAATCCCAGTTCTTCCGCTCCTGCTTTTCCTTCGTTAAAGGCCTGGCCGTTTTTGAATACATAACCAAAGTACGCATATTCGGCTTGAAAGGCAGGGTCCAAAAGGGAAGTCCATGCGAATACAAAGTCATTAGCCGTAACCGGTTCCCCGTTCGTCCATTTCATATCATTTCTTAAATTAAAAGTATAAGTAAGCTGGTCATCACTAACCTTCCAGTCTGTTGCTACGCCTGGGATAACGTCATCATTCTCATCTAACATAACCAGATTTTCCATAAAATGACGGATTACGGAAAAGGATACGGTATCCGTGGTTGTTATGGTAAATAATTCAGGCGGTTCCTGAGTAATATTGGCAGTAATTGCGTTTGCTTCCGCAGTTCCCGGATAAGCGCCTAAATCAGCCGGATCTGCTCCGTCAGTCGGTTCTGTGGAACCATTCGTATTGCCATCTTCGGTGGATGGTGCAGGGGTATTGCCTGTGTTTTTGCTGCCGCATCCTGCTAACATAGTCGCTGACAATGCCGCAACAAGTATGACAGCCAACAGTTTTTTCTTCTTCATCTTATAAGCTCCTCCTTTAAATTAAAAAGGAAGTATCACAATTATAGTATACCTCCTTGTACAAACACTATATTATTACAAAAATATAGCTTTGTCAATATTCAATTTCATCACTTTTTCCAGTGTTTATGGGCTTTCACGGGTATTTTTCGTATATTTTTTTATATATTTGAATATATATTCAAAAACAGCATTCGTCTTTCCCAGGAAGACATTTGTATATTTTTTTAAATTTATTGATTTTTCTATCTTCCATAATTTTAACTATTTAATAATTATACAAAAAAATTTATTTTAAATATTTTATAAAATTTTTGGTTTTTTATGGATTGAATAACTTAATTGAATGTATTATATTATAAATGAAGCCTTTTAGATTTTATATTTTTTCATTATAAAACTTTTTCTCACCAGAAAAAATATACGCTTCAATTCAGACCAACATAAATTACAAGAGGTGATATTATGGATACAACAGAACTACGCAGACGAAAGGATAAAGCACCTTATGATAAAAGCTATGAATATAACTATTATCTTTATGACAATTTACCCTATACCATGGATACTAATTTATTAAACGCAGATACTCATATTCTCCTCAGCGAATATCTAATAAAACATAATCATTATAAGATGTCAGAAACATCATTCTGCATTCAGTCCGATAAATTAACAGATAAATAACGAAAAGAAACCAGGGTCTCCCAAAAGGCAATACGTTTAGCCGGCTGTAGCAAACCTTTTGGGATCCCTCTTACTTAACTGAAATTTATATTGTATTTATCTTAAATGCATTTTTGCCGGGATACCTGGCGGTATCGCCTAACTGATGCTCAATCCTGAGCAGACGGTTATACTTGGCTACACGGTCGCTTCTGCTTGGAGCTCCTGTTTTAATCTGCCCGGCATTGGCCGCAACTGCAATGTCTGCCAGGGTAACGTCCTCCGTTTCACCGGACCTGTGGGAAACAATTGCGGTCCACCCGTTATCCTTTGCCATCTCTATTGCTTCCAGAGTCTCCGTCAGGGTACCGATCTGGTTGAATTTAATCAATACGGAGTTGGAAATTCCAAGATTCATTCCTTCTTTAATCCGTTTCGTATTCGTTACAAATAGGTCATCCCCGACTAGCTGGATTCTGCTGCCCAAACGCTCCGTCAGTTTCTTCCAGCCTGCAAAATCCTCTTCAGCCAGGCCGTCTTCAATAGACATAATCGGATACCGGTTGCATAAGTCTTCCAGATAATCAATCATGGTATCAACCGTTTTGTATTCCCCTGCCTTCCAGAATAAGTACTCGCCTTCCCTGCCTGCTTTTTTCGCTTCGTCGTACATTTCTGTGGACGCAACATCCATTGCAATGTAAAAATCTTTTCCTGGTTCATAACCGGCTTCTCCAATAGCCTTTACGATATAATCAAGAGCTTCCTCATCACTGCCGAACTTCGGTGCAAAACCGCCCTCGTCTCCTACTGCCGTAACATATCCGCCGGCCTTTAACAATTTCTTTAATGTATGGAATACGGTAGTACTCCATTCCAGACCTTCGGAAAAGGCGGAAGCCCCCACAGGCATTATCATAAATTCCTGGATATTTAAGCTGGAATCCGCATGTTTTCCGCCGTTAATGATGTTCATCATGGGAACCGGCAGCACTTTGGCATTTACGCCGCCGATATACTGATATAAGGGTAAATTCAGGGATTCTGCGGCCGCTTTGGCAACTGCCAGGGATGCGCCTAAAATAGCGTTGGCACCTAAGCGTCCCTTGTTATCCGTCCCATCCGTTTCAATCATTTTTCTATCAATTTCAACCTGGTTAAGGGCGTTCATGCCGGTAATGGCATCCGCAATCTTTGTATTTACATTATGGACGGCATTTAGCACTCCCTTGCCAAGATACCTTTTTTTATCATTATCCCTTAGTTCGACAGCTTCAAATGCTCCCGTTGATGCTCCGGAAGGAACTGCCGCCCTGCCAATGCTCCCGTCAGCAAGAACAACTTCAACTTCTACGGTAGGATTTCCTCTGGAATCCAGTATTTCCCTGCCTATAACCTTTTCAATTGCCAAATTTTTTCTCATAGCATTCTCCTTCTTTCCAAAATTTTTTAACTGGTTCGGTAAAATTACCGGCCAGCCGCCATTGCAATGTTTCCTAATTACATCGAATACGGACTTACGCCTCCCCCTGAGGGGCTGATAACGGCTCTTTTGGTATTACATATAGTATAAACAGCCGGAATAAATGTATACATAACGTAAATAAATGGTACGCTATATATACTATTGAATGAATTTTTAATCCGGAAAACGGGACATCTTCCGTTTTAATTATACCATGTCCGCAAGCTCCCATGGTATGCGCCGCTTTGCGACGTTGTTGCGCACTCACTACGTTCGGCGCGGCATAATATCTTGCGATATTATACCATGTCCGCAAGCTCCCATGGTATGTACCACTTTGTACCGTTGTTGCGCTCTCACTTGATTCGGCGCGGCATAATATCCTTACTATATTATACCATATAATATAAAAATAGCGTACATATTTTGGAAGTTTTAAATTACACTATTAAGAATATATGATATAATGAAAACGGAGAGTGGAAATTACAAGCTTGCTTGAAATTTCCGGCCGGAGCAACAAGCTCATGAACACATTTTTTGTTCATGATATAATGTGAGCGTAGAGCGTGTTTGAAAAATCATTGCACCGTTCTGAACACTGCAAAGCGGCAGATTCATGAATACGGTTTTTTGATGATGACATACTATATGGCAAATACAAGGAAGGAAAAATTAATTTATGAATAAAAATTTCGAACAGCTAATGAAGTATATTGAAAAAGAAATGGCTTTTCAGGCGGCACTTACCTTGTTTGAATGGGATGCGGAAACATTGGCTCCCGAAGATTCCATGGCATATACTTCCAAAACTATAGGTATCCTTTCAAATGAATATTTCATTAATCTGATAAATGATGATGTAAAAAAACTGATTCATAAACTCAGTGAGGAAAAAGAACAAACCGGACTGGATTTTAATCAGAAAGCAATTGTAAAGGACATCAAAAAATCAATAGAACAATTGGAATTCATACCGCCGGAAGAGTACCGGGCTTACAGTGAATTAACCGCAAAAGCCTCCGGTATCTGGTCGAAGGCCAAACAAAAGAAATGTTTCGCGGATTTTTTGCCTGCACTGGATGAAATAATTAGCTACCAGAAGAAATTTGCCGGATACCGTGCCAAAAAGGGTATTAAACCTTACGATATTTTATTAAATGATTTTGAAGAAGGGTTTAATATGGAAAAACTGGATGAATTTTTCGGAAAAATTAAAGAAGCCGTTATCCCGTTGCTAAAAGAAGTCACAAAGAGAAGGGACTCCATTGACAAAACATACAATCACAGACACTACGATATTGAAAAACAAAAAGAATTCTGCAGGTATATCAGCGGATACGTAGGTTTTGATTTTAACCGGGGAGTCATTGCGGAAAGTGCCCACCCCTTTACCACGAACCTCCATAATCACGATGTCCGAATCACCAATCATTTCCATGAGGACAATCTGGAAAGCGCAATATTTTCTATCATTCATGAAAGCGGGCATGGTATATACGAAATGCATATTGATGATGCCATTACCCAGACACCTGTCGGTACCGGAACTTCCATGGGCATGCACGAATCCCAGTCCCGTTTTTTTGAGAACGTAATCGGCAGGAGCGAAGCCTTCTGGAAGCCATTGTTCCCCAGGTTAAAGGAAACCTTTCCCGAACAGTTAAACGATGTCTCTCTGGAGCATTTTATAAAAGGCATTAATAAGGCAACACCCGGATTAATCCGTACGGAAGCAGATGAATTATCTTATCCGCTCCATGTCATCATCCGTTATGAAATTGAGAAAATGATATTTGCCGGTAAAATTAAAACAAAGGATTTACCGGAAGTCTGGAATAAAAAATATAAAGAGTACATGGGTATTGAACCAATGGACGACAGCAACGGTGTTCTTCAGGATATCCACTGGGCCGGCGGCAGTTTTGGGTATTTTCCCTCCTATGCCATCGGTAGTGCCATTGCGGCTCAAATTTATTATCACATGTGTTCCGTTATGCCCATTGAAAAATACTTAACGGAAGGTAATCTTACCCCAATACGTGAATATTTAAACAACCATATTCATAAATACGGCAAAACCAAGAATACCAACGAAATTCTCAAGGATATGATGGATGAGGAACTGAATGCGGATTATTACGTCAGATATCTGGAGGAAAAATATAATAAACTATACGAACTGAATCCCTAGAGTGTGTTTGAAAAATGTTTATACCGTGATTTTTTACTGCTTCATATTGATTAAACAAAAATTACATTGTATAATTAAACTCAAATACGTATAATTAAACATTATAAGAAACGAGGTACACAATATGAAACTTTGGGGCGGACGGTTTACAAAAGAAACCAACCAGCTGGTTCACAACTTTAATGCTTCCATATCCTTTGACCGGAAATTATTCAGGCAGGATATTGAAGGAAGTATAGCCCATGTCACCATGCTGGCAAAACAGGGAATCTTAGGCAATGCAGAAAAAGAAACTATTATTTCCGGCTTAAATGGCATTATGGAGGATATTATAAATAAAACTTTGCTTATTGACGGAACACACGAAGACATCCACAGTTTTGTGGAAGCCAATCTGATCAGCCGCGTGGGGGACGTCGGCAAAAAACTTCATACGGGCAGAAGCCGCAACGACCAGGTCGCTCTGGACATGAAATTATATACAAGGGAAGAACTGACTCAAATAAAGGAACTCCTAAAGGACCTATTGGAAGTTCTGCAAAATACCATGAAAGAAAATCTGGACACCTATATGCCGGGGTTCACCCATTTGCAGAAAGCCCAGCCTATTACCCTGGCCCATCATCTGGGGGCTTATTTTGAAATGTTTAAAAGGGATTATACAAGGCTTTCGGATATTTATAAACGTATGAACTACTCTCCTATCGGTTCAGGTGCTCTTGCAGGAACCACTTATCCTCTCGACCGGGATTATACCGCCGTACTTTTAGGTTTTGACGGGCCCACCCTGAACAGCATGGATTCCGTAGCAGACCGTGATTATCTGATTGAATTTTTAAGTGCCTTGTCCATTATTATGATGCATTTAAGCCGTTTCTGTGAAGAAATCATCATCTGGAATTCCAATGAATATCAATTCGTGGAACTGGATGATGCCTATTCCACCGGCAGCAGTATTATGCCTCAGAAAAAAAACCCGGATATTGCGGAACTGGTCAGAGGCAAGACAGGCCGTGTCTACGGTGCCCTTATTTCCCTGCTTACAATCATGAAAGGGCTGCCCCTGGCTTATAACAAGGACATGCAGGAGGATAAAGAACTTACCTTTGACTCTATGGATACCGTTAAAGGCAGCCTGCTGTTATTCACCGGCATGCTCTCAACCATGAAATTCAATCAACCTGCCATGGCCAATAGTGCTAAAAAAGGATTCACCAATGCAACGGATGCCGCAGATTATCTTGTAAATCACGGAGTCCCCTTCCGGGATGCTCACGGGATTGTGGGACAGCTGGTATTGTATTGTATTAACAAAGGCATTGCATTGGAAGATATGACCCCGGAAGAATTTAAGTCATTCAGTCCGGCTTTTGAGCAGGATATATATGAAGCAATCAGCCTGAAGACCTGTGTTGAAAAGCGTAATACCACAGGTGCCCCCGGCAGAGCGGCCATGGAACAGGTAATCGCTTTAAACGACCAATATTTAAAGAGCTTATCGGCAAACTAATTGATATTACTTATTTAAAAACTTACATTACTAACGAGTGTGGGTCCAAGATTCCAAAAGGTGTTTTTGGAATTATGGACCCACACTCATTTTAAAATATTCAGTAAAAAAGCAACCTTCCTCTCCGCCTTTATAGTGAATTTGAAGGTTGCTTTATATGATTTCCGGACTGAATTATTCTATAATTGTTACAGTTCAGCCTTACGGCTATACTACAGCAAATGATGCATGCATATAGGTCTCGGGTTTTCTGTGACTACGCTTCGCTACACTCACAAAAAATACCTCGCGGTACCATAGACTGAACTGTAGCTATAAATTACTCTTGATTTTTCGATAAATAATATAGGAGTACATATTAACTCCAAGAATTCCTATAATCAATAACTCAAATACCACTCTGTTAACTGCTGCGGATTGAAAGAAGGCCATAACCGCCATTAATAAACCAAACAAAATAAACAGGTAACCTCCCATTTTGTGGGTTCTGCGCCATACATATGCGTCGGACATGGTCCAGCGGTTCCGGATGCCTATAAAATAATTACTTTTTAAAGCAGGCATATAATTTCCAAGCAGTATAAAAAAGATACCCAAAACTGCCCGCAAAATAAATTCCATCTTAACATACGGCACGAAAACAATGATTACGGATATCCAGCAAAAAGCGATTAAAAGCAGAGCCGCAGCATATTTAATAATGCCATACACTTTTGTATATTTTTTATTGTTCATTCTATTATTGATTTTCAGACGTTCATCGCAAAGAATAAGTATTATAACCGGCAGCAGCCCTAAAAACAAAATAATTTTTTTATTACTCCAGCCGTCAATTTCATAGCCGAGATTCCAGTATGTGGGGATTTGTTCCGGTAATCGTGGATAACAAATTATAATCCCGGCATAAGAAAGCACGGATAATATCCACATTATATTTTTACTGATTTTTCCCATCCGGTTCACCTCCGCTGCTATTTTTATTTGTAAAGTCAAAAAACCACTTAACCATATCTTCAAATACAGTCGTATTCAAGGAGTACACTATATTTTGCCCCTGTCTTTCATCACTAATCAGACCGGCATTCTTCAGTATATTTAAGTGATGGCTGATTGATGGTTTGCTGATATTAAAATAATCGGCTATTTCTCCGGCATTTCTGTCATTTTCCGACAACAGCTCCAGTATCTTCCGCCTGGTGGGGTCCGCCAGTGCCTTAAAAGCGTCATTCAACCGTACTCCTCCTTTTACAGTCTATATTCCAGCCTTTTATAATGCCCGGAACTTCTTTTCACCTTTTGTATTTAAATAATAATACATAAGCAAGGCCAGGATAATTATAATCAGGGTAGACAAAGCATTGATATAAACCATTTCCATATCCGGCAAAACAAAGAAAAGCACTACAGGCAGTGCAACCGAAATAATTCCTCCAAAGGTTGCTGTCATGGCAGCTGCGCTTTGTTTAATTACGGCCACTTCTGTGGTCCAGTTTAAATTAGGCAGGGCAAGATTAATGATTAAACCGGATACCGCAGTAAAAAAGGCATATGCCGTCGGCATAACAAGAAGTATCACCGCTTCAGCCGGGGATAATCTAAGTCCAATGGCAATCAGAATACCATTCATTAAAACGGCCGGTAATGTTATGGTTAAATTAACTGAAATTTTACTTAAGAATATAGTTCTTACCCTAACCGGAGAAGCTTTTAATATCCATAAATTCCTGCCCTCCAGCGAAATGGAACAGGCAGCGGTAAAGGTCATGGCCACACACATGGATACGATAATCGGAGCCAGGGCCCCTATAAATCCTGCCAGCTGAGGCACTTCCATTACCTGAGACAATGACTCCGGACTCATAAATAAAGTCGCAGCAGCCCCAATAGTCATCATTACGATACCAAAGGCCGTATTCAGGACATAAAGACTTGAAGAGAAATATCTTTTTAATTCCTTCCTGTATAAGGCCATAAAAGGACTGGCCTGCTCCAAATTCCCGATTTTATAGTTGGCTTTTGTCTTATTTGATATAATGCCGGTATTGATGGATTTAAATTTCAAACCGACAGCCAAAGAGAATAATGCAAATGCCGATACCGACAGTAAAAGAAATAACAAAACCGAGCCAATGTTAAAGTCACATACTGCCGTGCGGTACATTTTCGCCAGGGGATAAATCCGGTCCACCTGCTTCATTAAATCCACGCTCATCTGCCCCAGAAACTCTTCCGAATCCTCTGCCCTGAAAGAGAATATCATTACACAGGCCAAAAATGCAAAAGTAATAATCAGATTAATTAAATTACTGTAACGGAATTTTGAAGCAATAACCGTAATTATGGTGCCGATGACTGCCGCCGTTATCATCGGAATTACAGGTATAAAGAATAGGGCTACCAGGCTGGCCCCATAAAAGTAAAGAGAAGCCTTGGTTATCATTCCGTAAGCAAGGGCAGCCGGAACCATCACAATTAAAGTAAATATAATATTGATGATATATAATATAATTAAACGGCTTGCTACAACGGCGCTGGTTTTCACCGGCAGAGACATAATTAAATCATAATCTTTAAACCCAAATAAAGTACCTTTTACTTTGTAAATGGTAGTCATGATTGTAATGACACAGGTAACTGCCATCATTAATTCGGGCAATAAATCCGCCATCCCAATCAGCTCTAAGGAACTGCCTATTACATAGCTGTACAAAAAAGAAGCACCGGATAATACCAGGGCAAAAAGTACGAAGGCCACTGCAAAGACAGGACTTTTTTTCTTTACTGCCTTTTTGCTCCTCGAATATAAATTAAAATCTAAAGCGTTTCCCAATTGAATCTTCGTTAACCACCAAATAGGTTTCATAATTCCTGCCTCCTATTCCTCAATTAATTCCAGGAAGACATCTTCTAAACTCTGATTTCCCTTAACCAAATCGGTATCACCGCTGGCAACTAAGGCTCCTGCCTTAATAATAGCTATTTTATTGCAGAGCTTTTCCGCAACCTCCAGCACATGGGTTGAAAAAAATATGGCGCTTCCTTCCCTGCACATCTCACCCATTATGTTTTTTAGAGTATGGGATGCTTTCGGATCAAGGCCGACAAAGGGTTCATCCAATATTAATAATTCAGGATTGTGAAGCAGTTCTGAAATAATTGCCAGCTTTTGCTTCATTCCATGGGAATAGGAGGATATTAAATCTCCCAGATTCGGGGTTAATTCAAAGGCGTCCGCATATTTTTCCGTCAGCTTTTTCCTCTCTGTCTTAGTTACGGAATAGATATCGCTTATAAAATTTATATACTGTACACCGGTAAGATGTTCATATAGGTCCGGATTATCCGGAATATATGCGGTTACCTTTTTGCAGGCGACGGGATCCTTTTTAATGGAAATGCCCTTTATAAGAATATCCCCTTCCTCAAAATCAAGAACCCCGGCGGCACTACGTAGGGTAGTTGTCTTACCTGCTCCGTTATGGCCGATAAATCCATAGATATCCCCTGCCTTAACTTCAATGGATAAATTATCTACCGCTTTTTTCCCTCCCTTATAGCTTTTACTGAAATTTTTAATACTAAGCATAAACCAGCCTCCCAAGTTATGACCTTCTTATTCTTTAAATACTGATATAAATTATTCTGCAAGAAAGAGCCTGGCTTGCCAGACTCTGGCGCTGACGCGCTGTTACCTAAGTGACAAATTCCCAGAGCACGTCATGCATCCCCGATCGGGTTATTATCTCATAGGCCAACCTTTCCTATAAGATAAAATAGATATTTAGATAATTATCTAAATATCTTATATTTATTATAAATGAAATTTTTAAAAAAGTCAATTCTTAATATAATCCAGGACAAAGGCCGAAAGTAAAACAGCAGTAATACCTTGAAATATTACTGCTGTTTTACTTTATTGAACTTTTTAACAAAATACTCTATTATAATACTTGTTAAAACCATATCCCGCCTATAATTATGACTTCTGTAAACTTACCGTATTCCTGCCCCTTCTTCGCTTATATCGGTTGTATCTTCCGTTGTATTACTGCCATAGATAATTTTTTGAATTTCATTGCGCATGGCATCCCAGTCCTTCGGCACAAGCACATCCTGATTATATTTGCCTATCTGAACCTTTCTGGATTCATAATTGCCGTCAGAAGGGATTCTGTAATTCTCCAGGCTTTTTACATTTAAGCTGGCTGCTTCTTCCAGATATTGATTAAATTCGGATTGGGTAATGTCTGTTTTTATATTAACATTGGTTAAAACATCATTCATAAATAATCCTAATTCCAATATATTCTTAGATTTTAATTTTTCAAAAATGGAATTTAATACTGCCCTCTGTCTCTGCGTCCTGCCAAAATCGTTATTTTCCGTACCGGTTGAAACCTTCCGGACCCTGCAGTATCCCAATGCCTGATTGCCGTTCATAATTTGTGTTCCTGCCACCACATTACGATAGGCCGGATTGGAAATATAATTTGTGGTATTCAGATAATTTGCTTCCGTACTTGTCAAAGTAACTTCCACTCCGCCCAAAAGATCCACAATTTTTTCAAAGGCATTGAAATTAACCTGGACATATCCGTCTAAATGCACGCCAAAATTATTTTGCACGGTTCGATATAATAAATCAATTCCTCCTTTTGCATAGGCAGCATTTAATTTATTGCTGCTGTACCCCGGAATTTCAACATATAAATCCCGCATCAGGGAAGTAAGCTTCATTGTCTTGTCTTTTGTATCCATAGTTGCAATCATCATCAGGTCGGTATTGGAAGCGCCTCCAATTTCCTCCACTCCCAGCAGAAGTATATTTACAACATGCTGAACCGGTTTTTCCGGTTTATTTGTTTCTTCCGCAGTATTCGCATCATCGTCTGCCGGTATAGTATTAGAATCTTCATAATCTAATTTTCCGTAAATGTAATTACCGGCTATATTTATAATAATCCTTCTGCCGCCGGGGGTAAATGCTAACAGACAGATTAACAGCATAATTACGGAGAAAACAACTGCAAAAATTTTCACACCTTTAGGAAATCTGCTCTTTTTCATTCGTTCCTTGTCATTAGTGCCCGTACTTTTTTCCTCCAATTCCATGCTGATTTGCCTTGCCAACGATGAATTGACTTCATCCAAAAATGCGTCCTCATCCTCATACCCGGCAATCTTATTACCAATAGTATCGGAATACCGCTCCCAACTGCTGTCTTTACTTAAATTTCCCTGGAAACCTTCATCTATATCATTCGTATTGCGATTATTTTCTTTATCCATCCCATCCACTCCTGAAGTTACCGGTATATAATACCTGGTATATGTCGAATTATCATACAATTGGAAATAAACTAAATCCCGAACAATTATATCACATGTCAAGTAAAAAATGAAATATATTTTTCAAATTTAAAGAAAAATTAAATTATCATAAGAATATCTTTATAATTGCCTTATTTTAAATATTCATTCAATCCGGTCATTATGCTATCCTGAATAGTAATTCCTGTTGCTGAAAGATTCTGCAAAGCGGATTCGATTATCCTGATTATCTGTTCTGTATAGTTTTCATAAGTGCAGCTTTGGTGCTGACGGGCTGCCGTTTCCAAGTAATAATTTGTCTGTTTCAGAAAAAAGATAAGCCCTCATTTTGAGAGCTTATCCAACAGCTTTACTATTTCTTCAATTTTTTCATCTTCCCTGCCCTGTTTAAAGGCTTCTTTTACACATGCCCCTAAGTGGGCGTGAATAATTTCATTATTCACCTTTCTTAAGATTGCCTGTGTTGCCATCAGTTGATTTGAAATATCAATACAATAGCGGTCTTCTTCAACCATTTTTATTAATCCGTCTATCTGTCCTCTGGCCGTTTTTAAAAGACGGGTAGCCTTAGCCTTATCCGCTTTCATATTTGTCTCCTATCCAGGCACTTTGCATAAAATAATTAATTACCAAAGAGACCCTTTTTTTCTTCTATTGACACTACTTCATAACCGGCTTCCGTAACGGCATCTTTAAATACGGAATCGCTGATATCCGTATTTAAGTTAACGACCGCCGCCTTTTTCTTAAGATTCACCTTAGCGTTAACGCCTGCAATCGCATTCAAAGCTTTTTCAACTCTCGCCTGGCAATGGCTGCAGGTCATACCTTCAATTTTAATTATTTTCTTCATGGTATTATCTCTCCTTATTTATTATGATATTATTTATCTGCCAGCATAAATACATACATTCAGACTTTCGACTTCTGACTGGCTTGATATGGAACTTTTTCAGGTTTATTAGGTTATGAAAAATTAAAACGGTTGCGTTAATACTTTATGACTGTTTATTCCTCCAAAACGCTCATGGCCGGCCGCTTTCGTATTTCGGATACTAAGCCATACGTTTTGGTTTAAAAAACTTTAATCGTAATGCATTGGAAACCACACAAACGGAACTAAGGCTCATTGCTGCGGCAGCAAACATGGGATTTAATTTCCAGCCAAGCAGAGTATAGAATACTCCTGCTGCCAGGGGTATGCCAATTGTATTATAAAAGAATGCCCAGAATAAATTCTCCTTGATATTTTTAATGGTGGCTTTGCTGAGCTGTATTGCCGTAACGGCATCCAATAAATCACTTTTCATTAATACAATATCCGCCGATTCAATTGCTATATCCGTACCGGCACCGATTGCAATGCCTACGTCCGCCCTGACTAAAGCCGGTGCATCGTTAATACCGTCACCAATCATAGCAACCTTTCTCCCGTTTTCCTGAATTCTTCTGATTTCGCTTTCTTTATCCTGAGGAAGCACTTCTGCCACCACTCTGTCAATATTTAACTGTTCCCTGATTGCCTCCGCAGTCCTTTTGTTATCACCGGTTAACATGATTACGTCTATATCCATGGCTTTAAACTGCTCTATGGCAAGACGGCTGGTAGGCTTTACCACATCGGCTGCCGCTATTAATCCCAGTATCTCCTTATCCTCGGCAAAATACAAAGGTGTCTTGCCTTCTTTGGCAAAATCGTCGGAATATTTCTTGAATTTTTCGGCAGAAATTCCGTTTTTCTCCATCATAGCCAGATTGCCCGCATAATATGCTTTACCGTTAATCCATGCAAGGATTCCTCTGCCCGAAACCGCTTTAAATTCCTGTACCTCTTTAAATACCAGTCCGCTTTCTTCCGCTCTTCTGACTATGGCATCCGCCAACGGATGTTCCGAAGGTTTTTCAATGGAAGCGGCAATTTCAAGCAATTGCTGCTCTGATAAACTCCCGGCTGTGATTATATCGGTTACAACCGGTTTGCCTTCCGTTACCGTACCCGTTTTATCAAGAACAACCGTATTGATTTTATGAGCTGTTTCCAGGGCTTCCGCAGATTTAATCAGGATACCGTTCATGGCGCCTTTACCTGTGCTTACCATAATGGCAACCGGAGTTGCCAGTCCCAGGGCGCAGGGGCAGGAAATAACCAGCACCGCAATTCCGATAGACAGGGCAAATTCAAAGGTTTCACCGGATATCAGCCATATAACGGTTGCCAAAACTGCTATCCCTATAACAAAAGGGACAAAAATTCCGCTGATCTTATCCGCCAGCTTGGCAATGGGAGCCTTGGAAGCGCCGGCATCTTCCACCAGTTTTATTATCTGAGCCAAAGTAGTATCCTCTCCAACTTTCCGGGCTTTAAATTTAAAGTAACCGGTTTTATTAATGGTAGCTCCGATAACGGTATCCCCCGCATGCTTTTCAACCGGAATACTTTCACCGGTTAACGCCGACTGGTCAACGGCGGAACTGCCTTCTATAATTATCCCGTCTACCGGAATACTCTGTCCCGGTCTTACGGCAATGATATCGTCTACTGCAACCTCTTCCACAGGTATTATCAGTTCTTCACCGTCCCGGATGACTGCCGCCGTTTTAGGAGCCAAATCCAATAATTTGGTAATCGCCTCCGAAGTTTTGCCTTTTGATCTTGCTTCCAGGTATTTGCCTAAAGTAATCAAGGTCAATATGGTAGCAGCCGATTCAAAATACAAATCCATGGAATAATGCATTACGCTGTCCATATCTCCATGGCCAAGCCCATACCCGATTCTGAATATGGCAAAAATACCGTAAACAACCGCTGCACAGGACCCTATTGCAATAAGGGAATCCATATTGGGTGAACGGCGGAGCAATGTCTTAAAGCCCACCTGAAAATACTTCCGGTTGACATATACAATGGGAAGTATGAGTAAAAACTGCAAAAATGCAAAGGTTACCGCATTTTCCGTTCCATGTATTATACTTGGCAAAGGAAGTTCAAACATATGCCCCATGGCTATATATAATTCCGGAATTAAAAACAGGAAGGAAATCCGTATCCTGGTTTTCATTTCCTTTAATTCCTCTTCGGTCCTGCTGACCGCCTTACCGCTTTGAGCGGTTTCTTTTCCTTCCCGTGTAAAAACAGAAGCATTGTAGCCTGCATCGGTTACTGCTTTAATAATACGGCCACTATCAGAGACTTTACCGTCATATTCGACTACCATACTGTTTGACAAAAGATTAACCGCTGCCGATGTTACCCCCGGTACTTTTTTAACACTCTTTTCAACAGCAGCCGAACACGCCGAACAAGTCATACCAATAACGTTAAATTTTTGATTCATACCTGACTCCTCCCTGAATTTTGTCAGATGACCATACCCCCGTGGGGTGTCTCTGCAATAAAACAATACGACTAATTTTTAAAATTGTCAAGTAATATTTTATATATTTATCAGTATCTCTGCGAAATCGTCTGTCAGTCAATTTCATCCTGTAAATTAACGGCTTTAAAATCGGCTCTTCAAATAATATTTATTCTGTACTTTTTTTTAGTTATGTGATAGACTATGTTAAAAATTAAGTTTAACCTTAAACCTATGAAGAAAGGAACATCCTGATGACTACAATAAAGGATATCGCACAGGCCGCCGGCGTCAGCTGTACTACCGTCTCTAACGTAATTCACGGCAGAGCCGGCCGGGTATCGGCGGAAACCATAGCGCGCATCAATGAAACCATTGAAAAACTGGGATATGTACCCAATATGTCGGCACGTTCTTTAGTATCCAGTTCCTCTAAGGTTATTGGAATGATCAGCCACTTGGCCCGGAATAAAAATGAGAGTATTGTGGAAGACCCTTTTCATTCCGCCTTTATCGGCTCCATTGAAAAAGCTTTGCGGGAAAACGGATATTACCTTATGCTGCGCACGGTGGAAACCACTGCTGATTTACTGACCTTTCTCCGCAACTGGAATGTGGACGGCCTTATTTGCACCGGTGTATTCCAGGATGAATTTTTTGATGCATTATCCGGTCTGATTATACCGGTTGTTTTAATAGACAGTTACGTAACTCATCCCAACATGTGCAACGTAGGCCTGGAAGATTACAACGGCGGTTATACCGCAACCCGTTATCTCATTGGCAAAGGCCATAAGAATATTGCATTCGCTTCCCCCACCATTAAAAAGCGGGGCGTTGTATATGAACGTTTCCTGGGTTACCAGAACGCTCTTGCAGAAACTTCCATTGCCTTTCGTCCGGAACTGGTGTTTGAACAGGAGCTGGACGTGAACACAACGGTAGCCTTGGGAAAAAATTTAGCTAACCGGAATGATATAACGGCTGTCTTTTCCACTGCGGATATCCTTGCCGCCGGGATTGTGTCCGGACTTTCCCAGGCAGGTAAAAAAGTACCTGACGATATCTCCGTAATGGGATTTGATGATATTAATTTATGCCAGCTTACCACACCACTCTTGACAACCATTCATCAGGATGCACCCTTAAAGGGAAAATTAGCCGTCAATTTTTTAATTGATTTGTTAGATAATAACCCCATCCAAAACCGTGAAATAATTCTCCCCATCCAACTTGTGGAAAGAAACAGCGTAAAAGCCGTTAATACAGAAAACTAATATACTTCTATGAATACCTTGGGTTAAGACATTATTCTTCTGTCCGCAGCCGGACGGCTGCCCTCATTGCCCCTCATTGCCCTTTCTACTCAGCCGGGATTTCTATGGCGGTTTCTTCACTATTTATTACTGTCAATCTGCCATAAACAGAAACTGTTATATTAGTACCCTTCACCGTATGTAAGAAAATCTTATCCTTTTTCACTTTCACCCGGATTACATCCCCTGCATAGCGGATACCAAAGGAATAACCCGCCCATTTCTTCGGTATGGACGGAGAAAATCCCAATATATCCCGATCCGACCGCATACCTGCAAATCCATATACGATATTCATCCATGCGGCCGCAATGGAGGTGGTATGCAGGCCTTCTGAAGTATTCCGGTTATAGTTGTCCAGATCCATTCTCGTTGCAAAACTGAAAAACTGATAGGCTTCCTCATGCTTACTAAGCTGGGCTGCCAGTATGGAATGTACGGACGGAGACAGGGAGCTTTCATGTATGCATCTGGGTTCATAGTATTCATAATTCTTTTTAAGCTGCTCTTTTGTAAAATTGCCGTTATACATAAACATCATCATAAGTACATCCGGCTGTTTAATCATATCATTACGGTAAATCCTGTCATAAGTCCAGTGATGATAAAGAGGGAAATCCTCCACCGGAATCTTATCCACATCTATATGGGGCAGGTTAAAATACCCCTCATGCTGTTCAAAAAGCATGGTCGTTTCATCGTAGGGAATATACATATGTTTTGCAATATCCGACCAAATTTTTAATTCACCGCTGCTTAACCGATACTCTGATAAGAAATCCATATAAGCAGTTTTATTCCTGTCTTTTAACCGTTTTAGCACATCCAGAGTATATTCCAGGGTAACCTTGCCTAAATAATTGGTATAGCAATTGTTATTTACCATCATCTGGAATTCATCGGGCCCCATGACACCGTAATAACCGTACCGTTTTCCGTCGCCGCTCCAATCTCCTCTTGTGGCAAGCATTCTGCTGATCTCGGTCAGAACCGGCAGGCCGGTTTTAAAGACAAATTCCTCGTCCTTTGTTATTCTCTCATAATGCCAGATGCCGTAAGCGACTGCCGTAGAAGCCTGAAGCTGCAGGCTTGCGTGCTGCCACAAACTGCAGCATTCCCTTCCTGTTATGGTGGCAATGGGGTAAAAGGCTCCTTCACAATCCAGCTCCCTGGCGCGCTTTTTCGCTTCCTCCAAGGTTAAATAACGGAACTCAATTAAATGCCTTGCTGCCTCCGCATTGTTAAAAATATAGAACGGGAGGCAGTAAGTTTCCGTATCCCAGAAGGTATTGCCGCTGTACGCTTCACCGGTTAAGCCTTTGGCTCCGATAATAGTTCCCTTATCTGCGCCATGATAAGTCTGATGCAGCTGGAATATGCAGAAACGGATTCCCTGCTGATTCAGTCCGTCCCCGTCAATAACAATGTCGGAATCCTTCCAGACCTCCTCCCACCACATCGCACTTTCTGCTTTAAGCTTATCATAATTAATCCGGGGGACTATTTCGGCAGCTTCTTTGCATTTAACGTTAAACTCCTCAGAAGCCTCTCCCGTATTTTCCTTTTTCGTTACATTCATTACTACTCTGGTAAAGACAGTCGGTTTATTCATAACGACAGGCAGTATAAATTGCTTTAATACCCTCTTATCTTCTATTATCTCCGATTCTTCCTCCGCTTCGCATCCAAAATAACAGCAGGAAAAAACGGACTGTCCGGTATTTGCCGTATCGGCCAGGATGCTGCACCGTTTCCTTCCGGCTTGCATATCCCTGCACTCCCATAAATTTCTGCCTGCCATGTAATGAATCTCGGAAAAATCAAGCCCCGCACTCAAGGTTACCTTTCCTGAAAAATTAAGCGGAGTCAAAATAATCCTCTGACCGGCCTGACACACATCCTTCATGGCTAAAAACCGCTCATACTCCACCTTGAGTTCCTTGCCGTCCTCCATAATCCAGATGTATGAACGTTTTAAAACACCTGATTTTAGGTGCAGGATTCTTTTAAAATCTCTGAATTCTGATTTATTCAAATCGACTGCTTCTTCCTTCACACGAATCCTGACATAGAGCCAATTAACGGAATTCACCATAAATTCCGTCTTGTCAATCATACCTTTATAAGCGGAATATTCCACATCCTGGGATTCATATATACCGTTGAAATAACTGCCTGTCAGGCTTTCACCTGTAAAGCCTTCTTCAAAATACCCCCTGACGCCCATGTATTCATTTCCCAAAGAAAAGACGGATTCTGAAACCTTGGAATATTCCGTATTAAAATCTTCCTCTATAATGTTCCATGGATCAGTGGTATAGTATTTGTCTGCTATTTTTGCCATAATTTACCCCTTTAACGCTCCTGCTGCCGCGCCTTCTGTAATTTGTTTCTGGAATATAATAAATAAAATAACCGGAGGAATAATCGAGAATGCCACTGCCCTGAGTACCTCAACATCCGTTGCATTTGATGTCCTGAATAGAAACAGACGGACCATAACCGTTTCTTTTCCCGAACCGTTCAAGACCAGATAGGGCAGCAGGAAATCCGACCATGCTGCATTTATGGCAAATATTATTACAACCATAACTATGGATTTGGAAAGGGGCAGGATAATTTTAGAGAAGGTCTGCAAATATCCGCATCCATCCAGTTTTGCCGCTTCCACCAGTTCCCTCGGGAGTCCTTCAAAAAATTGTTTAAATAAAACCACATAAAAAGCATTGGCGCCAAGGGAAAGCCATAGCGGTATAAAGGACTGGTTCAGCCCGATTCTGTTAATATTTACAAATAATGCAACAATGCTGGTGGTCGCCGGTATTAATAAACTCCACATAACCAGGCCGAAGACAATTTTATGGCCCCTGGGCTTAATGATTGCCAGCCCGTAAGCCAGTAATCCGTTGAAAATAACTGCGCTAATTACGCTGCCTGCAACAGAAATAAAGGAATTTATATAATACTTGACAAATTTCAAATCATTCCATGTTTTTATAAAAACCTGTAAATTATAATGCTCCGGTAATATGGTAGGGTTTCTTCTGAATTCCTTTATATCCTTAAAACTTGCCAGGAAAACCCATACCGGCGGAAATAATGATACAATGATAATTCCGATACAAAGAATAAAAATTATAATACATAATATTCTGGTACCGGAAGAATTAAGGTCATAAAAACGTATGGTACCATCTTCTTTTTTTCTGTACTTATCAAAAAACATAGGTCTCCTCCTTAATTCTCTTTTGAAGCGGTAAATTTAAAATACAAACCGCTTAAAATCACCAGAATAATACATATCATTACGGATAAAGCAGCTGCCATCGGATAATTATAATCACGGAAGGCATAATTATACACCAGCTGCATGATTGAAATACTGGCATTATTCGGCCCGCCGTTAGTCATAACCAGCGGTTCATAAAGAATCTGGAACACTGCTATTATCTGTAAAATTAAAAGTGTTTTCCCAAGGGCAAAAATACTCGGCACGGTAATATACCGGATTCTGTGCAATACTCCCGCACCGTCTATAGTAGCCGCTTCATATAATTCCGGATTGATATTACTGATGCCTGCCATATAAATTAAAGCTGTTGAACCGGCTCCTTTCCATGTCATGGTCAGTACAATGAGAGGGATGGTAAGTTTCGGCTCCGTCAGCCAGAGCAGCGGGTTAACTCCAAACTTATTTAATAAAATATTAAGCACTCCGGTATTACCGGGGCGGAAGAAATATCCCCACATAAGAACTGTAGCCAGACCCGGCATTATGTTGGGAAAGTATACCCCTATCCGGAAAAAGCTTTTTAGATGTACCGTTTCCGAAATTAAGACTGCCGTTATAACCGGCACCAGAAAACCAATGAGCAATGACCATATTATATATTTAAAGGTGTTTATTAAGGCTGCCGCAAAATCCGGATGTTTTAATACTTTTATGTAATTACTAAGTCCGGCAAATTCCTCCAGACGGATACCTTTTGCCGTATACAGGGAGAGTCGAACACTTTCCAGCAATGGCTCCCATACAAAAAATGCAAATAATATAATTGCCGGAAGCATAATCAGCCACCCGGCAAGATCCTTTTTCTTAAGTCCCGGTTTTGTGCTCAGTTTAATATTTTCATTTTTTGATCTGACCACTTTATCCGCCCTCCTCATTTTTTCTTTAAAGATGATGGGGCAGTCTTATCCAGAATACCCCATCATCCAATGGCATGATTTCTATTAATTTACAGCTATAATTCTACTATTTATTAACATTTTCATCAAGTAATTTCTGGTAGTTTTCGTCGGCTGTCTTCATAAGTACCGGAACATCGGCGTTTTTATCCGTAACAACGGCCTGAAGCACCTTTGTTAATTCCGAATACAAATCCTGGGCGGAGCCCGGTTCTTCCAGACGAAGATTGCCTTCTTTCTTTATAATATTAAAGTAATCGTTATAAAGATTCATATCAACATTATTGTATTCATCGGTTACCGCTTTTTCCGCTGACAGTACTTCTTCATTAATCCAGCAAGGGAAACGCGGGATAACCGGTACATTGTTATCCGCTTTATTCCGGGCATCCGCCTTCATGCCGGCAATCGCTTCTTCCGTAGCCACAGGCGCCTTGCCCATAATTTCAAGATAATCAAGAGCAGCATTGATTTCATCCGGAGTGGCGTCCTTCGAAAACATATAAGGTGTACCGCCGGACAGGGAATACTGTTTCCCGTCAGGTCCGGCAGGAAGCGGTACCAAGGAAAGCTTATCAGCCGGCAGCTCGTTAACCTGTGTCGGCTGGTTGACCGCATCATTTGCAGCAATATACATGGCGGCCGTACCGGTTCCTAAGTTAGTAAATCCGGTGCCCCAGTCTTCATTGGTCGGGTCCGGCGTAAGGACATCATAATCCCATCTCAGGGACTTTACATATTCCATAGCCGCTATGGCTTCCGGCGTATCTACGTTAGATACAAATTTACCATTCTCTTCTAAGGTAAAGGTGGCGCCAAATGCCCAGGCTATGTTGCTGAAATGCCAGCCGCCCGCATTGTCTTTCGCTAACAGGCAAATCCCTGCCTGACCCGTAGCATCTTTAATTTTTTCAGCAGTTTCGGCAAGTTCCTGCCAGGTCTTGGGATAAACCGGATAGCCGTTACTGTCAACTAAACCTGCTTCTTCAAACAATTCCACATTAAGCATTAAGCCAAGAGCATAACCGTCACGGGGAATGCCGTAAATTCTTCCGTCCTTTGACAATAATTCCTTAATGGAAGGATTTATATCATTCGCCCAGCCTCTGGCTTCTAATTCATCCGTAATATCGGCAACAAAGCCGCCCTCAATTAACTTTTGGGGTTCCGTATACCATGTTTCAAAAATAGTAGGAAGATTACCGGATTCTGCCAGGGATACAAAGGTATCTGTGGCATATTTATAATAAGCCGGAATTACTTCTACATTAGGATGTGTGGCATTAAATGTTTCAACGTATCCTTTATGCAGTTCAATGTCTGCCGTAAGAGTATCTTCCGGCCAGATTCCGAGCTTTAACTGTATTTTATCCGTTCCGTCCTCCTTAGGGGTATCAGCGGATTCGCCGCCGGCACTTTCCTCCGTACTTTGGCCCGCTCCCGTTATGCTGTCTGCAGCCGTATCATCCTTTTTGCCGCACCCTGCCATCATACCGGTAATAAGTATAAGGCATAACAAAATACCAACCAGTTTTTTCACTTTTTTCATAAATTATCTCCTTCCCTTTTCATAGTTTTCTAATAGTTTAGTGTTAAACTTAAATAAAAACCATTGTTTAAAACTATATTTTTTAATGGTTTAACGTTAAACTAATTATAGCAATAGTATCATATGTTGTCAATGAATTTTCTTATATATTTTTATTGATTAAAGGCCTTGCAAAACATCTTATAAGCTCAAAAAGTTGTATAGATATATATAGCATAGAATATTATAAAACCAAAAAACCTGAAATATATTTCATATTATATTGACAATCCAAACAAAGCGATGTACACTCTACACATAAAATAAAACTTTATATTTAGGAGTGATAATATGAAACAGGAAAAAACGAGTATTACAATAAGGCACTACAAGTTCTATCTCATATTCATGCTTATTGCTTGCGGCGGCGCATTTATATGGCAATTCTTTTTCCCAGATTTAGGCGGACAATTTACAAGCTGGGGAAATAGTATCGGTTGGCAGCGTGAAATAGCCTTATGGAACATTGGTATTATTAGTGCAATTATTGCAGCTTTTCTAAAAGAAAACATTGAATATATGAAAATACTAACCTTTCAATCAACTATTCTCTGTTGGGTTTTAGGCATAAACCATCTTATCTCATTATTACAGGATTTTTCACTTACCCATGTGATTCACATAACGGGTATTTTTGAGGTTTTGCTCTTAGGCGGTATTTGGGGTGCTATTTTATTATACAAATCTAAAAATAAGTAAAATAAAAGGCGGCTTTGTCAAGACCGCCGCTTTTTTGTGCAATGGGAACTACGTACTAACAGGCAAGCCCGCCGATTCTTCCACTGCTATTTACCGATAAATAAAAAATATAAAACCACAAGAAAGCCTAAAACTATTCTGTAATAACCAAATACTTTAAAATCATGTTTTTTAACATATCCCATTAAGAACTTAATCACAATAACGGATACCACAAAGGCTGTCAACATACCCAGTATTAAAACCAAAACTTCATTTGAAGTATAATCAAACCCGAACTTAATCATCTTTAATAAACTATACCCAAACATGGCAGGTATGGCCAGGAAAAAGGAAAATTCGGCGGCTACATATCTGGAAGTCCCGATTATTATGGCTCCCAAAATGGTTGCTCCCGACCTGGAAGTTCCCGGTATCATGGATAAGAGCTGAAACAATCCGATTAAAAATGCGGTCTTATACGTAATATCAGATAAGGTCCTGATACGGGGTGTTTTATTTTTATTTCTGTTTTCAATCACAATAAATAATACACCGTAGACAACCAAGGTAATGGCAACCGTAATGTAATTATAGAAATACCGGTCAATCAAATCATCAAATAAAAGTACCATAACCGTTGCAGGCAGGCAGGCAACAATAATCTTTAACCACAAGGTCATTATATCCATTTTAATAACTGGTCCTTTTTTAAAATTGAAAGGGAAAATCTTATTCCAGAATAATAATATGACCGCCAGAATCGCCCCAAGCTGTATTACGATTAAAAACAACTCCTTAAACTCGGCCGAAACATTAAGAGTGATAATTTCATCCACCAAAATCATATGTCCGGTACTGCTGATAGGCAGCCATTCCGTAATTCCCTCCACCACTCCTAAGAAAATCACCTTTAAAATTTCAATAAAATCCATATTTTAATACCTTTCCTTTATCTTTTTGCGGTTTAGCAGCCGCTCTTACCTATTATAACACAGAATTTAGTAGAAGTATCTGATATTTTCAAAAATATACTGCATGCCTGCCATGCCCATGGCAAAAAAACTCAGGACTATAATTAAAAATATGGCAGCTCCGTCATATATTATCTTGCCTTCTTTTTCTTCATGACGTCCCATAAGTATTTCACTGCCTAAAAAGATGAATAAAACGGGCCATATTTTAAATACCATCTGATAGGTAATTATATTCGTGAATACCCGTATAAGAAACAGTATTCCGAATAATATCAGACCGGTACCCAGGGTAAATGTACCTACTCTATGCATTCTCATCCGTATTCTCCTTATTATCCGTCATATTATCTGTCATCAGCTGACGGTTATTTACCGGACCGGAATACTCTATGTCTTCCATATCCAATTCTTTCTTTTTGCCAATAATCATTTTGGCTCCAACTATAATAATAAGGATTGAAAATAATATTCTGGTTCCGTTCCAGCGCAGGGAATAAACAAATTCGGACAGTTCGTAATAACCTGCCATGGATGCCTGTTCGGCAATTAAGTCCAGAATATTTTCCCCCAACGCCGAAACCCCAAGCAGAATAAGAAAAATTGCTATAGCTTTTTCATACCTTGCTACCAGAGACTTCAACTCTATATTGTCATTGGAAGACAGGAATATATAATGATCTTCCAGGGTCTGAAATATGTGGTCCGGCATGGTCATTTTATTGATTACATCAAAAAAACTGTAAAACCATAATACGGGAAGCGAAAAAAATATCGTCCCTATTCCGGTAAAGTTGCCGAAAGCCAGTATAATTGCCGTTAAAGTCATAATAGAAATTCCCTGTTTCATAAAACCCATATACATCTGTCCGGCACCAAAGAAGGCTGAAAATATAAGGGTAAAAAATTTATTCTTTTTTCTTATCATGTTTTATATCCTCCTTGTTATTTTTATTATTGCTGGAAACCAAAAAATCCGTATATTCCAATATATTATCGGAAAATGCCCTTAATTCATCGTTCATTTTATCCATAAAACTTACTACCCCGGAGGGTTGCCTCCCCGGTATATTCCCTGGTGAAACCAGATTAAGTAAAGCCAAAGCCCCGCACATGGCCAATCCAATTTTCATGCTGTAAGTAAACAGCTGAAATCTCTTCCAGGACATAGGTAATTTCTTATATATACTATTATCCATAACCGAAAAAGCCCCGGATTTTTGTAAAATATTCTTCTTAAGATAATGAGGTGCTGTTATCATAGCCTGCTGTTCTATTGCATTTGCATAACTTTCTGCACAAACATCGCAGGAAGCTATGTGCTCCAGCTCCTCCAAAGTTATGTTTTTAAAAACGTCCGTTCTGCGACATCCTGCTGTACAGCTTATTTGATTTTCCTTTGTTACCATGGCCTTACTCCTTTCTCCATAAATTCCTTAGCATAATTTTTGTACGGTATACTTGTGTCTGAATGGTTTTTATGTTTTTACCGCTCTTTTTCACTATTTCCGATATATCTTTTTCATAATAGAAATAATCCAGAGCTATCTCCTGGTAAGGAGGTTTTAATTGGCCGCATAAATGAAATAATTCCTGTTTTATATCCGCTTCCAATATATATTCTTCCGGTGATGGTTTATCACATTGTACCTCATTAAAAAAAGCGTCTTCTGTGGGAATAACCTTCCTTCCTGCCCGTTTTAAATAATCCAGGCATTTATTTGTAGCAATTCTGCATATCCATGCCTTCTCATTTTTTCCGTCAAACTTATGCAGATTCTTGTAGGCTGCCAGAAAGGTATCCTGTGCTAAATCTTCCGCGTCAAAATAGCTTTTTACCAGTTTAAAGCATATGGAAAAAACCAGATTCCCATATGTATCGATTAAATATTCCAAATACTTATCGCAATTGATTTTTTCCACCTCCTAATCCCGGCCGTCCGATGGATTATATATATTTAATAATACCATTAAACTATCCATATAATAAAACGAATTAAATAAGAATATTTCTTCAATTATTTTCTAAAGAATTAAAATTTTATTCCTTTAAATATTCACTTATCTTCATATTTATCCCATCCGTTTTCAGTGTAACCGCACCGCTCTCATAAGTGATTTTTATATGGCTGCCTGCTTTCTGAAGCCTTTCAAGCAATTCCGGGGCCGGATGCCTGTAGCTGTTATTTTTTCCGCAGGAAATAACCGAAAACTCGGGTTTTATCAGCTCCAAAAATTCCTCATAGGTGGAATTCTTAGAGCCGTGATGAGCAACCTTTAATACATCATAATCCGTTACTGCCAAAGCTTTTAATTCCTTTAATACCATGTCTTCCCCGTCTGCTTCCAGGTCTCCGGTTAACAGCAGGTCAAATTCCTTAAAGCTTACGCCAAGGACGGTGGAATATGCATTCCTGGAAGTAAAGTTATAGTCCGATGCCGGATGCAGACAGGTAAATTTAAGCTCCCCCTCTTCTATGGTATCGCCTTTTTGGATATACAATACTTCGATTCCCTTGGATAAAGCCAGTAAAACCAATTCCTGATAGGCTTCATCCTTTTGTGTGACGGCAGGAAGAATCAGGTTACGAATGATTATATTCCCTTTATACATTACCGTATTTCTGCCCGGAATTCCATTTTCCATTTCCTCCATCAGTTCTTTCAGTCCGGAAATATGGTCCGAATCCGCATGTGTTACTATGGCATAATCCAGAATACCCACACCGTTTACTTTCAGATAAGGTTCCAGCCGGTACCGGCCGACTTTGGAAACATCCGTACTTCCGCCGTCGATCAGATAAGTTGTTCCCTCAGGTGTCATTATGAAAATTCCATCACCTTGTCCTACATCCAAAAATGTCACTTTTAAACCGACATTTTGGGATTTATTGAAGATTATGACTAAAAACGACAGCAGTAACACGCTGATTTTACGGTTTATCTTCAAATGACAGCCTATAAGCAGCAGAATAATGGAATAATAAGCTGTTATAACCCATATATCGGGACGCCCGATTAGAAAGGTATTCCACGGCACCCTGCCTCCTGTCCGGCATACCCATTCATAAAAGTTGAGAAGATAATGGACTCCTCCTATGGCAAAGGTCCCCAATGGCAGGCTGATACACCCCAGGATTCCGGCAAGAATGGACAATAATATAATAATGGAGGAGGTTGGCAGTATAATCATATTTATAATTACGGAATAAGTAGGGAATTCATAAAAGAAATACAGAATTATGGGAAGGGTAATAATTTGTATGCCAATACTTGATTTTAAACCGTCCCAAAGCTTATTTTTTAAAGGAAACAGTTCCGAAACAACGGGATTCATTAATGCAATTCCTGTAATGGCTCCAAAAGAAAGCAAAAAGCCGGCATTCCTGCACTGGAGCGGCGACTGGATTAATATAATAAGAGCGCTGAAAGCCGTGGCTGATAATAAGTCATAAGTCCGGCCGATGAATCCGGCCGCTATAAGTATAATCATCATCACTACGGCACGGTTGGTGGATACACTGAAGTTGGTAAGTATTCCATAGGAAATGATAACAGATATAGATATCCCTCCCGTCAGAAAAACGGGCAGTCTTATGCGTCTTAAAAATTGATATATGGATAAACCCAGCAAAGAAACATGAAGTCCGGAAATAGCAAGTATATGCGATATACCGCTTTGCTGATACAAATCTTTCACTTTAGGCTCCAAAAGTGACATTTCCCCCAGTATCATTGCTGATAATATGCCTGCATTTTTAGGCGGGAGAATTTCCTGGTAAACATTTGTAAACCGTTTCTTTGCGTCATATAATAGCTGGCGGAATAGGGAATAATCCTCATTGACGATTTCTATCCTCTCCGCATTTACCTTGTAATCAATGCGGAGCATTTTATTATATAGGTATTCATCGAACTGCCCCGGATTGGAGGCCTTTTGGAATTTTTTGATTTTACCTGAAACGGATAAGATATTTCCGACTTTATATGAGTTTTTAGAAGAGGTATAGATTGTTAACTTGCTGCTGTAATATTTTTCCGAATTCCCAAGTAAGATTGTATTATTCTTTAAGGTTAGTGCCAGATAATCCCCCTTATCCTGAATCATCTCCAGTTCTCCCTCCACAGTTGCGCCTATTTCTTTTTCAAAAGCAGCGTCCATACTGTTGGGAGCCATCTGGCGATTCATCAGGATATGGCCGGAAATAAACAGGATTGGTATAATCAATAAAAAACCATATTCCTTAACTTTAATTTTGCTCTGTCTGTAAAGAAGGAACAGCCATAAAAGAACCATGCCCAAGCTTAAGCAGCCCAGAGTGACAATCCATTTAAATTTCAGGGAATATAATACCAGGCCCGCTAAATACGAGGCTAAAAGCCAGATTAGTGGTCTTTTGATATTCATTATTTGCTCCCTTCCACCAAATCCAGGTTTCTCTCAAAAAGGTTATCAAAGGTAATGCCTTCCCTGTAGCTTTTCTTAATTTCTCCGTTTATGGTAAATTGAACTTTATTTATGGTGGAAAGCTCAACTAAAGAATTTACTACGGAATAAATTATAACTTCATCATTAATATCCGGTATTTTGTCAAGAAATTTATCATTAAAATCTACGTAGCATATACCGTCTTTTGTCGATGCGTTAAGCAGCTTGGTTCCGTCCGGTATGGTCTTTTGTACATTATCATCTATGTTCTTAATTGCTTCAGGCCCGGCTATTAAACTTTCCAGTATCAGCTTTTCAACGGATATATTTCCGGCATACATGGGGATTTTTAAGTTTGTACCGATAAGCGCCGTCCCCTCTCTATTGGAAAAGTATACGGTTACATATACGTTTTCCGCACTGGTGTCGTCAATAAAATCTTCTGCCTGCATAAAGCTGAGAGGCTGGTCGTTTAATCCTTTTATCGGCTGCCCTCCCACATAGAACTCCACATCATTCACACCGTCAATCTGGCATAAGGTCTTTACGGCACAGGCGCGGAATAAAACCTCGGATATACCGGTTAAATTATTATAGGCAGAGCTGAAATCAATGCTTAATCCGTTATTATCCTCATTGAATTTGACTTCTTCCAGTTGTAAATCTTCCGGTTTCGCTGATTTTAAGGTTATGTCTTTCGGATTATTTCCCAAAGCTTCAAAATATTCCTTTACTAAATCCTCCTTTGAGGCGGATACCGGTTCATAGGGCTCCCCTACAATTTTAGTCTCACCTTTATCTATATAATAGATAAAATATTCCGGCTCTTCCGAATTCTTTTTCGTGGAATCCGTATCCGTCCTGCTGCAGGCTCCCAATAAAAAAGCCATAACCAGAAAAGCAGCCGGCAATACTATATTCATTTTGTTCCTGCGGTATTTAATATCATGATATTTCATAGTTCACACCCATAGTATAAAACATCTGTTGCAGATGCATTACTGCCACATACAATAAAAATGTACCTTCCCGGACATTCTATTGTCTTGAATAAAAAGGGTTGAAAGAATCAGCATGTGGCATCCTTTCTGATTTATATTTTCTTCCAACCTTTCAGCCCGATGCCGCCACCGGCTGGCGGCTGCAACCGCACATGGCGAACGGAAAAGAAAGTATTAAGCAATGTAATTAATTGGCACGCGTACCGTAAAAGTAGTGCCTTCATTTTCCTTACTATATACTTTGATGGCACCTTTATGCATATGAATTACATTTTTGGTAATGGACAAGCCTAGTCCCGTTCCCCCCGTTCCTCTGGAACGTGCTTTATCCACCCGATAAAAACGGTCAAAAATAAAGTCCTGCGCTTCTTCCGGAATACCGATTCCCGAATCGGCTACCTTAACATAGAAGTATTTATGATCCGCATTCAGAGATACCCTGACCCAACCGTCTTCTATGTTATATTTAATTGCATTTTCTATTAAGTTAGAAAGCGCCAGGGACAGCTTAACCTCATCCACTTCTGCAATGACCGGCCGAAAGCTTTCATATATCAGTTCAATATTGTTTCTTTTCGCAATAGGTCTCAGACGCTTTAAGACAAGCTCCACTAAGTCATTGATTTTTATGGAAGTAATGTTCATTTCGCTGGCTGTTTTATCTAATTTAACCAGAGACAGCAAATCCGTAATAATTTTACTTTCCCTTTCGATTTCCTCGGTAATGTCAACCAAAAATTCCCGGTATAGTTCGGAAGGTACATTTTCCTGCATAATAAGGGAATCTGCCAAAACTTTGATGGAAGTAATCGGTGTCTTTAATTCGTGTGAAACGTTGGATACAAATTCCTGTCTGGATCTCTCCAGGTTTTTAATACGCAGAAGCATCTGATTTAAGGAATTTGATATTTGTTTTATTTCATAAAATCCGTCCAGTTTAACCTCTTCGTCCATATATCCTTCCGTAAGATGCCCGATTGCCTTGCGTAAATTAATAAAGGGTTTTGTAAATACACTGGAGCAGAAAAACGCATAAACAAATATCAGTATGGCGGTAGTCAGAAATAAAACCGATGCCTTATGGGATAAATTAGTAGAAATGGAATGAATATTCCTGGTGGAAAAGTTCATTAAAATCACACCCATGATTTCTTTGGTTGTATTATGCGTAATGGGTACGGTCATTTCAATATAATTATCCTGTTTATCCTGATAGATACTGCTGCTGCCCCGAAGGCACTTAATAACCTCTTCCGAAATGATTATATTGCCGTCTTCAATTCCGTAAGTATCTCTTAATATATTTAATTTACTGTCAATCACTAAGATTCTGCCGTCATAAATATTAGCAATCCGGGATAATTCCGTGTTAACTTCTTCTATGGAAGGGTCAATGAAATAACCGGAGGAAATCACAAGATTTGCTAATGAACTGCCCTGGTTTTGCAAATCCGTCTTCCTTTGGTCAAAAGCTGTTGTATTATAGGTATTCACCAATTCCCACGTAAAAAATAAAATCGGCAGAATACCAATTAAGAAGAGTGCAAAAAAAGAATGCACTCTCATACTTTTTAAAAACCATAATCTTGTTTTAATCTTGGAAAAAATAGCCAACACCCCATTTTGTATGTATATATTTTGGCTCACTAGGATTATCTTCGATTTTTTCACGCAGCCTGCGGATGTGTACGTCCACAGTCCTTACGTCACCAGGATAGTCATATCCCCATACAATATTGAGTAAATTTTCCCGGCTATAAACTTTATTGGGATTGAATATCAATAACTCCAGTAAATCAAATTCCTTTGCCGTTAAGTTAACTTCTTTATTATTCACATAAACTCTTCTGCTTTCACAGTCGATTCTAAGGTCTTCGAACTTTATAACTTTAGCCTGCGTATCCGAAGTCTTCTTTGCACTTCTGCGAATAATAGCCTTAATACGTGCTTTTACTTCCAGGATATTAAAGGGTTTCGTTATATAATCATCCGCACCGTATTCCAAACCAAGGATTTTATCCATATCGTCTCCTTTGGCCGTCAGCATGATTATCGGCATATTTGAAAATTCCCGGATTTGCTGGCATACTTCAAAACCGGTAATCTTAGGAAGCATAACATCCAATAATATTACGTCATATTCTTTCTTCTTTGCGGCTTCCAGTGCTTCTTCACCGTCATAGGCGCAGTCAACTTCCATACCGTCCTGTTCCAGACTGAATCGGATACCTTTTACAATTAATTTTTCATCATCAACAACGAGTACTTTCTTTCCCACATTCATCACCCATCCTATTTTTTTCCAAGCTTATTGCTTTATATAACCACTTAGTTTACTGTTATCCTGTCACTTATCTTATTAAAAACGGAATCCTTTATTCCGCTGATATTCTTTATTTCTTCTATGCCTTTAAAACCGCCGTGCTCCTGCCTGTATGCAATTATACTTGCAGCTTTGGCTTCCCCGATACCGGTTAAGGTCATCAGTTCTTCCGCAGAGGCTATGTTGATATTAACCTTATTGGAACCGGTACTGCTTTCGGCAGCCGTATTTTTGCCGGAGGAGGTATTGCTTTTCATGGAATTGGAATCATTGCTGCTGTTACTTAAAAAACCGTCCGGCAGAAGCTCTTTCACTTCTTCTTTCGTAGGAATATAAACTTTCTGCCCGTCTTCCACTAAAGCTGCCTGATTGATATAGTCACCCGCGGCATCTTTCGTCAGGCCGCCTGCCAGCTTAATTATGTCTACCAGCCTGGTATCCGCCTTTACTTCATAAACATCAGGATTCTTTACCGCACCACAAATATGTATATAAATATATTCATGAGTATCTTCTGAAATCGTACCTGAATTCTGTTCTGCTTCCAATTCTTTTAAAGGCTGGTTTGCATTAGCTGTTTCCGCTGCGTCGACACTTGAGTTCCCATACATACCGGCCGCCTGCTTTACATCCAGAACTTCCCCGGTCTGCACTGCGTCTGCGTCTTCGTGGGAGGCAGTTTGTTCCTCCCCATTGTCCTGAAGCGATATGGTTGTGCCCGGTTTTCCGATACCCCGGCAGCTGTAAAAAATTCCGGCCAGGACTATTAATAGAATCATCAGTCCTGTCTTCATCAACTTTCTTCTATCCATTAAACTTTCCTTTCTTATTCACTCCATCACCCAAGGCCAGCAATTTATGCTCTTGTATTGGAGCCGTATAAAAAAGGCTTATCAATATCGTATCCTCCATACTATATTGCATAAGAATATTCTACCTAATAAATTGTACGATTACAATAGGTATTTTGAAAGATTTTCAAATGTAAGAAAATCGTAAAAACTAGTTTTTACTAGTCCCACTTAAAGGTAATAATACCTCCGATTACCAAAGCTACCCCGATTAACTTACGCCATTGGAATTTCACCTGTTCCACGCCGAATATTCCCAGAACTTCTATGACATATGCCACAATCAATTGGGATGTTACAATTAGCATGATTGCTTTTGCAGGCCCCAGGGAATCGACACTTTTAATAACCGTATAAGTGATAAAGGCTCCAATGGCTCCGCCGAGCAGCATGTATTTATTATCCACCTTAAAAATTGCTCCGAAGCTGCTTTCCCTGCCCGTAATAAACCAGGCTGCAATACATACTAAAAACCCGGTAAGCTGCACAAAGCTTGCGGATATCCATATGCTTGTTTCCTTCGTCACTCCGGTGTTAAATACCCCTTGGATGCTCATCAAAGCGCCTGATATAATCGCAATAATCCATCCCATCATTTATAATCACCTCATTTTTATAGTACGGCTGCATATAATATCCAAATCCGTCTATTATATTTTTACCATATCTTTGGTAAGATATTCACAATTCAAAAATTACATAGGAATGCCAAAGCCTTAAAAAACCATCCGTGGGCGCGTCATGCGCATCGCCTGTAAGGCTTTTTGTGCAATAGGACGTAATTTCCTAATGCACAAAAAATAACCACGCCAATACGTGGTTATCTGATTTTTATGCTACTCTCCCAAAATCGCAGCGCCGTAACCGCAAAGCGGGGCGTTCAGAATGGTGCGATGATTTTTCAAGCACGCTCTGGGAAAGGTTATGTTACCCCCTTATTAAAATATACTCTCCAGAATACTTATCATATCATCAACATGCTCTTTTGTGATAATCAAAGGCGGCACAAACCGGATAATATTGGCACCGGCCGCTATAATAATCAATCCCTCGTCCATGGCTCTTAATATATAGTCTTTTACCGGCCCTTTAAATTCCAGCCCCTGCATGAGACCTTTTCCTCTTCTCTCAAGAATAAAGTCATATTTTCCAACCAGCTCATCTAATTTAAGTTCGAGATAAGAGGCTATTTCATTTACATGGGCAAGCAGACATTCCGATTCAAATAAATCAAATACTTTGCTGACCGCAGCGGCGGCAAAGGGATTCCCTCCATAAGTAGTACCATGATCTCCCGGTTCAAAAGCAGCCGCGGCTTTTTCGGTTGCAGCAAACGCTCCCACAGGCACTCCGCAGCCCAAGGCTTTTGCACAGGCGATTATATCCGGTTTCACACCGTATCCCTGATAAGCAAACATAGTTCCGGTTCTTCCCATACCGCATTGTATTTCATCAAAAATTAAAAGAATATCCAGTTCATCACACAATTCCCTTAACCCCAATAGAAATTCTTTTTCGGCCGGATATAAACCGCCTTCTCCCTGAACAGGCTCTGCAATTATAGCACAGGTTTTGTCCGTTATCTTTGCCTTTACGCTGTTAATGTCGTTAAAATCGGCAAAAACAGCTCCGCCGATGAGCGGTTCAAAGGCTTCACGGTATTTCGGCTGTCCGGTAACGGACAAGGCTCCCATGCTTCTTCCGTGGAAGGAACGGTTCATGGATATGATTTCACTGCCGGTTTGATGGTTTTTATTATAATAATACTTTCTGGCAAGCTTTACTGCGCCTTCAATCGCTTCCGTACCGCTGTTCGTAAAGAATACACGGTCCATGCCGGAAGCTTTTCTTAATTTTTCTGCCGCGGTGACGGCAGGGACATTATAATAGTAGTTGGAGGTATGTAACAGCTTATCGATTTGTTTCTTTAATGCATCGTTATATTCCTTATTGCCGTAACCCAACGCAAATACTGCTATACCTGCCGCAAAATCCAGATATTTCTTTCCGCCGATATCATAAAGGTATACGCCTTCGCCTTTGTCCAGTACAATTTGATATCTGCTGTAAGTGTGCATCAGTAACTGTTCTGCTTTTTCGATTAATTCCTGCGTTTCCATTGGTTTTCCTCCTTACTTTCCTGCCTGGATCTTTTCATGTTCAAACAAAATGCTTTCATTGTTCAGTATTGCCGTACCGATACCCCGGTTGGTAAAGAACTCAAGGAGCAGGCAATGCTCCATTCTGCCGTCAAGAATATGGACTCTGGATACGCCGTTACGGACTGCATCAATACAGTTCTTTAATTTGGGAAGCATACCGCCGCCGACAAACCCTTTATGAATTAATTCGTCCGCCTTATCCAGGGTAAGTACGGAAATCAGCGTACTTTTATCCTCCTGGTCCATATATACGCCTTCGATATCCGTTAAAAAAGCCAGCTTTTCGGCTCCTATGGCGGTTGCTACCGCACAGGCGGCATCATCCGCATTAATATTATAAGCATGGAAATTTTCATCCAGTCCGATAGGCGCTATAATAGGGATAAAATTATTATCTATCAATGTATTGATTAAATCCACATTTACCTCGGTCACATTTCCTACATAACCGATGTCCTGGCCGTTCACCAATTTCTTTTCTACTTTAAGAGTGGCGCCGTCCTTACCGCTGATTCCGGCTGCCTTGACGCCTAATTTTTCAATCATCTGGACCAGTCCTTTATTTACCTTGCCAAGTACCATTTCCGCAACCTCCATGGTTTGTTCGTCGGTTACCCTTAAGCCCTCCACAAATTTGGATTCATGTCCTAATAAGCTGACCCATTTGCTGATTTCCTTGCCGCCCCCATGTACGATAATCGGCTGCATTCCCACCAGTTTTAACAGTGCCACGTCTTTAATGACATTTAACTGGAGATTTTCATCCAGCATGGCACTTCCGCCGTATTTTACAACGACCTTCTTATTATTGAATTTCTGTATATATGGTAAAGCTTCAATAAGAGTCTGCGCTTTAATTAATATCTGGTCCATATGTTCCATTTATATCATTTCCTCCGTATTCTGTTAAGAGCGGTAATCCGCATTGATTTTAATATAGTCAAAAGTTAAATCACATCCCCAGGCTGTTGCCGTACCGTTACCTGTTTTTACATCGGCAACCGCTCTTACTTCCTTAGCGGATAAAATCTTTGTGGCAGTTTCTTCGCTGTAATCGGTTGCCATTCCGTTTTCCACCAGCTTTAATTTGCCTTCCTTGCTTTCCACATATAAATCCACCCGATCCGGGTCAAACTCTACACCGGAATAGCCCATGGCACACAGAATTCTTCCCCAGTTGGCATCATTACCGTATACGGCTGTCTTTACCAGGTTAGAGGTTATAATTGACTTGCTTAAGATAACTGCCTCTTCTTTATTTTTCGCTCCGACTACAACGGCTTCCAATAGTTTGGTTGCTCCTTCCCCATCTGCCGCCATTTTCTTTGCAAGCCCGGTAGTAACCACATGCAAAGCTTTGCAGAAATTATCGTAATCTTCATTTTTTTCCGTTATCTCCGTATTCCCGGCTAATCCGTTAGCCAGCAGGATAAGAGAATCGTTGGTGGAAGTATCCCGGTCTACGGATATCATATTAAAGGAATCCTTTACGTCCGCACGGATTGCTTCCTGTAACAATTCCTTGCTGATTGCAAGGTCCGTTGTAATAACTCCCAGCATGGTTGCCATATCGGGATGTATCATACCTGAGCCTTTTGCCATACCGCCGATAATAACCTCCCTGCCGCCTACGGAGAAGGAAACGGCAGCTTCCTTGGAATAAGTATCCGTGGTCATAATTGCTTCCGCTGCCATTAACCCGCCGTCAGTATCTTCCTTAAGGGCTGCCGTCAGAAGTTCTGCACCTTTTACTATGGCATCCATGGGCAGCTGCTTACCTATTACACCGGTAGAAGCCGTAAGAACCGCAGCCGCCGGAACACTAAGACAGTCGGCTGCCGCCTGTGCCATCTTACGGTTATTTTCTTCTCCCAAGGCTCCGGTACAGGCATTGGCAACGCCGCTGTTTAATACAACTGCCTGAACGGTTTCGTTTTCATTTATTACTTTTATATCCCACTTTACCGGCGCCGCTTTAACAACATTGCTGGTAAAGGTTCCCGCTGCTTTGGCAGGTACGGTACTGTATACTAAAGCCATATCTTTTCTTTTCTTTTTAATACCCGCGTAGATTCCGGCTGCCTTATATCCTTTTGCTGCGGTAACTCCGCCGTTAATAATTTTCATTCTAAAATCCTCCTGACCTCCGGCAATCCGCTCTAAAGGAATTACCTCATTATTTTTTTTAATATATAATCTCTATTCCATATGAGGGCTACTAGATTTCTATTAGGACACCCGCCGTTACGGGAATATGGGAACTGACCGTAAGCCGCTTGTTTCTTCCAGGCCAAACATCAGGTTCATATTCTGTACTGCCTGGCCGGCCGCACCTTTCACTAAATTGTCCATGGCCCCCATCATAATAATTCGGTTAGTCCTGCTATCTATCACAAAATTGATATCAATAAAGTTACTTCCTTCCACCCATCTGGTTTCCGGATAAACTCCTTTATCCAGAACACGGATAAAATATTCATCTTTATAATATTTATCATAAATTGCCTTAACTTCATCGTGGGTTACGGTACGATTCAGGTTTCCGTAAGCCGTGACAAGGATTCCCCGGTTTATGGGTACTAAATGAGGCGTAAAGTTAATTTTTACGGACTCACCTGCCGCATAGGACAGCTGCTCCTCAATTTCAGGCGTATGCCTGTGATTTGCCACTCCGTAGGCTTTCATGTTTTCATTTACCTCACAGTATAAATAGCCAAGCTTTGCCGCACGTCCGGCTCCGGAAGTTCCTGATTTAGCATCTACAATAATGGAACCGGGATGAATCAATCCTTCTTTTAAAAGAGGATAAACCGATAAAGTGGTACAGGTCGGATAGCAGCCGGGATTGGCAACCAATCTTGCTTTTTTAACCTGCTCTCTGTTAATTTCGCATAATCCATATACTGCCTCGCCTATAAAAGCCGGGCTTACATGCTTTATGCCATACCATTCTTCATAAATATTAACTTCCTTAATCCTGAAATCCGCACTTAAATCAACGATTTTAACCCTGGATAAAATTTCATTTTTAACTAAGGAAGCACATAATCCCTGAGGCGTTGCGGTAAAAATAACATCCGCCTTCTCTGCCAGCTCATCCATATTATCATCCATACATGCAGCATCTACCAATTGAAACATATTCTGATAGACTTCACCGTATTTTTTATCAATATAGGTTCTGGAACCGTACCATACTATTTCTGCATCCTTGTGCTGTAAAAGCAATCTGACCAGCTCCTGTCCGGCATAACCCGTGGACCCAATGATACCTGCCTTTATCATCTGTCTGCCTCCGTTCTTTTATATCTTTCTAAAAATAATTGTTTATAATTATACATCCGAATTGATTATTATGCAATAGGTGATTTATAATTTTTCGATTTTCTTTGTTACAGTTCAGCCTTACTGCTGAACTGTAATATTTCTTCCTTCAGCTTAATATATCAATTCCTTCCTCCATAAGAACCGTATATAGCTTAGAGACGGGGAAACCTACAATATTATAATAATCTCCTTCTATCTTTTCAATATTAACCGCAAATTTACCCTGTATTCCGTATCCGCCCGCTTTATCGTAAGATTCACCGCAAGCAATATACCTGTCTATCTGTGCTTTTTTCATGGGATATACCCATACTTCGGTCTTCTCTGCAAAATTTATGATTTTAGCTTCCTCTTTTTTCCCCTTATACTCCGGTCCTTTCTCCGGTTTAACGACAACGGATACGCCTGTGTAAACCTGGTGCCGGTTTCCCTGAAGCATCTGCAGCATGGCTTTTGCCTCAGCCGGATTTTTCGGTTTTCCCAAAACCTGTCCGTCTATTGCAACCATAGTATCAGCTCCGATGATAATTGATTTTTCTTTTATCTTGCCCGCCACATCCAGCGCCTTTTCACAGGCCAGTTCCTTTACGATTTCTTCCGGCCTTATTTTCGTAATTCTTTCTTCCTTATCACTCGTAATAACTGTAAATTCCACACCAACCTGCTCCAGTATTTCTTTTCTTCTGGGTGACCCAGATGCCAATATAATTTTATACATAATAACCTCCGGTTTACTGTTTAACCTGGGCCAATTGTACCATTATTATACATTCTTGTCCATAAGTTAACAGTAAAAGAGCCAGCGACGCAGTATACGTAAAGTGGGGCCTTCAGAACGGCACAATGATTTTTCAAACACGCTCTAGTTTTGGCAAATAAATATTTTCAAAGTTTATCCGGATTATTTTTAATTAACCGTTGCATAAAATAACAAAATGATGTATATTTATAATAATCAATCCAAGACAAAGTCCTGGAAACAATTTATAATAAAATTATAATAAATAGGAGGAATTAACAATATGAAAGAAAAAGTTATACTTGCTTATTCCGGCGGTCTTGACACTACAATGATTATTCCATGGTTAAAAGAAAATTATAATTATGAGGTAATATGCGTATGCATTAATGTGGGACAGGGAAACGAACTGGACGGTCTGGAGGAAAGAGCCAAACTATCCGGTGCAACCAAATTATACATTGAGGATGTAGTGGATGAATTTGTAGATGATTACGTTATCCCCTGTGTAAAAGCCGGTGCCGTATATGAAAATAAATATTTGCTCGGAACTTCCATGGCCAGGCCTGTCATTGCAAAACGTCTGGTAGAAATTGCGAGAATAGAAAATGCAACGGCCATTTGTCACGGTGCTACCGGCAAAGGAAACGACCAGGTACGCTTTGAATTAACCATTAAAGCATTGGCTCCTGACTTAAAAATTATTGCTCCCTGGAGAATCTGGGATGTTTCATCCAGGGAAGAAGAACTTGAATATTGCAAAAATCATGGAATCGATCTTCCGTTCTCAGCCGATAACAGTTACAGCCGCGACAGGAATTTATGGCATATCAGTCATGAAGGACTGGAACTGGAAGACCCTGCTAACGCACCGGATTACGACCACTTATTAGTACTCAGCGTATCTCCGAAGAAAGCTCCGGAGGAGGGCGAAAGCCTTACTTTGACTTTTGAGAAGGGGATTCCAACCGGTTTAAACGGGAAAACCATGAAGCCGTCCCAGATTATTGCCGAATTAAACAAGCTTGGCGGTAAACACGGTATAGGTATTGTAGACATTGTTGAAAACCGTGTTGTGGGAATGAAATCCCGCGGTGTGTACGAAACTCCGGGAGGTACCATTTTAATGGAAGCCCATACCCAGCTGGAGGAATTAATTCTTGACCGTGCAACTTTATCCTGTAAAAAAGAAATCGGCAACAAATTTGCCGACGCCGTATATGAAGGCAAGTGGTTTACGCCCTTGCGTGAAGCACTCCAGGCATTTGTTGACGTAACACAGGAATATGTAACCGGCGAAGTAAAGCTGGAGCTTTATAAAGGTAATATTATTAAGCAGGGAACCACATCTCCTTATTCCTTGTATAACGAAAGCATTGCTTCTTTTACCACCGGTGATTTATATAATCATCATGACGCGGAAGGCTTTATTAATCTCTTTGGTCTGTCCCTCAAGGTTCGCGCCATGAAGATGGCTGCCGTTGAAAATGAGAAAAGTAAAAAATAATTAACATAAATTTTAACCGGCAGATAAGCCGGTACATATACCGATGTAATTTTTTTAATTTAATATTAATGATTCTTTTATTTTGTTGTAAACTATAAGATATATAGTAGAACATTATAGAAACAACATCCTGTTTCTATTAACCGGATGCAGGCAAGGACGGAATGATTTTTCCCGCCGTTTGCCGCTTATAACAGGAAAGGAGAATTTTTAAGATGATTATTACAACCACGCCTTCCATAGAAGGAAAAATAATTACGGACTATCAAGGAATTGTATTCGGGGAAGTTATTTCCGGTGTTAATTTTATTAAGGATTTTGCGGCTGGCTTAACTAACTTCTTTGGCGGACGTTCCGGAACCTATGAAGATGAATTGATTCAGGCCAGAGAAAATGCAATCAGGGAAATGGAGGACCGCGCCAGGCAGTTAGGTGCTGATGCCGTTGTAGGAGTTGATATTGATTATGAGGTGCTTGGTGCAGATAACGGTATGCTTATGGTTACCGCCTCCGGTACTGCGGTAAGAATCAAATAACCCCCTAAATAGAGGCTATTATATTTGCAAGCCGGCAAAAAAAGCCGGGACAAAATTAAATCTGCTTATTTGCGTTTAATTCTGCCCCGGTTTGTTTTTCAAAAATAGTACATTTCCAGGAATTGATGAACCACCTTTTCATATTCTTCAGGGTTTTTCTGGCAGGACTGGGCATGTTTTGCATTCGGTGCCAGATAGATTTCCTTCTTATCCGGTTTTGCATCATACATGGCCTGGGACATGGAATAAGGTACGTAATCATCCTCCAATCCGTGTATAAACAGAACCGGTGCATTGGTCTGAGCCGCCCCTTCCAAAGGTGCGACATCCTCCAGCCAGAAGCCTGCCCTCAGCCTGATAACCCCTTTAGTCAGGTAAAAAAGGGGAAACACGGGTATATGATAATATTTCTTTAACTGATAGCGGGTCAGTTCATTCAACGAGGAATAAGAACAGTCCGCTATTGTACAGCGCACTCTCCCATCAATTGCATGATGGGCCAGAACCGTTGCACCGCCCATGGACTCGCCATGGGTCACAATGGCAAGATTGGGTCCGTATTCGGAATAACACCAGTCAATTACGATCTGTAAATCAAATTTTTCATAATACCCCATAGTTGTATAAGCCTTCCCGCTTAAACCGTGATTTCTGTGGTCATATGTAAGTACCGTAATCCCTTTCTTTAAAAATAGTTCCGCATACATCATACTGCTATATTTACTGCAGGTGTAGCCATGACAGATAACAGCTATTTTTATTTTATTATCCGGATTTAAAAACTGCTTTTTACTGATATCGTTATTAATCAGCTGGCAGGATAAATTATAACCATATATGGATTTAATGTTAAAATCTTTTTTCTCCCAGCTCTGGTATATTTTGTCTGCTAACCTTCCTTCATCTATCTCCCTTTGGTAAAGCCGTTCATAGGCCGTTACCTTGGGTTTTAATATGATATTGGATAAAATCCAGGAGACTGCTGTTAATATAACCCCCAAAGCAAGTATAGTAAACAGAATTACATAACCTATCATATTAAACTCCTATCCGTCTGCTTTGCCGATTTTAAAATATTCATTTGAATAATTATCACTCCTTTTATTCTATCATAAAATATTTAACAATATATTGCAATATTATTAAGAATTTCTTTATACGAATTAGACTGGAGTGTGTTTGAAAAATGCTTGTGCCGGACTGGATGCTCCAATTTGTGGGAGGCAAGGAGCGGTTTCGGGTGCGTAGTGGTGCTACGCAGCCAAAATCCGTATTGAATTTTTAAACGAAATGCTTTACTATTAATTTAGAGACTAAAACTGTACTTAAGACTGAGGAGAATACCATGGAAAAAGATACCGTATTAGTAGTAGATGACAGCGATATCATATGCAGTATTATAAAAGATATTCTGGAAACTCCTTCTCTTCATATTGATATTGCCCATTCCGGTGAAGAGGGGATAATCATTGCCAAGCAGTTACACCCCACACTTATACTGCTTGATATTATTATGAACGGTATTGACGGTTATGAAACCTGCCGCATGTTAAAAAACAATAGTGAAACAAAGGATATCCCTGTTATTTTTATAACCGGCAACAATGATTCCCAATCGGTTTTAAAGGGATTTGAAGTGGGTGCCGCAGATTATGTATCAAAGCCTTTTATTCCTGAGGAACTAAAAGCCCGTGTAAAGGTGCATATGCAGAATATAAAAATTCAGCGTGAACTTCAGTTTCTGATGCAGGAATTGAAAGAAACAGCCGTTACGGATTATCTGACCAAACTGTATAACCGCCGTTATTTTATGGACCAGTTGCTTGTATTTGTAACTCAGTTTGATTTTAAAATATTTCTTATCTTATTTGATATTGATAATTTTAAAAAAATAAATGATACTTACGGCCATAATACGGGAGATACTGTTTTAGTTACCATATCCAATATCCTGAAGCTGCTTTTGCGTGAAGAGGATATCCTGAGCCGGTGGGGAGGAGAAGAATTTATGATCTGTCTGCCCGATATTACGGAAAATGCGGCATTAGATTTTGCAGATAAGCTTCGCGGAGAAGTGAGCAAATATAATTTCAGCTGTGGCAGCATTGTTTTCAGGTGCACAATTACGGGAGGGATTATTCAGTATGACAGAACGATTTCCCCCGAGAAGAATTTCACAAATGTTGACCGGGCTTTATACCTGGGTAAGTCCTCAGGCAAAAACCAATGTATTTATAATCAGTCTGTGTAATAATAAACTCAACGTGTTTTTTTGTGAGTGCAGCGAAGCGAAAGTCACAGAAAACCGGAGTATAGCAGCGCCAAAACGCTGATTTTACGTTTTGTGTGCATCACGAAGCGTGTTACTGTTCACAGAACTGCTGATTTTCTGCAGAGCTGTGAATAGTAACAACTTATAACAGAAGGAGAAAAAAATGGCATATGAAATACTTGTTTTAGATATAGACGGGACTTTAACCAATTCCCGGAAGGAAATTTCTGAGAAAACATTAAAGGCTATCGTAAAAATCCAGGAACGGGGCCATAAGGTCGTACTGGCCTCCGGCCGTCCTACTCCCGGTATTCTCACTTTGGCAGACAAACTCAGGCTTTCGGAATACAACGGCTACATCTTGTCTTTTAACGGCGCTAAAATCATAAACTGCAGCACCAATGAAATTATCTACCAGAAGTTTCTTCCCAGAGATATTATACCAAGGCTGCATGCGGCAGCCCGTGAGAATTCCGTTGGAATAATATCCTACGAAGATACTTGTATCATAACCGATATGGAAGCAGACGAATATATGAAAAAAGAATCCGAAATCAATGGGATTCCCATAAAAAAAGTACTTGACTTCCCTTCCTACATTGATTTTGACGTAAATAAATGTTTAATAACCGGCCCTGGCTCCAAACTTGAAAAAGTAGAAATAATAATGAAAGAAAAATTCGGTGCCCGGATAAATATTTACCGTTCCGAACCGTATTTCTTAGAATTAATGCCGCAAAATATTGACAAAGCTTACTCTCTCAGCAAATTATTAGATTACCTCGGTTTATCCAAGGAACAGATGATTAGCTGCGGAGACGGATACAATGACATAACCATGTTACAGTATGCCGGAATGGGAGTCGCCATGGCTAATGCCCAGGAAATAGTGAAAAATGCCGCAGACTATATTACCTTATCCAATGACGAAGACGGTGTGGCCCATGTAATTAAGGAATTTATGTTATAAATTAATCTATGAATAAATATTTAAGATTATCCGACCTGACCGCCGGGCGCACTTCTAAAACGGGGCTGCCGCAAAATTTTGCGACAGCCCCCATAAAAACTCATTCATCCTGCATTTTATAACACATTTAAATCTGTGTAAATTCTGTCAGGTATTTACCGATACCGATATACCGCTCCGTTCGAATATTATCTTAACTTCCTCCAGAAGCTCCCGGCTTGGTTCTTTTGTATCTGCAAGTTTGTAATCCATTCCAAGCTCTTTCCATTTATATTCTCCCATCTTATGAAAACCCAGCAGCTCAATTTTGGAAACGTTGGGAAATCCGCCCAGATGCTCCGATAATTCTCTGATGCTGTCCGTATTATCCGTTAATCCGGGCACCAGTACGTATCTTACCCAGGTATTAATATTCTTTTCTTTTAAATAATCCAGAAATTTAAGGGTTGGGGCAAGCGCTACTCCCGTAACCTCTTTATATACTACCGGATTATAATTTTTAATATCCAGCAGTACAATATCCGTATATGCCAAAACTTCCTTTACAACATTGTTCCATATAAAACCGGAGGTATCCAGTGCGACCGATATGCCTTCCTTCTTACATAGTTTGGATACTTCCAAAACAAATTCCTGCTGAAGTAAAGGTTCCCCGCCGGTAAAGGTCACACCGCCTCCGGAAAAATCCATATATGACTTATATTTTCTTATTTCATTCATCAACTGTTCCGGTGTATATTCCATCCCTTTTGCAGTGTCCCAGGTATCGGGATTATGACAGAATTGGCACCTTAAAACACAGCCCTGCATAAAAACAACAAACCGTATACCGGGCCCGTCTACTGTTCCGCAACTTTCAAGGGAATGAATTCTTCCTATTTTATTCATATATCTATTCACTGTTCCTTTCCAGTCTTTCGATTCTGTAACCAGTTTAAGTTTAATTAAGCTTGTTCCTGATCCTATATATTATTATGATCGGGAACAAGCTTTTTTACTACTGCCTATCGATTAATATCTTTCATGGAAAGTGCGGTTAATAACATCCATCTGCTGCTCTCGGTTTAATTTAACAAAGTTTACTGCATAACCGGATACACGTATGGTAAGCTGAGGATACTTTTCCGGATGGTCCATTGCATCCAATAATGTTTCACGGTCAAACACATTTACATTAATGTGATGGCCTTTATCATGGAAATAGCCATCCAGCATACCCGTCAGATTAGTAATTCTTTCCTCCGGATTCTTACCCAATGCCCTTGGAACAATGGAAAAAGTATAAGATATACCGTCCTCCGCATGTTTATAAGGCAGCTTTGCAACGGAAGCCATGGATGCGATGGCGCCGTTCTTATCTCTTCCGTGCATGGGATTGGCTCCGGGAGCAAAAGGCTCTCCTGCCTTACGTCCGTCGGGAGTGTTGCCTGTCTTTTTGCCGTATACCACATTAGAAGTAATGGTTAAAATGGAAAGTGTCTGTTTTGCACCCCTATATGTCTTAACCTTGCGTAATTTATTCATAAAACATTCTACCAAATCTACCGCTATCTGGTCTACCTGGTCATTATTATTACCAAAAGCAGGATAATCTCCCTCTATTTCATAATCTACCGCCAGACCCTGTTCATTACGTATTACCTTAACCTTTGCGTATTTAATAGCGGAAAGGGAATCTGCCACTACGGATAGACCGGCAATACCGCAGGCTTCCGTTCGTAAAATATCAATGTCATGAAGAGCCATCTGCAAACGTTCGTAATTATACTTGTCATGCATATAATGGATTACATTGAGGGTATTGATATACAGCTCCGACAGCCAATCCATAGTCTGGTCAAACTTAGCCATTACTTCATCGTAATCCAAATAATCTCCGGTTATAGGTGCAAATATGGGTCCTACCTGTTCTCCGGATTTTTCATCCTTGCCGCCGTTAATTGCATACAGCAGAGCTTTGGCAAGGTTGGCACGGGCACCAAAGAACTGCATCTGCTTTCCTATTCTCATTGCGGATACACAGCATGCGATACCGTAATCATCTCCCCAGACTTCACGCATAATATCGTCATTCTCATATTGAATAGAGCTGGTATCAATGGAAACCTTGGAGCAAAAATCTTTAAAGGGCGCCGGAAGGGAATTGGACCAGAGAACGGTTAAATTAGGCTCCGGTGCAGGCCCTAAATTATTTAAAGTATGAAGAATACGGTAACTGCTCTTCGTTACAAGAGTTCTTCCATCCATTCCCATACCGCCGATGGACTCGGTAACCCAGGTAGGATCTCCGGAAAACAAATCATTATAAGAAGGAGTCCGAAGGAAACGTACCATTCTCAATTTCATGACAAAATGATCCATCAATTCCTGTACCTCAGATTCCGTGATTGAACCATTCTTCAAATCGCGTTCATAATAAATATCCAGGAACGTAGATACCCTGCCAAGACTCATTGCAGCACCGTCCTGTTCTTTAATGGCTCCAAGATAAGCGAAATAAGTCCATTGGGTTGCTTCAAAGGAGTTTTTCGCCGGTCCGCTGACATCATAGCCGTAGGACGCTGCCATTTCTTTTAACTGCTTTAAAGATTTAATCTGTTCCGAAATTTCCTCCCTTACCCGGATATCCGGTGATTCCAGGGTATTTCTTTCAAATAATTTTTTCTGCTCTTTCTTTTCCTCAATAAGCCAGTCTACTCCATATAATGCGACTCTTCTGTAATCTCCGATAATACGTCCGCGCCCATAGGCATCGGGCAGGCCCGTAATAATACCGGTATGCCTTGCTTTTCGCATGGCATCGGTATAGGCATCAAACACACCGTCATTATGTGTCTTCCGGTTATTTGTGAAAATCTCTTCCGTAGTCTGGTGTAAGGTATATCCATATGCCTCCAAGGCATTTTTAACCACCCTGACACCGCCGTTGGGCATAATACCCCTTTTTAACGGCTTATCGGTCTGGAAGCCTACAATCAGCTCCTTATCCTTATCAATATAGCCGGGGCCAAAGGCCGTGATTGTTGAGGGTGTCTTCGTTTCCGCATCTATAATGCCTTTTTTATTTTCCTCTTTCATTAAATCCGAAATCTGCTTCCACAGCTCTTCCGTTCTCTTGGTCGGTCCTTCCAGAAAGGAAGTGTCCCCTTCATAGGGTGTATAATTATGCTGAATGAAGCTTCTGACATTAATATCCGTTGTCCAGCTTCCCGGATTAAAATCATTCCATTCCTGTCTCATTGCAATTCTCCTTTTTTTGTAAGCTTTGGGGTTTCTTTGTGAAATATAGTGAAGCTTTTCAATTAACTGCCGATTTTTTTCAACAAATAATACATATAGTAGTTAGAATTGTTTTTGCTTCTATATATTGTATTATAGAATAATGCCAGGTAATGTCAAGAGTTTTCTTGAGGAAAATTATCAATAAGCTTTTCTGCTCTTAATAATACATTCATAATATTTTTGATAAAAACTCTTTCAGTCTGGGATGTTCCGGACGGTCAAAAAAAGCCTTCGGTTCATTTTGCTCTTTTATTTTTCCTTCATCTATAAATAAGACTCTGGTTGCAACTTCTCTGGCAAATCCCATTTCATGGGTTACCACAACCATAGTCATCCCATCTTCTGCCAGTTCCTTCATAAGTTCCAATACCTCTCCGACCATTTCCGGGTCCAGGGCGGAAGTAGGCTCATCAAATAACATAACATCCGGATTCATAGCCAGTGCCCTTACAATGGCAATACGCTGTTTCTGCCCGCCGGATAATTGTCTGGGATAGGCACCGGCCTTTTCCGACAAGCCGATTCTCTGTAGTAGTTCCATGGCTTTTTGGTCCGCTGCTTCTTTATCCATAAGACCAAGCTTTCTGGGAGCAAGGGTTATATTTTCAAGGACCGTCAAATGAGGGAAAAGATTAAACTGCTGGAACACCATTCCCATCTTCTGGCGCAGCTCATTTATATTTGTTTTGGGATCGGTTATATCATTTCCTTCAAACCAAATCTCTCCGTCGGTAGGAGTTTCCAGCAAATTTAAGCATCTTAAGAAAGTGGATTTGCCGGAACCGGAAGGTCCGATTATAACAACCTTTTCACCTTGTTTTATGGTTTCACAGATATCATCCAGCACCAGATGGCTGCCAAATTGTTTCTTTAAATTTTTAACTGTTATCACCCTGGCTCATCCTCCTTTCAAAAATTCCCAGCAGCTTCGTTAATCCTAAAACAATAATCAGATAAAATGCTGCCGAAATAATCAGCGGCGGGAGTATGTCCCATGTACGGGAACCGATATACTGGGCTGCTTTCGTTAAATCGGTAACCGCTATAATACTTGCAACGGAAGTTTCCTTTATAAGCACAATAAACTCATTGCCTAAAGCCGGAAGGATATTTTTAATTGCCTGAGGCATTATAATATAAAACATAGTCTGATTTCCATTCAATCCTAAGGAACGTCCTGCTTCCGTCTGGCCTCTGTCTATGGATTCAATGCCCGCACGGACAATCTCTGCCACATAAGCACCGGAATTAATGCCGAAACAGGCAGCTGCAACAACTATTTCATTGGTATTCCTGGAAGTAAAAATCAAATTATAAATAATAAGCAGCTGCAATATGACAGGGGTGCCCCTGATAATATTAATATAGCAGTTACATATTGTTCCTATCCATCGTAATCCTTTGATATTAGCGACAGATACCTTTAAGATTGCCACCAGAATACCGATTAAGACACCGATAATAATAGCAGCCAGGGATATTTCCAAGGTTATCAGAAGTCCCTTCAGATAGGACCGATACCTTTGTTCCGTTATAAATGCGTCATAATACCGAGTGACGATGGATATGAACCAATCTCTGATAGTGTCCAACTTAGCTTCTCCTTTATCTGAATATATATAAATATTCATTAAATCTATTCATAATTTATCTACGAATGAGTCTAACAACGATGCAGCAAACCGACACAGAATAAGCAGCAGGCAAAAAACGTTTTTATGCCTGCTGCTTTTTGCATATAAACCGGTCACTTAGGTGACAGCGCATCAGCGCCAGAGTCTGGCAAGCCAGACTCTTTCTAGTGTAATTATTTCCCTGTATTTGTATGGTTTGCAGTAAATTCCTCAATTTTTCCGTCTGCAATCAATTGATTAATGACTTCGTTGATTTTGTCCAGAAGCTCGGTGTTGCCCTTCTTTACAGCAATTGCATATTTATCTTCAAATAAAATACCATCGAGGATAACCAGACTGTCATTGGCTGCTACCAATTCTTCCGCCGGATACTGATCCATTACGATACAGTCGATCCTGCCGTTCTTTAAGTCTTCCGCCGCCTGTGCAAATTTCGTATAGCGCTTAACCTCTTTTGCTTTTAAATTATCTTCATCTGAAACATAAAAATCTGCAATATTGCCCTGCTGTACACCGATAATTTTATCATCCAGATCATCGGTGCCGGTAACGGCAGGATTCTCTTTATTGACAACAATTACTTCCGTAGAATTAACATATTCAACAGAAAAATCCATTACTTTTTTACGTTCTTCATTTACGGATACACCGGCAGCAACCATATCTACCTTGCCTTGCTGCACCGCCAGCAACGCGCCGTCAAAGTCCATAGTTTTAATCTCCAGCTTTTTACCCGTGGCATCGGCTATTGCCTGGGCGATATCCATATCTATACCGACAACCTTGTCACCTTCCATATATTCATACGGTGCAAATCCGGGTTCTGTTCCTACAATCAGGGTACCGCCATCAGTCTCCTTCGAATCACTGCTGCCGGTATTCTCATCGCTGCCCGTATTTTCACTGTTGCCGGCACTCTGGCTGTTACCGGCATTCTCATTGTTACCGGTATCTGTCTTAGTTCCGCAGGCAGCCAGTGATATAATAAGAACAATGGTAAGCATTGCACATAATAATCTTTTCATAAATAATTACATCCTCCTCAATTCATATTTATAAAATATTATTTATATTAATGCTTAGTATTGTACCACGTTCATGGAAAATTTCAAGTGTCTTTTTATTATTTTGATTAAATACTCTATGTTTTTATGTTTATATCTTACATTCTTCCTTATTCAATATCATCTATATCGCTATTATTTTCTTCCGTTTCAGCTTTATCTTCATAATTAAAGCTTTTTACCTTATCGGCCTGTTTTACCTTTACATCAAGTCCGGACAGGAAATTATCCGAATGAATATGAATGGTAGGAGCCGTTTCGTCGTTAATATTCGGCACATGGTTTGCCAGGGCGCTTAATTTTGACTTGGCCGAAATATCTACTTTAACATTATCCGGAACAATAATCGTGATTCCGCTCATGGTACTCTTGCAATAAATATTAACGTCGTCCTCAATTATGGCATCTCCCAGATTTAGTTTTAAACCGCTGCAGATTGCGTTAACCGTTGCGCCGTTAAATAGTTCGTCTGTAATTTTAATATCGCGTCCGTTAAATGCTATGGAATAATTCCGTACATCTCCGGCTTCCATAATTTCACTGTTTTCATTGTACTTATCAATCAGTTTACCCGCAACTTTCACAGATGTACGCACTGCTGCATAAGCAAAAATAAACTTAATGAGTTTTCTGTCTTTTCGTTTTTTATATCTTACTAACTCCTTTGTTCTTGCTGCTTTCTTAGCCATTATTTAATCTCCTTTCCTTAAACATAATACTGCGCCTGTATGTTCCATAACTGCGCATATTTGCTATTTGGATTCACAAGTTCCTGATATGTCAACACTTAGCTCCCCAAGGCCAACTAACGCTTTTTTTCCAGAATAATTACGGCCGGAGTCCCGGTGCGGATTTAAAACAATCATTGGGATTGGGGAATTACTTATCATAAGAAGAGTGCTTTTTGATATTATATGCGAAAACTCCAGAAAATGTATAGCTACTTTAAAAAGTTGCTTCAAGGATATTGTGTTAAAAAATTGTTTTATAAACATCAAATAGCCCTGATGTTAATATTATTACTATATATGCGGGAATTCCGAATAAGTGAAGCCTGCACAGCATTATCTCCAATGCTTTTTCATAAAAAGTTATAATAATATTTAATGTAGTTTCTCAAGAAACCAGCTGCATTAAGAGGAGGTTCCTGCATGGGGATTATTACAATTATTTTGCTTGCCCTTGGCGTGGCAATGGACGCATTTGCAGTGTCCATAACAAATGGCTTGTGCTATAAGAATTTCGGACGCAAAGAAGCCGTCATGACCGCTCTCACCTTTGGAGTATTCCAGGCAGGCATGCCTGTAACCGGATATTTTATTGGAAGTGCTTTTTATGAAGCCATCGCATTTTTGGATCATTGGTTTGCTCTCTTTTTATTGGGTGCCATAGGCGTCAATATGATTGTGGAAGGACTCAAAACATATAGGAATCCGGAAGATTGCTGTTTAACAGAAGATTTCTCATGGAAACTGCTGTTAACACAGGGGATTGCCACCAGCATTGACGCTCTTGCCCTGGGTATCAGCTTTGCCGTCATGAGAACTAACATAGTCCTTGCAATTTTCTGTATTGGAATTATTACGTTTTTTTGCAGCTTGTTCGGTACCTTTCTCGGCAAACGTTTCGACCGTTATTTAAAGGAAAAGGCAGAAATATTTGGCGGATGTATTTTAATAGCTATCGGATTGCATATATTTATGGAACATTTAATTTAAAAGAACTAATTTTATTGTTAAAAAAAACAATTCCGTTTAAACTTAACTATACTGCCTAGTTTGAGACGAAATTGTCTGTGATTATGGGTTTTTTGAATTTACCAGCTATACCGCAGCAGCTCCGGATGGGATTCTAAATGTGCAAAATCATTGAATCTTTGCAGGTAAAACCTGTTATATTTATCATCGTATACCAATTCCGTTATGCTGCTGTTTTCAAGAGAATTGCCAAATAAAAATTTTTTGCTCATATCAAGCCCCAAAAGACCTGCCAGCAAAGCACGGATTACTCCGCCGTGGGTTACAACCGCTACATTCTTTTTATCGGATTTAATAATTTCTTTCATAGTAACCATAGCTCTTTTAAAAACATCCAAACCACATTCCCCGCCGGGATATGGTATATCTTCTTCCAGTTTCATCTGCTCCGCTTTAAAATCAGCAAAAAATTCCTCGATATATTCACTGGTTCTGCCCTCCAAATCGCCAAAGGATATTTCAGCAATATTCTCTCTTATATTATGCTGCTGCCGTATATAAAGATTAATTACTTCCGCAGTCCGGACCGCACGTATTAAATGACTGGAATATAATGCATCTATCTCATAGGCAGCCAAACGCTTACCGAGTAAATCTGCCTGCAGATATCCTTCCTCCGTCAATTCAACATCTGCGTTGCATAATGAACTGTTTTGCCTGCCATGTCTTATTAAATATATATTCATCTATAACCATACCTTTCATTAACTAGAGTGAGCTTTGTGCCGGTGTAAGGAACCGTATTATTATCTTATTCGATTTATTTGTGGTAAGGCTCATTGGAATTAATCCGGTAAGCCCGGTATATCTGCTCTAATAAAATAACACGCATCATCTGGTGCGGAAATGTCATCCTCGAAAAACTCAGCTTAAAATCGGCCCTTCTTAAAACTTCCTCACTTAACCCCAAAGAACCTCCGATTATAAAGATAATGTGGCTGCAACCGTCAACACCCAGCCGCAGAATTTTATCCGCCAGCTCTGTTGAAGATAATCTGCCGCCTTCAATGGCAAGTGCTACGGTATAGGCGTCATCCTTTACGTATTTTAATATTCTGCCGCCTTCTGCTTTTTTTATCTGCTCTTCTTTCGCTTCACTTGCCTGGTCAGGGGTTTTTTCGTCATTTACCTCAATGATTTCCAATTTACAGTACCGGCTTAACCGCTTCCCGTATTCTTCAAGCGCCTGAATAAAATATTTTTCTTTTATCTTTCCGACGCCTATGACCGTTATTTTCATTTCAGCTCCTATTCGTATTCCCTGTCCCGCTAATTACAGCATGTTACGGTAATTCCTTCACACAGGTATCGGAACTTTTATTTCTCATCCTTCTTCTGCGCTGCAGGACTTCTGCCGCTTTTACCTGCTGCTCTTCTTTTTCCCGGATATATTGATATAATACACCATTTTTTACAATTTTTACTCTTTCTCCGGAAAAACCTCTCTTCCGCAATTCCCTTTGAAAATTAAACAGCATGAATCCGTGAAATACAATCAGCACGTTTTCTTTTGACCAGTCAATCCGGTCTAAAAAAGCATTGATTCTTTTTCTGGTTCCGACAACTGTTTCCGGCTGGCTTTTTGATTTAAAAAACCAGGCTAACCTGCCGCATACATGCCAGATTTCAAAAGGCAAA
>DBEP01000049.1:0-176 GCA_002294045.1 Lachnoclostridium sp. UBA903 | reverse complement strand
ATGCCAGATTTCAAAAGGCAAACATATTTTTTCCGAATGTATAAAAGGAGCATTGTCTACTTCTCTTAACAATTTATCGATAATTAGGTTACCGCTGTAAACCTCCTTAGCAGTAGTTATGGCTCTCGGCAAATCGCTGACATAGCAGATATCCCAATCAATCCCATACATCTCTA
>DBEP01000050.1:32408-79756 GCA_002294045.1 Lachnoclostridium sp. UBA903 | reverse complement strand
GCCCGTTGCCTGCCGAATTCAATACAAGCGCGTTCTCCCCTGTTCCGTCATCATAGACGATTTCTTCTTCATAGCCTACAAATCTCTTCAGCAGTATCTCTATCTCCGTAGTTTCATTCCCTGTTACCGTTACACTTGCTTCTCCTCCTTCGAATCCGTCAGCCAATACTTTCAGGGTGTAATCTCCTTCATATACGTTTGGTATTACAAATTCACCATTTTCATCCGCAGTAACAACCGGTATCCTGGAATCCTCTTTTACTCTTATTGTTGCATATGCTGCCGGTTCTTTCGAATACCTGTCTGCAATTTTTCCTGATATCGTTCCTTTGGGCATTTCTTCCAGAATCAGGTTCTTTTTAGCAATCTGGTCCTGTTCCAAATGAACCTTTGCCTCCGCAGGATAGAATCCATAAGCTTCCGCCCTTAATGTCCAGGTATCGTCTCCATCATTCACAGCGTGTTTCAATTGGAATCTTCCGTCCGCAGGATTCGTCCTCGCACTTCTTCCTGTTTCAAGAACAGTTACTACGGCGTCAACCGGTATTCCTGTCGTTACGAGAGAAATGGATTGAACGTCGTTATCACTTACCGTTTCATATTTTACATTTCCAGCCGACTGTTTTGCCTTCAAATTAAGATTCAACGGTTTTACCGGCGCTTCCTTCTTTTGAACAGCCACGTCAATATCAATATCTAATGTTCCATTATCCTTCCGCTCTATTTCCTGTACGCCTTCAGCCGTATTAATCAGAACATAATCTATATACCAGCCTGTTTTAACAACCGTACTGTCGGAAGTTAACAGAAATCTGATTTTAACCGTTTGCCCTGCATAGAATGCTTCCAATGGAATTTCCAGATCCGTCCATTCCGCTCCCGCTCCTGTTATATAGCCTCCGGGAGCAATATCCGCCCAGTCAGACCAGCCTTCTTCGTTCTTCTGTGATATTTGAATATATCCCTTGTCATACCTGTTCTCCAATTCATACCACTGGCCAACTGTTAATAAGCTGTTTTCATCTGCAGGCAGCTGAATTTCAGGAGATTCAATCCAGCAGTTGCTGCTGCTGAGATAATTTCCCGTAAGGCTTGTAGCCCAAACCTTTTCACCGTAGAATCCTGCTCCCGGGCCTGAGGTAACTATTCCCCATTCCCATGAATTGTTTGTTCCGCCTGTTGTAAAGTTTCCGTTATCATTCTCAAAATCAGCCCAAAACACAGCTTCTCCCAATGCAGGTACTTCTAAGGTCAATGCAGGTGTTAATTCACTTTCGTTTCCCGCATAATCATAGGATGATACTTTGTAATAATATGTATTTTCCGGTAAAATTTCTTTATCTCCAAAGTAAGTACCGGTAATTTCTCCTATAAGTACATATTCTCCATCCTTTAAATCGGAACGGTAAACTTTATATCCCTGTATGTCATCATCAGATACGGCATCCCATTTTAATGCAACCGTACTAAATATAATTCTGCCGTTTAGATTGGCGGGCACAGACGGAGGTATATTATCGCTGGCTATAAACCTGGCATCATCCAGATACCATCCGGCTTTTTGCACATTGCCGTCCGTAGTCAGTCTGAAAGCAATAAAAACAGGTTCGGGCGACCCTATATATTCATTTAAATTTATAATAATTTTCTTCCACTCAGTTTGTGAACCTGTGTAGACAGGTCCTGCCTGATTCCATGTTTCACCGTAATTATTGGTTACATATACAAATCCTTTGTCATAATTGTTTTCCATATCGTACCAATGATTAATTTGAAACTGCGCAAAATCCAACTCTGAATTTCTTAAGTCCAGTGGTACCGATACCAAAATATTATCTCCGTTGCTGGAATAATTTCCGCTCAGGTTCGTTCCGATAAGCTTCGTTCCGCTGGCAGGTACCGGTCCTACACCTTCCGCAGGTTCACCCCACTGCCACTCTCCGTCTAATATCCAGCCTACCGGATAAGTTTCAAAATCTGTTATATAATCATCAGGGACGACTCCAAATTTAACCTCTATGTTGTATTCTTCCGTAGCTGTTATATTTCCGTCATAATCCCGTACTTTTATCTTATACGAAAATCCGGGCTGTTCTACTATGTCACCGGTTATGGTTCCGGTATATATACCGCTTTTATAATCTCCTGATGTTCTTGACATGGGTAAGGTTATCCAATAGGATTTTCCGGTTACCTTTACCAGCAATTCCGTATCCACAATAGAAATGTCATCTGAAACTTCTGCATTTACCGGTATATCGGAACCTAAATAGGTTTCAAATATTTCCTGTTCGTGGACGATTACAGGATATTCCAGATCTTCTCCGTCTGTTAATACCTTTCCTTCTATGGTTCCTGTATCGCCCGCTACTCTTGATACCGCTTCAAACGCATCAATAAGTCCGTAGCCATAGCCATTATTAGGATATCCTGAGTTATTGGTATCTTCCAATGGTACTGCCGTACTCTTCAGCAATTCTTCAACTTCTTCTATGGAGAGTGAATTGTTTGCTGATAATATTAATGCCGCTGTTCCTGCAACCGCCGGGGCCGACATACTTGTTCCGCTCCATCCGCTTTCATATCCTCCCGGCACAGATGAACGGATGTTTACCCCGGGAGCCGTAACTTCCGGTTTTATATTACCATACGGCCCAGGGCCTCTTCTTGAAAAAGAAGCTATGCGGTTATTGGAGTCGATTGCCCCTACGGCAAAGCTTTCGGGATAATTTGCAGGAGCACTGACCGACCCTGCAGGTGCTGAGCCGGTCCGTTCATTGCCTGATGAAAATACCGGAAGAATTCCGGCTGCTCTCCACGCTGTTACCATAGTTCTGAACCACTCATCTAATCCTGATGCCCCGCCCCATGAATTGTTTATGATATCCGGTGCTGCGGACGGGTCCCCGCCTGGTGCAAGCATCCACTCTGCCGCTGCCAATATATCATCATCGTAGCCTCCGTCAGGAGTAAAAGCTTTGGCTGCTATCCATTTTGCTCCCGGTGCCGCGCCTACTTTATTGCTACCGTCAGGCTCCTGGCCTAATATGGTCCCCAGGACATGAGTTCCATGGGGAATACTTGGTTCATCAACCGGCAACGTACTTCCGTCTATAAGATCCAACCAGTTCCCTGCGGAATTCGGATTGCCGGCATTATTCGGGTTATATCCTCTCCATTTTGCCTGAAGTGCCGGATGCGTCCAGGTTGCTCCCGTATCTATAATTCCTACTACAACTCCCGTTCCATCCACTCCAAGGTCCCATGCTTCGTCGGCCTTTATTCTCTCGATATTCCATTCTACTCCATCTTCATTTGCCTGAATTTCCCCGGCCATAATTTCAGGCTCATCCAATTTCACAATTTTATTTTCATATATTTTCTCTACTTCCTTCATGTAGGAAATATTTTCAATTACCTCTTTTTTTGCCTTTACATATACTGCATTTATTATGTAATATGGCTTATATTCCGCAATATTTCCTTTTTCTTCTTCCTGGATTAAGTACTTTAATAATTTTTGCTGTGTATCCTCCGCATTTTCCTTTAAAGCATTAATTACTTCTTTTCTTACTTCAATTTTAGTTTTATAGGGAGTTAATGCGGATGAAAACTTGCTTTCAGCCTCCCTGGCAACCTCCATGCTGTCAACCTGTCTCGTCAAATAAATGATAGCTTCCGCATAGTCCCCATCCGAAAGGGAATCCATCAAATCAGTCTCAATCTTGTCCAAAGATTCCGTGCGCTGATCTTCCTTGAATGCAGAAAAAGGCGGAACATAATTATTTTTTGCAAAAGCCGTTACTGAATTTAAAACCATTATAAGAAATAATAAAACAGTAAATATTCTTCTTACTTTTCCCTTATTCATTTTTATTCACTCCTATCTCATTTTATATTTTAAAGAAATCTGCCCTTGATTGCTTAGACCTCCCTTCCCATATATTGAGCATTCATCTTTAAATTCCCCTAAATTATGATAAAACTATCTATGTGCTGCGATATAGAGACATACTTTTTAAAACTCTATAAGTCTATATGTATTCAGGTATTATTTTTTTTATACATGCTATATAAAATTTTTCAAACGGCGTTACCGGCACGTAATTTATTTAGTAAAGGGATTGAAACAAAAGAAATCTATACAAATCAGAAACTTTTCCCGCTTATAAAAACTAAGACATCGAGCTCATTGAACCCGACGCCTTTGTCTTTTCACTCATGAAATTGGTATTATGCACCCTTTTACAACATGTTATCACGATTGCCATTAATTGTCAACTTTCCTCCGGGACACGATAGCGTTAATTTATCGCAGGGATTTTGAAATTAATTATTAGCTATCTTTTCTACCAGCCCGAGTGCCTGTTCATCCGTTTCATAGATTTTCAGACACGCTTCCTCAGCCTTAAATAAGTTTCCGTCTTTGATCGCTTCGAACATATCTCTATGATAGGGTATTGTAGAACACCAGATTCCTTCCACCCCATGCAAATCTTTTCCATAATTATCCAAAGCTATTACCAGATTATCAATCATCTGCTCCATAGTCAGGTTTTTACCCAATTGACGAATTCTGCTATGAAACGTATAATCACATTTCTGCAAATAAATACCCCCAGCTGCTGCTTCTTCCATCTGAAGAAGAGGTTCCTCCAGATAATCCAATTCTTTCTGCTCAATGGATTTACAGAGTTTCTGGACCAGGCTTTTCTCCAGCAGATATTTTATTTCCAGCAGTTCTTTATAATTTACTTTCCACAGCTTTACATACAGAGAATCCGCAATCCTGTCTGAACTTATGTATGCACCCATTCCGGTCTTAACTTTTATAATATTTTCATTTTCCAAAACCCGTAAGGCTTCCCGTACAGAATTCCGGCTTGTAATAAACTGTTCTGCAAGCGTCCTTTCAGACGGAAGCTTATCGCCAGCCTTCAAATTATTCTCCTTTATATAATCTAAAATTGCATCTGCAATCTTCATATATAATAAGTCTTTTGATACTGGTTTTATCGGACTAAAACGCTCTTTCATCTGTACCTCCAAATATGAATTCGATTTTAGTCTAACCCTTTACCGCTCCGGATGTCAAGCCTTCCACAACATATTTCTGTACAAATATAAACATAACGGCCGTAGGAAGAAGCGCAAGCACGCCTCCTGCCATCAAAGCTCCCCATTGGACACTGTATTTGCCGATTAAGGATTTTAAGCCTACAGGGATTGTCCACATATCGGGCGTATTGATAAAAATCGTTCCGGCAATCAATTCATTCCACGCACCGATAAATGCAAATACAAAGACGGCGACAATTCCCGGAAACATAACCGGTAAAATAACCTTTCTAAGTGACTTAAATCGGCTGCAGCCGTCCATATATGCGGCTTCCTCCAATACATAAGGTATTCTTTCAAAGAAGCTTCTCATTGTGATGACACAAAAAGGCAGGTTTGTGATTAAATAATACAGGTATAAAGTAAAATGTGTATTGATCAGTCCCGCTTTACTGAAAACTACATAAAGAGGAATAATAACCAATATTCCCGGAATCATCTGTGTAATCAAAAAAAACAAAAGAACCGCAGACTTTCCTTTAAATTTGAAACGCGCCAGCCCATAACCGCTTAAAATAGATAATACTACAATACATATTGACGTAGAAAGTGTTATTATAATGCTATTTTTTAAAAATGTTCCATAATCCAGCATATTAAATAAGGAACGGTAATTTTCCAATGTAAAGGTTTCAGGGAAATATGTTATTTTTTGAACATTGACTATTTCCGGATTCGTTTTAAAGGATGTAATCACCATCCAGTAGATAGGAAGTACTACCAGCAGCAGAAAAAAGGCCAGCACTATTACGCGGATAATATTTAAAAACTTCCTTTTTGTTGACCGCTTCATTAAAAATCACCTGCCTTATCGTAATTACTGATTTTTAAAAACACCATTGCATAAATACTTAAAATTACTATAAGCATTAAACCTAAAGCTCCTGCCAGTCCAAAATCATAACCTGAAAAAGCCTTGGTATACATGTAGGACGGAAGTGTCTGGGAATAATTTGCCGGTCCTCCGCCGGTTACGATTACTACTAAGTCAAAGGAATTAAATATCCAAATTGTACGAAGCAATATGGTAATAATAACTGTCGGTTTAATAAAAGGAAACGTTATACTAAAAAACCTTTTAATCAGGCCGCAGCCGTCCATGTCCGCAGCTTCATATACCTCTTCCGGTATTGACTGCAGGGCGGCCAGAATCATAATTCCAAAAAACGGGATCCCCAGCCATATCATTGCCAATATTATAACGAGCAATGATAAACCCGGAGTGCCAAGCCATGCAATTCCTTTGCCCACTATTCCGGCCTTTACCAGCAGATCATTTACAACACCGTATTCTCCGTTAAAGGACCAGCGGAATAGTAAACCGACTACAAAGGTTGAAAATGCCCAGGGCAGGAATACAATAGCCTGATAAAGTCCTCGTCCTCTAAATTTTTGTTTTAATGTAAGGGCTAATACCAGTCCCAATACAAATTGTCCCGTAACCGATAACACGACGTAAATAAAAGAGTTTTTTAACAAAAGTAAAAAGTCCGAATCCCCGAACATTTTCTTAAAGTTCGCAAAATTATTGAAATAGACATCGTTGATATTGGACAGCTTATAATTCTGAAAAGCCATAACGGCACTCTTTAACAACGGATAACCGAATGTCAGTATTAGTAAAAGCGCAACCGGAAGTATATAGAAATAGGGCTCTGTTTTCAAATTTTTCCCATGATGACCCGGCTTTCCTTTATCCCATTTCTTCTTCAAAATCCTTCCTCCTTCTTTATCCGGAAACCTTCAATTATTTCAGTTTTAAAGCTGTTTCAATGGTAGCATCCGGATTCTTTTTCAGATAATCATTCATCCTGGACTGTAATTCATCAGTAATACCGGTAAGTGCTGTATTTGCATCTTCTTTTTCCAGCAGATATTTTTGAATCTCCTCATGAAACATTCCCTGATGTAAATCGGTATAATCAAATGGTCCATAAGTGGCAGGCACCGCAAGGTCAGGATCATTTAACTGCTGAACAAAAGTTGCATAAGGACCGTTAAGTCCATAAGTCTCATCGTTTTCCACATCTTTTTTAATCGGTATTTCACCTGTGAGCTTACAGTATTCAATGCTGTTTTCTGAACGGCTTAAAAATTCAACTAACTTCCAGGCATCATCCGGACTTTTACTGTCTCCTGAAATGGAATAGGAATAAGGTGCGTTTATCGTATTATAAATCTTGCCATCCACAGTACTCTTTGGCATAGGCATAACCATCCACTGGTCATCGGACATATTTTTCTGACAGGTAGCCGCAACCTCTGAGTCATTAATTAAGGTACCGGTAAGACCCCCTGTAAAATTGTCAACCATTTCAGTAAAACCCCAGTTAATAGAATCCTCCGGTGCATAACCGTTTTTATATACATCATTCCATTTAATGAAAGCGTTCTGGCAATCCTGGGAATTGATCAGGATTTTACCCTGCTGGTCGTAAGTATTACCGCCCGTATATCCTTGCATATAGACTAACAGCGGATCAAGGGCTCCTCTGGCTCCCCGGTAGGATGCTCCATAACGCTTCTTGCCCGCATCGGTTAGCTTTGCAACCAGATCAAAATAATCATCGTAGGTCCAGTCCTGGGTAGGATCAAGCTTAATTCCTGCTTCCTCACACCAGTCTTTTCTCACAAATACCCCTTTTACCATTAAGCCGTCAGGTATTGTATAAACATGCCCGTATCTTTCCTCTTCGCTTTTCCATAATAGATTATTTACTGCGTCGGTATAATCCTCCCTGCTATCCTTAATATAATCATCCAATGGAATTACCCAGCCCGCCGATGTATATTGGCCGAGCCATCCGGACCATGTAGTCATAACATCCGGAAGCTGACCGGAAGAACCAAGAACGGTAATCTTATTAGCCGCATCATCCCAGGGAACACTTTCATAAGTAATCGTAATTCCGGTTTCTTCTTTGAATTTTTCAAAGATTCCTTCATAGTAGGTTTGCCTCGTTTCACTGGGTACTACATCCAGAAATCTCAGGCTCTTAACTTCCTCTTTACCGGAAGTATTGTCCGATTTGTTTGGCGAATTATCGGATGAAGCACCTTTTTTTCCGCAGCCGGTAATGGCCATCGCCATCAGTGTCATTGCTAACAGTGTAATAATAAGTTTTCTTTTCATAAAATACCTTCCCTTCTTTATTATAAATTCCCTGCTAATTAATTATTAATCAGCTACGGGATTTTATTTCTGCTTAAATGCTTCGGAACGCACCTTCTAAGTCCTCCAGAAGATTTTCCGTACCTTCCAGTCCGCTGTACAGGCGTATCAGCCCCCTGTCCACTTCCAGAAAATCCAGTTCTTCCTGCCCGGCCTTGTATAACGGACACAAAGCCAGGCTTTCAAAACCGCCCCAGGAACAACCCTTTCCAAAAAGTTTAAGATTATTAATGAATAGCACCGCTTTTTCCGGTGTCGTATCCAGTTGAAGGCTCATCAAACTGGTATGGCCTTTTTGCTGCCTTTTGATGATATCAGCCTGAGGATGAGAGCTCAGTCCGGTATAATATACTTTTTTAACTTTTTCCTGCTTTTCCAGATAAGCTGCAATTTTCATGGCAGTATCCTGATGCTGCATAAGTCTTGCCTGCAGTGTCCGAAGCCCGCGTATGGCAAGCCAGCCTTCCATGGGCCCCAAAATTCCTCCGAACCATTCCCTCATTTCAGACATAATTTTTCTTATAAGCCCTTCATCCTTTGAAACCAAAATTCCTCCGATAATATCACTGTGCCCGCCTATGTATTTTGATATGGTATGCATTACGATATCTACCCCAAGCTCTAAAGGTTTTTGAAATAAAGGTGTCAGGCAGGTATTGTCAATATAAGTCTTTATTCCATGCTTCTTCGCTATTGCGGTCACGGCCAAAATATCAATAACACGAAATACAAAGCTTGCAGGACTTTCCAGAATCATCAAGGTTGTAGAAGGCCGCACTGCCTTTTCTATTTCTTCTAAATCCGTACCGGTCACATAGGATACTTCCATCTGAAAACGTGGTATACAAACCTGATTTAAAAATCTTTTCACCGGCTGATATACATCCTTCATGCAGATAATGTGGCTGCCGCTGCTGCATGTACCCATAATTGCAGCCGAGCATGCCGCCATACCCGAAGAAAAGGCTGCCGCTCTGACTCCGTTTTCCAGCTGGGCTACTTTTCTCTCAAGAATATGCACCGTAGGATTGGAAGCCCTTCCATAAATAAACTGATCTTCTTCAAATACATCAACATTACAGTATTCCTCAAATGTTTTAAATAAATGAAGTGAGTTTAGAAATACCGGGGGAACCACCGCATTCAGGTATTTCTCATACTCGTCACCTGTATGTGTTAAAGCTAATAAATCTGAATCCATAACTTTTCCTCCTTTAATTATCTGGTTCATTGGTACTACCAGATAATCTTATAAAAATAATTTAAAGGCCATTCTTAAAAATTCCCTTAAATGTATAGTTTTAACGCTTTTATTCAAAAATTATTTGGCATTTTTTATTGACGGTTATGTATCGCTGCTTAAACTGAATTATATGTTATGTATTACTAATTGTCAAGTTTTGATTTAAATTTTGTGCAACTTTATATTGATTAATTTTTATGTAACTGTTATAGTACTATTATTGTTTTAAATCATAGGAGGTATTTATGAGCCAAAAATACAAAAAAAGCAAGCGGTGCTATTTAATTGATCACCATTCACCTCAGCCGCCGACTGTGCACTTAAATCATCTCAATATTGAGGAGTATGAGAAATTTATCGATACCGCACAGATTGATTCCCTTATGGTGTACTGTAAAGACCACTGGGGTGTATCTTATTATGACTCTTTCGTAAAAGGTGCTGTAATGCACAAAGGTTTAAGTAAGGATTGGATTCTTCAGATCAGTCAGATGCTCAAAAGAAAAAACATTGAGTTTATCGCTTATTACTGTATAGAGTATGACGAAGGAGCAGCCAGGAGCTTTCCGGAATGGAGAGTACAAAAGCCTGACGGTTCCTATCTGATTCGGAATGACACCTACGCCAAGTGGGGTCTTTGCTGCTATCAGACTCCCTATCGCCAGTATTGCCTGGAGCAAATGAAGGAAATTGTTGCGAATTATCATCCGGGCGCTCTTTTCCTTGATATTTTCGGAAAATCTTTATGCTATTGTCCAAGCTGCCGTGAAAACTTTCAATCCATTTACGGCTACAGACTTCCTGAAGATAAAAATGAAATTTTTAAAAAAAGAGCGGATATTACCAAGTTTCTTAACAATAACGCAAAAGAATATCTGCACGAAATAAACCGGGTTCTCAAAGAAATCGATAAAGACCTGGCAGTCACGGTTAATTTTTCCTGTCATTATCCCCGGGAAATCCGGAACCTTCTCGATTATCAATTTTCGGAACCTCTGTTAAAGGATAATTGGTTTTCTTCTGTTTATGCAAGGGATACTGCAAAGGGACAGTATCCGATTCTGGCTCCCGGCGAGGCATCACAGGTATACAATTACGATTCCGTCAGCCAGTATATCTGTGATTTATCCTCCATAGCCGCACAAGGCTGCCGTGTCGGCATGTACAGCGGTTCTCAGCATATAGACGGAACACTTGATTTTGAAGAAGCAAGACGTCTTGGCAGCGTTTACGGAGAATTAAAAAAAATGGAACCCTATTTCAATGAACGGACTCCTGTAAAATGTGCAGGCATTCTCCAGAGTGACCTTTCCAGAAATATGAATCTATCTGATTTTAACCCTGACTCCATTCTGAGAATGAAACATTCGGATCCCCATACGACGGCAGTATTGGGCGCCATGATGCTATGTGAAAATCAAAAGATTCCCTATGGCATAATACCGCAGCAGCTAGCTGCGGCGGAGCTGTTGTCTGCTTACGATTTACTTCTGCTTCCGGAGCTTTATGTAATTGATGAAACGCTTTGTAAGCTTCTCTGCCAGTACCTGGAAAATGGCGGTAAAATCATAGCTTCTGCGTTATGCGGAATGTGGAATAAAGATGGTTCTAAGCGCAGTGACTCCTCAATTTCGCAGCTTTTAGGCGCTGAAATTGTAAAGATTCACAGGGAGTATGAACAAAATGGGTGGTCAGCCTATCTTTCTCCCGGCAGTAAGGAACAATTTGAAGGATTATTATCCGTAACAACCCCTCCCATCAGCGGTTTCTTTACACAGCTTGGCATGCATACCTGTAAAGAGCATCTGCGATTGGTTCTGCCTTGCGTGGCCTGCTCTCAGACCGAATGGGTAAACTGGTGGAGTCCGCCGCCCGGAGAGATTTCGGATATGCCTGCCTTAATCTCCAATCAAATCGGAGCCGGGAAATTATTTTATACTGCCTTTGACTTCTTTACAATGGCTGCTTCGGATACATATCGTTATACAGACAGCCTGTTTGCACAGCTGCTCAGGCGTCTTGATGTAATTCCTGCAGTACAGAATATCTCCGGGCATCCGCTTATGCTTAGAACTGCTTTTTTTGAAACCTCAAAGACATATTTGATTCACCAGATTTCCATGCTTCCGAAGCTTTTTAAAGGGCAGCATACTCCCATAAGCGGAGGGAGTTTAGTAATAAGAGAACCGCTCTTTTCCGCAAAGGTCGTATATCCGCAGGAACAAATCCTTACAGTCAGGCAGGCAGATGATTCCTATATTATTGAGCTTCCCGAATTTACCCTTCAGCAGATAATTATATGTACAAAAAATATCTATAATTAGAATATTGTGCTCTGCAACACAATAAAATATAAAGAGCCTCACCAGACAGATTTCATTCTATCGAATGAGGCTTACCTTTGTCATCCCATTCTAATTATCCTCGGATATCAGCACGCCATTCTTACCCCTGTTCTTTGTAATAGTAATCGGCTAAACCGCTAAAGTAGTGGGTTCTTATCAAATGATGGCGCTTGCTGTGTTCACTGTCTTTCTCTATACCTTCAATTACTTTTTTTAACAGTAGTCACAATTTCCATATACCTTAAGTCATAAAAAATTTGTATCCGTATCTTTCAATCCAATAATGAGAGATAAACTCCATATCCTTCCTTTTCCATTCTTTCTTTCGGAATGAACTTCAAGGAGGCACTGTTAATACAATAACGTAACCCGCCTGATTCAGCAGGTCCATCCTCAAACACATGTCCAAGATGTGAATCACCTATCTTGCTTCTTACTTCGGTACGTATCATACCATGACTATAGTCCGTTAATTTTATAACGGCATTTTCATTAATCGGCTTTGCAAAACTAGGCCATCCGCAGCCGGATTCAAATTTCTCATTTGATATAAAAAGTGGTTCTCCTGTCGTAATATCCACATAAATTCCTTCTTTAAACTCATTAAAATATTCATTCTGAAAAGGCGGCTCCGTAACATTGTTCTGCGTTACCTCATACTGGAGTTTCGTTAAGCTTTTTTTCAATATATCCTTTGTTTTTTTCGTATAACCGTTATCATTTATATTATTCATACTACTCTTCTTTCTATTCTGCTTTACCAGAGTGTGTTGGAGTAAAGTGAAAGCCGTACTGTTATTAGTTATCAGAGTATAGTATATTCAAATAATTCATATTTCAACCTGGGCGTGTCTGAAAACTGCTTGTGCCGGCCTGGCCGTTCCAAATTGTGGGAGACAAGGAGCTATTTTGGGTTCGTAGTGGGGCTACGTTTCCAAAATCGCGACGCAGAATACCACAAGTTGGGGCGGTCAGAACGGTGCAATGAGTTTTCAGACACGCCCTAATACCTTCCATGATTTCAGGAGGTAATATTGCACGGGCAACCAGCTTTAAATCATCCTCCGACTCATCCGTTCTCCTAAGATAAGCATAATCTCCGTCAATTCTTTCTACGATATATTCATAACTATGCATTTACTTTCCTTTCAGGTCTCATGATTTTACAGATATCCTTATCCTTACTCATTGATTAGTGGAATCACATTGATGACCGGCGTTTCGTAAGGATGCACGTTTTTTATAGTTTGAACGGCTTTTTTACTGAGCTCTTTTTTGCAGGTGAACTCTATTTTGGCTTCCTCCGCCTCACATATTTTTCCCGTTTCTCCTACATAAGGGCTGCTTCCCTCAAGAGGCCGCCAGCTTCCCTTGACCTTTGAAACCGACATGCAGTAATCGTAGAGACCATCAACCGTCAGAGCGCCGATTTTATTAAGCTCGTCTCTTAAACGGCCGACATACTCTTCGGGTATGAAGCATTCTATCTTGACCATATCACACCTCCCAGACTTTTTTTAATATATAAACGTTAATTATGCTAATTGCACTCACACCGGATATACAAGAAAGGGGCTGTTACAAAATTAAAAATATAACTTGCTTGGGTGAGAATTGATTTATATTTTGTAACACCCCCGGGAAACATCCGATTTCTTTGAGCTAAAGAAACCATCCGCATTATTTTATCTTTATTTATGTTCTTATAATACTATCACCAAGGTGCTTTGTCTATCACTTTCGGCATCTTTTAAATGCAATAGGTTTGGCCAGCCAATTACAAACGATGTATTGACAAAGATTATTTTTTTAAATTTGTGTACCGCCATCGTATTACTTACCGGAAGATGCTTTTTATCTTCCGATAAAAGGCACTGCTTTTCGCGCCGCGCATCGGCTATTGGAACACGATTTCGCTCCTATAATAGACAGATAGTACCGTATTGGATAGATTGCCATAAGGCGACCAATCCGATTTTGCGAAACGTACCGAGATTGTCAGCATACCTGTCCCTTCCTGCAGTTGTATACCGTCACTGATGGAAATCGTCAGCTTTCCGTCACTGATATCGCATGTGACAGCATCGGCCATATCTATATACCAGGGCGATATATTCAGTTGTAATCCTGCACTGTCACACCATATATACTGTGTTCCGTTATTCATTTCGTCTGCTGAGAATTCAATTAAAACTTTTGATAAATCAATCGTTCCGCCTTCGGCCGTTATAGTATATGTTTGCCCGATGAAGCTGCCGTTATTTTGCGTATTAGCAGCTACTATAGGCACAGCACTTTCAATTGGGGTCGGAGCAGGCGTTATCGTTGGGGTAGGCGTCGCTGTCGGTGTGGGAGTTGCCGTCGGCGTAGGCGTAACTGTCGGTGTGGGGGTGACTGTCGGTGTAGGTGTAACTGTCGGGGTGGGGGTCGCTGTAGGCGTAGGCGTAACTGTTGGCGTAAGCGTTGCTGTCGGTGTAGGCGTGACTTCACCTGTCGATGGTTCTTCTCCCCATAAAAGTACGCCGTTATCATAGACAGGTACATACTGAGTCATGCCCGTGAAGGTCAGTGCACTATAATCCGGATCACCCGTTAGATTTTGATAAGACCAGTCATTTGCATTTGAACCTGCTGAGCCAGGATATGTGATTGTTACATTTGCATCCTTTTCACATTTTTGCCATTCCGCAGGCAGTATTTGCGTTCCGGTAAAATCAACCGTAAAATAATAAATATTATCCTTATACTGCGTTAACGGGGTCAGCATTGCCCCTTCATTTGAACCAAGTGTAACCTTTACATCACTTACACCATATCCTGCTGCAAATATCTCGCCAAGGTCCATAAAATAACGGCAGGATAATTTATCCTTCATCATAGCCGGCCGGGCGGAGCGGTTATTAACCTGGAACAGCAGGTTTAACGTTGTGGTATCTTCATAAATAATCCAGCATCTGGTGAAATATTCTGCTATATTATCCTCCTCAGCCCTGAAATCGTCTGCCTGAGGCCAATTTTCAAGAGGATCGCCGCCATACATATCATACATTTTAGCCAAAGCACCTACAAAACCTGCATTGTAGTCAGTAGCTACTTCATTTTTTGTATAATCGGTAATATCATCCTCCCAGCTGTCATCGGATGAGGGACCTCCCACCAAGGCACCGTAAAGGATATGACGATGAAAAGCCGGGGTATGAAGCGTACTTGTCCAGGAACCGTGGGCAGTCCTGTGATGAGGATGTTCCGGCGCATTTTCACCAAAACCTACTACATAGCTGCCTTCGCGTGGATTATCACCGAGTGCATAGTTAATCTGACGTTCCGCAAAACTACGATATGTCTCTTTTTTAGACGCCGTTCCAACGGTATCATCGTCAGACCATACAAAGGCTAAAAATGCTGCGGTTGAAGCATAACGAAGTGAACCCCATTGTGAAAGCCATGCCAATCCTCCGCTTGTATATGTAATACCGCCGCCGGGCATCCAGAAATCCAGGTTTTTTTCAACTGCAGCTTCATAAGCTGCATCATGAGTAAGCTGGGCAATCTTAAGCGCTGCTCCATAACTGACATCATCCCAGCAATGGGTATGGTTTCCACCCAACGCAGCAGCGGGTAAAAATGATTTTGCCTTATCCAGATAAGCGGAATCATTGGTCTTAATATATAACCAGACAGCACTCCAGGCAAGATCATCCAAATAACTGCCTGACGGGTACAAGGTAGCTAAAGGATTTTTCCCCCTGTAGGTATCGGCAAAGGTAAAAAGCAGCTTCGCATGAGTTAAGCAGGTTTCTGCATAAGCCGGGTCCGTCTGCTCGAAAATAATTGACGCGATAGCCAGTGCAGCCGATGCCTGTCCTGCCACGTCGGAACCAGGTGTTGATTCATCCACCTTAAATGAAGTCCTTTCCGTCGTATAATCAAGAAGCTCATGTGCTACCCAGACAGAGTGGTCCGACCCTTCATACCCGCACATATAATATAACGTATTGGGACTTGGATGTGCTTTTATAAAAAAGTCGGCAGCCCATTGAATCTCATCCAGGATGTCATCCAGCAGCCCCGCCTTTTCTAACGAATCGCGGTACTCATATACAGCCCAGCCCAATTGGCCTGCCGAATATGACATTGGATGTGTGAACTTTATACCATCACCGGCATCCGCCCAGCCTCCTGTGAGATCCAGGCCGGCATCCTGTCCATCTGTCATAGCCGCATCACCTCTGTAAGGCAAAATATAATCATCCGGTAAATCGCCAAGACGGTTTGCTTTATAGAAAAGAATTGATTTTTGCAAAGCTTCCCCATAATTATAATAAGAACCGCCGGAACGTGGTGCTGAAGCCGCCTCTGTTACCGGAACATAAACCGGAAACGAAAATATCATAATAGTTACAAGCACCATTACTATTACTTTTTTAATTAATCTTTTGTTTAACCTTACTATTTTATTCATACGAATACCATCTCCCTCATATACTCATTTTTAATTTTTAACTTATACACGATAAGTTACAGCCTCCATAGGACTGAATGAAGAAATCTAGGATGTATCATTTAACCTGCTGCCGCTTGCTATTATGACAATTTTTACACTTAATGCAGCTTGCCTCTTCATTTCTGCATCCCCCTCTCCGGCAAAATTGGTAATATTTGTATTGCATTTTCATATTACTCTATTCCAGGTTGTCTGTAAATAGAATAGGTCAATTTTCTGGCGCTCTAAATCAAGAATTTTGATAAGCCTCATCTTCCTGCATTTCGTAATAACGGCACAAAATATCCGGAACAAAGGCAGAAACTTTTATAAATATTGACTCGGGTCAATTTTTATATTATAATTAACCGGAGTCAATTATATAGGAGGTAAGTTTATGCCTAAATCACAAGTAAAAATGCAGGCTGTCAAAGACCGTATTTTCCATGCGGCTATGGAATTGTTTGAACAGAAAGGCTATGAAAATACAAGCGTTGAGGAAATCACCAAAAAGGCCGGCGTAAGCAAAGGAACCTTTTTCACACATTTCACTACAAAAGATGCCGTTTTTTCCGCCATTGGAAAAATTTTTGTAGAGTATCTGCAGGATATCGTAGAAACCGGATTGCGTGAAAATCGAACGGCACAACAGATTTTAATCGAAAGTATCCATATGGCCGCCGATTGGTGTATGGAAAATAAACCTTATATAAGGCAGGTCTTAAGTTCCGGCATGTACCATCCTGCTATGGGCAGCCGTTCCACAACTAACCGGGTGGCTATGACGGAGCTTTTGGGCCGGGTACTGAAAGAGGGACAAAAGCAGGGAGAAATCTGCAGTTCTCTATCCGTGGAGGTTGGGTCCGCCGTGCTGACCGGTACTTATTTCACCATTATGTACGACTGGATTAACGAAGGCTGCATATGGCCTTTGGAAGATAAGCTGACAGATTGTGTGGAACTCTTATACAGGGGGTTGCACCCATGAAGCGCCGCTATTTAATTCTGATTGGGGTCCTGGTTGGAATGGGGCTATCCGCAGTCATGCAGACCTATCTCTCAGTTTCCATGCCTTCCATAGCAAATGAATTGGGCGGTATGTCATTGTACAATTGGGTTTTCGGCGCATATATGCTGTCATCTACCGTAAGCATTCCCCTGTTCGGGAAAATGGCCGACCTGTTCGGAAAACGAAAGCTTTATCTGGCCGGCCTCGTCTTGTTCAGTTTAGGACTTATCTTCTGCGGATTGTCCGTCAATATGCATATGCTGGTTGCCAGCCGCACCCTGATGGGAGTTGGTGCGGGAGCCGTTACTCCGTCAGCTCTTGGTATGATGGGTGAGCTGTATGACGAAAAGGACTTTCCGGCAATTTTCGGTCTCATGGGCGTTATACAGGTTCTATCCAATATGACAGGGCCGTTACTTGGCGGCTTTTTAAGCGATGAATTCTCCTGGCGGTGGGGCTTTCTTCTTTTCCTGCCTCTGGAATTTGCCTGTGCGGTTCTGATTTGTCTCGGCCCGTCACCTGTCGCGGCAGACAAAAACCAGCGGCGGGCGGAGGTTTGGACAATTTTAAAGGAACTTGACTGGATTGGGACGCTGTTGCTGTCAGGCGGGCTTATATGCCTGGTTTTAGGTCTTCAGCTTATCAGCCGGGAAGAAATATTAAAGGGCGTATGCCTTTTTGTCCTGTCCCTATTGATTCTCGTTTTCTCCGTTCATTGGGAAAAACGTTGCCGGGAACCTTTAATACCGTTTGGCCTGCTGCAAATACCGGCAATCCGGAACGGAATGATATCTGTGTTTTTGCTTGGAATCGTCCATTATTCCTCAAGCACTTATCTTTCGCTGTATTTCCAGAATGTGCTGGGGAAAAGCGCTACAAATGCCGGTATCCTGCTGGTGCCCATGCTGGTATCTGCCGGGGTGGCCAGCGCACTATGCGGCAGACTGCCGAGACCTGCCGTACATACGGCAAATCTGCTGCTTTGGTTTCTTGCCTGGCTGTCTTTTATAGGCATTGGGCTGGCAGGAGGCCTGCTGGACGGACTGGCTGCGGTGCTTTTCTCCATCCCCGTCGGGCTGGCGCTTGGCTTTATGCTCCCCCTCTTTTTAGGACGTTCCCAAACCCATGCGGATAATTCCAATCGGGCGGTATCCGGCGGATTGGTGCAATTATCCCGCAACCTGGGCGGCACTATGGGCGTTTCCCTGCTTGGGATATGGGTTTCGGGTCCATTACCGGTGGGGACGGGACTGACCGGTATTTTCCTGAGCCTTGCGGCAATAAGCGGATTTGCATTTCTTTTCACACGCTCTGCAGCCGCCGTAAAACTGAAAGGAGTTAATAAAGATGATTCTATGGTTTAATGAGATAGGTAAAAACGACATTGCCTCCGCAGGCGGCAAAGGAGCTAATCTCGGTGAAATGGAGCGCGCAGGCTTTCCTGTTCCGCCAGGATTCTGCGTTGTCACAGAGGCCTACCGGGAACATATCCGTACCCTGGAATTAGAGCCGTTAATTGAAAAGGCACATCCATTGGTTCAAGATGAAAACATACCGGAGCTGGAGCAACTGGCAGGCATGATACGCGAAAGAATCGAAAATGCGAAAATGCCCGCTCAAACTGAGCAGGCCATTAAAAGTGCCTACCGGAAGTTATCAAATATGGGCACGCCGCTGGTAGCGGTTCGTTCTTCGGCAACCGCCGAGGACCTGCCTGACTTCAGTTTTGCCGGACAGCAGGAAACCTTTCTTTCCGTTAATGGCGAAGAGCAGGTGCTTAAACATGTAAAACAATGCTGGGCTTCCCTTTGGACTCCCCGTTCCATCACTTACCGGCAGAAAAATGGTTTTTCCCATGAGCAGGTTGCTCTTTCCGTCGTGGTACAGGCCATGGTGCAGTCGGATAAATCGGGGGTTCTGTTTACGGTTAACCCTCTGACGGGAAACAGCGGAGAAATGATGGTCAATGCTTCCTACGGACTTGGGGAGAGTATTGTTTCAGGACGCGTCACCCCCGATACCATCCTTCTGTCAAAGCATGGGGAACCTTTTGTCCTGCAAAAAAGTTCAGGCTCCAAGGAAATACAGATAATCACAGGCCCCGAAGGTCTGACAACCGAAACCGCAGTGCCGGACGAACTGCGAAATCGCTTCTGTCTGGAGGAAGCAGAGATGCGCGGTCTTCTTGACCTCGGACTGCGTGTGGAGGGCTATTACCTAAAACCGCAGGATATCGAATGGGCCATCTCGAAAAATAAGCTACACCTGCTCCAGGCAAGGCCGGTGACTGCAGCGCCGGCCGCCGGCAAAAAGACCGCCCGGGCAAAACCCAATAAAATAAACCGGGCACAGAAAAAGCTCCTCGACAACTTTAAGGAACATATCCCCAACGCACCTTATCCTTTGGATTACGAGCCGCTGCTTTTGCTCAACCGACAGAAAAATGCCGTATTCCGGGAGCTTGGCGTCACCATGCCGCCGGAGAATAAAATTATCCGTATGGATGAACACGGGGTGCTGTCGGTGGGCAGCCTTCTGCCCCGCCCCAACATCAGACTTTTATGGATACCTGTCAGCCTGCGGCGTATGATGCGGCTCAATCCGGCGGGCGCTTCAAAGGATACGGAGGCATTGCTGGCAATGGAACTGGACAGTCTGGCCGGTACGGACCTGGCTCAGCTTAACAACCCGTCCCTTGCCGATTACATTTATAAATCGGTGGATACCGCCATGCAGTGGACCTACCTGCGCTTTCGCGTGTATGTGTTCCCTATGGTATTTCTGGGCTTTTTTCTTCGACGGTACCTGCGCGGTGCAAAGCTTGGCCGGACCGTCAACCAATATAATTTTTTGGCGGGTTTGGGTTACAAAACAGCAGAAATAGAGCAGGCACTGTACACACTTGCAGAAGAACTGGATAAAAATCCCGCCGTCAGACGTCTGTTTCTTGAAACAAAACCGGATAAACTGCCTTCTCTGCTCATGAAAGAGTATCCTGCGTATTATGCAAAGTTTACCGGGTTTTTAAAAGACTACGGCGCGAGAACCGCAATGGCGTATATTCCCTTTTCCGCCCATTCCTGGTCCGAGCGGCCGGAGCTGTTGGCCGGCACACTTGCCGCGCTCCTGAAAGCAGGAGGTATTCATGAACATATCGGACAACAGAAGAGCGGTGAAAACAAATATGCCAAGCTGAAACAAACAGTGTCGGCCCGGCTTTCTCCGGGGAAAAAAGAACGTTTCGAGCGCCTGCAGGAGCAATTCCGGTCCGCGCATATGGGACGCGAGGAACTGGTTTACTGGATGGAACAATGCTTTGTGGCAGCCCGCCTCGGCGTGGCTGAAGCCGCGGGACGTTTTCACAGGCAGGGTCTGCTTGACGCGCCGGAGGACATACGTTACCTTACCCTGAGTGAGCTGAAACGGGCGCTTTCTGACAAAGACGGCTTACAGGCTTTGAAAGCTTCGCTCACCACCCGAAAAGCCTGGCGTTTTATGGCGGAACAGGCATGGAACGGTGCCCCCGGAGAAGAGGCGGCCTTTAAGGGAACCGTCCTTAAGGGCTTATCCGGAAGTCCCGGAATCGCCAAAGGAAAGGTAAGGATTATCAACAATCCCTCTGAATTCGGCAGACTTCAAAAAGGCGAGGTACTCGTCTGCCGCTTTACCGACCCGGTTTGGACACCGCTATTTCCATTGGCCTGCGCAGTGGTCTGCGATACCGGCGGGCCGTTGTCTCACGCTGCCATTGTGGCGCGGGAATATGGCATTCCTGCGGTGCTTGGGACGAAGAATTCCACACAAATCCTGAAGGAAGGCCAGATTGTGACCGTGGACGGCTCCAAAGGGCTTGTACTGAACACATAAGATATCCTATATAAAGGAAACGCAGGAGCAAAATAATCCCGGGAGGAAATGGACAGAATGCATAATCACTAAATAATATGTTTGTTACGTCGGAATTTTAATTATAAAATAGTAAAAGGAGGTAATAAGAATGTTTTACAAAATTATCAATATCGGCGGAAAAGTGGTTAATAATTATTTGATTGTTACGGAGAAGGGTTGCATTGCAATTGATACGGGGTATGCAGGCGGCTTTGACAAGTTTGCAGACCGACTTTTAAAAAGCGGACTTCATATACCTGATATCAAATATATTTTTCTAACCCATGCTCATGACGATCATGCAGGCTTTCTGAACGATTTAATGAATGCAACAAATGCACCGGTAGTACTGCATAAGGACGCAGTAAACAGACTTAAAAAAGGACAGAATTCCTTTGATGGCGGCTGTACTTCCCGAAAGGCATTGACTGCATGCAAAATTTTGACCCTATTCGGTAAAGGCAAGCATTTGTTTCCCTCTATTGATGTATCTCGGCATGCAATAACTGTAACGCAGAACGATCAACCCTTTAGGGAGCTTGAATTAAATGCAAAAGTGATGCTGCTGCCGGGACATACCATTGATTCAATAGGACTATTATTTGAAGATGGTGTTCTTTTTTGCGGCGATGCCGCAATGACTGGTCCTTTGATGGCGGCAAGACACCCAATATGGCTTGAAAATCTGGATGATCATTTCAGAACATGGGATGCCATGATTGAGAGCAACGCCAAAGTGATTTATTCAGGCCATGGGAATCCATTTCCCGTTACTGATCTGACGCGCTTTCGCCATTACATGGATGGTAAAAAGTTGTATCCACTTAAAGAATATTAAAAATGCAACAATTTTTAATATTTGAATTGACGGAAATGGTTATGAAAACTTTCATGAAACATAGTGCTGATAAGTCAAAGGTCAGTGTTAGTAAGAGTATGTACGCAATAAAAAATTCGAGGAGCGTAAACATAATGCCAACGCTCCCCGTCTTTATAGCCCCACCAACGCTGTAAGCTGTTTGGTGTCCCTCATAATCAGGCTGGTAAGCAGCTCTTTCATATCCCCCGCTTGACTATATCCGCAGAAGAAGACTGTCCAAAAGTATTCCTGAGCTTTATAACAGACGAAAAATTTTAGATATAGCCTCTATTCTTAATGCATAAGATGAAGCCGTGAATCACTAAGGTCCAATTTGTACATGATTTGGTTGTAATCATACAGGGGGGTTGCTTCATCACTGCCGAACATTGCAACGTATGTACCCTCAAAATAGATTATTTGCCCATTATCCTTTTCAAAGAATGAGTGCCGCACGGGATTGTAGAAGTCATGCTCGTCATGGGTTATTATTTTTTTCGCCCATTTCCATGGGCCTGTCGGCGAAGCTGCTTCCGCATACCATATTTCACCAAGCAATGAGGTGCCGCCCTCTTGTTCTATAATATTATTCCAGCATTGCCGGTATTCGTTCCATTTAACCGAACCGGCATGGTTAATGACCTGGTTTCCCGTGTCCGTATCTTTTAGCTGGAATCGCGCTTCTTCCTCTTTTATCAGACCAAAGCTAATCATATCGGCCTCCTGTTTTTGCGTTATAGGCGGGGGATCGCTCCGCCACTCCCATATGAGTTCTCCGTTGCTGTCTCTGTTCAGAAGAGTATTTCTTTCATTATATTTCGTACCAGGTTTTAAGCAGGTAAAGGCTTCATAACTGTTCACATCCTTGATGTTATCAAAGCTGTTACGAACCCTTAAAACCGGCCACGGTTCACAGAAGAGCCAATATTCTGCGCCCTTGTCCATATAGAGGGTTGTCTGGCCGCTGGGGTGTTTCCACCGCAGATTCCGGTCAAATTCCACTCTCTCACTAAATTGCTCATCTAAATCGCTCCAAATCAGCACTCCGGAAGCCACTTCTTTATCAAGCCCTTCAAGTGAGGAATAGCTTGCAATTAATCGTTCCTTACCACTCTCATCCTTCGCTGTCATGAGTCCGCTAATCCATACAAGATTCGGATCTCCCGGTAGTTTAGGTACCATTTCCTTTACAAAACCGTCTTCCCGTTTAAAATAGGTAAGGTCCACACCCTTTTCCGGTTCCAGTCCTCCTTTTGAAGGAAGTTCCGAGGTGGCTCCCGTAGTTCTGAAATTCCCCAGCGGATGCCACGGTCCGGTTGTATCCCCCCAGAACCAGTATATTTTTCCGTTATACTCTATTGTCTGCGCTGTGTCCTGCCCCATTACTCTTCCGTTTAAGAGAGGTTCTTTAATAGGTACAGGAATTCCCAGAAGGACACTATCCCTGTAAATCCCCTGCCCCGTCACTCTGTACATGCGTTGGGCAATATTGATTCTGTCCATTTCAACAGCAGCTTCACCCCCGGGCGATACCCTAATCGTAGTCCCCCTGAAACCGAAGGACTCGTTAGGATACAGATACCCATCGCTGTTAAAATAGAAAAACAAATCTTCATTCATGAGACCGGGTTCAAAAAATGCCACATACCCCCCGCTATCGGTATAATAGCTTATTTGGTTATCGGTCCTTACCTGAACAAGGGGTATACCTCTGCCGGATTCCGAATCCACCACCCTGATTGTAAACGGTTCATAATTTATGGTTCCCTGGTTCTTATTTTTATTTTCTGCCGAATCGGTGCTGTTTCCTGTTTTTGCCTCAACAGTATTTTTGCTGCCGTTATCAGCCAAAGTTATCAGGCTTCCTGAGGTCAGGAAAACAGCTGCAACGGATAATGCTATTATTTTCATCTTCAACATAACAATCCCCTTTCCATATTATACTATAATATCCTTTAATATCCCCTGCCTTTAATGAAAGGCCGCTATTGTCCGCTCAAGCAACCAGCTCCCTTTTAATTTAATGCTCCTTATACTTTTAATGCTCCGCATTATTGTGAATTTTGAAAATATCGTTGTGCGGCATCATTATAAATCTGCAGCAAGCGTTCCACATCAATCATCTTCTTAAGCTCATCCATATAGGAATCCCAATTGTCCATATTTTCCTCGCCTGTGATAAATCTTGCCTGCATTTCATCACGATATGTTTCCATTATTGTTGTCATCTGCGATTTTTCCTGAGATTCATCATCCGTAAACTGAAGAATCGGCTCATTAAAATACGGTGGAATGTAATCATTTTCAGGATATGGGAAGCTTAAATAATACGGTGACTGCTCAAATGGTTCCTGGTGCAATCCACCGTCATAATACAGCCAATCATCTGCCGCCAATGCCACAAAAGCCTTTGAATCGGTAACCAGCTGGATGCCGGGGCGCATATTCTTACTGGCCCGCATGCCGAACTTATCACCGGCGCCCCATGGATCAGCCGCATTCATGATTTCATCTACAAACTTCGGATTGCCGTTCTCGTCCAGAGTATAACTTTTGCCTTCCATGCCCCAGGTGAGCAAACGTACTACATCATCATCATATAAATAATTAATGAACTCCATTAAGCCTTCCGGATCTTCCACATTGGAACTTACTGCGAAGTTCGTAAAGATATCATTGGACACCTCGTTCACCTTCTGAATGGATTGCCATGCTTTCCCATACTTGGGATTGTCCGGGAATAAGGTTGCGCAGAAAATTTGGCCTTCTGTGCTCAAACGGGTAAATTCACCCGGTGTGGTAAACCAGTCACCAAGAACAATAAATGTCTTGTTTGTTAATTCCTTGCTCTTAAGCGTATCATCCGTCTCAATTATGTATTCCGGGTCAAGGAGACCGTCTGCATATAGTTTATGAGCAAATTCGATGGACTCCTTATAACCTTCCTCAAGTAATCCCAATACATATTCCTTCCCGTTCCAGTAAACAGCATTCTGTACATGGTTTGCACCAAAAATGGAACGTAAATCCTTCCAGCGTGTATTAACAGGGTAGGTATCCGGATGAGCTTCCTTTATCTTTACGGCGGCTGCATAAACTTCATCCAGGGTTTCCGGTATTTTGATGCCCAGCTCCTGGAAAACATCATAACGGTAGGTAGAAACATTATACGGCAGCATGCCCTTATCTTCCGGGAAACGCGGCAATCCAATGCTGGCTATAACATATACATTCCCGCTGGAATTCATAACACCGGCAACTCCGCCGCTTGTCTGTTCCAGATAATTAAAATAATCGGGAATACTGTCCTTATATTCATAGAGATCCAAGAACATACCGTCTGATGCAGGTTTCGAATAATCATATAAAAACGGAATCTGAAATATATCACCGATATCTCCGGTAGTTAGCATCAGCTTAGCCTTGTCGCCATATTCGCTTCCGGGGATCAAATTATAATTTATTTCGATTTCTCTCCCCAGTTTTTCATTCATAAGCTTCTCAAAGGCTTCGTTTACCTCCGAATCCTTCGTGCCTTCATTTCCTTCACAAGTTACGTTAATAACAAGTTTCTTCTTAGAACCTCCTTCCGCCGTGGTTGATGTGCCGGTGCCGGCGGCCGGATTATTGCCTTTCGTATCGGAAGAATTATCATTCCTGCCGCAGCCGGCAAACAGGCTTACACATAAAGCCAATACCATTATTGTGCCGATAAGTTTTTTGACGCTTTTCATAAAACCCTCCTTCTTGAATAAAAAATTATATTACATAGCAGGTATTTGGCCCTCCGCAGATTAGCCGGTTACCTCCTAAGTGTATCAGGATAAGCCTAACCTTTGACAGCTCCAATCATGACTCCCTTTACAAAATATTTTTGAAAAAAAGGATAAATCAGCATTATCGGAAACATAGTAACCACTACCATAGCCATTCTTACGCCTTTGGGTGATATCTGCTGCAGAATATTCGGATTTATAGCACCTCCTCCCATGCCTGCACGTCCCTGAAGGTTTGCAACATCTATTACATACAGATACTGCCGCAGAACAAGCTGTACCGGATACTTTGTCTGGTCCGTTAAATAAATCAGTGCCGAAAACCAGTTATTCCACATTCCGACTATGGCAAACAAGCCAAACGTAGCAAGCAGCGCCTTCGAAAGCGGAAGAAAGATGCGGAATAAGATGATGATATCATTCGCTCCGTCCATCTTTGCAGATTCGGGTAATTCTACGGGAATATTCTGAAAGAAAGTACGGAATACAAAAACGTTATATGCTCCCACACAACCAGGAATAATAATAGCCAGGGGATTGTCGAGCCAGCCTATATTTCTGATTAATAAATAGCTTGGTATCAGCCCGCCGCTGAAAAACATTGTTATCGTAAGAAAAAGAGTAAAAAACTTTTTACCCACAAAATCTTTTACGGCCAAAGGATAAGCACACAAGCTGGTAAACAAAAGATTGCACAAGGTAAATCCGGCGGCGTACAGAACAGAATTGAAATAACCTGTCCATACCTGCTTATCTTTCAGTATGTATTTATAGGCTTCGCCGGTTATACCTTTCGGGAAAATAGTAATATCCGCTTTTGCTATATGGTTCGCATTACTGAAGGAAATGGAAATAACGTTTAAAACAGGGTAAATTACAACCACAATAATAGCTGTCATAATTATGGTATTAACTATGTCAAATATCACATCTTCCCTGCTTCTTTTTACTTTATTTGATATTTTTGACTTATTCATTGTCATATCCCCCTTACCAAAGGCTTGTCTCAGATGTTTTTCTGCTTATTAAGTTCGCTATTGCAAGAAGCACAAAAGAAACAAGAGAATTGAACAGACCTATGGCGGTTGTATATTCAAACCTTGCACCCACAATGCCCTCCCGATAGGTATATGTACCGATTACATCTGCCACAGAATATGTCTGCGGCGTATATAAGAGCATAATTTTCTGAAAATCCGAACCCAGTATTCCGCCGACGGCAAAAATAAGCAGTATCGTCATTGTAGGCCGTAAGGAAGGTAATGTAATATGCCTGATTTTCTGAAACCGGTTAGCTCCGTCAATAGATGCAACATCATATAAGCTGGGATCGATATGACTGATGGCCGCCAGATAAAGGATTGTTCCGTAGCCTACTCCCTGCCATAAGCCTGATCCGATAAAGATTGTCCGAAAGTATCTCGGGTCCAGTAAAAACATAATCGGCTGCCGTCCTAAAGCTGCTCTTATTTGATTAAATAATCCTTCCCTCGAGCAGAACTCCAAAAGCATACCGGCCACAATTACCGTGGATATAAAGTAAGGAAAATAAGACACTGTCTGAACTATTTTCTTGAAGCGCTGGCTGCGGATTTCATTAAACAGCAGTGCCAGTATTATTGGTGCCGGAAATGACCAGAGCAAAGAATATATTCCTAAAATCAATGTGTTCTTCACCACTCGAAACGCCATAGGATTATTGAAGAATTCTTCAAAGTGTTTCAGCCCCACCCATTCGCTGCCAAGTACACCCTTGGAAGTCTTGTAATTTTCAAATGCCATCAATATACCGTACATTGGAAAATAGTTAAAAATCAGTACGACTAGAAAGCCAGGCGTAATCATTAAAAATAAATACCTTTGCTGCCACAGTTTTGCTTTCAGGCTGCCTCCGGAGTGTTTCTGTCCATTCATTTTGTAATTTTTCCTCCCGTATTAAATTATGTTTTATATTTTATTTATGTATATATTATCATATGATTTATATTACGTCAATATACGTTATTTAGTTATTTTGTTCATTGAAATTGTATAATCAGAATATTTTTTTTGCAACTTGCTTTATATTTCAGAATTTCAAATTAATATCACTGCTATTTCATTCAATTTTATTTATTCATTTATATATACTTTATATATTATTTATCATACTTTTATTATGAATTAATTCATTTGTTTTAAAGAGTACTTTTAATTACACCTTGATTTTTTTATACATTAATGTATACTTTAATTACATGTACATTTTTATCTGTTTTTTGTAATGCTTAACAATGTATTATTTATATTGGTATATACCTAAATTTATAATATATAACCTTAACAGTGCCTATATGTTGTTCGTTTTTTAAATATTAAATGAAGGAGATATCACGAATGAATAAAAATCTGAAATATTTAGTAGTGAAACAATCCATTATGGATAAAATCCAAAACGGAGAATTGCAGCCAAATGATAAGCTGCCAAGCGAAGAAGAGTACTCTAAAATGTTTAATGTCAGCGGGATAACTATCCGTAAAGCTTTGACTGAATTAGCGAATGAAGGATACCTGATAAGGACTAAAAGAAAGGGAACTTTCGTAAGCAGCCCGGTTTCAGAAGAGTCTTCAAGTCATTTAATAGCTATTGTTTTATCGGCGGAAGATTATTATGATATCTCTTATATGAAAATAATAAGAGGAGCGCAAAGCATGGCCGCAGAATATAATTACTCTCTCATTGTTGAATGGAGCAGTAATAATTTAGTTCATGAAGCGGAAACCATACGAAAGATGCTTGACAGAAATATAGACGGGTTCATTATTTATCCATTTGACCCAATCAAAAGTAAAAACAACTATCTGCTGATTGAAGAAAAAAATATCCCCTATGTATTAGTAGACCGCTATAATATTAATCATCCCTGTTATTTTGCAGGCTGCAGCAATTATGACGGTGCCGTTTTAGCAACGAGGGAATTACTGAAATTGAATCATACCAAAATTAAATTTGCAGGTTATCATTTTTTCTTAAACTCAGAACAAGAACGCTTTAACGGATATTGCAGTGTTATGAGGCAAGCCGGCCTGGAAGTAACCCAGGAAGATTTGCTTATTAATATCGATTATGATTTATTAAAAAAACAAATTCTGGACCGGGAAGTAACTGCTCTCTTTTGCTGCAACGACAGGATAGCTATAAAAATTATACAGAATCTGTTAGAACGTGGTGTCAGAATACCCCAGGATATATCTGTCATCGGCTTTGACGACTGGGATTATGTGCAGAATACAACCATCGGATTAACAACCGTAAGGCAGAATTTTAACGAAATCGGCGCTAATGCTGCCCATCTTTTAATTCATGCAATTCAAGGCAAAATTCGCGGCGGCAATACAAAGATGTTAACCGGAGTATCTCTGGTAATCCGTGAGTCAGTATGCCAAAATCCCTATGCCTGAGGTCCGTATAGATTCTTCCGCAGCACTCCCTGGTTGAGAGTGCAGTAGAGGTATACGCAAAATTTAATGCCAAAGTATCCGGTAAAACGCATTCATACAATCAAAATGATTCTAATCAAGAAAATTGCCGGCTTTATTCAATTAAAGTATAAAGCCGGCAATTTTATATATGTTTTAAACGAATTAAATTTGCAAAACCATACCGGTTTTTTACTTAATCCCCTTTTCCTGTATAGTGATTGGCGGCGGATTTATGAACCGGATGTGGTACTTGTTATTCTGTCGAAAAGCTTTCCGCCGTTTCCGGTACCGGTGCAATTATCCATAATAAAGGTTGCCGGGTTGCCATTGCCTGTGAAACCATGTTTTGCATTATAGTTGGCTACACAGTTTTTTAGTATATGAGGTACGGACGCAGTATCATCTCCTAATTTAAAACCGTTCCCGTCTCCGCCGGTCAGCGAACCATCGGGGAATTTGCCATTATAGGACGCTTCACAATTTTCCATAGTAACTACACCGATAGCACCTGTGTCCGATTTCGTATATAAATCCCATCCGTCGTCACAATTGTAAATTGCTATGCAGTCTACAAACCTATTGCCTTCCCCGCAGGTTAATTTAGCTGCAAAACCGTCTGCATCTTCACGGCCTGAATCTACATTTTCCGTTGATAAGCAACCGGTAACCAGATTATTGCTGGGCCATTGGCTGATGGAATTATAGGATGTATTATATCTTGATAATTGAAGCCCTGAATCATGATTTTCCCTAAATGTACAATCTTCAATTATATTGTTATGTCCGGCAAGCAGCATTCCATTGTCGCCGGCACCTTTAATTGTAATTCCTCTGACATGCCAGTAGTTTGCCGCCAGAACGATACCTCTGTTGGAACTATTTTCAGCCATGGCTGAAAAGTCAACAACCGGTTCTCCGTCGCCATAGGCATATATTTTTTTCCTTGCGCCGGATGTACCGTTATTGCCTTCTGCAATAAGAATCGTGCTTGAATATTGGTACGCGCCGGCTCTCAAATAGATTGCCTTTCCGGATTGCACCGTATTAATTGCTTCCTGTAAAGTCACAGAGCCACCGGGCGAAAGGATAATGTCGCCGCTTGTGGGTGGCGGTGTAACGGTTGGCGTAGCTGTGGGTGTAGCGGTAGGCGTAACGGTAGGTGTAACCCCTCCATCCGTTGTAAGTTCTATATAGTAAAGATTTGCCACGTCGGTTTTTGTAATGGTATGCGCGCCCGCTCCCAGGGATACATTGACAAGTCCGCCTGTCATTGCATAATTCGTTCCATCCACTTTTATTCTGGTGCCGTCGGCATCATTAAATACTAATTTTAATGTGGATGTTCCTGCCGTAGTAAAGCTTATACTGGTTGAGGTTTCGATTTTCAGGCACTGTGTAAGCGTTAAACCATTATAAGTAATTGTTCCCTTAATGGTAGAAAGATTTCCTGAAATGGTAAAGAAAGAACTGCTTGTCCCACTGGTTGTGAAATTATGGACAACCGTGGTTGCGGCGTTTACGGGTTCCATTGACGGTAAGGCATATAACACAGATAACCCCAAGACCAAACTAAGTACAATACACCTGATACGTTTGATACACTTCATAACTATTTAACCTCCTATTATTTTTCTCAAAACATATGTTCCTGAAATTACAAATAACGCTCCCCCTCCTTTTTAATATATTGGGACATATGCTTTATGGAATAATTATACATAATATCCCTTTTATTGTCTATCAATACTTTTCAAATTTTGATATTGTACAGATAATTTTCAGCTCTCCATTTAATACAGACATTTTCTAAAACACTCCGGCACAGTTTATATCTCGTGGTTTTCCAAATCCCTTCCATTTGTAGCTATGACCTGTTTATACCAATAGAAGGATTTTTTCTTCTTTCTTTCGCAGGTACCCTTTCCCATGTCATCCAAATCCACATAAATAAATCCATATCGTTTTGACATCTGGCAGGTAGACATACTTACCATATCAATACATCCCCACGGGGTATATCCCATAACCTCCACCCCTTCTTCCATGGCATCGGCAATCGCCTGAATATGCTCTTTATAATACCGGATACGATAATCGTCCCGGATGCTTCCGTCCGGCTCCACCGTATCCTTGCTTCCCAGTCCGTTTTCAACAATAAACAGGGGTTTTTCATATCTGTCATACAACTCAATCAGGGATATGCATAAACCGGTCGGGTCAATCTGCCAGTTCCATTCCGTAGTCTCCAGATAAGGATTTTTTACCCCGCCTGTAAGATTGCCGCTTACCAGCTCTTTATTTGCTTCATCCATGCTGGTAACACGGCTCATATAATAACTGAAGGATACAAAATCCACCGGGTATTCTTTCAGGATTTTTTCATCTTCTTCGCCGAAAATTACCTCAATATTTTTTCTTTTCCATTCCTTTTTAATGTGTACGGGATATTCTCCCCTTACCTGTACGTCCGAATAATAATAATTTTTTCTGTTTTCTTTCAGAGCTGCCAATACATTCTGCGGATGACAGTTTTCAGGGTATGTCAGCGTTCTGGTAATCATACAGCCCATCCGGGCACCCGGAATCATTTCATGGAGATATTTTGTTGCCAGTGCACTTGCTACAAACTGGTTATGAACAGCCTGGTAAATGATTTCTTCCCATTTTTCTTCCGGATAACGGTCTTCTACTAATCCGGCCGTGGTAAAAGGATGCCGGAACACACTATCAATTTCATTAAAAGTTAACCAGTATTGTACTAATCCATTGTATCGCTTATATACGGTTTTGCAGAATTTCAGGAACAAATCGATTACCTCTCTTTTATACCAGCCGTCATAATGATTGGATAAATACAGCGGCATCTCATAATGATGCAGGGTCACCAACGGTTCAATACCTCTTTTTTTCATTTCCTTAAATAAATTTTCATAATGCTGTAATCCGCTTTCATTAGGTTCTTCTTCGATACCGTTCGGATAAATTCTGGTCCATTGAACGGATACCCGAAGTATCTTAAATCCCATTTTCTGAAACAAGTCCAAATCTTCTTTGTATCTGTGATAAAAATCAATTCCATGACGTTTGGCATACCTGCCGGTATCCTGACTTAGCATTGCTTTCTCAATATCCTTACTGGTTATTGTATGCTGTGCCTTATAATCACCGGGATCCAAATCCCTGTTATACATGCTGCAATCCGCAACGGACATGCCTTTCCCGTCTTCATTCCAGGCACCTTCACACTGATTGGCTGCGGTTGCGCCTCCCCATAAAAATCCTTCCGGAAAAATAATATTCTGCATTTTATATCCTCCTGGCTGTTATTAGATTATCTTTCTGCGTCACATGTCCAGCAGATGTAATCTCAATATTCTCATGTTCATCCGTATTGGTAATAAACAATAAGGCAGTGGTGTCATAACCTGCTCTTTTTATTTCTTCCATATCGAATTCAACCAGAACATGGCCGCGTTTTACCTGCTGTCCCGCTTCCACACACGTCTTAAAACCTTTTCCGTTCATTTCCACCGTGTTAATCCCGATATGCAGCAAAAGCTCTGTTCCGTTATCGGCGGTCATGCCGACCGCATGGCCCGTTTTGAAAACGGCTGCAATTTCTCCGTCAGCCGGAGCAAATAGAATTCCTTTATCCGGAACAATAGCCACGCCGTTCCCCATAGCCTTAGATGCAAATACTTCATCCTGTACGTCTTCTAATCCTGCAACTTTTCCCTCTGCAAAGGCGCTCAGTACAATCTCTTTATTTTGTATTGCATTCGGCTTATGAACAGCCGCAGCTCTCTTTTCCTTTTCCCCGTCTGTTGATTCGTCAATACCAAGAATCCAGGTAAGTACGGCCGTAATTATAAATGCCAGGCTAATACCTATTACATAATACACAAATGTATCTCCAAAGAATGCAGGCAGGGTTGTCAGTGCCGGAAATACGTAGACAAATGCCTTCGTATGCATTGCACCCATAAATGCGCCGGCAATAGCCCCACCGATAATCTGTGCTATAAACGGCTTTTTGTATTTAATGGAAATACCGTATACAATTGGTTCTGTTACCCCTCCAAGCAATGCGGGAACCACGGCAGAGAGTGCAAACGCTTTTGTTTCCTTTTTTTTCGCTTTTAGGAATACGCCAAAGGCAGCACCGGCACTTCCAAAGGTAGCCGCCGCAACCATAGGACGTATAAAATCATATCCGTAGGTTGAGATATTGTTAATCATAATCGGAGCCACACCCCAGTGTATTCCAATCATTACCAGGAGCGTCCACCCGCCTCCTATGATTAACCCGGTCAGAAGTCCGTTCTGGGCACTCATAAAGTTTACAAAATCTCCGATTCCGTTTGCAAGATATACACCAACCGGTCCAATTACAATGACGCAAAGCGGCACCATAATAATAAGAGCTGCAAAGGATAGTGCAAACAACTCTATACTCTTAGGTATGAATTTCTTTAACAGCTTTTCTAACTTGGAATATACTAAAACAGCTATGATGGCCGGAACCAATGTACCGGAATACTTCATCAATACTACCGGAATTCCCATAAAAGAAGTCACATCACCGGCATTCTGCATTAATCCGGTAAAATTCGGTTCCAGAAGGGCGCCTACGATTGCCAACGATATATATGGATTACAATTGAAAGCTTTGGCGGAGGAAAAGGCCAGGAACAGGGGCAGAAAATAGAATACGCTGTTTCCTGCGGCTGACAGAATCATATAGGTGCTTCCGGTATTATCTAATACTCCCAGCGTTGTTGTCAGGATAACCAGCAATGCTTTTATCATTCCGGCACCGGCCAGGGCAATAACAACCGGATTGACAATGACTGCCATCGTGTTCAGCGCTCTGGTTATGAAATTGCCGCTTTTTTCCTCCGGCTCTCCATTTCCCTTTTCCGTTTTTATGGGATAAAGTTTTAAAATCGTATTGAAAATATCTTCTACCGCATTTCCCACAACAACCTGAAACTGACCGTTTCCAATAACTACAGATAATACACCGTCCAAGGCCTTTAAGGCTTTCTGATCCGCTGCCGAATTATCCTTTAGTTTAAATCTTAATCTTGTAACACAATGTGTTAGATCCGTAATATTTTCTACTCCTCCGACAAAGGCAATTATTTGTTCAGCTAATTCATCATAATTTTTTTTAGCCATAATAATGTTCCCTCCATATATTTATTGATTAGTTTACCCTTGGCCAAGGACTTTTTTATTGGTAACCTAATAATAACATATATTTTTCCGATTCCTTAAAAGTTCGATTTTTAGAAACTCCATAGGTATAAAAAAATAAGAGGCTGTTGTAACGAGGCCGCTGAAAAAGTCCCTCATGCCAAATTTGCATGAAGGATTTTTTCAGCGGCCTGGTTGCAACAGCCCCTGCTTATTTTTTTCTTGTCAGTTTTCTATATTCCATTACAATTATGTCGTTAATCAAAGGGTAAAGTATGGAGTGTGTCTGAACGGTGGATTTATGGCTAAAGCTTATGCACAAATCTACGTCCGGATGATTTTCCATCCTTGCATTTCCGGTTATAAGAACAATTTTTGCCTTGATTTTGGAATAATCTTTTTTAGTCTGAAATTCCGAAAGCATGTAACGCTGAATATAGGTGCCGGAGTTGGAGTAAATAATAATCAAGGTATCTTCTTCAGCGCTGTTTATAAAATCATCCTGTTTCACATCACTCAGGTTCGTAATAATGAATTTTCCGTTATAAGCCAGCTTTGTCTGCAAATCCATGGCGCCTAACTCCGAGAATAACAGTCCAAAACTGGCCACCTTCTTATATTTAACCAAATCCCCTGCTAATTCTTTCACTCTCTCCATATCAATGTTTTTCTTACAAAAGGAAATGTCATTCAGAATGATATCAATATAAGAAGCCAGACTATTCTGTTCTATATATTCAGCTATATTTTGATTGTAATTAAGCTTAAATCCGTACTTATTTTCTACAAATGGTGCGGCGGCTTTAAACTCCGCATAATCTTCAAAATTAAGTTTTCTTATAAATTTGGATATGGTTGACTTTGATACGGAACATAAGTTAGCCACTTCACCTATGGACATCTCACAAATCGAATAAAAATTTGATAATAAGCTAAATGCAATATGGTAATCCGTTGATTTAGGATCACTGTCATTCAGAATGATTAATAAACGATTCAATAAAATTCCCATCTGCATCCTCCGTTGATTTTTGCCGGAATAGTTCTGCCGCATTATACTACTGTCATTTTAAAGCCTCATTCCCATGTTTTCAGGTCGGAAATGTTAAACGTCCACTCGGGCGTTCTTAAAGTATCTTCTATATTTGCGGAAAACCAAGGGGAGCCTTCCCTGTCGCCCTTCAAAATCTGAATGTCCTGGGCCGGCATATAACTTTGGGCCAGCATAAAGACTTTTTCACCGGTATTTTCATTTACTGCCATGTCGACAACAATAACACAATGACCCGGAGAGCCGCCCTGTATAAATACATCGCCTGCGGATAAATCCGAGAAGGGCTTTGCAATTAATTCCTTTTCCAAAGACAAAGTGGAGGCATAGGCATAAACGATATCAAGATATTTTTGAAAGCTATCATAAGAACTATTGTTATTACGGTTCGTGTTCCATGAAACGCTGCTGCCGTTTACCGATATGCCGCTGCCGTCAGCCCATTTTGAAAATTCCGCTTTAAAACCGCTTACAAAGTTAAATCGGATTTCATCATACCTCTCCCCGGCATATAAATATTCTGCTCTTAGACGTATCACCGCATCGGCGCACTGCTGCAGGTCTCTTTCACCCAGGCTGAAATCAACTACCGCCAGATAAACATCCCGCAGCTTTTCTCTGCCATCGTAATATTTTACTTTAGCACCGTCCGGCTTTAAGGGCAGATTCTGAAGATAGTATGCGAAGGATTCCTCTTCCGATTCCTGTCTTGTAAATCCCTCGGGTACGTCAAACCTTTCCGAAATTGTTTTCCCGTCGGTAATGATAAGGGGTTCGGCAGGCATATCGTCCGTATCTGCATCAGGCGGCTCGGTTTCCTGAATATTTTCCGGGCTTTCCTCTAAACTTTCTTCTGAGCTTTCCACCGACAAGTCCTGTGTCATGGAGTTATCCGTTCGTTCATAAGATTGCTCTGTTTTTTCATTTCCTTTACAAGCCGTAAGTAATAACAGGCACACAGTATAGATAAGAATACGGTTCACCCCATTAAGCAGCCTGGTTATTAATACGCACTTATATTCTGCTTTCATTTTCTTCTCCTTTTGAATAGAATATACATAATTTCTCCAAAACCAGGCCCAAAATGTACTTGCGGACCTGGTTTTTGTTAATAATACATCCTTAATATGGCAGAACCTTGGCAACAAAATATATAATAATCCGCCGCCTTATTATTTATTGTATCAGCCTGTCATTCTCTTTATGATACTCTAGTGTACTGTCCTGCTCATAATTAGCCAAACTGCACTGGATATTTTGCCGTCCGCTGCGTTGTCGTCAGTCGGCGTAGGAACCACTACGCCTCATTCCTCCGCCTTACGGAGTGACAAAATATTCAGCACAGTTTGACTAAAGATGAACGGGACAGCACGCTAGTTATTTTTCCAGCGAATACTTTAAATAGACAATACTGCTGTTATATTGTTTTCCATTCCATTCCGCATAAACCAGCTTTTCTCCCGAAGGACTCCAGCAGGTGACGGCATTTTGGATATCAACCGCTATCTGGCTGGATTCAGCAGTCAGCATATCGTAGATATAAAGTCCGCTGACCGTTGTATTGTTTACCGTGCTTTTCAGATTGTAAGCAATCATCCGCTGGTCCGGGGACCAGGAAACCCCGCCGAGCTCCGTACCTTCCGCAATAGTTTTTTGGTTGCTGCCGTCCGCATCACAGAGAATCAGGATTTTTTGGGAACCGCTGCTTTGCAATACCAGCATTTCATTTCCGTCAGGAGACGGCTGTACATCATAAACATGGCTGAGATTTAGATTAGTCTTCTCCTTTGTGGCCTCATTCAGCATTATTAAGGATTCATCATAATTTGTATTGTAATAAATATTATCTTTCATTTTCCTGACAATAAACAAAGCCTCCTCTTTTAAGCCATCCAATACGGAGATTTCTCCTGCTGTACTTGCTGTATAGGCACCGTTGCCGTAAGCCGCACCGATAACCTCATTGCCGGCCCATCCTGCGCTGACGGCACCTCCGATATTTTCTCCCATGATGCCGAAAGTATCTGAGGTTTCAAGATTCATCACATAATAAACAGGGTCCCCCAAAGTGAATTCACTGTACAGCATGTGCTTTTTGTCGGCGGAAAGAACAGCGCCTCCCAAAAACACATTCTCTTGCTCCTTTAATGTCTTATACTCTTTGGTATTAATGCCGTACTGGTATAAGCTTCTGGGATAGTAATCCGCTAGTTCCAGCAGGCTCATTTTATCCAGAGAGTCATTTTCTTTAGAAACAATCACCGTTTCCTCATCCAGCCAATCGGTTATTTCCGCATTCTCATAACGATCGATTTTCTCCACCGATACAATGGGGTCACCCGCTTCCTCTCCGGTATCATCAATGATTGTGATGGTTTTTCCTGGTTCTTCGATGATAACCTTGTTTCCATCCTTTTTATTATCACATGCATTGACGGTTAAAAGCAGCGTTAGTACAAATATAATTCTTACAATTTTAGTTTTTTTCATATAAGTCACCTCCTTGATACCCATCATATCAGGAATTTATTTCTATAAAATATACAAATATTTCAAAAATGCAAATAAATGTAACAAATTTGTTTCTATTTTTTTGTTTTTAGTGAATCATAAACAGGGAATGTAATTCTAAAAAGGCTTCCCTCCTTATTTGTTTTCACAAGAGTAACAGAACCTTCCTGTATTTCGGCATGCTTTTTGGCAAGAGACAGGCCCAGGCCCACACCGCCGTTTTGCCGGGCTCTGTTTTTATCCACTGTGTAGAAGGGTTCAAAGATATTTTGGGCAAGTTCTTCCGGTATTCCAATGCCCGTATCGGCAACTTCTATTACCTCCTGATTATTTTTTAAATAATTCTTAACAGAAATACCGCCCCCTGCTTTATTATACTTAATTGCATTATCCATGAGATTCATTAGTACAATGCTCATGCTGTCTTTGTCGGCTTCCACATAAGCTTCGGTTAAATCGGTTTCCAGCCTGATTCCAAACTTATCAAATTTACCTTTTAAGCTGCTGAGCACGGCCAGAATTGTCTGCTTTACCTCTAATTTCTCCTTGTTGTATTCAAAATCATATTTTTCCAGGGCAGATAACTGCAGCACTTTTACCACCATTTCATAAAGCTGTTTTGTTTCACTTTTAATATTTTCTTTTGCCGTTTCCAAAAGTGATTTATCATCCGGATACATTTCCAGCAAATCAATATAGGCTTTAATAGTGGTCAGCGGTGTTTTAAATTCATGGGTTACGTTTCCGATAAATTGTTTCTGCTGCTGGTCAAGCCGGGATAATCTATCAACTGCCAAGGTTAGTTTCTCCTGCTCTTCCTCCATATCCCGCATCGTTTTCCGGATCTGTGCGCTCATTGCGTGAATCCCCTCGCTTAGTCTTCCGATTTCATCCCTGCGTTTGATTATTGCGGTTTCATAATCTCCTTCCCGAATCCGGTCTACCGTCTTTTCAAGCCGGATAATAGCGTTGGCAAATACATCAAAATAAATATATGCCAGGATAAAGCTCAGAAAAAATACGCCTGCACCGATATAAACAAATAACTGCCTTATGTGGTTGTAAAACTCAAGGTATCCCGACAGGGAAAAATAAAACTGTACAACGCCCACCTGCTCGTTTCCTGCCCTTAAGGGGGCCAGATAATATAAGGATTCATTTTCCACCAGATATGCGGTTTTATTATTCAATGCAAATTCCAGTGTTCTGCCGATACTGTCGGATTCTGCCTGAGATATTTTTTTACTGACAGCAGTCCCGTTTCTATCATACAGCACCACCGGCTGTCCGCTGATTAGCTCTAACTGCTCCGCAAATTCGGTACCTTTTGAGGTAAGGAACGTTTGAGGCACCTTGTTCGCTTCAGCCAGAATCGTCTGCATAAAGTAGATATTTGCGGTTTTGGCCTGCTGGGCAAAATACTGCTCATACTGCACCTGCTGATCCTTTTTTATTCCTTCTAACACCAGCAGGCTTAGGATGAATACGGTTAGAAGAAGCAGGACGGCCAGAAAAATACTGAATTTTATTTTTATACTGGTTCTCACTTTATCCTCCTGGAGTATGCTTGAAAAATGCTTGTGACGGGCGTTCAGAACGGCGCAATGATTTTTCAAACACGCTCTAAAGCTTTATATCCAATTCCATGAACGGTTTGTATCATATCGGCATAATCCGGCCCCAATTTTTTACGCAGTCTCTGTACATGTATATCTACGGTTCGTGTACCTCCGATATATTCCATTCCCCATACTAAATCTAAAAGCTGCTCCCTGGTATAAACCCGGTCCGGGCTGGATACTAACAGCGATAACAAATCATATTCTTTTGGTGTCAGGTCCAGCAGCTTATCTCCTGCTAAGGCAGTTCTTCTATTTAAATGGAGCACGACACCGCCAAGGCTTATCGTATCCGCGTCTTGTTTTTCACCTGCTGTTTGCATCCTCCTCAGCAGCGACTTTAAACGTGCAAGCAGTTCTCTCATATCAAAGGGCTTTGTGATATAATCATCCGCCCCCAACTCAAGTCCCAGTATTTTGTTGACAATATCTTCTTTTGCTGTCAGCATAATAACTCCCAAACGTCCTTTATCCGGCAGTTTCTTAAGAATATCATATCCGTCCATGCCCGGCAGCATCACATCCAGAATGATGGCGTCGGGGCAGAATTCCGGCAGCCTTTTCAAGGCTTCGCCCCCATGATAAACAGCCTCAGCAGTATAGCCTTCTTTTTTTAACGCATATACAATTGCATCGGCTATTCTTTTTTCATCCTCAATTACCATAATCTTTTCATTCATCGTTTCACCATTCCATTCTAATCAGAGAATTCATCCTGTAAATAAAGCGGTAAAATCACATCTGGCTTTATCTATTCTCCAACAGGCATTGCTATAACCTATTAATAATATACTCTGTTCCGGCTCCCATTCTATGTCCGTTCTTTATCAGGTAGCGGGGCAAATCGTATAAATGATTTCTTCACTTTCATCCGGATAAATAATCTATTAACGTTCACACGCTGTCTTATTTATATATTTTAACATTGCCTGTTTCATCCGTAAAGGCATATATTTTATATCATGATTATACCTTATACATATCCTGATTTTTTCTTAATAAAAAACCAAGGGGCTGCTGCAAAATATAAAATTTATCTTATTTGGGAGAGAAACTATATTCCTGACCCAAGTCCGGTAAATTTATTATTTTGCAGCAGCCCCAATACTTTTCTGTTTGACTGTTATTCTATTTTCAAGTTCCATAAACAAATACATTGGTACTTTGCTCAGCCCAATATTCTTACAGTATTACAACACCCTTCTTTTCCATGTACTCCAGCATATCATCTTCCCAAACGGAAGCCTGCACCTCTCCGATATGTACCTTATCCATGAAGTACATACATATTCTGGACTGCCCGATTCCGCCTCCTATGGTAAAGGGCAGCCGGTTATTTAAAACATCCTGGTGATACGGCAATTCCCTTCTGTCATCCGCATTGGCTTCCGTAAGCTGCCTGTCCATAGCTTCCGCATCAACCCTTATGCCCATAGAGGACACTTCGAATGCTATGTCCAGAAGATTGTGATACAAAATCAAATCACCGTTTAAGTTCCAGTCGTCATAATCCGGTGCACGCCCGTCATGCCTTTCACCATTTATCAGCTTGCCGCCTATCTTCATCACAAATATGGCTTTCTCTTCTCTCACAAAAGCTGTTTCTCTATCTTTTGCCGAAAGTCCGGGATACCGGTCCGCAAGTTCCTGACTCGTAATAAATGTAACTTCTTCAGGTAATTTCGCTTCAAACAGAGCAAACTTGTCGGCAACAATTTTTTCAGTGTCCAGAAATACTTCATAAATTCTATTTACCGTATTTTTTAAAGTATCAATGGTTCTTTCCTCTTTTAAAATTACTTTTTCCCAATCCCATTGATCCACATAGATAGAGTGGATGTTATCCAGTGTCTCATCACATCTGATTGCATTCATATCGGTATATAAACCTTCCCCGGCACCAAATCCGTATCTTTTCAGTGCCATTCTTTTCCACTTTGCCAGGGATTGGACTACTTCGCATTTTCTATTTTGGGTACCAACTCCGGTGAACGAAACCGGCCGCTCAACTCCGTTCAAATTGTCATTTAAGCCTGTTTCCGGCAGTACAAATAAAGGTGCCGAAACCCTGGTTAAATTCAGCTTTTTTGCCAGACTGTTTTCAAAATAATCCTTTATAAATTTAATAGCTGTTTCGGTTTCTCTAAGCGTTGTCTTGCTTGAATACCCCTCCGGTATATAGTGCATACAAATTCCTCCTTGGTTTATCCTTTTATCTAAATACACTATTTATAACTTAGCTTCATCAATTAATGATAGAAGGCCGAAACTTATTGTACCAGATTTCTTTCCATAATACAATGTAATTAGCAGTATAGACGGGAAATGATTAGTGATTTATATTTCAAATCGGTATCTTCCGGATTTTACCGATACTTTTACTCCGTCTTTCCCAAGTGAAAAGTCCGATATCCCCGGGAGCCCGTCAAGTAATTTCCCATTATTAAAAATAGGAACCCCGCCCTCTGCTATTGCGTCCAATTCTTTTACAGGTAAATAAACATCGGCGCTACAGTTGCATGGAATATCTAAAAGTACTACTATTTTAGCGCCATGCCTTTCCCATCGGATTCCTATATGCCCCCGAATGGACTCATAGGAAGCTTCTGCATAATTAATTTCAGCAAACAGGCAGGGCCGTATTATAATGTTCCCGAAGCCCGGTATATTCTCGTCAGGCCGCAGACCGGCAACATACTTAAACATCCAGGCTACGACACTTCCGAACATCGGATGGTTATGAGAGCCTTGCTCCTTTTCCCAGCATTCCCAAAGGGTCGTTGCACCCTGGGATATCATATATCCATAACCCGGATAGCATGACTGGTTCATTATGGTATATGCAGTTTCCGCTTGTCCATTATCTACGAGCACTTCCAGCATGTATGGGGTTCCGAAGATACCTGTATCAAGGCATCCTCCATTCCTCTCCATAATGTTTTTTACCAGATTCTCCACTACTCTTCCTTTATTTTCCTCCGGAACACCGCCTGCTGCCAGCGGAAATACATCACAGCCTTGAATACCTGCCGCATAAGACCCTGTTTTACCATTATAAAACCTTTTATGTATTGCTGCCTTTAATGTACCGTGCAAGGCTTCAAAATAATTTTCATTTTCGTTATCTCTAAGAATCCTGGCTATTATTTTCATATATGAAGCTGAAAGTGTATAAAAAAATGTATTAACAAGCTCCGGAGGCACATCAATATTAAAACCGTCCTTTTTCCCCGGGACCTTGTCAAACTGGCGGGGTACAACCCAGTCCCCAAGACACCATGAACCTGGCTCTTCGCTTATGACAATACCGTCCTCATCGGCATGCCCGCGCATGTATTCCATCCAGCCAAGCATCATTTTGTAATGCTTTTCCAGAATCCTTTTATCCCCGTAGTATAAGTACATATACCAGGGCATGAGTATTGCCGCACATCCCCATCCGCCGGGACCGCCTCCGCCGCCGTAATAAGGCACGGTATGTGGAATGAATCCGGATTCCAGGTTTTGTGCACAAGCAATATCATCAATCCATTTTGTATAAAAAGCTGCCATATCGAAACTGAATATTGCAGACTGAGCAGTGATCTGAGCATCTCCTGTATATCCAAGACGCTCACGGTGGGGACAGTCACTTGGCACCCCTCCGTGCAGATTCCCCTCCTGGCTCCATCTATATATTTCAAATATTCGGTTGAACATGCTGTTTGAACAGGAGAAACTGCCTGTTCTTTCAACGGCGGCATGTACCACGATTCCCATAAGGCCGTCCATGGTAACTCCGGCATCCATATTTACCTCTATATACCTGAAGCCATGCCATGTAAAATGGGGCTCATAGGTTTCCGGTTCCTTACCTGCAAGGATATATATGTCCTGCTGTATCTGCTGTTCGGAACCCGTACTGCCTAAATCCAAATTTCCATCAGCGTCAAGCTCTTCGGCAAAACGCATTACAACCTTTTCGCCGGGGCCTCCTGTGACTTTAATCCGTGCCCATCCTGCAATATTACGTTCAAGGTCATATATTTGGGTGCCGTTCTTAAGACTTGATACGCTGACGGGTTTGATAACAGAGATTACCTTGTCGGCGGTTGACATCTGTGCTTTCAGCACACCCGCCACTCCAGGCGTTTCTAAAGCCATGTCCCATTTTGAATCATCAAAACCGGCCGCATTCCAGCCCACCTGTTCCAGCCGTGCATCATAGATCTCTCCATAATATATATTATTGAAAACAGCCGGTCCATTTGAGTATTTCCAACTGTTGTCGCTTCCAAAAAACACTTCATTTCCGTCATCATATTTAACATATATCTGCAACCAGAGCCTGGGGCTACCATAAGCCATCTTTCCTTCAACGTTCCTCTCGGTCTGGTTGTACCAGCCGTTTCCCAGCATGATTCCAACAGCGTTCCTATCCGTTTTTAACAAGGATGTAATATCATATGTAACATAAAGCGCCCGTTTTCCCGATTTGTCTTCATACGGATAAATCAAATCCTGCAGCATGCGGTTGTCAAAATCGGTCCAGTTTGGGTCCAAAACATGGTCACCCGCTTTTTGCCCATTGAAATACAGCTCATAATACCCCAATCCGCATATATATGCACGGGCTTGGTTAATATTTCCCTCCAGGCCGAAATCCTTCCTGAATATGGGAGAAGCTATTGCTGCATCTGCACTAATCCATTTACAAATAAAATCAGACCGCTCCAAAAGGGCGGTCTCAAACATGGCAGTTTCACTTAAGGTGCCCGGCAAGCCCGCAGCATGATAGCTGCATACCCTCCACCAATATCTTTTCCTGCTTACCAGTTTTTTACCTGCATATTCTATATTGACAGTTTCTCCTGAAGCAACCTTCCCGCTGTCCCACATGTCCCCAATACCCCGGGCAATCAATTGCCTGCTGGTGGCAACAATTATATGGTAGGCACACTGCATCAGGCCCCTCTCCTCAGACTTCAGCAGCCAGCCAAACCGCGGCTTCCGTACGTCAATGCCCAGCGGATTTGTGAGATATTCGCATTTCAATTTGTAAGGAGTTATTATAGCCTTTGTTTCAATCATATCGCCCTCCATGTCCCTGCTGTGCCAAGTAAGCTGTTACACCCAGGCAACATATAACATATACTTTATTTTTAATAAAGTTTTATTTTTAAACTATCACTCCATATATAATTCGTCAATACTTAATATAAAATATCTTTCATTATAAATTACTGAAGCTGTTGCAAAATTCAAAATACAACTTATTTGGGGAGACACAAGTTCAGTAAATTGATTTTTTTGCAACAGCCCCAGCTTTTACCGTACATAGTTTTATTTAACGCTTAATTTTAAAAATCCATGCCAATACGTTCTGAAGGATTTTATGATATGGGCGGATTTACGGGCAGCCCGTTATACTCTCTGATTAGCTGGAAGTAGTTGTCGGTTCTTATCAGAATAACATCTGAACTAAGTGTATTGGCTACATTTTTAATCATAGTGGGAGTGACATCCCATGGCTGGCACTGTATTGCCACAAATCTCGGAGAGGTTCCGTTCCAGCCTGCAATGGCATTATTTACTTCCATTTGCAAGGATGCCTGGCTATAGCAATAAGTTGCGTTAAGTCTCTGGGCAGGCAGGCTGTTATTGTATATATCAATTTGGCCGCCCGGGCCGTTCATGGCTGTCAGGCCTAATAAGGAAGGGGCGTTATCCGCAAAACTTTCACCTACATTCGGATTGATTCCGCCGAGTATCGTATTCCATATGGTGATTACCCGGAGTCCTGCACGGCTGCAATAATCATCACTCACCTTAGCAAAATTGTCCAGGTCGTTTTGGTTCGGCCAGTAATTGGGATAGGTATATCCTATTCCTGATGGCCCGCTAATCAGACAGTCATTTGGCGTAGCGGTATCATAATAGTAATTCAGCAGGGAAGGAGCTGCATCCAGTACGGCCGGCGAAACGGTCCAACCAATCGGCACGCTGCCGCGGTCAGGGTTATCCCAGTGTTCTTTCATCTTATGCTCCATATACTGCAGGTTATCCCCGTCACTCATGATAAAGGTTAAATATATCTTATTCTGCAATTGCGGCTTTGCGGGTACCTGCTTAACGTTTACCGTCCTGGACATTCCGGCAAAGACAGACAAATTCGTCGACCAGTCGCTTGCTATAGTAGAAATACCATATTCTGAAGCCAGCATAACACCGGCCTGCTCCTCCGTCCACCATCCCATATAAGCCGACCCCGCAGGCATAGATGACAGGAACCTCCGTAACAACGTATTTTCATTTGGAACGTCTGGATCCAGCCAAACTATGGCAGCACCCATGGCTATGGCATAATCCCGTATTGTTCCTCTGTGGACCTCCGGATTCAGGCCCACCAGAACTCTATGGGTGCATGAAGACCAGTAATTGTCATAAAGGTATTGGTATACCTGAAGCTTACTTCCGAATTGCCCTCGCAGGTCTTTTATAATCGGAAGGTTATATGGTGCCGAAGTAAGTGCGGCTACCTGTGATGGTGCGGCTGCAATACCGTTTGAAACCCCTGCGATAGTCGTAGCCAGGTTAATCGTATCAGGATATTGATCGTCATATACGACGATACCGCTTATTTCATTTCTATATTTACTTATCATAGACATATTATTGGATACTTCGGAGTAGTTAAGTTTTAAATCATTCAGCCATGTATATTTACCTTCACCGTTAATGGTATTATTGTCATAGGAATAGATACGGGGCTGTGTCTTGTTTACCTGACCTTTCAGTGTCGTAAAGAGAACCGCGTCTTCGCTTAATCTCTTGGAGCTGTAGGTTATCCGGTCTACTTTTATATAGGCACGTCCATACCAGTAGACCCTGAATTCTAATGAATGACCTGCTGCCGGATTGTTAAAAGTCAGATTAAAGTCCTGATATATACTGGCGGTTGTGAACTGCCGCCTTGTAATATCCTGTGCAGCCAGCACAGTGCCTGAAGTGGCATCATATACATCGATGCGGACCTGCTCTAAGTTATCGGCAGTATTATTGTCGATTTTCATTCTGTAAACAACTGTGCCGGTGCCTGCAGGAATACTTGAATCATATGGTCCATAAATCATATGGCGATTCGGTTCGTCAATTCCGCATTGGCACAGCCATCCGTCTCCGTCATTACGTCCTGTCCCATGAGACACTTCGTTACCTTCTCCCTCGTAAGACTTACTGGTTGCTGTGTTAATGACATCCAGTGTTGATGCAGGTGATGGAAGTGATGGCAGTAACTGGTCTGTCGGCCAGGTCACCGCTGAATTAAAAGGTACTGCATAAACCAAAGGCGAAATAAGTACACTAAACATGAGAATCCAACTGAGTTTTTTGACTGGTTTCATTAAACCGTCCTCCTTTACAAAATAATTTTAAAATTGTACAAAATTATGTAATACTCACTTGTCATCGATTTTAATTACATGATTTATTCCTTGTTACTATTTCTGTGCAATCCAACGGTCAATCAACTGCTGCATCCGCTCTTTCGCCGGTGTATTAAAGCTGTTTTTATATTCCGGAGCCGATGCTTCTCCTTCTCCTGCTCACTCCCCTTTCAACCTAGTGTTCTGTCC
>DBEP01000050.1:0-32271 GCA_002294045.1 Lachnoclostridium sp. UBA903 | reverse complement strand
CTAGTGTTCTGTCCCGTTCATCTTTAGCTAAACAGTGCTGTTTGGATAATTATGAGCGGTACAGGGCACTAACTCCCATTGCATGTGACATCTGCTTGGATTTTTCAAATGCGCTCCAGCACATATCATATTCCTCACATGCAATTATACAGTACTTATATGTTTCATATCAACTGATATAAATATATATCAACTGATATTTTTATCATATTTCATATCAGTCAAATTGTCAATGTTTTCCACGGAATGTTCCGGAAAATTTTATCTGAATTCTGCAATTAACAGGAACTTTGAGAAAATTCCTAATAAAAAAACAGGCTCCGGGGAACCTATTTTTTAATACACCTATTTTTTTACTTTGTACAAAAGCAAACGTACATTTATAATATAATTTAAAAAAATCCTTTCATTCTTTATACTTCTGTCACGCTGTCCCGCTCTACGATTTCCGTTTTAATTCTAATTGTTCTGGGAGGCGTATTGCTGTCGGCAATCTTATCCAGCAATACCTCTACCGCCAGATTGCCCAATTCCTCAACCGGTTGTCTTACCGTTGTCATTTTTAAAGGAATATAATTAAGTATCTCATTATCCGTAAAACCGATAATGGATAAGTCCTCCGGTATTTTTTTACCGAGCTCTGTGGCAGCGTAATAAATATATACCGCAATATAGTCATCAGCGCAGAATACGGCAGTCAGACCTTCATTGTTAACCAAATAGTCTTTGAGGGCATCGATAAAAACCATGTTGTCATTTGTCCGGACACTTTCTTTGCGGATATGCATGTTAGCTTCCATCATACCGGTCATATAGCCCTGATAGCGTTCTTCCCGGCTGGTCACGTTGGAAATACTCTTAGAAATAAATCCGATTTTTGAATGGCCTTTTTGGATAAGATGACTCACCGCAGCTTTGGCTCCTTGATAATTGTCATGACAAATGCTGTCAAATTCAATTTCTTTATAGACTCTGTCAATTATTACAATGGGGTAATTACGCACTTTATAATTCAACAATTCAATACCGCATGTGTTATTATCCCCCGGGAATAGAATTACCCCTTTGATTTCAGATACCTTTGTTATTTCAGAGAGTATCTGCTCTTCTTTTTCACTTATCCCGTCCGAATATTTTATTATAACATGGTAATTATAGTTCGCTGCAGCCTTTAATATTACTTTTACAATATTACCGCAATAGGAATCCAGCTTGGGTATAATAAGTGCTAAATAATCGGAATTTACGGCCGAACAGCCGGATACGCTATTAACATCTATCATGCTGCGGATTTTATTCAAGTCCGCAGCAGCCAAAAAGCTCCCCTTCCTGGGGATTCGATATATTATATGTTCCTCCGCCAGGGAGTTGAGCGCAAGCTTACTTGTCATTTTACTTACACCGCACTTTTTTGCTATTTCACCTTCCGAAGGTAGCAGCTCATTGGTACTGAGCTGCCTTTCAACAATCATTTTTAAGATTTCGTTGCGGACTCTATTGTAAAGTGTATCCGAAACATTTCCCTTGTTTACCTTTTTTTCTTCCGTATGTCCGCTGATTTTTTCCATTATTTCACCCGCATCTGCTATATTTATTTGGTATAAATTATACCAAATGCTTAGTAAACAAACAATAAATTTTTAATCTTCAAAATCTAAAAATCTGGGATTCATGCATGTTAATTTATTAACCCTGGCTCCCTTCGGCTTAGGAACTCGCGATCCGCAAAACATGAGCGGATCTTTAGTTTCTTTCATCCAATTTTCTAATTTTACTGACAAATCATTATAAACCGAACTATACTCAGGATTTCCGATTAAATTATCACGTTCATATGAATCCAGCCACAAATCGAACAGATACTCTCTCACTCTTACTTTCTGAAGGAAACCATTATCAATAAGGAAATCCTTACTTGTACATTCATCTATATTGGCAGGTACAATATTATTATGATAATCAAAATGCCGTATTAGCTTATAGCGCTCCGTTCTTATACATCTTTTCGGTTCGTATGCGGCATGATAGGTAACCTCTGAGAATATGTGTTCTCTGACTTTTTCTGTTTTTCCCTCTAAAAGAGGCAATAAGGAAACTCCTTCCAACCATTCCGGTTTTTCGCTTTCAATCATATCACAGATGGTAGGAAACAAATCAATCTGAGACACTAATGCATCATTTGCTTTCCCTCTCATTGGATTATCCGGAAACTTCATAATCAGTCCGACTCCAATTCCGGTATCATAAAGGGTACATTTCATTTTCGGAAATGCAATTCCATGATCCGTTGTCATAATGATTAAGGTGTTATCAGCCGCACCGGATTGTTGTAAGGCATCCATCAGCATTCCGACACAATTATCCACTACCCGGACGGATTCATGATAATCAGCCATATCCTTTCTGTTTACTTTGCAATCATACAGCGGAAGAGGCGGCGCCAAATAATTCGGATTTATATCATTATCCGCCTTCGGATATTCCCTGTGTGTATTAAACCATCCCATAGACAGAAAAAAAGGCTTATCTTTCCCTGAATAATTTTTTAAAAAACTACACGCTGTCCTGGTATTGCTATAATCCCACTCTTCCATACTCGCTTCTGTATCATCCATACTGAATTCCTGACTTCCTGCTATCTCTCTGTAACCAATCATCCTATAATCCGGTGCTTCGTGCTGTATTCCACAGAGTACCGTATAATAATCATTTTTATTTAAATAGGAAACAAGATGATTCTCATAATTATTTAAACTCCATCCCCTGCTTGCAAGTCCCTGCATTCCATTTGAATGCGGATTTATTCCGGTAAGCAGGCCCGCTCTGCTGGGTGAGCAGGTTGGAGCTGCACAATAGCAATGTCTGAAAAGAGTGCCTTCCTTTGCAAGTTCCATAATATTTGGCGTAGGTAACGCATATCCGTAGGGGCTCCAATATCTGCCGCTGTCATGGGTATGCATATAAATTATGTTAAGATTTTTCATATATTTCACCACTTTCAACTAGAATATTCTTTTTTTGCTACCACCAGCGAATCAAGTCAGTCACTTCATTACGAAGTTTAACAAATTCCTGAGCAGTAACATCCCTCGGTCTGCTTAACGAATTATTAATTTCCTGTTTGATTTTTGTCGGTTTATTTGTCAGGACTAATATTCTCTCGCTCATATATACTGCTTCCTCTATATTATGAGTAATAAATATTACCGTTGTTTTCGTCTTTTTCCATAGATTGATTAATTCATCCTCAAGTTTAAACCTTAATTCCAGATCCAACTGCCCATATGGCTCGTCCATTAAAAGCAGGTCGGGTTTTACGGCAAATGCTCTGGCAATCGCTACGCGCTGCAACATACTTGCAGATAATTGTTTCGGATAATAATTTTGGAATTTTTCCAGGCCTACCATGGCAAGTGCCTCATCCGTATCACTTTTTATATCCTGCCTGCTTTTATTTCTAACCCGAAGCCCAAACATTACATTTTCTCTTACGGTAAGCCAGGGCATAGCCGAATACTCCTGCATGATATACGCGACTCGGTGCTTTTTTAGATTCACAGACTCCCCATTAATCCGTATACTTCCGCTGTCTGTATCATACAGTTTAGCCAGGCTGTTCAAAAAAGTAGTCTTGCCGCATCCGGTTGGACCTACAATGCATAGAAATTCTCCATCGTTTACATCGAAAGATATATCATCAAGGACTAGCAGACTTCCAAAACTTTTTTTAAGATTCTTTACCTCTACCTTACTCATGCATAGTCCTCCTTATTTCGTAGTCTCAATCACTTTTGTTATTTTTTTCCGCAGCTCCAAAAATTCCGGAGATACATTATTACGCGGTCTCGGAAGATCGATATTAAATTCTTCTTTTATTACGGTGGGGCAATTTGTTAATACCACAATACGATCCGCCAGATATAACGCTTCTTCAATATTATTGGTTACAAACAAAACCGTCCTTTTTTCTTTGCTCCATATCCGTTCCACTTCCTCCTGCATTAAATACCTCGTTTGTGCATCCAAATGTCCGAAGGGTTCATCCATCAGCATTACGGATGGATTATTGCAATAAGCTCTGGCAATTCCGACACGCTGCCTCATTCCTCCTGAGAGTTTTATTGGGTATGAGTCTTCGAATCCGGTTAAACCGACCAGATCGATATAATATTGAGCTGTTTTCCTCCGCTCTTTTTTGTGTATTCCTTTCATGCGTGGTCCGAATTCCACATTACCCATGACGGTAAACCAGGAAAAAAGCGCTGTCTTCTGATAAACTACGCCTATACCGGGATCCGGCCCGTTCACGGGTTTACCGCTAACCAATATCTGTCCGTCTGTCTGCTGGTCTAAGCCGGCAATCATATTTACCAATGTTGTCTTTCCGCATTGCCCTGGTCCCAAAAAAACTACAAATTCATTTTTGTATATTTGAATAGATATATCCTTAAAAACCTCCAGTCTTGTTTTATCAGTAATGAAAGTCTTTGCTAACCCTTTGCAGGTAATAATTGGATCACTATCTATTTTCCTTGTATATTCCATGAGCACAGCCTCCTTTCTATACTTCTCAATAAATTGGCAAGAAGGAGTCCTACTACACCTATGGATACCATTCCCACCAGAATCTGCACCGTATTTCCGCTTTCCATACCTGTAGTGATAATCCATCCCGTACCTTCTCCCGAACGGATCATCTCCGCAGCTATTACTGCCATCCAACTGGAGGAAAGACCGACCTGCAAACCGGCAAATATCTGCGGCACAGCACAGGGAAGTGTTATATTTAAGAATATCTGAAGCTTATTAGCTCCCAGCATTTTAGCGGCTCCTATTAAAACTTCATCCGCCTGTTTTGCTCCTGAATATGAGTTTAAAATAATACTTACGCTGGCACTGACACATATAATAAAATATTTGGGAGTTTCACCAATTCCAAACCATAAAATAGCTAATGGAATCCATGCAAGCCCGGGAATAGGACGTAATAATTCAAAAATCGGTTTTATAATTGCTTCTCCCAGCTTAGAATAGCCCATTATAATTCCAACAGGAATTCCAATAATACATGCTAAAATGTATCCTGTAAAAACTCTTTTTAAGCTGTATAATATGTGGACCGGTAATACCTGAGTCCCAATTGCGTTAGTAAATGATTTCATCAGAGCTTCAAATACAATAAATGGATTTGGCATTACCTTTTTAACGTCTGTAAATTCAACAAGCAATGCCCATAGCAATACAAAACCAACGATTGAAAATATCCCATACGATATCGCTTCTGATTTAGATTTTCGTAGTATTTTCATTACATATGCCTGCCTTTCACGAACTGTTTTTCCAAACGTTCCAATATATAAGTAAGCACTGCTCCGACTATAGCTATCACAATCATACCAACAATAATATTATCTGCTTTGCCTACCATACGGTTCATTTGGATCATATACCCAAGTCCCTTTGTAGATGCTAACATTTCTGCTGCCACAAGTGCCATCCAGGAAGCCCCAAGGGAAACTTTCAGGCCTGTAAAAACCATAGGCAGTGCCGAGGGAATGCCAACTTTCATAAAAGTATACCAGTTACTGGCTCCAAATGTCTGTGCGACCCATACATGTACTTTACTGGTCTGTTTTACACCCGTATAAGAATTTATAATACATGGCGTAACCGCAGAAATAAATATCACTGCCGATTTAGCCGTAATCCCTATCCCAAGCCACAATATCATGATTGGTATCCAGCCTACCGGCGGAATAGGTCTAATCAAGTCGAAAAGCGGCTTAACAATAAGATCAGCTTTTCGATACCAACCCATAAATAAACCAAGCGGTATACCAATTACAATACCAAGTCCATAACCATATAGTACAACGCTAAGGCTTGCAATAAGATGCGTAAAAATCGTACCTCCGTCAGGGTTCTTAACGGTAAGCTTATTTATAAACGCATAAAAGACTTTTATCGGACTCGGGAAAGTGTTGGAAGGAAACAGATGCAATCCGTCGGTAATAAGATACCAGACAAAAAGAAATATAGCAACGGAGCCACATGAGATAAATTTATATTTTAGGTTGCCTTTTTTCACGTAATTTCCACCTTTCATATTGTCTGCCAGCAAGTTACTGCCGGCAGACAAACTTATATATATGTTATTTTAACCCGGCGGATTCGATAACATCACTTTTAATATTTGCAATTACCGTATCCTTTAACGAAGCATCCAATTGGCCGCTTGTAATCATAAAATCTAACAGGGTATCGGTAAAATCTTTTCCGAATTCTCTTTCCTTTACATCCGCAGGCGTATAAAACGGCCTGGTTAAAAGCTGCTTTTTAGCGGTATCATAATCAATTGTTTGTGCGTTCTGCTGAAACCAGTCAACCATAAGATTTGACGCATAATCAGTATCATTATCAAGCGTTTCATTTGTTTCATGTACTAATTTAACTAAAGTGACCAAAGCATCAAATTTATTGTCGTATGCATCATTACTGGCTACAATTTGGGCGGTTGCACTTGATTTTAATTCTTGAAGTGTTGCAATAGTAACCCAGCCTTCGTCATCAACTGCCGTAAATGACTGAGGTGATCTAGTTGCAAGAATATCCCCCTGGCCGGTTTTGAATGCCTGGTATGCCTGTGCATATTCCATAGGGACAAAATCGACATCATCCACAGTCAATCCAAATAAATCCAAATACTTGCTTACTTCATACTGGGATAGGGTCCCGGCAGGACATAAAATCGTCGTACCCTTTACCGTATCTGCAGAACCGAGAATGGTTGGATAATCCTGATTTTTACCCACTTCCTGTACTATCTCGCTGTCTGCTCTTGCAACCAGATTTATCGCTATGGTGTCGTTGCTTATCTCAGATATCATCTTTGAATCGGAATTAGCCATTGCAAAAACTGCAGCTGCACCGATAAATGAAACATCTATCTGGCCTGCGGCCATAGCTTCATTCATGGGAGCACCGGTTGAAAAACTTACCAATTCAATTTCAATACCGTTTTCTTTGTCGAGTCCGTTATTAACAATATCCACTACCGGTAAAGCCGTCATGGCAGCGAGAACACCGGCACGAAGTTTCACCGGTTCTTTTTTTTCATCTCCTGCTGCAGTTGACGTATTCATATCCTCCGGAGCTTTATCACTTTTGCATCCTGTAAACATTACTATAGCCAGAGCTAAAGCCATAATTACTGATAATAATTTTTTCATAAATATCTCCTTTCTTTTTAATGCTTTATTTTTTAGTTATGATGCACGTGTATCAATTAATTGTAGATTTATAATATCATATATATTTCTAAGCGTCAATACAATAAATCATATTTTTTTGACAAATCTGATAATATATTTTGATTTTTTAATTTTTTTTTATTTAATTTTAATTCATGACTTATTATATAGTTCACGTGTATCATTTTATATAAATAATTCTTGACATATTGATATACTACAATTTAAACTATAAGATAGATAAAAGAAATTAATATCAAACATTACATTAATTTATAAAAAGCATAAGTAATGTGATTTGATTAAGGATGGAGATTAAAATGGCGATTACAATGAAAGAACTTGCCTATATGGCTGGTGTATCCAGGGCAACTGTAGATAGAGTATTAAATGACAGAGGCGGAGTAAATCCTGAAACCGCACAAAGAATTAATATATTAGCAAAATCGATGGGTTATAAACCAAATATTGCTGCAAAATCTTTGGCAAAAGGTATGAAGGATGTTAAAATAGGATGTATCATTAACCGTTTGGGTAATACCTTTTTCGATGATGTTATTAAAGGAGTGATGGATGCTTCAGAGGAATTATCCAGATTTGGAATCTCGGTTATTATTAAGGATGCTAAATTAAATGTGAGACAACAGCTTGATCTTATTGATGAATTAATTGAAAGCAATGTCAATGCTATTGCTATTACGCCAATTAATGATAACTCTATTATTGAAAAACTTAACCAAATTATAGAATCAGGAATTACAGTAATTGCATTGACTGCAGATATAAGCAACGTTAATTATCTTGCTTATGTTGGTTGTAATCATGAACGTTCCGGAAAAATCGCAGCAGATTTAGTAGCTTTAATGTCAAACAAATCGGCAAATGTATCAATCATTGCCGGTTCATTAAAAATGCTTGGTCACAGTCAAAGAATCAAGGGTTTCCGCTCTATTATAAATAAAAAATATCCTTTAATAAACATTATACACATCATTGAAAACGAAGATGATGATATTATTTCATATAATAAAGTCTCTAAGCTGATTCAAGAAGATTCTTCCATAGATATTATGTTTTTTGCCGGTGCCGGAATAAAAGGTGGAATACGTGCTTTAATCGACAATGATTGTGTAAATCAAATAAAGATTCTTGCCTTCGATCTTACGGAGACAAATCGTCAGTATCTTTCACAAGGTATTATTTCAACTTTATTATGCCAAGAGCCGTATACGCAAGGTTATACTGCCATTAAAACATTAAGTGATTACTTATTGTATGATATCAAACCTAGTAACAGTCGGATATATACGCGTACAGAAATTATGGTAAGTGAATCATTATAGAAATACATTTCAAATGAATATTAGAACTTTTATTACTGTTAGGCCGGCATTTTTTTTATTTAATATATTTATACAAAATCAAGATTTAATTTTACCCATCTCTGGCTAATGCTGGTATTACAAGCAAATTTACCTAAATTTAATTTTATTTGGATATATGCAAACAGAATGTAGCTGCACACAAGTGATATATAATCACATGTGTACAGCTCACTTTCTTTTATTTTTGTTTATAGATATAAAAATTCAAAGTATTGAAAAGATTATAGCTCAATACGTTCTGTGAAAAATATTGTTTTTATCAACAAGCAGATTAGCTTAAAGTTGTCATCACCCGTTTTGGGAATACTACTATGTACGTTATTAGCCGGTTTGTCATCTGTTGGTTTACTATCTGTCGGATTACCAGCTGTTGCATCATCATTAGTTAACACCGTTGCATTATCTGTGAAATTAAACCAGTTAAAATGAAAGAGTCCGTCTTCGCTTACTTTACCCGTGCCAGAGAAAGTTATATATAAATCATGTTTTCCTGTAGCTTTACTCACATTAGCACTCTTAATAACCCAGTCATTCCACCCTCCGGTATTCCCGACTGAAATCTCTGCAATTTTTGTACCTGATGTATTATCCATACCGTCAAGCCAAAACTCAATTTTTCCATCTGTCAATTCATTAAATGCACTTGAATATTCAATGTTAATCTGATTCGGATAGGCTTTGCCAAAATCTACATTTGCGAATTTTATCCAGGAACCGTTGTTACATACTACCGACCAATCAGTTTTTAATCCTGAAACTGTAGATATTCCGGAGGAAGACTCAATATATTCTTCTGCTTCTCTGTGTTCAGCGAATCCATCAAGCGTAATAGTTGTGTTTGAATCTCCTATAACCGGAGCAGTTGCAGGATCGACTGTAATCATATTACCATCATTATCAAAATACATCTTTGTTGCGGACAGATATCTATGGAACTTATCGCTTTCACTAGCGTTCCTATGGAAAAACAAGTAATACTCATTATGACCTTCGTCATATAAAATATAGTTATGAGTAGTGGTGCTCGGGGTTACGTGTTTTAGTAACACTCCCTGTTTTTTATACGGCCCCTTTAGAGATGAACTTGTAGCCCAATTTATTTCGGAATCTTCTGTATAGCTATTCGAGTATGTTAGATAATATACATCGCCCCTTTTCATTATGGTACCATTTTCCCTGTAATCATCGGGAACAGTGACCGAGAAAGTTTCCGCAACGGAGACCATATCGGAATTCAGCCTGAATAGATAAAAGCCCTTAGGTCCTTGGCCGCATGTTAAATATGGAACCCCATCATCCATAATAAAATGCGGATTGACAAGTTTGCTGGAGCTATTGAATTCCGGATTAACACCAGGTGTTCCCCTGTGTATTAACGGTTCCCCAATCACATCAACATATCTTCCGGAAGGTGTATCACAAACAAATACACCTATTTCATCTCCAACGGGAAAATACGCATAATATTTACCGTCTGCATATATCCCTGCATCGCCGGCCCACATGCATTGACTGAGACCACTGTAGTTTTCACCCCAAGTCACACTCAAAGGACTTAAAATTGAACCATGATCAACCCAATTTGTTAAGTCATTCACATAAGAAGAGTAACACCGTATATCATACATTGCTCTAAAAGCCATATTGCTTTTACTATTACCTTCAATCGATGATATTGGGTCATGGGTAGCGTAAACATACACTCTTCCATTGATTAACTTAGCTACAGGGTCGCTACCATATACATGATATGGAAATAGTGGCTTAACACCTCCGTCATCGCCAGTGGCTGCATAACTTATTGTAGCTAGATTCAGGGTAACTGATAAAACTACGAAATAAGCTACTGCTTTTAAAATCCCTCTAAACATTAAATACCTACCTCCTTATTGATATTTTGCAAAAAAATTATATCAATATAGTTCACGTGTGTCAATATTATTTATACAATATTTAACTGAATTCTATTAACTTATTAGCAATTTTAGAGTATCGTATCTCATTAAACATTTATGTTAATTCTGCTTTTAGAAAAATATAAGGAACAAATTATATACAGTTAAATACTTCGGTAAAAGTCTGAATCGTATTATCGGGGACTGGAAAATAAAAAAATACTCACCTACCGTACTGGAAAAGTCCAATTATTGTCCAATACGATTGATGATACATTTATCACATAAAAACGAAAGATTATAACTGTAACCAATACAATCAGCTGTTCTCATCAAATTAAATTAATACTTTCTTAACAGAATCTTTCTATCGGGCATCAACGGATGGTAGCATACTCCTGCCAGCTGCCCCTTTAACGACCTTTTCTTACCGTTAAGGGACAGGTAGCAGACATGGGATTGAGGATTGTGATCCCCTCTTAGCATCCAGATACGATAAAACGTCCGGGGGTTGATATACGTTTTATCGTCCAATCCCGGAGCACTTTCCGGTTTTTACAGTTTAGAGCAGCATTTAGAATTTTTATCATTCAATATTATCATAGCTCCAGGAATTAACTACCATACCGTTGATATGGCATAACATATGATAGATACTAACTAAATACAAGGTACATATAGTTTTATCGCTTACTGAATTTTTCCTTCCTTAAATGTGGTGTGAAATTGTGTCCAGTACGGCTTTTGCCCTATGGATAAGCCTGTGCTTTTCATCGACTTCCCGTTGTCCGTTAATTGCAATCTTTTCTCTTATGTCATCATGTTTCAGGTAAAAATCTACAAGTGACAGAGTCTCCTCCGGTGATTTTGACCACTCAAGGTGTACGCCTTTTTTAAAATAATTCTCTACGCCTTGAGAGTATTGGGTAATATGGAAAGCTCCACATCCAAGTGCTTCAAAAGTCCTTGAGGATACGTAAGTTTTTGAAGTAGCAACCTGCTGGATTCCCAAAGCAATCTTAGAAGAGGCATATACATAAGGGACTTCCTCTGCGGGTAATATACCGCCATAAAATGAGTTCGGAAGCAGATATGCCCTGTCGATATAATTCCACCATTTTCCCCACACCTTCAGGTCCTTCTGCGAATCTACCAGAGGTTTCAAAATTTGATTAATTCCTTCAACTCTGAATTTGTAAAATATACTGTTTTTTGTTTCTTCATCAACGTGTCTCATACTATAATTGCTTGCTACTAATACCAAATCATACCGGTATTCAGGTTTGGGAAGTGTTTTTACATAGTTCGATGAACAGGCATTGGGCTGTAAATAGGCCTTAATACCAAATTTTGCGTACTCGGGTATCAGTTCTTCTACGGGGGTAAAAACCAAATCCGACCTCTTTGCAGCGGGCAGAGAAACCTGACCACAGCAGATTGGATCATCGGCGGACCACCATACGTGGAAAAGACCCTTTTCCTTAATGAAATCAAGGAAGGCATCTATATCAATAATATCCTTCCACCAGCCATAGGAATATATAAAATCCGGTTTGAATTCCTCAATAGCATCTAAAAGTAATTTTTTAAGAGACTCAAACCTCTTAATATATTCTTCACCTATATAAATATTTTTAACTTCGCATCCTGCCTCCAAAAAACCGCGGTGTATCTCATTATAGCCCTGGGGACTAAATACACACATCAGAATCTTATACATTTAACATCACCTCTTTGCTATTTTCAGTTTAAAGCCAGGTATCAATTATTGTATATTAAAATTGCCTCTTCCCATTTGTAACAGCCAAATTGAGACCATAAGCCCCGGTTGGTTTTCTGCATATTCCGTTTTGTTTCATATATTTATCAAAGGATATATCCAAATTAATGTGCCAGGGCTTACTAAATTCCAGGCCAGGGCAAATATTCAGCAACGTATGACAGCCACAAGAAAGAGTCTGGCCTGCCAGACTCTGGCGCTGACGTGCTGTCACTTCAGTGACATCTTCCGTTGGCACGTCATGTGCATCCCCCGGAGGGTTTTTATCTCATAGGACGAATTTTCCTACGAGATAAAAAAGAATATTTCCTTATAACAATATATGCATTATCAAAAATTAGTTCTATTTATTCCAACATTTAAGTTATAAAATTCACTCTTATACTCTTGTAATTGGGTCCGGTTTATGTTAATCTAATCATGTGACCAGGATTTATAAAAATAGTCACATAAGGAGGTTGCTTATTTATGTCCCCTGTTTTTCCCCTGGAGCAGCGTGAAGAAATAAAAACAAAATTATTAGAAGTCGGAGTCTCTCTGATAAAAGAAAAAGGTATCAAACGTATCACTGTTGAAGAAGTGGCCAAACTTGTGGGCATCGGTAAAGGAACCTTCTATCACTTCTACCAATCTAAAGAATGGTATGTGTACGATGTGATTTGCTTCAGCAAAGATAACATGTTGAATACAATTAACCATATAATCGCCGAAAAAGGAACTATTGACCGGGACACATTATCAGCTCTCCTGGAATCTTTTTCCGGTTCCAATAATATTATCAGTTTCATTACGGCGGAAGATGAAGAATGGTTAGCTAAAAAATTACCGCCCGAATGCGTATTAGACCCGCCGAAGGAAGAAAAAATGATTGGTTCATTACTAGAATACATGACTGGAACACGTAAGAACTTAAATTATCATACTCTGGCAAATATAATGAAAATTATGGCCTTAACCATAGAAAACCGAAAATTCTTGCATCAGGATACTTTAGAGGAAAATCTCTCGCTTATGCGTGAACAACTATGTAATTACATCTTTGAAGCTTAATAGTTTCAACCTATAAACGATTTTTGAAAAGGAGAGCGTTATCATGATACTTGCAATTCAATGCGTTATACTCTGTACTCTATTTACCTTAATAATAATACCGTCATTATATAAAAATCCAATCTCTCATATAATGTCGTATCCGCCGGAGATTAGAAAAAGAGTTGAAAGCCTGCCTCAATATGCCGGAATAATAAAAAAGGAAGAGAAAAACCACCTGTTTAAAAAGCTGGCTGCAATTCCCATTTTTGCTATTATTCTGTCTATTGCTGCCTATTTTTCCGGTGCGAGAACTTTTACCAGTGCGTTCATACATACATTCGTATTATTCTTCTCCGTAAATCTATATGATTTAATTATCTTAGATTTAGGAATATTTTGCCATAGCAAAAGAGCAATGATACCTGGTACGGAAGACATGACAGCTGCGTACAAAAATCCCAGACATCATATAATTGCTTCTCTGATAGGTACTATTTTAGCAGTTATAGAAGGGCTTCTGTCCGGCGGATTAGTAATACTTTATAATTATATATAAATTTTTACATAAGTGCTGCTTTAAGGGGATAGAAAACCCCCCCTCACATCATTCCAGATTAAGAGGGGGGTTCAAAGCTTTTATTTTTACAAATTTATTTTACCATTACATTTAACGCAAGCCGGTTATCGAAAGCACCAATTACATTCCAATCTCTATCTCTGAACTCTGCCTGAACCGTCTCCGCCGGCAAGGGCCTTGGCCTCATCTAATGAAATCAGATTGAGGTCCCCTTGAACGGAATGCTTCAGGCAGCTTGCGGCAACTGCAAATTCAATCGTATCCTGTAAAGAATAGCCGTGCAGCCGGGAGTATATTAAGCCTGCCCCGAAGGAATCTCCGCCTCCCACTCTGTCAACAATATGTACATTATATTTTCTGGAGAAATAAAAATCCTTTCCATCATAGAGCATGGCGGACCACTTATTGTCATTGGCAGAAATACTCTCCCTCAAAGTTGTGGCCACAAGCTTGAAGCCATAGTTGTTTACCAGCTTTTCGGCAACCTGTTTATAGCCTTCTTTATTCAGCTTTCCGCCTTCAATATCCGAATCTTCCGCTTTGATTCCAAATACCTTTTCCGCATCTTCTTCATTGGCTATGCAAACATCAATATATGGTGTCAGTTTTGTAATCACTTCCTGCGCTTTTTGGGTTGTCCAGAGATTCTTTCTGTAATTCAAGTCAAAACTTACCGTAATTCCTTTTTCCTTCGCTGCTTTACATGCCTGAAGGCATGCTTCGGCTGCATTATCACTTAATGCAGGTGTAATTCCGGTGAAATGAAACCATTCCACTCCCTCAAATATTTTATTCCAGTCAAATTCATTGCTTGAAGCCAGGGCTATAGCCGAGTCCGCCCTGTCATAAATAACTTTGGAAGGTCTTTGGGAAGCTCCCTTTTCCAAATAGTAAATACCGACTCTGTTACCGCCTCTGACAATTTCAGATGTATCAACTCCGTATTTACGCAGGGTGTTAACTGCAGCCTGGCCAATCTCATGCTTGGGAAGCTTCGTAATGAATTTGACATCCATTCCGAAATTAGCAAGAGACACGGCAACATTTGCTTCTCCGCCTCCATATGTAGCCTCGAAGGTATCCGTTTGAACAAATCTTAAATATCCCATAGGAGCAAGCCGTAGCATAAGCTCTCCAAAAGTAACAACTTTCTTCATAGATAATATCTCCTAGTATAATTAATATTCTTTGTGACTGTTCCGTCACGGCGGTTCATACGAACCAATGCACAAAAATATGAAAAATGCACATATTTTGGCACCGGGCAGCTTTATACAAATGGGCTTATTGCACCAAATGTATCGCAAACCCTTTCATTTCCATATATATATTTATTATACTACAGTGTCTTGCACAAAATCCAGAAGAATTTTTAAAAAATTTAACCGGGGCTCTGAAAACCAAGCGGAGCCTCTCAACCTGCTATCGGAATAAAAGAGGGAACGGATGAAATAGGCAGAAAGGAATATTCTAAAAAATCAGGCCAAAAATACATTTTTTGACCTGATTCCTGCCCATTTTTTCCTTAGCAGCAATTTTCTACTCTGCTTTTGCAAAGAAATCTCTTTTTGTATAATCAATAATAATCGTATCCGGCATTTCATAAGATATACTCTGTGCTTTTTCCCCACTATTGGGACCAGCGAAGAATTGAAATTCGCCTTCTTCAACAATCCAATTACCATCATGGGTACGGAATGCAAATTCATCCAATTTAAAGGTAAAGGTTACCTTCCTCTTCTCTCCGGGCTCCAGTGCTATACGCTTAAAACCTACCAGTTCCTGGTACGGACGGATAACCGATGCAATAACGTCTTTGCCGTATAACTGCACTACTTCTTCTCCCGCTGCCGCACCGATATTCTCAACTTCTACAGAAATACGCATAACCGGCACTGCATCTTTGCTTGCCGACAAAGTAATATTGCTGTAAGCAAACCTTGTATAAGATAAGCCATAGCCAAAGGGCCTCGCCAGATAGCCTTTCCTGTCTATATAAAGTCCGGCGTTTAAATGACCGGTCTTTGGATGGCTGGCATTTCTCTGATAATGATAAAGAGGTGTAATACCATCTGCAAGCGGAATATCCAGCGGTGTTCTGCCGGCAGGATTGTTTTCGCCCGTCAGGGTTTCCGCAATGGCATCAGGTCCGTAGGTACAGCATAGCCAGCCTTCCAAAATGGCCGGTACCTTCTCATATGCGAACTGACTGACCAGCGGGATACTGTCGGTATGTACGATAACCATGTTGGAATTTGCCGCATATACTGCTTCCAGCAATTCTTCCTGTCTTCCGGGCAGCCTAAAGCCGGCTTTATCCACACCTTCACCGGAAGTACAATGCATACCCCAGCCGTTCTTGCCGCCTAATGTCATAATGACAAGGTCTGCTTCTTTGGCTGCCGCCACAGCTCCGCCGATATCGGTCATGGTATCCAGATTCGTATGGCAGCCTTTGATAAAAGCGGCGTTCGGCAGCTTTTCCCGGATAGCTTCAAAAATGGTTTTCCCCTCCGGATAGCGCTCTTTAATAAGGGGTTCCGTGATTTCAGGATGCTCCGTACGGCTCCTCATGCCGGTACCCTCCTTCTCTTCTTCCGTAATCTTTTCCATACTTTCGATGCCTGCCATGGCTTCCATACTGCCGCTTGCACTCATTTCTTCCATGGAAATACTTGTATAGCATGCATAAGAAGAGCGGAGAGAATCACCGGTAGGGCCGATTACGGCCACTTTCACATCCTTGTTCTTAATCGGTAAAATGCCGTCATTTTTAGTCAGGGTCATAGCCTTTCTGGCCGCCACTTTTGATTTCACATTATTTTCAGTATTATCAAAGGCTTCTGCCAGCCTGTCCGGCTGTGGATACGGATTTTCAAATAAACCTAACTCAAATTTCAGCATCAAAGAACGGGCACAGGAAATATCCAGATACTTCTCTTCCACAAGTCCTTCCTGAATGGCGTCGATTAAAGCTTTACCATAGCCGTACTGTTCCGGCGCTTCTATGTCCAGACCGGCTTTCAGACACTGGGCCGCAGCATCTTTGGCATCCTTTGCCACGAAAAAATTATCAACCAACAGCGATACGGACATATAATCACTGATTACAACACCCTGAAATCCTAAATCGTCACGCAGCAAATCATTTAATATCTCACGGGATGCACAGATTGGCCTGCCGTTCATCTCTGAATAAGAATTCATTACGGCCCTGACTCCGCTCTTACGAATGGCTGCTTCAAAAGGCTTTGCAAAAACTTCTCTGATATCAATGGGATCCGCTGTGGTCTTCGCCATGTTGATACCGCCCTCGGTCTGAGAATATCCAAGGAAATGCTTTGCCGTCGCCGCTACCCCTTCTGTCAGGTCTTCTCCCTGTAAGCCGTCAATAAAGGCACAGCTCATGATAGCATTCAAAGTCGGGTCCATACCGTATGTTTCGCTTACACGACCCCATCTTAAATCCCTTGCCACATCCAAAACCGGTGAAAGAGCCTGTCTTAAGCCCATTGCATACATCTGCTTTCTTGTCCGTTCGCACATATCCCTCACAATTGCCGGTTCAAAGGCAGCTCCCAAACTGATGGAGGTCGGGAAGGTATTTGCATTTGGCATAACGGGACCGCTTAACGCTTCCGCATGCAGCACCGCCGGAATACCAAAACGGGAAGATGCAATTACCTTTTCCTGCAGCTTTGTTAAAAATGCCGCATGTTCCTCAATGGCCGTTTTTCCTCCCATGACAGCCAGCTGGCCGATACCATTTTCAATCTTCACCATATCCTCAGCATTTTGCATTGTTCCGACAACTATATGGCAGCCAATCTGGTTAACCTTTTCCTCCAAGGTCATCCGACTCATTAAATCCGCAACTCTCTCCGGTACGGAAAGGCTGGAATCTTTATATCCTTTGCTCATGGCAACCTCCGTTTTACCGCCGCTGCTATAAACTTCGCATTGGCTTCCTTAGCCCGTTTCTTTTTTGCCCGTATTTCTTCAAACAGCCCCTGGTTATTGGCAACAATCAGTATGAGCAGAAGGAATACCCCCTGTGAAATGTCGCGGACTGTTGTGGATAAGCCAACCGCCACGAGACCCGTTGTCAGCATCTTCATCGTAAATGTACCAATAGCAACGCCAATGGGCATATTGCAATATTTACTCAAGAACATGCCTATAAAAATACCCATCATTGCATCAAAAATTGTCGTAACGGTTTCCATACCGCTGGCCGGCGATACCTTTCCTCTTAAGGATACATAAATAACCGCCGACATTCCAAGAAATAAACCGCCGAAAATAAATGATTTCAGTTTAGTCTTGGCAGGACTTAATCCGGCATTTCTTGCAATCAGCTGTCCATTCCCGAGTGCCCTGACATCATGTCCGAAGGAAGTATAGTTATACACAATATAAATGATTACAAACATAATGCCAAGGATAATAAAGCAGTACGGCGTACGTGACAATACCGTCAGCTCATTTTGAATCAAAACACCATTCCCTGAATTAACTGCATAGGTAAGCGTTTCATATACCAGCACCAATCCAACGGTAAGGACCAGGGACGGTACTTTCAGTACATTATACAGTACACCTGTAAAGGTACTCATTATCATCGCGGTTAAGACGGTAAATATAATGAGGCCGGGCAGGCCCGTATTGGTAAGCAGTGCCAGATTACCGCCTGCAATGGACGCTACATACACAACTGCCCCGGCAGAAAAATCCCACATACCAATACTCATGTTAAAAGCAAGCGCCCAGGACATCAAAATTGGCTGTACTGCCTGTCTGGCAATGACAATCATCTGTTTCCCCGTACCAAAACGTCCTGTCTCTGTAATCAAAATAAAAAATATATATACACAAATAGGTAAAATCAATGACTTAAATGTTCGCAATGCATAATCTTTTACTTTTGAATTCATACCATCACCCATACCTTATTTAGATTCCGAAACGATTCTCTGATGGTATTGTAGCAACCATGCAAAGACAACCCTGGTTAAAGCGCTGCAACTACTTAAATAAATCAGCATGTCTTTCTACGATATCATCAATACTGTAGTTTGAATTGTATTCCTCGTATAAAGCAATGCCTGCATCCGGATTGAAAGCCTTAATCAATGCTTTGATTTCATCCCCCGTGTATGCAGGGATATCGCCTTCCGCATATTTTACATAGTTGTTATAATCTTCTACGGACTGTAATATAAGGAAATTCCGGTAAAGGGGCTGGGTAGTATCTTCCAGGATTTTCGTTCCTGTAATCGCATTGTACAGTAAGGAAAAAGCAATGCCGGAGGTCGGAGCCTGTCCCCCCGCAATCCAACCAAGGTCTCCCCTTTCAAGTCTTTCATCCGTACCCTTCCCAATATCAAAGGTCGCCAGGATTACATTACCCGAAAGTCCTTCCGATGTCATGACCTGATAGTATTCTTCCGCATCCCCGCCGGTTATAAGGATACCGTCCATCTCCGGATAGGTGGCGGCAAAGGTTGTAAGTGCCTCTGCTATATCGGTACCGCGATAGGTCGACAATACGTTCAGGTCGTCATATTTTTTGATTCCCGCTTCGATACCGCGTACCCGGTTGTCGTGGTTAGCGGAAGCACCTGCCTGAAGGGATAACCAAACGATGTTTCTGCAGCCTCTTTCGTAAAGATCATCCACCATCATTTCTCCGCCGGATACATCACTCTCCGTTATCATGCCTGCGAAATATTCGCTTTCCCGAATCATTCCAAGAATTTCTTCGTCCGTTACCACATTACAGAACTGGGTCAGATATACTCCCGCCTCTTCGCATTTATCAACCATTGCCGCATATAGGCCAAGCGTCATAATGCCTTCACAGCCTGCTTCAATCAAATTCTCTGTCTCACTGATACAATCTTCCGCAAGATAAGCCTCCGCATACACAACTTCAATATTGAATTCCGACGCCAGGTAATCCATATTCTTCTTCATGGAGGTACTCAACTGGTCTGTGTAGCCATACCATATCACTCCGATTTTATGAGGTTCCAGTTCATCTGCAGACGGATATTCCGATTCGCCTGCATCAAAGTCATATTCATCTCCCCCCGACGTTTTAGATTCTGCCGTATCACTCTCCGTGTTACCGGAATTGTTTGATTTTGCCCCGGAAGCACCGCAGCCCGCTAACATGCCGGCTGTAACAGCCATACATAATACTAATGCCAAAAGCTTTTTCATAAATAAATCCTCCTCGCATAAAATTTTATAATTAAAATTTATTGTTACCTTATTAAATCCAATCGGTTTGTTAATGCACTGCCGTATGCTTCGTCAATTAAATATTTCTCCCTTTTTACGTTCATAACTGATGCATACGATAATCAAAAACAAAATACCTTTTACACCATTCACATAATTCGGATTTAACCCCCAAATAGTCAGGCCGTTACTTAACACGGATACCGTAACGGCACCGATTACCGCAGACCTGATTTTTGCCTTGGCGCCGCCGAATAACGGAAAACCGCCCAATACAATTGCAGTCATGACATCAAGCATCAGACCGGAGCCGGTAGAGGCGGTTACCACACCGGTCCGGGTTAAAGTGAAGAAAGCTACAATACCTACGGTCGCGCCGATAATCACATACGCTAAAATTGTGTATTTTGTAACATTAATGCCGCTGAGTTTTGCAGCGGTAATATTGCCGCCCATTATTTTCAGCTTTTTGCCGATCTGTGTATATTCAAATGTATAATATCCTGCCGCAATAATAAAAATCAGGACAATTCCTTTTAATACATTATTATTCCAGCCGGAATATTCCGAGTATGACATATAGATATCGGTATCCGCCACCGCAGTGGCCACAATGCCTTTACAAATATTCATAATACATAAACTCACTACAAAAACAGGTACTCTTGTGTATACGGATACGATACCGTTAATCGAACTGATCAGCATACCGCAGACAATGGAAATCGGTAAAACTATCCAGGCCGGTACCAGATGATTCATCGCAATTATTGCAATGATAACAGAGATAAAGCCCTGCACATATCCGACGGACATATCCATTCCGCCGTATCCATATACAAAAGCAGCGCCTACGCAGACTATAATCAGCGTATAGCTCTGGTTTACCAGATTAATAAGATTATTGGAATTCACCGTTCTGCCATCGGTTACAATTGCAAAAAAGATAACGATGAAAACCAAACCCAGAAACGGGACGATGGCACTGATTCTGTTTTTACGTTTCATCCGGTGAATCAGCTCTGCTTGTTTTTGCTTTTCTTCTTCCCGCTCTTTTGCCAATACTTTCTCTGCCATGCCTTCACCTCCTAAATCATGCATTCAATAATATCATGCTCTGAAAGAGCTTCATTTCTGGTAAACTCACCGGATATAACACCCTCCTTTAAGATAAGAATGCGGTCACTCATACCTATCAGCTCCGGAAGTTCTTCAGAAATCATAATAATAGACTTGCCTGCCTTTTTCAGCTCATACATCAAAGCATACATATTAGCCTTAACACCCACATCGATACCGCGGGTAGGACAGTCCAGGATAAAGATTTCACTTTCGTTTGCCAGCCATTTTGAAAAAACAACCTTTTGTTTATTGCCGCCGGAAAGCTCATTACAGTACTGTGAGTCGGAATAACATTTTATTTCCATAGTTTTAACCTGTTCCTGTGACAGCTTCTTCTCACTTGCCGGAGATACGAAGGTTGCCTTAGACAAAAGCGGTAAGCTCGGAGATACAATATTATCTTTAATGCTTGCAGTTAAAATGAGCGCTTCTTTATCACGGTCTTTTGATACATATCCGATTTTATTCTTAATGGCCGTCTCAGGGCTGGTAATTACAAGGTTTTTTCCATCCTTCCGCAATCTCACATTCCCGGTGACAAGCTTATCTATTCCAAAAGCCGCACGCCCTATTTCATGCATGCCGCAGTCAGACAAACCGCCCAGTCCCAGGATTTCTCCTTTATGCAACTGCGCACAGAAGTTCTCAACATTAACGGCTGTAGTTACCTGATTGAATTCCAATACAACCTCTTTGCCATAGGAGCCGTCAAAATCAGCACGGTAATAGCTGCCGGAAAGATCACGGCCAACCATCAGTCTTCTTAACTTTCCGATTGCCATTTCTTCTTTCGTCAGAGTATCAATAAGGTTCCCGTCGCGCAGCACCGTAATGGTATTACATACCTCCATCAATTCCTCTAAATCATGGGAAATAAACAATACCGCTTTATTTCTCTCCTGCATCTGCCGGATCATATTATAAATAATTGCCCGGCCCTTCTGTGCCAGGGCGGTTGTAGTCTCATCGATAATGAGAACTTCCGGCTCAGAATACATTGCCCTTGCTATTTCTACAATTTTTCTGTCTTCAAAATTCAAAGTATCAATCAGCGCGGCAGGATTAATTTCCGGAACACCTATTTTCTCCAATACTTTTTTTGCCGCCAGATTCATTCTGCGGACACTTAAAAAACCATGTTTCGTAAACTGCTTCAGATTTCCCAGAAAAATATTAGATGCTACGGTTATTCCGGAAATTGTCCCGGCTTCCTGAACAATCATACTGATTCCCTGCATCTGCGCATCTACATTGCCTTTCGGGCTAAAGGACCCGCCCCTTAAGAACATTTCACCTTCATCTGCCGTCTGGGCACCTGCTATAATGGAACAAATCGTAGATTTACCGGAACCATTCTCTCCAATCAGCCCGCGGACCTCCCCGCGGCTGACCTTCAGATTCACATCCACCAATGCCCTGGTAGGACCAAAGGATTTATATATGCCTTTTGTTTCCAATAAACATTGACCGCTCATTCAATCACCCCATTCTTCTGTTTCTTCTGCCTGCCCCGGTGTTAAGGAACCGGCAGACAGGATACCGGTCTATAAAGTAACGCTGCCTTGCAGTAAATCTTCATTTGCACTGCTTGTTCCGATATATACCTCATATTCCATATGTTCCAGTTCCATCCGGCCGGCCTTGGGATTAAACCAGTATAATTCTTCCACAGGACATGAAATTTCTACTTTCCTGGTTTCTCCTTTCTCCAAAGATACACGCTGAAAGCCTCTTAATAACTTCACCGGCCTGTCCACCGCGGAATTTTTAAAGCCTATATACATCTGGATTACTTCATCTCCGCTTCTGTCTCCGATGTTGGTTACGTCACAGGAGGCGGTTACTATATTGCCCGAAGCCCTGAATTCTGCATTCTCTACCGAAAAAACCGTATAAGACAAACCAAAGCCGTATGGAATGCTCGGCGCGATTCCTTCCTTTTCCAATTTTGCATAACCGTGATAATAATCATACCACTGTGTTGTTGTATCCCAGTTAACCTGGGGCAAATCAGATTCCCTGAACGGTACCACAAAGGGAAGTTTACCGCTTGGATTGACATCACCGAAAATAATCTCCGCTATTGCCGTACCGCCCTCCATACCCGGATAATAAGCCATGATAATAGCATTTACGCTATCTTTCCACTCCTCCGTCATAATCATGTTGCCGCCAATCATAACAACAACCGAATTCTCATTTACAGGACCGATTATCCGTATTAAATCGATTTCATCCCGGTGCAGGCCAAGACTATCTTTACGGTCACCGCCGATACTGCCCGTATAGGATTTATCCGGTTCTGTCGCCACATATTCTCCTTCATCGTCATGATCGTAGCCGACTACAAAAATAACCGCATCCGCACTTTCCGCCAGCTCTCTTGCATGCTCCAGGTCTTCTCCGTTATAGTAAACTATTTCGCTCTTCGGAGATACATTTGCCAAACCTTTTATGGGCGTAACCACATAGGCGGGCCGTACCTGACTGGAACCGTGATCACCGGTCACTTCCTTCTCTCCTAATTTGCCAAGTACTACAACTCTGCCCGTAGCTTCTTTATTCAACGGCAGCAGGTTGTTATTATTTTTGATTAAGGTAATTCCTTTTCTTGCGGCCTCCAATGCCAGGGCAATATGTTCTTTGCATCCAAGCACACTCTCATCATAATCCCTGTCATAGGCTTCATCAAAGGCAATCAAGGTACGTATGATGCGCAATGCCGCATCGTCTATGTTACTTTCCGGGACCAGGCCGTCTTTTACTGCCTTAACCAGTTTTTCACCGAAAAATTCGGTGCAGCACATCTCCATATTCTGGCCCCCGTTGGCTGCTTCCACCGTATCTCTTATACCCCAGCCGAAGTCACTCATGATAAAGCCGTCAAAGCCCCATTCGGCTTTTAAAACCTGGTTCAGAAGATAATCATGATGGCCGCAATGGATTCCCTTGTAACGATTGTAAGAACTCATAACACCGGCAGCCCCGCTATCGATGCATTTCTTAAAATGAGGTAAAAATACTTCACGCTCCGTTCTTATATCGCAATCGATACTAACTTTAAATCTGGAAATTTCCATCTGATTAAATGCGTAGTGTTTGATACAGGCAATCACATTCTCTTCCTGAACGCCCCTTGTGAGTGCGGCGCCCATCTCTCCCAAGTGGAACGACTCCTCTCCGTATACTTCCTGACTTCTGCCCCAGCTCGGATTATAGGGAAGATTGATACATATGCCTGCAAACAGATTCCCCTTAAAGCCTCTTACCTCTTTGCCGATGGCACGTCCGATCCGTTCCTCCAAATCCCTGTCGAACGTGGCGCCGCGTAGCATGGAAACCGGAAAACAAGTTGTTTTGCCATTCCCGCATACGACACCTCTTGGACCATCACAGAACAGCATCGGCGGTACATTATATTTCTCTATGCCGCCGGCATCATAGGGTATATAGTTATAATGCTTATTGTCCGGATCGTCCATCAGGTTCTCTATCATGCTTTCCAAACTGACATTACCGCCCATCAGAGCAACCTTTTCTTCCAGTGTCAGACAAGCTGCAATTTTCTGCGCCTTCTCTGTATAGGATAATCTCTTTGATTTTGTACACTTCATCTTTTATCTCCCTTTTATGATGTTCTCTAGCAATACAATACCTTCCGTTTTGCTGAAACCCAGATAACCTTTGATTTCCTGATTGTCTTTCAGCGCTATGCCATACCTGCGGTAATCATTAGGCGTTATGTTTAATACCATTTTAAAGGTTCTGTAAAATGAATTTACGGAGCTGAATCCACACTCATCTACAATAAAGTTAATCGTCTTATCCGTATATTTTAACATATACTTTGCTTTGTCCAGTTTCCTGGCAAGCAGCAGGTCTTTGGCTGAATGGCCTATATTTACCTTCAGCAGACGGTAAACCGATTTATCGCTCATGCCAACTTCTTTATAAAGATTTTTCAGTACGTTCTTATCCTGATAATGAAATTGGATATACTCGATAATATTCATAAGCGTTTCCAGGTTCTCATGTTCGGCAGCCTCCGAAGCGCGCTGATAAATATCATAAGCCGCATACTGGTACAAATCCGCAATAAACAAATACAGCATACCTTTCATCCGGTAAGGCGTGATTTCGTTTTTATCTATTCCGGCCAGGCCAATTTGTGCCGCCATGCGGACAAAATGCTCGAATCCCTTTTTCGGTTTTAAGGTATCCAGTTTGCTGTTTAAGTAAAACCGGTAAGTTTGGTTCGCATCTCTGAAATCGTTAAACAGGTTCTGATTAATCTGGATAAACAGACAGATATTATCTTCCCTTTCAATCCGGTGTATCTCATGAACCGACTTGGAATTTACCAAAAGGATATCGCCGGCTTCCAGAATAACCGGCTTTTGATCGGAGTTAACCAGCACCTTCCCTTTTAATACTAAAATCAATTCATATTCATAGTGCCAATGAAAACTGGAGTGGTCAATGGATGCCAGAAATACTTTGGCCGGGTATTTCAAACGATTCTCAATTGCTTCAAAAAAATAAGACTCTGCTGCCGCCATACTACCTCCTGTACATTTTGCACTATTGAAATTATAACGTAAATATTTACACTGTCATATTACACATTATTCACTGTTATTTGTTCCTAAAATAGTGCTTTTTTATATCATTCTTGGACATTCTACACTTTTCAGTCTATTGATTTTAATTTTTGCCATTTTATATAAACTTTTCGTCCTTAAAAAATAATCCTGGCAAAATTCAGCTGCATATTATTTGGCTCTATATCATTTTGTTTTTTATCATTTTGCTTTATATTATTTTGTTTTTTATCATTTTGCTTTTTATCATTTTGCCGTAACATTTACCCCTACCGGCCTGCAATCCTCCGCTTCAATGTATATCCCGATTTCGCCCGCTCTCTCAGGCCGGATTACGGCAAGTGCTTCGCCGCAAAAGGTCTTGCAGGCGCCTGAGGTGAAATTATCCAGTCCCTGCGGGTTTGCACTGCCCAGCCCCTGTAAATGTGCTCCCGCAACTGTAACCTTTATCATCCGGTCATTACAAGTCACCAGATTGCCGTTCAAATCTTCCAACCGTATCGTCACATAAACCAGGTCCGTATCATCCGCCCGTATCTCATCCCGATCGGGTATTGCTGTTATTTTTGCCGGCTCTGCCGCCGTCACCAGTGCATATCTTCCTGTTTCCATCCCCTGGGAATAAGCAATTGCTTCCAGGGTCCCCGGCTGATAATCGGTTTCAAAAAAAGCCTTAAACGGCTCCACTGTCCCAACTGTTTTTTCCCCGACCTTCACTCCATTCTTAAACAGCTTTACTTCTTCCGCATCGGAATATATTTCGATTACAACAGGCTTTCCTTCACTTTTGTTCCATGTCCAGCTGGAAATAGAATCCGTCCAGCTCCAGGGCGTCGTAAAGGCCTTTTTCCCATAATGCGCAGGGTCCTGGACCGCAATATACGGCTTTTTCCTTTTTCCAACTGCAATTTCCCGCCAGTAGCTCTGCGGCCTGCGGCTTCCTATCAGGTCGAAGTCTCCGCAATAAGCCGCAAAATAAGGAAAAACGGCATATATACCCTCATTTTGTTTTTCATCATATACATTTTTCCCAATACCGGCTTCTCCCAGATAATCCCACCCGGTCCAGCCGAAATCACCGATTATGTTGGAATACTGCTCCATGAGTTTCCAATTACGGGCAATTGCCCCGGGAAATGTCTCACTTCCTACGATTATACGGTTGGGAAACGCCTCTGCATCCTTTGCATAACGGCACTCGGCATAATTGTAACCCGCAATATCCAGAGCTGCAAAAGACTCTGCCGTTGCATACGTCACTAAATCGCTTTGTGTCACTTCATTCATCATTTCTCCCAAATCGGCCATAAGTCCATTGATTTCCTGTCCCTTTCCATCAGGGGAAGGAAGCTGATCCATAACAGCCAGCATACAATTGACACCTGCGGTTATATAACGGGTGGAATCCTGACGTCTGAATTCATTGGACAAATTTCTTGCAAGCTCGGCTCCGGATGCATGTCCGATATCCGGAATCTCATTTCCAATGGAATACATCACAACACAGGGATGATTAAAATCCTTATCTACCATGGCTTTAATATTTTCTCTCCAATGATATTCAAAAATTGTCGCATAATCAGCGTTTACCTTGCTGTTACGCCACATATCCCCCAGTTCATCCATAACTACCAGACCATATTTATCACATGCCTCCAGCAGTGCCTTCCCCATCGGATTATGACTGCTGCGGATAGCATTATAACCGGCAGCTTTTAATAATTGCACCCGCCTTTCATCTGCGCGTCCGATAGCGGCCGCACCAATAACTCCATTATCATGATGGATACAGCAGCCATACAAACGGACCGTCTTCCCGTTAATCTGCAAACCTCTTTCCGTATCCAACTGAAGTACACGAATGCCGTATGTACCGGTTTCTTCATCAATAATAACCGTATCTTCCACTAATTGGACTGTATAAGTATATAAATTCGGTTCATCTATGCTCCATAATTTTGGTTCTTTCACATAAAGCCTGGAATGAAGTTTTGCTATGTTTCCCATATAACTGGTCAATAACTGGTCATCAGAAGCCGCAATATTCCCGTCTGCATCCGTCAGTTTTACGAGCACCCTCAATCTCCGGTTCCTTAAACTGTTATTTTCTATACCTATACCGACTGCAATTGCAGCTTTTTGATAATCGGCGCTTTTTGTAATAAGCTTCACGCCATCCTTCCTTATATGTACCGCCTCCGCCACTAATATTTTTACATTGCGGTAGATCCCGCCGCCTGTATACCAGCGGCTGTCATTTGTTGTGCGTGCTATTACTTTGATTTCATTTTCCTTCCCAACCTCTAAGAATTTACTGATGGATAATGTAAAATCCGTATAACCATAAGTACATTGGCCGGCATATTCATTATTGACATATACCATAGCGTTGCTATAGACACCTTCAAATTCGATGTAAATCTGTTTATTCTGCCATTCCTGAGGCACCTGAAACTTCTTAACATAATAGTAACTGCCGTTAGGATAATAACCTTTGCGGTTTCCTCCTTCTGCGGTTTCCTTCCGTTCCATCCCGATAACCGCATCATGGGGCAGTAAAACGGATACCGGCGCCTGCAACGGTCCTGTCATCATAGATGCTTCCGAAGGATAATACATCCAATTACTATTAAAGGACTGACTAATCATTTTTCTTCCTCCAGAATGTATTTAACGGGCATTAACAACATCGGCCCGATTAATTACATTACCTTTCTGCATATATTTGTATACACAGTATATTAAAACATCACCAATAAAACAATGTTCTGAAGCCCTCAAATTTGATTATTATGTATCATTTTTCCCTGATTATCCTATATTTGTTATGCACATTTCCAAATATAGTTTGAATATATTTAAAACTTACCGAACACAGATTAAAATCAGCTTGATAATTAAACATACTCTAGGCAAAACAGAAAAAGCACTATATTATGTAAAGTAATTAAATAGCTTCTACATAAAAAGTGCTTTCTATTGTTATGCCCGTAATTATCAGCTCTTAGATACGGTAATTCTCACGATATTCTTTGGGCGTATTATGATAATAAGAATCAAAAAGTTTATAAAAATGACTGCGGTTGCTATACCCTACCCTAACCGCTATTTCGGCAATAGAAAAATCCGTCTGCAGCAACAAATAGACTGCTTCTTCCAAGCNNCTGCCCCATGATGCGGTTATCGAAATAGACTGCTTCTTCCAAGCGCAATTTTTGTAAATAACGGCTGTATGTCAATCCTGTCTGCTCCATAATAAGCTGATTAAAATAATTTTTTCCAAAATAAAACCGGTCTTCTAAATCTGCAATCTTAATTTCTGCCAAGTTTCCTTTCATATACTGCTCTATCAAATAAAAGGTCTGTACTCTTGAGCCTATATTTTTTGTATTTAAGCTGAAATCATACTGTTTGCACAGCATTTCAAATAATCTCATAGTAAGTGCTTTTAACACATATTGATAACCTATATTCTTATAATGACTTTCCTGAATAAACTGCAATAAAATTCGTTCTACTCCATCGGTAGAAATATATGGTTTCAAACATGTATACCGGCGTAATTTTTTCTTATTGTATAAGCATAGTGAAATGAACTGCTGCAGCTCCGACTGGTTTTCGTTGTTTAATATATTTCTGTCAAAAAAATTTGTATTAAAACATAAAAATAATACTGTGACGTTTGCCTGCGGAACTACCTCCCGATGCAGGCAGTTCTGATCTACAATACTAATCTCACCTTCCTTTAATTCTACTTTATCATTGCCGATGTATTGTGTCAGTACACCGGATACTACATAAGTTAATTCAATATAGTCATGTCTGTGGAAAACTGACTCATGCATGTCCTTAATTGCTACGCTTTTTTCACTATCACTACGGAAAAAATATGTTATGTCACCTCTATAAAGTATATATTTGGCGACAAAATAATCTTTCTGTGACATAACGGTCACTTTATCACCCTCTAAATATATATCCCCCTCTTCTTTTATGCTTTCAAAATCGATATCAACCATGTCTTTATAACTGCTGTTTTTTTTCGATTGAAATATTTTTTGGATGATTTCGGCCAGTTCACTCATGTTGGCAGCACCTCTTAAATTATTTTTATAAAATCTCCTTATAATTCAAAGTTAACAGTTTATATCTCAAAAGTTCCTATTTTTATATCTGTCCGTTAATAATATTTTACTATTTTTATAATTATTTGCAAAGTTTATTTTAACCGCCCAAAACATCCATCCGTAACAAAGTATCCCGCCTGGAAGGCTTTTTATTCAATAGGAAACAATTTCCTGTTGAATAAGAAAGAGTTTGCAAAGCAAACTCTGCGCTGACGCACTGTCACTTTAGTGACATCTTCCGTTGGCGCGTCATGTGCATCCCCCGGAGGGTTTTTATTCAATAGGACGCAATTTNNATTTCCTATTGAATAAAAAAACTATCCCAAACTTATCGTTTGAGATAGCTTTTTTAATTTATTTATACAATTCCGTCATAGTATACTAACCCTATTCAACTACAACCTTGCATGTTACCGACTGGCTTCCGCATTTAATGGTAACATTTGCTTCTCCGGCCTTCAAAGGTGAATATACCCAGGATTCCTTTTCCTGATCATATTCTACTTTTAAAACATCCGGGTTATCAGATTCAATGGTAACTTTATCTGTCGTATCCCAGGGCTCCAAATCATAATATATATCAAAATAATCACCTACATAGGCTGTATATTCGTCCTGCTCCACACTAATACCTTTACAAGGAGCCTCCGTTACAGCAATGGTGACGGTTCCTATAACGGTTCCTTTTTCTGAGCCTTCTCTTACCGTAACTTCTGCGGTGCCGGTTTTATTTGCATATAAATAATATTCGCTTCCGTTTTTACTTAATTTCAATACATTATTATCGGGATTAGCCTCATCATAATTTTTTATTTCGAAATAATAATTTGTACTTTCTTTCGTGTAGCTAAGTAAGGTTAATACGTTCAAATAATTCCCCAGCAGCAATTCCTTTTTCGCTTCGGAAATACTGGTATCTTTAATTACCACTTTAAAGCTGCCCAGAGTTTTTGATTTTTTATTATACGTCTCTTTTACTGTTATTGTATAGGTACCTGATTTTTTCGCCGTGAACTGGTATCCGTAAAAGTAACGGTTTCCAATATAATCCTTAAGTACTTCCTGGTAATCTTTGTTATCCGTAAGAGTCTTCGCCTTTGAAGCATCATATTTTACTTCTTTAATAGAAAAATCTTTACTGCTTGATGTCAAAGTGTAGGTCGCATTCGGATTGCGATATGTTATATGAAACAAGGGTTCTAAAGAACTATAATAGTGTGTGAGATCAAATCCATTGCTTCCGGCAGCAAATACATTCTCATCTTTATTTGCCGTTAAAGCAGCATTTTTTACGGTAACCTTACACTTGCCTACTGTGGTTTTCTTATTCTTATAAGTCTGTGTGCAGGTTATTGTCGCGCTTCCAGCCTTAAGGCCTGTTAAATAACCTCCGTTTTTGCTGATTTTAACAACCTTGGTGTTGCTGGATGTAAATTGATAAGTTGCGCCTTTTACTGTGTTTTTTACGGTAAGCTTCTGTGCGTTGGCCAATTGCCATGAATTTTTATTCCAATAAACCTTACTATTCATTTTGCCAACAGGTATTGTCATTTCAGTTGCACTTATGGTTGTTTTCTTTGCCGCAGCCTCTGCTACCGCACCCGGTATAAATAAGTTTCCTGCCACCAATGAACAACATAACGCCATTAATACTAGTAATTGTGTAACTTTAATCTTTTGTCTTTTCATGATACACGCTCCCACTTTTGTAATATTTTTTCAAGTCATTAAATAAAGGTGTAATACACAGCAATTGAATTGTACTTAACATTTTATCAAATGTCAATCCAGATATACTAGTTATTTTCCTTTTTTTACACATTACTATTGTTAAACATGCAACTTTTTGACAACTTATAGCTTATACCATGTCCGCAGGCTCCCATGGTATGCGCCGCTTTGCGGCGGTGATGCGCACTCACTACGTTCGGCGCGGGTATAATGTCTGTCGACATTATACCTTAATCGCAGGCTCAAAAAAATGCTTTAATTTTTTTTCTCCCTCAGAGTCAAGGGGATAGTTATCAATCAGCTTGCTGTCTTCAAAATGCAATACATGCGTACAGCATTCAAAGATTAGTTCCAGGTCATGTGATATAATAAACAGAGTTTTTCCCTGTTTGTTAAGCTTCATAAAATTTTCAGATACTTCTTTCATATGCCTCAGATCAAGTCCGCTTGTAGGTTCATCAAAGATGATAATTTCCCGATTGCTGGCAATGGCACTTGCAATGGCTACACGCTGCTTTTGCCCTC
>DBEP01000124.1:19040-21394 GCA_002294045.1 Lachnoclostridium sp. UBA903 | reverse complement strand
TACGGCTCTTCCGGACGGCATTGTGGAGGTGACGTTTACTGTCCGGGCGACCTTAGCAAACGGGGATGTCAGACAAGGAGCGCCGGTTAAGATTAAAGTCAAGCTGCCGGCTGCCGGTACCGGAGATAAGGATTTAGCCTTTGTAATGGAAGGAAACGGGAATGCAATTGCAAATACCATTGCGAAAAAGTTTACCCTTAGTAACACAGGGAATAACAGTATTGATTTAAGTACGGTAAAAATCCGATATTACTATACCAGGGAAGCAGATGTAAATCAGGTGTTCCATTGTGATGACGCAGGTATGTCTTACAACACCGCGCCATGGTATGAGACAGTTACCGACAGTATAGCGGGGGAATTTGTAAGTCTTAATCCGGCAGTGGAAAATGCCGACACTTATTTGGAGATTTCTCTGGCGGGTTTGGAAAATCCCTTGGCGCCGGGCCGGGAATTGGTGTGCCAGTTCAGGATTACCAATGCGGACTGGTCCGATTATAATCAGGAGAACGATTATTCCTACCTGAATGAAGACGGAGTTGTATTAATCTCAAATGGTACCGTTATAATAGGGGTTTTACCATAACGCAAATAAATAAATGCCATGGGAAATGCAAGTTGAAAAATAATCCCGGCAGGGAAGGGCTGCTTTCGGATATCGTTGTCCGATTTTGCAGGAAAGAAGCCCTATGACACTAAAAAACTCCAGGAAATTACTTAAGACGGAGTGAAAACCCAGATAGATCCGGTTTTCACTCCTGGCGTAATTTCCGGAGTTTAAGTATAATAGACTAACTGGGGGTTAATAGATGCTCCCAGTTATGTTCTTATATAGAACACGTAGAATATAAACCTGATTTTCTGCTTCTGATACCTGATAGAAAAGTACATAGTTTTCTACCGGGCACCATCTAATCTTTTGTAATTCATAATGTGGTTTAAAAATCATATTATTCTGTTCCGGAAAATCTTCTAAGGTTTTTACTTTAGCTGATTTTAGTAAGCAAATGGCTTGCTAATTCCGGTTCACGCAATTCGAAAATTATATACCACACGTTTTTTATTCATGATATAACATTGATACTAAAGGTCCTCATAAATAAAAATTTACTTGAATTATATATATATACATGGTAATATTATTGAATAATAGTTATTAAAAGTGAAATAATAACTAAATATTAATAAAATTATTTCTGAAAGGAGGAATAAAATGAAAAAACCATTTTGCCCTAAATATCTGCCAGTCACGTTACCTACTGAAGAGTTGATTGAACTTATGAAACTGGAGACGGAAGCAAGGGTTAAAATTGAAAGATATAATTCTATCCTGGAAAGATCACCAATTCGTGATGAAATATTTCTTATGTTTTCTCTGGATGAGTCTTTACAGTCAACCAGAATCGAAGGAACGCAGACCACCTTTGATGAAGTTCTTGCATCTGAGATTACAGGCGATAAAAAAGTTGATGTCATAGAAGTTGAAAATTATATGGATGCCTTAAATCAGGGAGAAAGATTGTTAAAGGATTTACCTATTTCTACAAGGGTTTTACTGGCATTACATAGAATAATTCTGTCCAATGCCAGAGGAGAAAATAGAAATCCGGGAGAATATAGGAAAATTCAAAACTTTATAGGTGCCACCTCCAGGATTGAAGAAGCGGTATATATTCCTCCGGAAGCTCATTTAATATCTGAGTATATTTCTAATTTAGAAAAGTACATTAATGATGATGAAATGGATAACAATTCTGGATATCTTGTGAAAGCTGCAATTATCCATGCCCAGTTCGAAACGATTCACCCATTTCTGGATGGAAACGGAAGAATGGGAAGAATACTGATTGTCTTGTATTTATTAAGTAAAGGCATTATTAGCAAGCCAACATTTTTTATCAGTCAGGAATTAGAAAAAAATAAATTTAAGTATTATGCTTTACTTAATAATTTAAGAAATGACAACCCTAAATGGAATGAATGGATTAAGTTCTTTTTAAATGCCTCCATTAATCAAGCTGATTACTATGTTTATAAATTAGAAAGCATAGAGCTACTATATTCAGAAATGCTTGAAGTGGCGAAAAATAATAATGTTAGAACCGATTTGGTAAAGTATATCTTTCAAGCACCGGTTTTTGATATTAAATCAGTACAAAATGTATTAGGTATCAGTTATAATGCAGTCCGAAATAATGTAAATAAGCTGATTGAATCCGGTAAGATATATCCGGATGATAAAAAACGTAATAAAGCATACCGGTTTTATGATTTGCTGGATATAATGAGAAGGTAAATATTTGATCCCAGAGCGTGTTTGAAAAATCATTGAGCGTTCTGAACGCCCCACTTTG
>DBEP01000124.1:18677-18996 GCA_002294045.1 Lachnoclostridium sp. UBA903 | reverse complement strand
ACAAGCATTTTTCAAACACACTATAGTACAGTGTTTTGTAAATAACTATGCAAATTATCTGGACTGATTATCCTTATACAGCGACAGACAAGCCGGTATATATGGCCTTAACACTATTTTGTTTTTGCCCTTATTTGGACCAAAGTAATGACATCATCCAGAACGGCCGGTTCGGTAACATTAATCATCAGCCAGCGGCCTCCGGCAGAAAAAACGGTGTTTTGATACAAGCTTTGCGTATAGCTGCTGAGTAAGGGCAGTATCAGTTCGGCTTCAGGGCTTTCTCTGCTGCCGATTACTACCAGGGCAATAAAAAAAC
>DBEP01000124.1:12810-18660 GCA_002294045.1 Lachnoclostridium sp. UBA903 | reverse complement strand
TACCGGGACAAAGGAAGGCTGTCACATTCCACCCAGGCTGCAAGGCGCATCGGCTGTAGGAAAATTTAGGCTTAATCTTATAAGTACCTTCTAAAAAAGAACTCAGCTTTTCCCATAGTTCACTGCCTGCATATTTGCTTATATCTTCCGGGGCGGGGGGATTGTTTTGAGTGTAAAGCGTATTCCATTCCAAGATGAGTTTCACCTCCAAAGAAATGCTTATATTACCTATTCTGTGTGACCTCAGGCAGCACCCATACCTCCATGCGGGTGGTATCGGGGCCGTGGCTGGCATAGCGTTCCGCTGCAAAAGGCCTGACGTGAAGGTTATGATTGGGCAGCCATGTTTCAAACAGGTATCTGTGGGCCTTGTACACCGCATCCATAACAAGATGCTCAAAATCCTCCGCTTCAAAAGAACAGATGATATATTCGCCTTTGGGTAATTCCCAGGAAGTTAAGCCTTCAGGCGGTTTGTTTGACACGGCTTCGGCGCCTGCAAAATACCGGTAACAGCCTTCCTTTGTCCCGGTATAGGTAACGCCGAGTTCATGGCCGTCTGCTTTTAATTCCATAATAGCGGATTTGTATTCGTGGAAAGCATCCCATAACTTGCCGAGCGTATCTATGCCGGTTTCATCGCCGCCGGGCATCCGGTTAAAGGGTTCTTCTGCCGTAAGACCTAAAAAAAATTGAGGTGAAGAAACCTGACGGCGTGTAATTTCCAGAACCACCCCATTGGCTATTAAGGGGACATTTTCATCCACCAATGTATAGTTCAGCAGCAGCTGCGGTTTTACAAAGTTATTCAGACGGACGGGATTGGAACGATATTCCTCCGGTGTCATTCCGAATGCATCTTTAAATGAACGGGTAAGAGTTTCGTGGGAAGAGAATCCGAAATCCAAAGCGATATCCAGAATTCGTTTACTTTTGTCCGGCAGCGCTTCAGATACTTTTGCAAGGCGGCGCAGCCTGACATATTCGATTACAGGCTTTTTAACCAACCGGCTGAACAGTCTCTGGTAATAAAACTGTGACAGGGAAGCCAGTTTAGCCAGATTCTCAATTTTTATTTCTTCCGAAATATGCTCCTCAATATAGTCCACGGTTATTTGTATTTGTTCCCATGCGTGCATATTAAGCACCTCCTTTAAAACAGAATAGCATATGGGCAGTCAATTTGTCTTGACCGCCAATGCTCTTTTAATTAGAGCACGTGATTATTTTCAATTTGTCCCAACTGAAAATATTTTATTTTGCGTTTCTTGTTTCGATCATGTATTATTAAATCATAATCAATAAAGGAGTGAATTATATGAATGATAAAGATTCCGGTCAAATAGCAGCCTCCATAAGGTCTTTGATTTATGATTGTGATTCTCCTGAAGAATTAGCGGCATTTTATTCAAAGCTATTGGGAGGTTCCGTAACTTCTGATTCATATGGCGGATACACCGTATCATTACCAGGCCTTGGATTTGATCTTGGTTTTCAATATGACGAGTATTATAAAAGGCCGGTCTGGCTTGGTTCGGAGCAGGATCAACAACCGATGGTTCATATTGATATTAAGGTACAGGATAGGCAAAAGGCTGTTGAGTATGCCTTGCCATTAGGGGCTACAATGCCGCCGGAACAGTTTTGCCAGCCGGACTGGGAGGTCCAATGGACAACACTTTTAGACCCTGCCGGGCATCCATTTTGTCTTTTTGAAGAATAATTTAGCCTGCCGGGTTAACTAACTATCGGACAACATCATAACCGGCTGAAGCCAAAGCTAACAACGCTCTTTCAAAATTTTCTTTCTTTGTAAGAATATAGTCTGTATTATAAGTAGAAACAGCAAAAATACCGATTTTCTCATCAGCTAATAATTTGCAAATTTCCGACAATATACCAATCAAAGAAAAATCCAGTACGCCTTGTATTCGAAAAGCTCTCCAGCCATTATCACATTCGGCAGCTGTTTCAGGTACATACTTTGAACCGCATACCAGTGACAGTTCCTCGTCGGTTCTGCTCACAAAACAGAATTCGTCAGAAAAATTTACTTCTGATATGTCTGCTATTTTGCAGATGGAGAATAACTGTTCTATTACTTTAATAACCATGAAAATTACTCCTTATTTTGCAGCATGTCTTTACAGCATGTACATTTCAAAAGCCAGTATATTGAATGTCATAATTAAGCCCATACAGAGTGATATGATATAAGCTGCTTTTTGCCTTTTACTGCAGGTAAGCCTGGGCCATTTTATTATGAGAATTACTGCATACGCAACCGGCATCAAGCCTAAAACAATACTTGCGGCAATATTCGGTATAAGAGCCGCAGCCGACCCTTCTGATGAGAACATAATGCTTGCAACGGATATGATATTGACAATCAATAATAATATGGCAGCGCACAGTATAAGCTGGTACTTTTTGAAAAAATCATGCTTTAATCCCTGCCTTTTAATCTTATTCAGAATGAACCGCAGTATACCGGTAATAAGAACCACCGCACTCCACAGAGCGGCAATTATCAGTAATATGAAGGCGATGAAGCAAATCCAGACATCGGCATCCGCTTCAATCGTATCTCCGTAAATAGCCGATAGGATCTTCGTTTTGCCATTCTCGGAATATCTTGCCAATGTATCCACTTCCAATGTCCCCGTCCGCTGGGTAATAAACAAGGTGTTTGGCTGTATCTTTCTGACCTCCATTTGAGCCAAACCGAAAAGGGAGATTTTCAAATTACCGCTGCCATCATCCGACAGCGGCCGCAGGCCAAGCAGCGTATACATCTTCCCGATTCCATGCCGGATGGTTCTTGCGGAGTAATACAGACCTGTCATATTTGATTGGCCGTTCTTTGCATTCTCCTGCAACATTTGCGCAAGCTCTCCGAATACGATTTCGGGCAGTCCGTAATTGTACACTGTTTCGTTGCCCTGATTGGTCATGATAACCATACCCACACCCGAAATGGGGTCAAACATAAGGTTGGAAGAATACATATTGGTATTCCCGCCATGCCCAAGCGTTTGTACATTAAACTCATGTGACCAGAAGCCATGGCAAATATAATCAACGTCCGTACCGGGATAGAGAAGAGTGGGAGATAACAGTTCTGCCAGGGTTTCATTATATTGGAATAATTTGGAAGGTCTGTCATTATTGGGAACAAGCTCTTTGGCAAACAGCAAAAATTCATCAAGAGTCCCCGCCGCAGAACCCGCAGGATAGAGATTCTGATAGAAAAGTCCGTCTCTCATCGGTATCAGGCCGGAAGTATAGCCTTCCGCTTCCTGTAATTTTGACAGCACCCATTCGTTATCGTGAAACGTTGGTGACAGTGCGCTATGCTCCATTCCCAGCGGTTTAAAAATGTTGTCCTGTACATATTCGTAAAACGGCTGCCCGCTGATACGCTCCACAATATACCCTGCAAGGGCAGTTCCCCAATTGGAATACGCGCACACGGTACCCGGTTCGTATATCTGAACGGGTTCGGTTACTTTTAACGCATCGCTTAAGGCCAATACGCTGTCAGCATCCGTGGCACACATCTGAAAAATGGCATCCTGCCAGCCCGCATTATGGTTCATCAGATTTATCATTGTAATCGGCGTGTCATATTTCAGTTTGGTTAAAAATTGTTCCGGCAGATATTCACGGACATCTGTTTCCAAATCGATTTGCCTCTGCTCCCAAAGCTGCATGACGCTTACCCATACGAGCAGCTTGCTTACGGAACCCCACTCATAGACGGTTTTATCATCGGCCGCAACTCCGTTTTCTATATTCGCATAGCCGTATGCCGTATTGTATAACGTTTCCTGTCCTCGAAAAACAGCAACGGAAACAGCGGCGGTCGTATCTTTATGTTCTGCGATATATGCTTCAATTTTTTCTCCTATTTCAGAATCTTGAACTCCAGATGGGAGTGTTTCTGCCGCTGCATAAGTTATTTTGGGGATAAACAAGAAGCAGAATAGGATATAAATAATTGTTGTTATGAATCTGTTTTTCACTAAGCTTTCTCCTCCGTCAAACCGGCCCTGCCGTTCCGGCTTCTCATAAATTTTATAATAAGTATTATTTTATATATGCAGACCACAAGCAGCAGCCCCGAGTATATCAGCAAAAACCAGCTTATGTCAGGCACATAATAAAGCACATAGGACCATGANNTACCATGAACTCCAGGCTCTCGGTACTGCTAACAGGATATAAATCGGAAGCAGTACGTTATAAAGCAAAGATATAATCAAAATGCGCCAAAAAGAAAGTCGGGTTTTACCAAGCCTTCTGTACATGGAACGCAGCCGGTATACAGACACGGTCAGCAGCAGGACTGCCAGTGCAATGAGTACCAACAGTAAGTTATAGGTGAACGACATAGGGTAACTGTTCAGGTTAAATGGATTTTGACCTGGCTGATCCGACGGTGAAAAGCCGTAAAGGATATTAACGATTCCGGATTCAATCCTGGTCCGGTACCCAACGTTGAACAGTTTGGCAGACGTACTGCTGGAAGCGTTATAAAGAAATACAACACCAAGTCTGTCTTCCGGCAATATCTTCAGCATGGCCTGATAATTAGCAAGTTCACCGCCGTGATATATGCTGCCTGATGTCACATGCCAGCCGAGGCCGTAATTGATATTTGGAGATACCGTAGAGGAGGGCGAGGTCATTTCAGTGATTCCTTCTTCCGACAGTATGCGTGTCCCATTGTATACGCCGCCGTTCATTATTGCAAGCATGTAATGCGTCAAAGCCTCCGTACAGGATATGATGCCATAAGCCGGCATGCGGCTCGATTCGTACGGCAGCTCGTAAATTCTGGGGTATCCGAAAAAGGAAAGATATCCTGATGCCAGGCCGTCTTCCTTAGCCTTATCCATGGATGTGTAGGTATGCTCCATCTCCAAAGGTTTAAATATGTATTGACTTAAATATTCATTATACGATAAACCGGAAACCCGGCTGATTACTTCGCCAAGAACAATAAAGCCGGCATTGCAGTATTCAAATTCCGTACCGGGCATACGCTTGAGCCTAAGGCTGCTGAATTTATTCACCAATTCGGTAATGCTTTTATTCATATCCTGCGGAGGTGATACCTGGAATTCCGCCAGTAATCCGAAACCGGCCGTATGATTTAGAAGCTGCCTGACCGTTATTTCCCTATATCTGCTGTCAGCCATTTCGAAGTCAGGAATATAGCTGTACACCGGCATGTCAAGGTCCAACTTTCCGGCTTCTTTCAGTTGCATTACCGCCAGAGCAGTGAAGGTCTTAGTAACTGAAGCAATGATAAACGGCGTTTGTATATCGACTGCGCGTTTTGTGTTGTCGGCTATGCCGTATCCTTTCTGATATAGCACTTTATCTTCCTTTACAATCCCAAGTGAGAATCCCGGTATACGGCAATCCTTCATTTGTTCTTCCACATACTGGTCCATTGCCGCATAATCAAAGCCGTCTGTGACTGAAGGCAATTTCTGCGAAAAAACCTTATAGACCGACCCTGCAAGAATGACAGTAATTACCAAGCAGGGCAGAAAGTTACCGAGATACAAGAATAAGCACTTTTTCATTCTTATAACCATTCCTTTCATTTTGTGCAAGGCAGAGAACGGATTGTACCGTCGCAGCCGAGCTATTTACTGTTAGAACTATTTTGGTTTGGCTTACAGGCAGCTATTGCGGCACGAACACGCAGAATTCTGCCTGCAATCAAGGATACAGTAAAATATAAACCGTTGAGCCTTGGTTCATAATAAGCAGCAGTCAGAAAGAGCATATGCAGTTAATAAAATTATACCATATTCGCAAGCTCCCATGGTATGC
>DBEP01000124.1:0-12782 GCA_002294045.1 Lachnoclostridium sp. UBA903 | reverse complement strand
GGTATAATATCTTACAATATTATACCATTATAGTGTAAAATTTACCACCCTGATTTAGTAATGTTTAGGACATACGCAAGATTGCCGTAGAAAGCCAGGAGGTATTCTTATAAATAATTTTTTGTCGGATAGCTTTACAAACTATATGGACGGTGAGATAATAGAAAACAGTAAGATAATGGTAATAAAAAGTGACGGATGAAGAACGGGACGTATGGCTGCCGGTGTCTTCGGGCCAGTTTGCCGCCAAGGTAAGCCGTTCAAAAAGACTGGAAAACCAATGAGAATATATTTATCCGTAAACGGAATATAATCGGTAAACGCAGGTTTCGGCGTTTCGAAAACACAGCATTAGGGGGTATAGTGTGAATAGTCCCGCTAAGAACATGCGGGTCATTGGAAGAATAGCAAAAGCGGCTATTCTTCACGGTTTATGCCCAAAAGGCATGAGCGTTAGTGTGAAATAAAGGACATTTCACACTTATTATTCAGGCATTTTCGCAAGCAAACTTGCGATATGCATGAGTGTTGGGCTGAAAGAAAATTTAAATTTAGAAAGGTCTGCCGGATATTGATTCTTTCAACCTTTATTTTTGGCAGTATCACATCAGCAAGCAGATGGGATATGCAATGGGTGTTAACATGGAAAAAACAGACTTAAAAGGAACCTGGAGCTTTTGTCTGGATAAGGAAAAGTCAGGTGTGGCTGAGGCGTATTATAAAAATACTTTTAAGGATACGATTGAGCTTCCGGCCACCGTTTCGACGGCACAGAAAGGGAAACCGTCTAAGGAGGAGAATACGGGATGTCTGACAGACCCTTATTTTTTTGAGGGATATACCTGGTACTCAAGAGAAGTGGATTTTTCGGAGGCTAAGGGGAAAGAGCTTTTTCTTGTATTGGAAAGAACAAGGGTTTCCCATGTCTGGATGGATGAAATATATATCGGAAGCAATAACAGTCTTTGCACCTCACACCGGTACCGCCTTACACCTTATGCCAATAAGCGGAGTAAGCTTACCGTAATGATAGACAACACGTCTTATCCTGTCAGGGGAGGGCATATGACTTCACCGGATACCCAGACCAACTGGAACGGCATTACGGGAGAGATATACATAGAGGTATGCGGCAAAATTTATCTGACGGGAGTAAAAATATTTCCCGATGGGGCGAAACGGCATATCGAAGTAAGGGCAACACTGAACGGAGCGGCTGCTTGCAGGTTAACGGCATGGGTATCGGACGGTGAAAAAGCCTTCCCGAAATCGGATTACCGATTAACGGACGGCGAAAATTCCTTTATTTATTATCTGGATGAGACGGCGAAAACCTGGAGTGAGCATACGCCTTTCCTATACCGTCTCAATCTGGAACTAAAGCAGGATAATGGCATACAGATAGAAGAATATAATTTTTCCTTTGGTCTCAGGGATTTTAAAGCGGCAGGAAAATATTTTGAAATAAACGGTATGAGGACCTTTCTCAGGGGAAAGCATGACGGGCTGTTGTTTCCCATGACAGGACATGCGCCGACGGATATGAAAAGCTGGCTGGAGGTTTTGGGCACTGCAAAACAATACGGCATAAATCACTACCGTTTCCATACCTGCTGTCCTCCGGAGGCATGCTTTGCGGCAGCAGATTTGCTGGGAATATATCTGGAGCCGGAGCTGCCATTTTGGGGTACCGTTACGGAAGAGGGGGAAGAAAATCATGATGAAGATGCACAGCAGTATCTTATCCGGGAAGGCTTCCGCATCCTGGACGAATTCGGAAATCATCCTTCCTTTGTTATGCTGTCCATGGGAAATGAGCTATGGGGGAGCAAAGAACGTTTAAACCGGATTCTGGGCGAATATAAAAAATATGACACAAGACATTTATATACCCAGGGGTCCAATAACTTCCAGTTCATTCCCTGTATACTGGAGAATGAAGACTTTTTCTGCGGCGTCCGCTTTTCAAGGGACAGACTGTTCCGCGGCTCCTATGCCATGTGTGACGCACCTCAGGGGCATATACAAACCATTCCGCCGGATACGGTTCACAATTATGACCTAATCCTGCGGCCGTCGGATTTATTAAGGGAAACGGCAGCAGGCGGAGAGCTTACCGTCCAATACGGTACCGGAATAAAAACAGTTAAAACGGATGCATCCCGGGAAATAATACCCGAAATTCCTGTGGTTTCCCATGAAATCGGACAATATGCCATGTTTCCTGATTTTTCGGAAATCGGCAAATATACAGGAGTATTGAAAGCAAAAAATTTAGAGATATTTAAGAAACGGATGGAAGCAAAAGGCTTGCTTGCCATGGCGGAGTTATTCTTTTTGGCATCCGGAAGATTTGCGGCGGAATGTTACAAAGCGGAAATTGAAACGGCACTTCGGAGTAACGAACTGGCAGGCTTTCAAATCCTGGATCTGCAGGATTTTACCGGCCAGGGTACGGCGTTAATCGGTATTTTAAATGCTTTCATGGAAAGCAAGGGATTAATTTCTGCCGGGGAATGGCAGAGGTTTTGCAGTGACACGGTTCTGCTTGCTGAACTTCCCGGTATGGTATTTACCCCGGGGGAAAATGTGAATATTGGTATAAAGCTGGCAGTCTTCCGGCCGGAGGTAATTGCGGGCCCAAGGGTAGTGCTGTCTGTTTCTGATGGTAATAAGATACTTATATCGGAGGAAAATATCTTACAAGACGAATATTTCTGCGGTATATACAAATTATGTAATTTTACGGTGAAAATGCCGGAAGTCCCATATCCCAAAAAGCTGACGGTTCGGGTGGAAATTGCCGGAACGGGCATAGTAAACAGCTATGACATATGGCTTTATCCTGAGGTTAAATCCGGGAATTCTGACGGTGATATCATAATAACCGGCAGCATGACGCAGGCCTGCCAAAGCCTTAAGCAGGGCAGAAAGGTTCTTTTATACCCTGAAAGTCTTGATGATACCAATTCCATTCCAGGGACATATTGTACGGACTTTTGGTGCTATCCCATGTTTCGTTCTATTTCCGAAAGCATGGGCAAGCCGGTGCCGGCAGGGACCCTTGGTCTGAGGATTGAAAAGGAACATCCCATTTTCAGGTATTTTCCCGCAGAATACCATACAACCGCCCAATGGTATGATATTGTCACCAATTCCCGGGCTTTGATTCTGGATGGGGTGGACGTAAGACCTGTGGTATGGGCCATTGATAATTTTGAACGGAATCATAAGCTGGGAACTATCTTTGAACTTAAGGCGGGAAACGGCAGGCTTTTTGTATGTACCTCGGATTTACGCAGGCTTAGGGGGAGTATTCCCGCCAAATGGCTGGAATACAGTATCCTAAAGTATATGGGCTCCGCGGAATTCGAACCAAAAGCTGAGATTGGAATGGACGAATGCAATAATCTATTTCACAAGCGGCAGCCGGGTTGATGATTAGTGATTCGCAATCTGTAGTTATGGAAAGCGGCGAGGAACGAAAGAAATGCCTATGGAGAGTAGAGGCTGCCGTAATGATTAAAAAAATATTAACTAAGGGGGAGCATTTACCATGAACAGACTTAAAGCATTCACTGTTCAATATCCTGTTATTTTTTCAATAATTATATCGATACTTTTTACGGCATTGACAGAAATACGTTTGGAACCGTTTTTTGTAAATTTTATGGATGTGCAAAGTGCTGCCTATATTACCATAACTATTGAACAGACATTGAGCGGTATTATGCTGGTGGTACTCCTACGCGGCTTAGGGCTGTTAAAGTATGCCGGCTTCACCAAGCCGGAAGAATGGAAGCAATTATGGCTTGTATGGCCAATTCTGGTACTTGCCCTATTGAACGGCATGTCTTTTTTTGACGGCACACTTGTTATCGATATTTCAAAACCGCGGCTGATTCTACTTTATATACTGCTGAATTTATCGGTAGGTTCTGTGGAAGAAGTCCTGTGCAGAGGAACGATACTGACTGTTATTATGCAAAAATGGGGACTCACCAAAAAAGGAATTTACCTTTCGGTAATTATTTCTAGCTTGTTATTCGGTTTACTGCACATAACGAACTTCATTGTAGAACGCTCTGATTTATTAAAAACAGTTACACAGATAATATACGCTCTGTTTTTCGGAGTATTTTTTTCCGCATGCCTGCTGCGAAATAACTCAATTTGGCCGGCTATCATTACCCATGCGGTATTTGATACATTCGGCTGTCTAAATGAAATTGCACTAGGCGGGAGTTTTGGTGAAGTACGTCAGACAACACTGGAGGACGCCCTAATCTCCATTGTCCTTACTCTGCCTTTGTGCCTTTATGGTCTTTTTATACTGCGCAAGGTTAAACCGGTTGAATCAGTGATTTAAACTGTTAAATTAAGGCGCAGGGTTTATTTTCGGTACGGGTAAAAGGCCTATTGATTCTATATTACGTCGGGAATACGTCCGAGCCTTACCGCCGAGGGGCAAGTATAGGGGAAGCGATAATAGACCGGCTATTTAATTGCTGTAGCTGATATCATTAATGCAAATGTCCGAAAACAGCTAGATATTATCCTCTTTAAGTGCTATTCTAAACATAAGAGGTGAAATAATATGGTAAAAAAACATCAATCTATTGACCTTGATAAAACAGCATGTTATGCGGCATTAAAAGCCCATGACCCACGCTTTGACGGTCATTTTTTCGTAGGTGTATCTTCGACAGGAATTTATTGCCGTCCAATTTGCCGTGTAAAATTGCCGAAAGAAGAAAATTGCACCTTTTTCCTCAGTGCTCCGGCTGCCGAAGCCTCCGGATACAGGCCATGCCGGCGCTGCCGGCCCGAATTGGCACCGGGTTTGTCTTTAGCGGACAGCACTTCGGACCTTGTACAGAAGGCAGCCATGATTATAGAAGAGAATTGTCTTGCTGATATGAAAATCGCGGACCTTGCTGCCATGCTTAACGTCACGGACAGACATTTACGCAGGGCTTTTTCCGCACAATTCGGTGTCACACCGGTCCAATATTTACAGACACGCAGACTTCTTTTGGCAAAATGCTTACTTGCAGATACGGAATTATCCATTACTAAAGTTGCATTCTATGCGGGCTTTGGGAGTATACGGAGATTTAACGACTTATTTAAGAAATATTATCGGGCTACACCCAGCACTTTTCGAAATTCGGAAAAAGCGATGACAGAGAATAAAGAAACCATTACTTTAACACTGGGATATCGCCCTCCGTATGCGTGGGATGAATTAATTGAATTTCTTGCCGAACGGGCAATTCCAGGTGTGGAATTAGTCAAAGATAGAATTTATAGCCGGACCGTTTCAATTAGAAATAGGAACGACTTATACTGTGGTTGGATATCGGTTACAAACAAACCGAAAGATAATTCCCTTTCAGTCACTATATGCTGTTCGCTTTTACCAGTTTTGTCCAGGATTCTTGCAAAAATACGAAGGCTTTTTGATTTAAACTGCGATCCTATTGAAATATATAATAAGCTCTCAGTTTTAAATGAGCTGGCGCCGGATATATGTGTACCGGGACTTCGTCTGCCGGGATGTTTCGAGCCCTTCGAAATATCTGTCAGGGCCATATTAGGGCAACAGATAACGGTTAAAGCAGCGCGGACACTTGCAATGCGCTTTGCCCATGCCTTTGGCGGGACAATTCGTACACCGTTTGAAGAACTCCAATACTTATTTCCTGATTCGGAAACAATTTGTGGTCTTGAACATCCAATTGAAGATAAACTGGGGCCGTTAGGAATAACCAGTGCCCGCGCACGTTCTATTTTCGTTTTGGCAAAAGCAATTGAAACAGGCTCCCTTCATTTTACATCAGAAGCAGACCCGGAGGCTGAATTGGAGAAACTGTTGAAATTACCAGGGTTTGGTCCGTGGACAGTACAGTATATTGGAATGCGTGCCTTCAGTTGGCCTGACGCGTTTCCGCATACCGATTATGGTGTGAAAAAAGCCCTTGCCAATTTGACAGAAAAGGAGATTTTAAATAAATCCAGGGAGTGGATGCCATGGCGTGCCTATGCCGTGTTAAATCTATGGAATTCACTAAAGGGAGATAAAACGAAACAGGAGGTATACGGTAAATGATTTACACAAATTTAAAAAGCCCTCTCGGTGATATAACAGCATCAGCAGAGAATGATACGCTTACGGGGCTTTGGTTCGTTGGGCAAAAATATTATCCATCCGATAAAGATATATGGATTTATGAACCTAATCATCCAATATTTATAAAGCTTCGCAGGTGGCTTGAGGATTATTTTGCAGGCAAAAGGAATATGGCTCTCCCTAATCTTGAACCGAAAGGAACGACTTTTCAAAAAGCTGTTTGGAAAATACTTCTTGAAATACCATATGGCCATGTTACGACTTATGGGGAAATCGCAAAAAAGATTGCAGATTCAAATGGAATAGATTCAATGTCAGCGCAGGCTGTTGGCGGCGCTGTCGGGCACAATCCTATCTCTATTCTAATACCATGTCATAGAGTTGTTGGTGCAAACGGAAGCCTGACAGGGTATGCGGGAGGATTGGAAAAGAAAAAGGCTCTGCTTCAGATTGAGCAAGCGGATCTTACAAGCAGGCGATTATTCGATGATGGGATATCGTAACCGGATAGATGTGCCTGGCGGGGCAGTTAATAATAAAGGTTGATAGTGCGGTGCACTATAGACTGGAAATTCATGAGTATGGTATGGCGTTTACTTTAATAAAAGGTACTGAAGAAGTTAGTGTTATTCCTATGGATTCTTTGGAATATAAGTATTCTAAAAAATGTGGCAATAATTTTGATGAATTTATTCATGATATGTACTCTGGCAATCTAGCTGAATATTAAAGATGATTGGGAACAAAATGATTTTATACCAAAAAAGGCAGTTGATTTGTTCGTTGACTTTTATCCAGCAATGGAATCAGCAAGCGGATTATATACTGATGAAGAGCAAACAATGATAATGGACGCAGCAGATAAAATAATGGATTTGATAAGAGAATGCATAAAAAGCAGTTAGTTAAATGATTTACATTTACACACTACAGGCGGTTATCTTTAGGATAGCCGTCTTTCTTGTGTGGCACCTAACATGGGCTCAATCTAACGGATGAAGGTCGTATGTTCTGTTAGCCGTTATCAGCTTGCCAGTGAAAGGTTATACAGTTTCGGTTAATGTTACGTTGGGGACAGATTAAATTATAAAATCTATTTTTTAGTTTGCATTAAGGATAGGCATAAACCGAAAATGATTACTTTTAAAACCCTTAATAGGGCAGAAGTACAAGATAATTATAATTATTTTTATAATTTTTTCCAGTTATCTTACTAAATTGTTTATTGTATATTTCCATGAAGAATAGTAACACTAAGAACAAAATCAATTGACAAAATAAAGAATTGGAGGAATGAAGATATGCCTGATAATGATAATCGTAATCTTACGAATCTTCCTATGATGGCACTGGAGGATATACCGACTCCTAATGCAGATGCAAAGCACATAGTTGCTTTAGTTAAAGAAAGCGGACGAGTGACAGGTTACCAGCTTTCTGACGGACGTGTGCTGGATAAGGAAAGAGGAGTACAGCTGGCCAAACAGGGCGGTATTCAAGGTGTGGGTATTGCAACCAGAAACGGGAACGAATACCTGAAATCATTACCGGACAGCAATGAAGAAAATAACCTTGGGAATCTGCCTTCCATTAAAAATTGAAGTACTGACACAATCATATATAGTATGTTGATTAAAAATAATGTATATGATATTGTTAAATAAGTACTTATACTAATTTATTAATAATCATTCTACAATTATTTTGTTATTCTTGCTAATACTGAAATAAAGCTTTATTGTCGTTTAAAGGTAAGTTATCATAAATAGTGTAATTTTAATATTTCTGTTAAAATAATATTTGAAATATATAGAAACTATGTTCCAACTAAAAAAATATTAAATTAGGTGATTCTGCTGGCAGTGCAGCTGCAAGCAGGAACACTTTTTATGTCTATGCTGTTGTCATAATACATTCGGAGGATTTTATGCTTAACTTACTTTTAATAAATGCTTCTATACTTATTTCAATTATGTATTTAGCAAGCCATTTTTTTAGGGAACAAAAGATTGACTCGAAATCTACTATTAAAACGAAAGCTATAATAGGATTATTGTTTGGGCTAACAGCTTGCCTGTTAATGTTTAATAGAATTGATTTGTCAGAGAATATGATTATGGATTTCAGACTGATTGCATTAATTGTATCTACATTTTATTGTGGTACGGTATCATCATTTATAACAGCGTTTATTATCGGTATATTCAGGTTGGTTTATTTTGGTATAAATGATGCCTCTTTAACGGCTATACTAAATCTTACAGTTGTATTTATATTCTGTAACGTAATATCATCGACATCTGCATTGCCTCTAAAAAAGAAATATATTTATATGAGTGCGGTAAATATTATCTCGTCTGCAATAAGTATAATTCTGCTGGTCAAAGAACCGCATCTAACTTTTAAAATTTTATGTGAATACATATTTTCGAGCCTTATTGTATCTGTCATTATTTATTTTGTTTTGACTTATGTCAGAAATACAAATGAGTTATATTTAAAACTCAAGCAAGATTCTTCAATAGATTTCCTTACAGGGTTATATAACCTGAGGGAGTTTGACAGATTATTAAATAATGCGGCAGCAGCTGTCGTTAAAAAGAGTGAAAGCTTGTCATTGCTTATGCTTGATTTAGATTATTTTAAAAAAGTAAACGATACCTTTGGACATACATCCGGTGATATGGTTTTAAAGCAATTCAGTGAAATACTGGTAAACACTTGCAGATCTTTCGATATTATTTCAAGAAATGGCGGAGAAGAGTTTACAGTAATTTTATTGGGATGTAATTATGAACAAGCATTGAATATTGCAGAGAATATAAGAAAAAATGTAGAGGATTATTTCTTTTTTATTGAGAATAACATAAAAATCAAAATAACAGTTTCAATAGGAGTAAGTTCTTATCCAGACAAGACCGATAATCCTAACCTCCTTTTAAAGAAAGCGGACGAAGCATTATACATAGCAAAAAATCAGGGAAGAAATAGAATTGAATAGAGCTTATAATTTTGCTGATTTACTTTCAGATGATATTATTCATTCACACACGGTTTGTTTTTAACATCTCGATTGAATGGTGAGCAACAAGAACAAGATATCATTGAATACAATAACAGAATTATGGAATTGACAGAGCGGAGACATATACTCAGTAGATTTGTATCAAATGGTATATCGACTCTGCTGTTTTAACGTTACAATTTGGTTTACATTTATAACTCTACACATAGCCTGTAAAATTTAAGGCACCAGACCCGGCCTGCCCATTTTTTAAGGCTTACTTTTATATTTAACACTGTCCGTTGCAAGGCTCGCCTACTATTTCTTTCGAATCTATAAATCGAACATATCAAACCTTGCATTTTACACCGAACCAATAAAAAAAACTTGACTTGGAGTTAACTCCAAGTGGTAGGATGGATTAGAAAGAATAATTCATTGATAAAAACCAACCCGGGAAATATTTATGAAAAATATGGAGGTAGCTATGGACGAATCAAATAATTTAAGCAAAAGTGTAATTTTCCCGAAGGGAAAAAGAATTACAAATGACCATTTCATAGGCGCCGTGTGGCTTGAAATGCTGGTTGCCAATGACAGCACGTTTCTATGTCCCATAGGAAACGTAACATTTGAACCGGGCGCAAGAAATAACTGGCATACACATCCGGGCGGTCAGATTCTGCTCGTTACCGGCGGGAAAGGATATTATCAGGAAGAAGGCAAACCGGTACGGATGCTTCAGGAAGGAGATGTGGTAAAAATCCGTCCCGATGTGAAGCACTGGCATGGCTCCGCACCGGATAGCTGGTTTACCCATATTGCAATCAGTACGAACCCGCAGAGGGGAGAGGCCATATGGCTGGAACCTGTAACGGATGAGGTTTATAATGGAAACACACTCTAGAGCGCGCCTGAAAAATCTAATGCACTGTTCTGAATGGTCCACTAGCTTAAAAAAAGAAAGCTGTCTGGTAAAATTAAATTCCGGGTAAAGGAGGAAAAACCATGACGATTACGGAAGTAAGCAGTAAATTTAATATTTCAGCGGATACGCTCCGTTATTATGAACGTATCGGACTGCTGCCACCTGTGAAACGGAATACGAGCGGAGCCAGGGATTATACAAAAAGAGACTGTGAGTGGGTTCATTTTATTAAATGTATGCGGACGGCCGGTCTCTCCATTGAAATATTGATTGAGTATGTGTCCTTGTTTCAAAAGGGAAATTCAACAATCCGGGAGAGAAAAAATCTTTTGATAGAACAGCGCAGACAGCTTGCTGAAAGGATTGAAGAAATGAAACAGGTATTGGAACGGCTGGATAAGAAAATAGACGGATACGAAGACAGGGTTGTAAAATATGAAAAGAAGTTAAAAAATAATGATATGAATCGAAAAGGAGAGATTTCTTAAATGGGAAAAATATTGATTGCATTTTTTTCACATTCCGGAAACACGGAAACAGCTGCCAATAAAATCAAAGAATTTACAGGCGGGGACCTTTTTAAAATCAGGACGGCGGAACCATATCCGGCTGACTATAATGAGGTGGTAGATAAAGCAAGAAAGGAGCAGAATGCCCGTTACCGGCCTGAACTGACAGCAAAGGTTGATAATATGGATTCTTACGATGCAGTTTTTATCGGCTACCCTAACTGGTGGGCCACAATGCCGATGGGTGTATACAGTTTTTTGGAAGAATATGATTTTGCAGGTAAAACGATTATACCGTTTTGTACGCATGAAGGAAGCGGATTGGGACGAAGTGTGGGAGATATAAAAAAACTTTGTCCAAACTCCGAAGTGCTTGAAGGCCTGGCAATCAGAGGTAGCAGCGTTAATGCGGCCCGGAACGGTGTGTCGGCATGGCTGCGCAAATTAGGAATGGCGCAATAGGACGCAATTTTATTGTATAAAACTTTGTGTAAAATATATTACCGTAAGTAAATGGAGGGAGAAATATAATGTCGGAACAGAAAAAATTAGGATTTGGATTTATGCGTTTGCCGTTAAAGGACCAGGACGCTCCGGAAAGTATCGATATGGATGCGTTGAATCAAATGGTGGATATATTTCTGGAAAGAGGCTTCACCTATTTTGATACGGCTTATATGTATCATATGGGCAGGAGTGAGGAAGCCGTTAGAGAGTCGTTAGTAAAACGCCATAAAAGGGATAGCTTCACCATAGCTACTAAATTGCCGACCATGTTTTTGAAAGCCAGGGAGGACCAGGAAAGAATCTTTAAAGAACAGCTGGAAAAATGCGGCGTAGATTACTTTGATTATTACCTTTTACATAACCTGGGTACGGGAAATTACGCAACGGCACAAAAATTTGACAGCTTTTCCTTTATCCGGGAAAAGAAAAAAGAAGGGAAAATCAGACAGATAGGGTTTTCTTATCATGATAATGCGGATTTATTGGAAGAAATCCTGACAATACATCCGGAAGTGGATTTTGTCCAGCTGCAGATTAATTATCTGGATTGGGATAATGAAAGCATCCAGTCAAGGAAATGTTATGAGACAGCCAGAAAACATAATAAACCAGTCATCGTTATGGAACCGGTGAAGGGAGGCACCCTTGCAAACATACCTGAAAAAGCTGAAAGATTATTAAAAGAATATCATCCTCACATGTCCATACCCTCCTGGGCTATCCGGTTTGCGGCCGGCCATGAAGGAATCATGATGGTATTAAGCGGAATGTCCGATATGGGACAATTGCTGGATAACACAGGATATATGCAGGATTTCCGGCCTTTTGTACAGGAGGAATATGATATAGTTAAACAGGCGGTGAAGATTATTAATGAAACTATCATGATTCCATGTACAGCCTGTCGTTACTGCGTTGAAAAATGTCCGAAAAATATAGCTATTCCAAATTATTTTGCATTATTCAATACGGAAAAGCAAACCCAGAGCACCGGTTTTTCCGTACAGGGAGTATATTATAATAATTATATAAGAACACAAGGTAAGGCATCCGACTGTATAGAATGTAAGCAATGTGAAAAAAATTGCCCGCAGCATATTGAAATTATAAAATATTTAAAGGACGTGGCGGTTACATTTGAGACATAGTATCTGTTACAGGAAGTGGTGAAATTTCTGGATATAGAAGTTAAAAGCGCTGAACGTGCTTTCAGCGCCGATTTATATTCTGGAAAGCAATACTTTTGCTTAAAACAGGCCGCAGCTAGTTGCAGCTGACAGAACGCCGGGAACGACCGTAGCATATGAGCGGCTTAACAGCACTGGTACATGGCTTTATGTCCGGGGAAGTTAAAAAAATTTGGAAGGAATGGGAATTGTGCGTGCATTGGGAAGAAAAATGGCTGTTTTTAAAGTGCAAAGAGGCAGGAATTAAAACAGGAATCCCGTTCCAGAAGAGAGAAGAAAATTTATCTGCAAATTTATGCTATAGATGAGAACAGCAGCCAGCAAAAAGCTACTATTTGGCCTGTAATTGCTCTGTTGTCATTTTGCGTTCGTAAATCTCCCAAAGGGAAAGAGATACGAAAAGAATATCCTTTTCAATCCCGTCATCAGCGTCGAGCGAATAGTGGGCTTTGTTATTGAAACGGCGTCGAACGACAGCCGAGCTGGACTTCGGGCCAACTTGGAGCTGTTGACA
>DBEP01000020.1:64310-64467 GCA_002294045.1 Lachnoclostridium sp. UBA903 | reverse complement strand
CGCAATCCTTGCTTCATAAACAGAGGAGTTGTTCGAAACCATTACATTTGAGGCGCCTAAATCGTTCCAGCTCCAATTGCTGTCATTGGCAGGATGACTATATAATATCCCCAATTCAACCATATAATCACAGCCGGAATTGCTCCAGGTCCCTTCC
>DBEP01000020.1:33282-64081 GCA_002294045.1 Lachnoclostridium sp. UBA903 | reverse complement strand
TATTTCCGTTTGTCAGAGGATTTACAACCCGGATACACAGATTATAAATACCGGCTGCCAATGCCGGGGCAGCTGCCGTATGCTCGAAGGTTTTTATGGAACCGTCGGCCGGTATAGTATTCAAATCCCATGTCGTCGTCCAGCTTTTTACCAGCGTTCCGTTTTGCTTTACACCAACCTGTACCGGCCACATGGTATGATCATAATAAAACGGGGCAATTCCGATATTCTTAATATCAATTCCTAAATAAAGCGGGGCGGAGGCTGATAAATTATCATAGTATGCCGTGGTAACCTGAAAATCATAGCCCAGCTGTTTTGCAGCCGTTTTTGCGTTTGTTAAGGTATCTCCGGTATAATATTTAATCCGATCACACAGCAGCCAGGTCGGATGTGCTTCACTCAAGCATGCCGGCCAGCTTTGATTTGTGGAACCTTGCCAGGTTGTACCGGAAAAGATAGTGCTTTGGTCCGGAGGGTATATTTCACCGCCGATGCTATTTGTCATCCATTTATTCTGCTGATTCAGGTTGATTAATTTTTGTACAAAGCTCCAGGTCTGCCCTCCGTTTGCAGCAGACAGGGTTGCATATCCGAAGGAATCATCATGATATCCAATGTTTGCGCCGGCGTTAGGTACTCCCGGCTTCGGCTCTCTTACACAAAGCTGGGTTTTATTAAAATATGTATCAAAGGCAGTCAGAACCTCGGTGAACACCGTGTTGGAAATGTTCCAGTTCGGTTTGCCGTCGGAGGTATCCTCATCATAAGGCCAGGTATGCCACTCTCCCCAGAACCCTAAAAGTCCCACGGTAATATAACCAATGCGTGGATCCCCATCATATTTCGTGCCGAATGCTTTGATAAAGTTCTGCATCGAAGTCCGAAATGTCTGATTTTCGTAATCGGGACAATAGCCCGCACCGCCCAAATCCGCAGGCTCATTATAATAGCGCATGGTAAGCCCGCCATCGATCAAAAATTGAGGCACACCGGTGGATTCTCCCGGATAGTCATAATAAAAACGAAATACGGCCTGATGGCCACGTCCTGAAATTGCATTGAGCCTGCTTTCCAGGGCGGACCAGTTAAAGGTATTCACGCCCGTCTGGACATCACGCACCGGAATATAAAACCATTCCAGGCTATGAGGAAATGTCGTGGTACTATAATCAAAGGGAACAAATCCCTTTAAAGGGTTGTTATCAAAGGATGTCCCTGCACCGATTGGGCGGGCGGTATGCCCTGCCGTGCCGGCTAAAGCAGTATCCGTATATTGATTCATCATAAAAACTCCTATAATCAGAGAAATCGACAGTGTAAAAGCTATTACTTTTTTTGCAATCATCCTTCCGCCTCCTTATTTATTTTTTGCAGCTGCCGGCCGGTATACCCTGCGGCCTTTGCCAAAGCAATTTCTGCCGATGCAGGCATTCCTTCAAACAGCGTATCTGCCATCATTAACGACAGCCCTTTTCTTTTAAAACTGTTTTTAAACATTACTCCAACCTCCAATAAATTATAATATTTATAAAGATACCCCTGCAATGAAGAATTTCAGGGTATAATCTTTCCGGCTTTAAGCACCAGAGCGTGTTTGAAAAACCTGTTTCTATAGTGGGATGCACGGTGCAAAAGCAGCATCTTTTATCAGAAGTCAGGAAAACAACTTCTGATAAGTAATATTATACGCCTTTCCATTTTTTATAAAATGATACAATGTTGTTTGTTACTGTTCTTTTGTTGTATACGGTAAGTAACAGGTCCCCGGATATTTCCAATCCACTGCAGTGCGGTAAAAAGCGGAGCGGTTTGTCTCACAGGACGAACAATACCATAAAATAACAAGCCGCTTGCTCTATAAGAACAAACGGCTCTATACTTAAATAAATTCAGAATATTTTAACGCATTCTGGTCTATCCCTACATCTGGCATACTTTATGGGGATTTAAAATATTTTTTGGGTCAAAGGCTCTTTTTATTCCTCTCATAATTTCAACGGCAGCCGGGTCCATGGATTCCATGAGATAGGATTTTTTTGCATAGCCGATGCCATGCTCTCCGGATACCTGCCCCCTTAAATCCCTGGCTTTCCCATAAATCTTATCCATGGCAGCTTTCATCTTATTTTCCCATTCCTCTTCGCTTAAATCATCTTTCAAAATATAGGCATGGAGATTGCCGTCCCCGGCATGGCCAAAGCTTTTAATCCGGATATTCACCTCTTTATATAATCCATGGATATATTCCACCATTTCATTTACGGAGCCTCTCGGAACCACCACGTCCACTTCATCCATATAGGTAGTGGAACCTTTGATTGCCTCTAAAAAGGCTCCTCTTGCCTTCCAAATGGATTCTTCCCTTTCGTTGGTATCGGAAATTAAAATATCGATTGCCCCCTGCTCCAAACAAATCCGGGCTACACCGGCATAATCCTTTTCAATTTCTTCCGTGGAATTACCGTCAAACTTCAGTAACAGGTATGCATCCGCACTGTTATCCGGAAACTTTCTCCCCAGGTATTTTTCCGCATCCAGGATTACTTCCTTCTGCATAAATTCAATCGCTGTGGGTATGGATTTGGATTTAATGATAAAAGGCACGGTACGTATTGCTTTTTCCAGGGTTGGAAAGGGAATTAGAAGGCTGATTGCTTTTTTGGGTAAAGGAAGGAGCTTTAAAGTGGCTTTTGTAATAATCCCCAGGGTTCCTTCCGAACCCACAATTAAATCCTTCATGGCATATCCCGTACTGTTTTTTACCACTTTTCCTCCGAATTCCACAACCTTGCCGTCCGGGAGGACCACTTCAAGCCCTCTCACATAATCTCTGGTAACGCCGTATTTTACCGCCCGCATACCGCCTGCATTGGTACTGATATTACCGCCTATGGTTGCGGATTTTTCTCCCGGGTCCGGCGGATAAAACAAGTCTCTTTCCTGTACATAGGCCGCCAGTTCCATCAGCAGTACTCCCGGCTCTACCGTTATGGTAAGATTGTCTTCATCCAGTTCCAGAAATCTGTTCATCAAGCCGGTATCCAGCATAATTCCGTGTTCCATTGCTACGGACGCACCCACTAAGCCCGTTCCGGAGCCCCGGGGGGTAACCGGAATAGTGTTTTCATAAGCATACCTCATAATTGCGGATACTTCTTCCGTAGATTTTACCTTTACCACTACATCGGGATAACTGACCGTATCACTTAATTCATCGTGGCTGTATTCTTCATTAATTTCCTCACCATAAAGAATCCTCTCCTCCTCCTTTATGATTGTCAGGATAGCGTTTAAATCATTCTTGTCTAATCTTTTATAACTCATAACTTCCTCCATTTCTTCAGATGCGGCTCCCATCCGGACTCTAAGCACTTACCTTTTTACTTACCTTTAACCCGCTGATTAAATCCGGTATGATATCGTATAAATCACCAACCAGGCAATAATGTGCCGTTTTAAAAATAGGTGCATTTTCATCCTTATTGATAGCAATGATCTGTTCGGAGTTATTCATGCCGGCCGTAAACTGGACGGAACCGGATACTCCGCAGGTAATGATTAATTTGGGTCTCACAGTCCGCCCGCTTAAGCCTACCTGTCGTTTTGCTTCCAGCCATCCGGCTTCCATAATCGGCCTGGTACAGGCAATCTGCCCGCCTAATAAGTCGGCAAGCTCTTTTAACATAGCCAAATCCTCTTCTTTTTTAATTCCCCGGCCGGCTACCACAAGAACTTCCGAAGCTTCAATAAACTGCTCTTTTTCTTTTGCAATTATATCCAATACGGAAACCTTACCGGCTAATTTTTTCGAATCAATATTACAGTGGATAACTTCTCCCCGGACGGCATCCTTTCTCTCCGGTGCATTCATAACCTTGTAACGGACCGTTGCCATCTGGGGTCTGTGATTCGGTGTTAAAATCTGCGCCATGATATTTCCGCCAAATGCAGGCCTTATCTGCACCAAATCCGTATTATCATTGATATCCAGTATGGTACAATCTGCCGTCAGTCCGGTTTTTAATTTGGCCGCCAGCCGGGGAGCCAGCTGCCTGCCCACAGTGGTGGCTCCCATTAAAATAGCCGTAGGTCTTATATTTTCTACAAAATCCTCAAAGGTTTTCGTATACGGCTCTATTTTAAAACGGTCCAACTCCTTATTATCATATACAAATACTTTATCTGCCTCGTAATGGAGCAGTTCTTCACATTGTGACCCGATACGATACCCCATCATAACGGCATAAACCGGATGATTGATTTTTTTTGCCAGTTCTCTTGCTTTCCCTATTAATTCATAAGTAACCGGATGGATAACCCCGTCAATATGGTCTACATATACGGCAATTCCCTTCCATTTATCCTTATCTACCGTTTCCACTGCTTCTTCCACATATTCAACGGCACCCTGAGGGCCGTTTTTTACGCATAGTTTGCACATTTTACAGGCCGCATTTATCTGAAGCCGGTTATCCTTTTCTTCAAGAGCCCCGAAAGGACATACTTTTATAAGCTCCTGTATATTGCCGACCTTCTCCTGATTTATAATTAACTTACCCATTTTTATACCCATTGTATACCGCAAGCCTGCTTGCGGTACTGCCATAAATAAATAGGTTGAAAGAATTCTTTTATGGCATCCTTTCTATAATTTATATTTTCTTTCAACCTTCTTTCCTCCTTAAGCAAATTTCAATTCTTTCAGCTTTTTTAACAGCCTGTCAGTCAGTTCACCGCTGTCTCCGTTCCAGACTTCCCTATGGTTATTTACCTGGGGAGGAAAGATACGCTGCACCTGGGTAGGAGAACCGTTCAAGCCATAATGCTTTTCTTCCCTGTCTTCCAAGTCGGCCAGGGTTATAACTCTTATTTCCCTGTCCTTTGTTTCCTGCTTCTTTATAAAGGAGGGAAGCCTGGGAATAAAAATATCTTTATCAACAGCTAACAGGCAAGGATATTGAATCTCAGCTATTTCTATCTCATGGGTCATATCCATCTCAACTACCATGGAACCGGCTTTCAGCTCCACTACTTTGGAAACATTGGATAAACTGGGAATACCCAGCCATTCCGCCACCTCCGGCCCAACCTGGGCCGTATCCCCATCCGTCGTCTGTTTACCGCAAAGGATTAAATCATAGGTTCCTGATTTTTTAATCCCCTGGAAAATGGTATAGCTGGTGGCTAAAACATCCGCCCCGCCAAACTTTCTGTCAGACAGTAAAACTCCATAATCCACTCCCATGGCAAAGGCCTCCCTGATAACACCTGCGGCCTGATTCGGACCCATGCTTAAGACTGTAATGCTTCCGCCCATTTTTTCTTTTATCCGAAGTGCGGTCTCAATTGCATATAAATCATAAGGATTCATTTTGGACTCCACACCATTCCTTTTTAGTACTCCGGTAACCGGGTCCACCTCCACCTTATTACTGTCAGGCACCTGTTTAATACACACTAAAATCTTCATATCTTAACTCCTTTCCTTTAATCATGGCAAATTTTTAAACACACTCTAATTCCTTATATAAAAAACCTGGAACCAATCAAGGTAATAATCCCCACTGCTATGACAAACAAAATAAAGCATTTTATAGTTCCTTTCAGCAGCTCGTTTTCTTTTCCCTCAAGTTTTACGGCTGCTACTGCAACAGCGATACTTTGGGGTGAAATCATTTTAGCCATAACCGCGCCGGCCGTGTTGGAAGCGGAAATCCACGCCGGGTTTAAACCCAGCGCCGCAGATGTTTCTGCCTGCAGCCCTCCGAATAATACACTGGCGGAGGTACCGCTTCCGGTTACAAAGGTTCCGATTGAGCCTAAGAAAGGCGCAAATAACGGATAAAAAGAACCGGTATAAGTGACAAATACCAGGGAAATAGAAGCAATCATATCACTGTAACCCATTAGTTTAGCAGTAGCCATAATGGCAATAATGGTTATGACGGTTTTCATCATCTGCAGAATTGTCTTTTTAAAGATAAGTAGCATTTCTTTAAAACTTACCCCCTGTATTTTCCCGCCAATAAAGGCCGATAGAATAATCCACAGACCCGGCGTTGCCAGCCAGGAAAAAGTATAAGGAGACCCTCCCTCGCCGGTATAGATGTCAACGGTAGTTTTTACTGTTGAAAGGAACTCATTAAATGGTGTCACTAATTTAGAGGTCCCCAGAAGAAATAAGAAAATCAATATAAACGGGCTCCAAGCACTCAATGCTTCCTTTACGGTTACTTTTTCCTCACTTTTTCCTTCCAGGAGATACGCTTCATCAACTTTACCCTTATTCAGAAACCGGGCCGCTAAAACGGTGGCTGCCATGGAACAGACAGAACCAATAACCGCAGGAAGCTCCGCTCCAAGATATCCCGCCACCAAGTATTCCGGAATCAAAAAGGCAAGGCCGGATATTAAAGTGATAAGGCCGATACCCTTTATGGATTTTATTGATTTTCCTGTTAAAGCTACTAAAACAAAGGGGGTCACTATAATAAATATTGCTAACAGGACTACCGTATTTGTAGATAAATCGATTACATCCAAACCCGTAATATTAGCTAGTGTAGTGGTGGGTATACCGATGGAACCAAAGGCCGTAGGCGTCGCATTTGCGATAAGACAGACAATCGCCGCAAATACCGGATTAAATCCCAGCCCCCATAACATACTTGCAGGTATGGCTACGGCTGTGCCGAATCCTGCCATTCCTTCCATAAAGCCGCCGAACCCCCATGCAATAATAAGTACTAAAACCCGTTTATCCCTTGTCACGTTAGCCAGCAATTTTTTAATTACCTCCATTTTTCCGCTGGCAACACAGACATTATAAGTAAAAATGGCGGCGATAATAACAATTATGATAGGCCATAGTGCAAGGGCAGTCCCTTCCGCAACTGCACGCAGGCTATCGGTGAACGGCATTTTCCATATAAATACGGCAAGTACATAGGCAATTGCCAACGCGATGGTACAAGCTTTAAACCCCGGGATTTTTAAAGCTGTCAAAGCAACGATTAACCAAATGATGGGCAATAAAGCTAAAATAAACTCTAAAATCATCTTCATACTTTCTCCATTCTATAGATACTTTGAGAGGCAAGGGGGGTTTTTCCGGTTCCCATGGTCTCCCAAAATATATTGGTTTCAAACTGGTCCTACCATTTTATACTGTAAAAAAAATGGTGCTGCAAAACAGTTTGTTTTACTACACCTATAAACTACCAAACAGTCAAATTGGTAGGACCACTTTGTAATTTTATTATACTTTCAGTTGTAATATGTGTCAACAAAAGTTATTTTTTTAACACAACACTTGTGCAAAATGACTTTATAAGGTTATTTATTGCCCATTTTCTTTAAGTTTTTCGTCAATTACTCCAAAATGTTTGTTAATTGATTCATAAGCCAGGTTTTTATCTTTTGTAATTAAACTTTCAATCATCCCGTTATGAGCTTCCATCAAAAGCCTTCTGCTGTCTTCCTGGTTTAATATTTCCCTTCTTAAATCTACAATAAACTTATCCAAAATTTCTGAAAGTGCCTGCAAAATATTGATTATCAGGGTGTTTTTCGATGCCAGGGCAATATTATAATGCATCCTCTTATCAAGAATAACATTGTTTGCTTCTGTTTCATTCTCTAATTGGGAAATAATCTGCTTAAGGGTTTTGATTTCCTCCTCCGTGATGTTATCTATGGCAAGCATTAAGGCCTCCATCTCAAGAGCCCTGCGCAGCTGGCTGATTTGTTTATAATCAATTTGATTGAGCAGGAACATCATGGACAGGGATTCTACCAGATTATTTTCAAAGTTCCCGGTTAAAAAATTACCGGCTCCCTGCTGACTCGAAATAACGCCCATGTTTTCTAAAGTACGAATAGCCTCTCTTACAGAATTACGGCTTATTCCCAGTATTTCAGAGAGCTCCCTCTCCGCAGGCAGTTTACCGCCAATGGTTAGTTCCTCATTCCGTATCTGTCTTTTTATGTAATCAATTACTTTCATATAGGATTTTCCCTGAGAGCCATGTTCTTCCATAAATTCCTCCGTTGACACAAAATTAATGTATTAATTCAAACAATGCTTCATTTATACTGCCTCTCTATTTTTACCTATATTTATTATCACATTATTGAATGATTAATGCAAGATACAGTTTAAAAGATTCCTATTGTTTGGTACAGACCCGGAAAGCGTGTCCGCTGCGTTTTTTTCACCTGGGGCGTATCTGAAAACTCATTGCGCCATGATGAAGCATCCATGGCAGCCATAATCACATCCAGATTTTGTGGTTCAGATAAAAGCTTCTTTAATTGCCGGATATCTTCCAGAATAAAATAGAATAACTCCAAATAAGTACAAATTATAAGCCTGTTATTTAAAAATTTTATATGATATAATGAACGCAGAAAGAGGAAAATACAAGCTCGCTTGTATTTTCCGACCGGAGCAACAAGTTCATGAACACGCCTTTTGTTCATGATATAAGGAAAGCGGAATGAGGAATCGGTAAGCCTGCTTACGGATTGCGATTGGAGCAACTATAACAGCTTAATTTTATACTCTCATTAATGCTTATTTTATGAAAGGAGGAGTTTTAAACATGGATAATTCAGTAATACCTGCAAAAAAAACACATATAAATCAATCAATAACGAAAATAAGAAGTAACTATGCTCTTACTTACGATGAATTATCAACTCTGTTCAATGTCCCAACGGAAAAAATTAAAAACTATAATGAGAAAAAAGTTGTGTTTGAAGATGTCAAAGCAAAGCTTTGTTTTAGTACAGAAGTTGTGGCTATTTCATTACTCAATGAAATAAGTGATGACAGTAGGCTAAAAGCATATATGGATGAATTGTATGTGAGATACCATTTGAATAATACCATATTATCTAAACTGACAGGAATAGAAGAAAGCAATATTGAAGCTTTTATTAAAGACCCTGATGCGATATCAGTTGAAATAAAATATATTCTCTGCATCAAAGTAGTATATCTTCTATTTTTATTTTCTAACAGGCATATTTAAATTACATAGATGGCAACAAAAGATATCATTTTATCCTCTCTGTCTGTTCTTGAAATTATATCGTTCATACAGTTCCTCCGGGGCCTCGTACTCCTTCATAATTTCCAGAAGAGCCATCTCCATCCGTTCCCTGACTTTTTCACCACAGATCGCTATCTTCTGGGAACTGTCTGTTTTCAGATCAAACAACAGGTCTTTTCCCAATTTCCTTTCGTACATAATTCGGTCAGGAACTATCTTCATCAGCGGAGTACTTTTCGTAAAGCCAAAAGGCTGTGCTATTCCCATGCTCCGCATCTCTTTTGCTGAAAACATGCGATTCATATGTGTCGGCATCTGCGTATATTCATAACACGGGTTTTCCGGGTGTGTTACAGCCTTCATCAGTATATATCTTCCATCCGTAATATTAATGGTGCCTCCAAAATAGCCCATAATGCCATACTCACGGACTGGTTTATCCTGAGCTACAGTATTAACCAATGCCTTGCCTATCATATCATCCGGAATTTCCGCTCCAAAAAATTCTAATAATGTAGGTGCAATATCGATTGTCTGCACCAACGACTTTCGGTGTTCTTTGCATATGCCGCTTCGGGGATCCCAAATAAAAAACGGTGTATGTACCAGCTCCTGATAATCCGGCATGGGTCCCTTTCCCCACCATTCATGCTCTCCCAGGAAAAAGCCATGATCGGTATTTACAATCAGCATTGTATCCTTCCATAAATCATAATTATCCATAGCATCCAGTACACGTCCCAGATTCTTATCACAGAATTCCATGGAAGCGAAATATTTTTTGCGCACATTGCCCACTACATCCGCAGTTTCCTGAACAGGTGCATAAGGAGGCCAATCCTTGGTAAATGGCTGATCCGGATCAAACCATTTCCGGTCAAATCCTTCCGGCGCATCAAAAGGTTCATGGGGATCAAAGGTCTCTATCTGCAAAAACCAATTGTCATTTCCGGCATTGCGCTCTATGAAATTTAATCCATTATCGAATGTAAGTGTCTGTGCATAATCCTTTTCTCCGTGACTTCTTGCTTTCCTGTTTGACAGATTCTGCCACCCTCCTCCCGCTCTCATACCACGAATAGCTCCCTCAAGCTGCTCTCCGCTTAAAATGCAAGGAGCAAATTCCGTGGAGTGCGGCTCCGACTCCGGAATCCAGGCATCATTTTCCTGTCCTCTGTAACACTCCCATGTCTGATAGCGGTTATGATAGGTTGCACCGCCATCCTGCAGATAATGAAAATGATCTGTTGCCAAATGAGTCTTGATGCCTGCTGCTGTCAGAATTGCAGGCATAGAGTCATCAAATGGCTCCAGCGGTCCCCAGGAGCGATGCAGGAAATTTGCTCTTCCCGTATGTATTTCTCTTCTTGCCGGCATACAGGGCATAGAAGACACATAAGAATTATCAAATATTGCTGCATGGTCTGCCAGACGTTTAAAATTTGGCATATCCAACAGTTCTCCTCCATAACAGGGAAGAAAATCCCTGCGAAGGGAGTCAAACATTACCATAATTGCTTTCATGAATATTCTCTCCTTTTTGTAAAATAATCAGACACTCGCCAAATGCCTCAACCTCCTGTTTTTCATAAGAACAAACTCGTGGTAAAATCTTCTGATGCTCTTGAAATCCTGATAATTTTTATATTCTTATTTCTTAATTATCTTATTGCCAAAATGTATGTTTCATCATTTCTCTGACTACATCCTGTCGATCATTAATCAAGTTATGCAGTTCCATTGAATCATTTTTTATGTCATATAATTCATTCATATCATTCCAGTTTCGAATCCACTTGTACTGGCCATCAAAAACCATCTGGCAGTTAATCAATTCACTAAGCTGGACAGTTCTTAAGGCTTCCTCTCTATCCTCCAAAATCGGCAGAAGCGACCTTGCATCCATATCTGTTTTGTCATAATCCACTCCTGCCAATTCCATACAAGTTGGCGCCAAATCCATCAGCTGTGCCAGTGCATTGCTTTCTTTCCGCTGCATCATCCATGGTGCGCTTATCACTAATGGAATTCTTACGGAAGCCTCATACATACACTTCTTTTCTAAAAGTCCATGATCCCCCAGCATTTCACCATGATCCGCGCAGAATATAATGACAGTATTCTGATCCAGCTGTCTGCGTTCAAGAATATCCAGAAATTTACCGATCCAGTCATCTATTAAGGCAACTGACGCCGCATAGGAACGTTTCAGTTTCTGTAAATCTGCCTCTGTCATCCCCGCTGTCTGCATATCCGCCCGTTTCTTGACCCATTCCGGCTTTCCTTCCATGGTATCCTGTATGGCATCCGGAAATACTTTCGCCGCCTGCCTCTCCAGTTCTTCTGTGGGAGGATCCCAGGGATTATGAGGTCCGGCAAAGCTTATGAAATAGTGCCAGGGCACATCATCATCCACATTGCTCAACCATTCAACTGCCGCTCTCCCGATAAAGGAATCCTGAAAATCCTCTGCGCGGCCTAACACTGACGGTTCTGCATAATATTTAGGATATTTTCTTAATCTTGCTATATAATCTTCACTTATAACATCCAGCACACCTCTGTCATTCAGATATTTTTGATAAGGTCCCTGGGGCAGATTTTTTCCTTCTTTGTCTTTTACCAACCAGGCAAAATTCATTTTTCCCTCTGTTTCAAACACATCCGTGAATCCATAATGATACATCTGGGGAAGATTTCCATGGATTCCCCAGTATCGTACCTCTTTATGCAAATCTGTTTTTCCGGCCACACCAACCCGGTATCCGACCTTTCTCAGCTCCTGATAGTAGGTTGGAACATCTAATGGCAAAGAAGCATCATGAACCATTACTCCGCAGCGATGCGGCAGCTTTCCCGTTACCAGAGAAGCTCTGCTTGGCGTACATAAAGGACTTGTACAGCAAGCCTGATTAAACACAACCGCTTTATTCATGATTCTTTTAATATTAGGGGTAGCAATATTGTCACCCATACCATCCAGCGTCGTAAGGCGAAACTGATCAGCCATAATCATCAAAATATTCCACTTCTTATCCACTTTAAACCTCCTCTTTTTATTAAAAAATGGCGGCGGGAACCTCCTCCTGCCGCCATATGCATTTACAATATTAAATATCCCTATGCTGCTGCCAACTTTTCTCTTCGGGTTGCCTTTGCCAGTTTGATTCTTGCTTTACGTTCCTTATAATATTTGATTTTATGTTCATTCATACGGTAAATCATGAAAACCAGCCATACAGAATATTTGATGCAGGTCTGCACGTAGCTGCTCATTCCGATATTTGTAAATTTGGATAATCCAATAACCAGCATCTGCACACTGATGGAACCGGCCAGCACACCAATAACCGGATTGGTTCTGCGGCTCAGCCACATTCCAACCGCCATGGGAAACATATTAGCAAATACAGTTGAATTGGAACTCATTCCAAGAACCGGTACCAAAGAGCTTTTATATGCGGTATCAAATACTCCGGCTACGGAAACAAGCGCACCTGCAATGACGTAGCATAAAAAAGCATTCCTGAATATATCGATTCCCGAATCATTGGCAAGCTTCTGATTTCCCTGAATTGCACGACGGTTGTATCCAAAGGAGTTGTACTGAAACAAATACGTCATAACCAGAATAACGATGAGACATACTATAAGAATAAAAAATTTATTGGATAAAATTTCTACTCCCTGCTTGCCAAACAAATTTAATCCCTGCTGGTCATAAGCGCTGAAAGAAATACACTCATATACCAGTGAAAGCCCAAGACCAAGTACCATCGGCAAAATTCTTAGCTTTATAAACAGAAATCCTGCAAAACCGCCTGCAATCATTCCAAAAATCAGGCTAAATACCATTACTCCAACACCGCCCAGACCAAATGCCAATGCGATATTTCCGCCGAAGATACAGGCCAGATACATCTGTGAACCGGTAGAGGTATCCATACGCCCCAGTTGGAGATTACAGTTTAATCCCAAAGCAAAACAGAAAGAGGAGGCCAGATTGCGCATCAGCGACGTCCAGTCCAAAGCCGACGCCATGGTATGCACTCCCACAATGGAGTAATTTAGAAGTTCCATAATCAGCCAGACTGCCATTGGCACCGCAACTGTAAAAATCACATTAAACACCGTAACATGTTTCTTTCTGAAATTGTTAATATTATGCATTATTTACTCATCCTTCCGGAAACCCAAATCCGCTACTCCATCAAGGATTTGATAGTTTCAAAGTTCAGAGAGCTTAAGAAAGTCTGAATATCGTCAGCCGTAACCTCCGGATTTTTAGTAACAAGCATGGAATCAATTATTTCCGTATTGGCAATCCAATTCTGAGTGTCTTTATCATCCCAGCCTTCCATCTCTGCCAGCTGTTCCGGGCTTGTCACTCCGATCATTGAAAACATGAAATTGTAAGGCATCCCATCCGCATCTCTTGCGCATTGCTCATTCGCACCCTGCAGAGCGTTATAGGTAATTGCAAAAAGTGTTGCCGATAATATGGAGACAAATTTTACGGTAATCAGATCCACACTTGGATTCCCGCTTGGATCCTGTGTATTAAAGGCTGTTGTCATAGTATTACCTAATGCACCTACACTTGCCACTTTAATATTGATATTAAGAGCACTTTCCACTTCATTTACAACTGTCGCGGATTGGTTATAAGTCTGTCCTGAACTCATAAATATACCATATTTACCTGACTGTATAAGAGAAGAAATACCGGGAAGCCAGGTCTCCTTATTGGGAGAGCCGGGATATAATGTAATCTGAATACCCTTATCATTGTTTGCATTCATGGTATCTGTAGTAGCAATTAAATCTTCGATATTCTTTTCATAGGTAAGACCATATTTATTCTGCAACCCTTCCAAAATTGCACGGGTAATTTCGACATGCTGTGTATTACCTGATGAAGCCAGACTGGTACTTATCAGAAATCCCTCCGCTCCATCTGAGCTGGCATTTTCATTCAGCCAACCCGCAAACAGCTCTGCCACTTGTATATTGTCGGCACCTACAAAGCCGGTGAAATTATCCAATGAAGCATCTATCAGCGTCGGGCTGCCTGTTGGATTACCGTTAAAGGTATAAACCAGTCCGTTGTCCTTACACAACTGAGCCATCTGCGCAGTTCCTGACTTAAAATCAATAATAGCGTCTGCACCGGAATCAATGCAGTTTTCAATAAATGATTTTGTTGCCGCATCGTCCGAACACTGTTCTGAAAATATAAACTTTACATTATATTTTTTTGCCACATAATTTTCCAAATAGCTTCTTCTGATTGTAACCTCATCATTGGACTGAGCTTCTGCAATACCAATAATATATGTTTCTTCTGAAGAAGCGCTCTGATCCTTCGTTCCTGCCTCTGTCGACGTACCGCTCCCTGCAGTATCATTGTTCTTTTCATTCGAGGCGTCCGGCGTATTTTCGTTGCTTCCGCACCCTGTCAAACCACCAATTAACATTACTACGCTGAGTAAAGCTGCCAATATACGTTTTACTTTTTTTACCTTCATAATTCAAATTCTCCTTTTTTAAATAATTACCCTATAAGCAACAAATAATACCCTGCATCAGAACTGCATACGCGACGGAAGCAGATTATGTCTCTCACTATTCAAATACACCAGAAACAGGAAAATCACTCCTCGAATTCCTTGTATCAGTGAAGACGAAACTCCTACCATCAAAAGTCCCTTATTCAGGGCCGCCACAGTCAAAGCCCCAATCAGGCCTGCATAAGAGTTAGATCTGGATCCCCCGAAAATAGACATTCCTCCCAATACTGTTGCCAGCATAACATCCATTCCAAGTCCGCTTCCCGTTTCTACAGAAACTGCCGAAACATTAATAATACTGAAAACTGCCGCCACACCAATTCCCAATCCGGCCATGAGAAAACTGATATATGTAGCTTTTGAATTTGACATACCTGTCTGTTTTGCGCAGCTTTCATTTCCGCCAAGCATTCTGAGCGTACGCCCTACCTTGGTGAAATGATAAATCACCAGACATAATATAAAATATATAAAAAATGCCGCATAGCGGAATCCGCCATCCTCCAGCGCCGCCGCAATATTATAATCAATATCTATCTTTCCGGCACCGCCGATTAAAATAGTAGAAATAGCTCCATAAATCTGCGTGACCACAATAGCAACTGTAATTGTTTTAATATGGCATACTACACTCATAGTACAGTTAAACAGCATCAGCAGCATCGAAGCAATGATTGATATTACAATCATAAGTACCACAGACTCGGTGGCCGCATAAGACATAACTCCGATTGTCGCTCCCAACCCCAGCACCGCTCCAATTGAAATATCCAGATTTCCGTTGGAATAGACAAAAGAAATTCCGGTTGCGCAGGTTCCTATAATGATTGCCTGGCTTAAGACCCCAGTTAAAACAGATGCTTTGAAAAATGTTCCCTGAGTGGCAATACCAAAGATTAATATAATCAATGCCAGAGAAACAAATGGAAAAACAAGGAGAAAATATCTGTTGCTTCTCAATATGGAAATCCATTCCTTTATGCCTAATTGAAGCTCTGTATCCTTGCTCTTTTTCACCGTCGATGTATCCATAACTTATCACCTCCTTAAATCATGCTTTCAATCAATTTTCGGTCATCATATTCCTCCCGAAAAAATTCTCCCGAAATCTGTCCGTCACGCATTATCAGCATCCTGTCACACATTCCCATTAATTCCGGTAATTCCTCGGAAATCATAATAATTGATTTTCCGGCCTTTTTCATTTCATAAATCAACTGATACATTGCTGCCTTCACTCCGATATCTACTCCTCGTGTCGGGCAGTCTAATATCAGAATATCCGCATCGTCTGCGCACCATTTACCAAACACTACCTTCTGCTTATTTCCGCCGGAAAGTGCGCTAACAGGCTGATAAGCATTCTGGCATTTGATTCTTAATGCCTTAATCTGCTTATCAACATAACTCTTTTCCTTCTTCGGGCTGATAAAAGGTCCTACATTGTTTTTGTCATAACCCGTGGATGCAATATTGGCAAAAATGGAGGCATTTAGTTCCAATGATTCCGTATCACGGTTTTTCGATACATAACCCATCCCGTTTTTGAATGCAATCTGGGCATTTTTGATTACCGTATTATCTTTTGAAAGTATCACTTTACCGTCAACTACCTCCTCCAGTCCGTACAATGCCCGTCCCAGAATATGCATACCGCAGTCCGACAGACCTCCTATTCCTAGTATTTCCTTCTCATGCAGCTCCATATTAAGACAAAGAATACTTTCCATAGTCGTAATACAATCTGCTTTCAGAACCACCTGATCTTCATATCCGTCATTGTCTGCCCTGTAATAATGGCCACTGATTTCACGGCCCACCATCTTTTGCTTGATATTATCCGGGTCAAAATCCTTCCTAACAATATTATCAATAATCATACCGTCCCTGAGTACCGTAAGCGTATCACAGTGCTCCATCATCTCGTTCAGGTCATGACTGATAATCATAACAGTCTTACCACTGTCCGCCATGTTATGCATAATCTGGTATATAATGTCTCGTCCCCGTTGTGACAATGCTGTGGTAGTCTCGTCCACTATCAATAGCTTCGGATCATTATATATACACTTTGCTATCTCAATCAGCTTTCGTTCCTGCATATCATACATGCCCGTAGGAAACCCAGGATTGATGCCTGTTACCCCGATTTTATTCAATGCTTTTCCGGCTTCCGCAATCATTGCCCTTTTATCGATTAAGGATCCCTTTTTAAATTTCTTATAATTGCCAAGGAAAATATTTTCCGCTACTGAAATATTTGAAATCGTGCCGGCCTCTTGTACAATCATACCGATGCCGGCCTCCTGTGCATCAAGTACTGTTACCGGCTCCCATTCTTTTCCCTCATAGGTCATGGTTCCGCTGCTTGCTGCCTGGATACCTGCAATTATTGAAGAAACCGTAGATTTGCCGGAACCATTTTCTCCAATCAGCCCGCGTATCTCACCAGTTTTTACCGAAAGATTAATGTGTGACAGTGCTATGGTCACACCGAAATTTTTACACATGTCATTTACTTCTACCAGGATTCTATCTTTTTCCGGCATTGTTATTCTCAACCTTTCTTTTCTCATCTATAGAATTTTAAAGCTATAATTATATATCCGTTAATACTATTATATTTTTCTCATTTTCATTCATCTATAGTTTTTCCGTCTTAAATTTCATTTTTTCCGATTTCAGTTGTCTGTTTTTATGTAAATTACCAATTTTCTGTCCTTTACTGTCGATATACAGTCCTGCTGTTATTCTAAAATCAGCTCCAGTAAATCAATTTCTCTTGTACCTTCATATCGAAAAAAAAGTGTCTTGTCATCTTTATCAAAACAGATTTTTTGCTTTACCTTTCTCCAGATATCAGAAGCCTCCACAATATACCGCGCTGCCGTTTCTCCCTCAAGCATCTTTTGCACCCATAGAGTTCCTTCTCCTTTTCCTCTATAGACAATTGTAATTTCCCTTGTTTCCTGAAGGTTAATGTACTTATATCCAATTATAACTCCGTCTTTGATGTTAGTGACAAACCGTTCCTCGTCACGGCAGGTAATATATGGGAAGTCTATATCTACATCCGGTCTGCCAAGTGAAGGCAGTATCGGCATTCTTCCATTTGTCAGATTACAGCAGATAACAGCAGGATAGGCACCCTGCCCCGGCAGAGGCTTCCCATATAAACCGCTGGTTGTTATTGTTACCTGTCTGATACTGCCATCCGGCTCAAGTGTAATTGGTTCGGCGCATCCCTGACGATTAAATTGATTGATATGGGTATGACGATGATAAAATATATACCATTGTCCCTTTACCTGAACCAGTCCACCATGATTATTTCCAATTGCAAAAAGTCTGTCTTCACTATTTCTTCCCTGATATCCGATATCTCCGTTACTTATAATAACACCGCCGAATTCGAATCCGGACATAGGCTCCCTGCTGACCGCATAGCACAACTCATGGCAGTTTACCGCCGAATACACGAGATAATATAATGCTCCTATCTTCCGTATGGATGGTGCTTCAAAATATTCATGCCCTTCAAAGGATGTCCCTTTCCCATAATCCGAACTGGGAATTACAATCTGTGGTTCTCCCTTTACTGTCAGCATATCTTGTTCCAGTTCAACCACACTTCCGCCTGGCTTTTGAATTCCCCTATACCTGGGCAGATTTATTGTTGTAGGTGCAAACCCATAGTATAAGTACACGTGATTATCCACGTAAATAACCGACGGATCATACGGAATGTTCTCGGTTAGAGGTTTGCTATCCTCATGGGAAACGCGCCCGTAATATTCATACTGCCCCGCAGGCGTATCACATACTGCTACGGATATGCAATTTGAAAATTTCAGAGAATAGTATAAGTAATATCTTCCATCCGCACCCTGACATACGTCCGGTGCATACAGGCATAGTTTACCTTCCTTGTTGAAAGGATCCTGCTCCTTTCTGTATATAACGCCTTCATACCGCCAATCCGATAAATCCTCCGCCGGAGCCGAATAGCATACATAATCCAGCTCACAGAATTCATTACCGTTTTCCTTGTCATGGGAACCATATATATATAACCGATCACCAAATACATGAGGTTCTCCATCCGGAATATATTCATCTAATGGTAAGTATGGATTCCAAACCCGCTTTTTCATTTCTTTATCCGGTTTCCTCTCTTCTGCTTTTCCTTTTTTTCTCCCCTGTTCTATATACAGTTTTATTATTTTCAGTCATCATCCCTCTTTGCCGCCAATTCTCTGCAATAACTTATCAGGCGGCCAAAAGGGATTCCTCCGGTGATCAGTTCTCTCACTGCCGCTTCATCCTCCGGCTGTACTATCGCCCGCACCCTCGCCCATGTCATTTCCGGCGTCAAACGCTGGTCATAGTCATAGGGAACAATATCTGCTGTGGCTTGCATCCACTTTAGCATATCAAACTGCATAATCCTCAAAATCTCCTGATACTCCGGCCCATTAATTAAATTCCTTGTTTCACCCGGATCCTCCAGCATATCATATAATTCATCACTTCCCAGAGTCCGGCTCACATATTTATACCGTTCTCCTCTCATCATGATTCCTTTCGCGTGGGCTTCATCATCTGTCTGGGCCATCATTTTGGGCCAGTACACCATTGTCTGCGGTGGACCGTCAGGGCCATAGCTGTGATATTCATCACAATGCAGTTCATCCGGCTGCCGTCCCCCTTCGCAAAATGCATACCTTCTGATACAGGCCGAGCGGTTTTGTAATACCGGACGCAGGCTTCGACCGAAATGAGTGTGGTTTGGCGTAATTCCTGTAAAATCCATTACCGTTGCATAGAAGTCCACCAACTCTGTTAAGGCCGGCGAAACACCCGAATCTACCGAAATATCACTGGGAGGCTTTATAAGAAACGGAACTCTGGTCAGGCAGTCCTCAAAGGTATTCTGTGCCTTTTCCACCAATCCATAATCCCCGGTATAATCTCCGTGGTCACTGAAGAAGAAAATAGCACAATCATCATAAATTCCTGCTTCCTTTAAAGCCTCCGTGAGCCGTCCGAATTGTTCATCAATCTTCATACACATTCCCAGATATACTGCCCTTAATTCATCCCAGTCCTCTTTTGTATAAGCTTCCATATTACAATATTTCCGAATCAATTGTTCCATTTTATGTTTTCCGCTGCACAAGTCCGGTTTAATTCTTTCTTTTAGTTTATTTCTCTCAATGGAAGAATAATAAGGTTCTTCTACCCCATAGGGTGTATGAGGATAGATAAGTCCCAGAAAAAGACACATCGGACGGTCATCCGGAGGATTAAGAATTCTGTTAATCGCAGCATCTACTACTTCGTCATCTCCGCTGTAATGTCTGCCATCCTTCGCTACTCCCAGCTTTCCTTCAAAATGAGAATAATAATGCTTATTTCCCGGTTCCCCGCGCAACTTCTTATCCAACGGCCCAGACCCATGCTGCTTCTGTCCTCCATAATAGATTTCATCTGCATGACTCTCGCACCATCCCTCAATCTGTCCTGCAGTTAAGTCATTTCTGTCATTCATCCATACATAATATCCAGCTTCTTTCAGTTCCTTCAGCAGGGAATCCTCACCCGGACGAAGTAAATAGCTCATTGTACGGTGTCCCCGTACATGTGGATAAAGCCCTGTAAAAAAGCTGCATCTGGACGGAACACACACCGGATTCTGGCAATATGCTCTGGAAAAGGATACTGCATCCTTAGCTGCCATTGCATCAAGATTTGGTGTAATTGCTGCCGTATTCCCAAGATGTGCCAACGCATCCGCCCGCATCTCATCTGGATTAAAAATAATAATATGAGGTCTTTTTGCCATCATCTTCACCTCTTTCATCAATAGCTTTCCTTCAGCTCTTCCGGATGCCGTATCCTTAGCTTTTTAGCACAGTCTCCCCGTCCGGTCTGCTCCAGCCGTTCACAGTACCGGCTTAAATAACCTCTGCAATGGAAAGGACCTCCGTCCGCAATTACAGACCATAAGGGATCAATATAATTGTTACTGATATTATTCAACATATTCCCGGACACCCATTGCTCCAGCATCCATGCCGCATGCCATCGGACCTCCGGATATTCTTCGGCCAGATTTTTTATTTCATGGGGATCCTGTTTTATATTGAATAATTCTTCCGGCTTTGTCAGATGATATCCGTCATGATAGGTACGTATATATATCCAGTCCTCAAAGCGCACACTCCTCTGACATACATGCGCCATCTGGCTGACGACCAGATAATCTCTGCCTCCATCGGCTCCGGTACGCACATTTTCCGCAAAGCTGATTCCATCATAAATGACCGGATTAGGTTTTCCCACTACACGGTTGCAGATAAACGGCGGAATATTCCCTATCAGTTCTATTAATGTTGGCAGCAGATCCACATTGTAATGAAATCCTTTTGACTCTGCTCCCTTGATACCACCCGGCCATTTGATAATCAGCGGAATATGGGTAGTAATATAGTCAGCTTCTCCATGTTCACAGTAAGAGCCCATTTCGCCCAGAGCCTCTCCATGGTCAGAGCTAATTATAATTGCAGTTTCATCATATATTCCCTGCTCCTTCAGCTGTGAAAACAGCTTACCAAGCTGCATATCCGCATATTGAATTCCAGTATCATATTCGTCAATTAATGCTTTAAATGTGTTCAGGTCCGTAATGTCTGTAATTTGACGCGGATGGTTTTCATCCGGCTCGCTCACATATCCGTTTACTTCACAGGAGCTATGTGCCCCCACCTTATATCTTCGATGATAGGCCAGAATTTCTTCTGTCATCCATGCATCACACAGGGGTTCATTTTTAAAAGGGCTTCCGTACTCCTCCGGGGTCCTGTACGGAATATGGGGATCCCATAAATGCACATGAAGAAACCAGTCTGCCGTATCCTTTTTTCGTTCCATCCAATCCAGCGCTACCGGAATTACATCCCCCGCCTGCTCCAATCCCCGTTTTCCGATGTTATAGCATTCATCAAAGCCTCCGTTAAACCACCACGCTCCATGACGGTCAGGAAAGGAAGAAATACTGGCTGTTTTCATTCCTGCCCGGCGCATGACTGCAGGCAAATTATACCGTCCGTTAAAATCAGCCATTCCTCTGTCATGTCCTTCCTGGCACATCTCCGCATTCCATCCGCCGTGACCTACACACCCCGTATGGATGCCAAAACGCCCCGTCATCATTGCCGCACGACTCGGCAGACAGGGTGCATCCGAACAGTAATAATCCACAAAACGCACACCTTCCGCCGCGACTGCGTCAATATTCGGTGAAGTATTTCTTTCATATCCGTAGCATCCCAAATGATCGGGACGTAATGTATCAATATCTACATACAATATCTTCACTATCATACCTCCTCGTAATATCAGTTACTTTTCTACTTTTCATTATAGGAAATGATTTAATGTCAAACTACCAATAAACCGCTATGAACTGTCGAAAATACGTTTCAATAAAATACTGAGAAAAATTGTTACAAAAAAATAGCAGGATATGATTTTTCTCATACTCTACTATTTTTAATTGATATTGGCCTTATCCCCTTCTTTCTCATTTATTCTGAACAGATTCTCTGAATTTATTGCTCTTTATTTTCCTTTCATTCTGCGGAGTTACTCCCATTACCTTTTTATAGGTAAAGGAAAAATGAGAAAAATTACAGAATCCAACCTTAGAAGCAATAAAGCTTACCGGAAGATTTGTAGTCTGAAGCAGTTTTCTAGCCATCTGCATCTTTTGCTGGATAATATATTCTTTAATTGTAATTCCGGTTTCGTTTTTAAACAGTTTCGTCATATAATCCGGACTTAAGTTCACCCACTTGGCAATATCCTCTCTCATCAATTCCTCATCCAGGTGCTCATTAATATATAGCATAATCCGTTCAACCAATATCTTAGAGGAGACTCCATCCTCTTTTTCTTTTACATTTGATACAACCAGATGAATAAACTGCTTCATATGCTCAACCGACTTCGTACTGTCACGGAAGATATTAAGTTTCTCGGGAGAATTCATGATTTCCATCATATATTTACCTTCTTCTCCGCTCACCGTACTTAGCATTTCCGTAAAATCCAGCTGAAACATCATTAATGTCTTGGCATTCATCTTTCCTTCTTTCACCATTTTATCCAACAATGCACAGGCGCTCTCATACATTGTTTTCGGATAACCATCTCTTAAAAAGGCAGCCCACTGGGAAATTTCAGGCATACGGTAGACATAGCTTTTTCTATGCTTCATCTTTTCAAGCTGAAAGATACCTGGCAGCAGCATGATATTTTCACTGCTTACTTCCCCAAGCTGTCTCCATGTTTCACACATCTCCCAAACCGAATGTACACCACTCACATATATTGTCATTGTACATTCAAGGTATTCCCTGCATACACTGGTAAAATAATATAGCTGGCTCTCCAGCAATTCCAAAGGCAATCCGGTCTGAGGCAGGCAGACAGCATATATATTAGGCTCCATATTTGCTACTACAACAATAGATGTATACACCCCCATCAGCTCTCTTAAAATGTTAAGCAACGCCATATTTAGCAGACCGGGTTCCCATTTGGCTTCCATTTCCCATTGCTGTATTTGAAGAAGAATTAAATAAACTTCCTTCTCCTTATCAGGAAGCAGGCCTCTGTCTTTCAAAATATTATAGTTATTCCAGTTGGGATTATCAAGTAACAGATTTCGGACGCAATTAGCAACCAGAGTATCTTCTTCCCTGGTGAAAATCCTTCCAATTTCTTCAATCTTTTCCCTCTTTTTGCTGTTCTCAATATCTCTTACCGCCCGTTCCACAGAACTATAGATATCCGCATAAGCGGCAGGCTGTACTATATAGTCAAAGCCTCCCATTTTCAACACCTGGCGGACATATTCAAATTCCGCGTGTGAGGTCAGAAAAATGGTTCGTATTTCCATTCCCTGCTCCCGTGTCCAACGAAACAGTTCTAATCCGTTTTCAACAGGCATCTGTATATCGCATAGCATAACATCAATAGCCGCCTGTTTTAAAACGGTCCTTGCTTCCAGCGCATTATACGCTGTAAAAATCTCTGTAAAACCCAGATTTTCCCATGGAATACCAGCTCGCATCCCCTCCACAACACTTGGAATATCATCTACAATAAGTAGCTTCATATACCTTCTCCTCCGAATCCAATATAAATATATCTACCTGTGCACCCCCATTGTTAGAAAATGCAATGCTGCAGTTGCGCTTATAAAAAAAATGCATTCTTTTTTGAAAATTATTTAAGCCCACATGACCCTCACTCAAATGGTGCATTTGAGCCAACCTATTCTCCGGAAATCCTATTCCGTTATCCTTCACAACTATATTTATCAGCCTTCCTTCTTCATTAGCCAGAATATGTGCCGATATGAACACTTCTAATTTAGGGTTGTTATAGCTCCTTCTCCCATGCTTGAAAGAATTCTCAACCAATGTCAGCAAGGATACCGGTGGAATTTGAAAATTCAGAAGTTCCGGATTGATGTCCTCCCGATAGGTTATTCTCTCATCTATATCCACATTAAGCAATCCCACATAATTTCTGCAGAGACTCAACTCCTGCTGCAAGGATACGGAATCCTCCATCTCCGTAAATACATATCTTAAATGATTGCTCAGATATAGTACTTTGTCCTGCACCTCCTGATTCTTCCCGATTGCAGCCAATGCATAGATGCTTTTGAGACAATTCAGATAAAAATGCGGACGAATCTGTATCTTTAATGCTGTTAACTGTACTTTTTCATTCTCCAGCTGTTTCTCATAAACCTCTATCTGTAATTTCTTTATAGAGAAAATCATCGAATTAAAGGAGGCACTGAGCGTTCGCAATTCGCTTCCCCTATAGTCCTCCCTTGCTCTGGCTTCCATATCTCCTGCCCCAATGCGCTCCATGACCTTTACCATCTCATTCATAGGACAAACCAGATGCCTTTTCAGGTACTGATATCCGGCTATTAAAGTCAAAAGTAAAGCTGCCAGCAGAATCATCAGCAGAATCTGCATTGTGCTCAGATGCTGCCGAAAATCCTCATAAGAGGTTATGCAGGCTACACTTATGCTTCCAACCGATTCTTCTACGATGAGCAGCGGCTGTGTTCCGTTTATAACTTTATAATTTCCGGAAACCCCTGTCCATTGATAGTCCTCCAACCGTCTATCAGGCACCGGTATTAATGTTTTTCCACCTTTGCTGAATACTATTTTCCCCGGTAAATTATATTGATTCACAATACTGTCTGCCATCTGCTCCAAATCAATACAGCAGATCATATATATACTTTGCCAGCGTGTCATGCGGCAAAGAAAATTCCTCTTCTCAACCTGAAATACAAACCACTCCTGCAAATTAATGGCATCTCCCTGAAGCAACTCAAGAATCCCTTTTCTAATTCCTGTTTTTAATACCAATCTCTCCGGACCGTTTTCTCCCGCCAGCGTTCCATAAACATCATGGTAAATTCCTGTAGCCGAGCTATATACAAATATGCAGGAAAGATAGGAATTAGAAGAAAGAAGCGGCTTCGCATAATTGTCAATTTTCTCTGCCATGGTATAGGTTCTGGTCATATCACCTTGGCTTCCCAAATTCTGAAAATCAGAATCCACCAAAGACAGGTCTACAATATAATTTTCAGCTCTCTCCAGGATATCCGTCAGATTAATTCTTATCATATGCAACATGGATGATGTATTCTGCGCTATCTGCTCATTTACCTGTCCCGCAATACCTATACTAAATACAATAAGTGAAATAACAAGCGAAATAATAAATGTGCTGAAAAGAGTAAGAATAACCCTGCTCAGAGATTTAGTTCTTGCAATTTGCATTTTGGGGTCCTCCATCGGATAAAATTGATTGGTCATTATTTTAACTTTACACCCCTGATTATATAAAGTCAATAAATTACAGCGATGAAACACGGCACCATCAATGTTGTCCTATTATACTTGGTTAAGGCTGAATTGTAACCATTAGTGGAGTATACACTGCCTATCGTTTTTTTAACCAGGATTTTCAATTTTACTTCTTCTGACGCATGTCCCAGTATTTCTGGAATTTAGAAGGCATAGGGTTAGCTGTACTCAAATAATGCTTTGGTAATGTCTTGGCAACTTCGTTAATGGTCCACATTTCCAGATTTTCCGTTCCGTTTTGCTTATTAAATTTTTCTATCATTAGATAGCAATCATCCCGTTGATTTTTATATTCCACAATTTGGTCGGCATTTACTCCATTATAAGCAGCTGAACGGAGACGATCTGTAATTTCCGGGTATTCATCACGGTAATTATGCAGTTCCCAAGGATCTTCCTCCGGGAGGGTCAGCTGCTCCTCCTGGGGATATTTGGAGTATGAGATTAATTTCCACTTTCCCTGACGTAGCATACGGCCATAATCCGTACCTTTCATGTATGGCAGGTTAATCCATTCCGTGATCACCTGTCTTTCTGGATGCTCCAGCCCTTCGGTCAGTTCTTTAACCAGACTGATACCGTCTTGCACCGGCAAAGGTACGGCAGCCGCCAGTTCACACAGCGTCGGAGAAAGGTCAAGCAGGCTGACCGGTGACTTGAGACGCTGTCCAGCCTGTATGCCGCTTCCCACTGCAATCATAGGTATACGTACCGATGCTTCCAGCAAGGACTGCTTGCCATAAAAGCCCCGGTCCCCTGCGTGGTCCCCATGATCGGAAGTATATACAAAAATACCGGTCCGTTTATTGTCAGTAAGATACTGGTCCCAGGCAGCTCTTACCATGCCAAGACATTTATCCTCAAATTCAATCATACCCCAGTAAGCAGCCTGAACACTTTTCACAATCTGAGGGTTCGTATCCCTCATACGTTTACTATCCGGTGTAGAGACAGGAATGTCTAAGGTGGGAGGCAACTGTGTGAGAGGAAGGTATTTCTCATATAATTCCTTCGGTGCCACATAGGGGAAATGAGGGCCGTAGGTTCCTACCACAATGCACTGCGGTTTTTCATGAGACCTTGATAAATATTCTAATGCGGCTCCGACTACGTACCGATCATATTCCAGTGTTATGGAATTTCCGCCGCCGATAACGTGAATACAACCGGCTTCTGTCATGGTAGGGGCAACCGCTCCCATTGCTTCCCGATGATCTTTTGAAGCGCCGATGGCTGTGGGTGTGATGTCCCAAGCGATACGTTTGGTGAAGCCGTGACGCTGGTCCGATCCTTCGAAATGCATCCGGCCACATAGTACGGTTTCATAACCAGCCAGAGCCAGACTATGAAGAAAGGTAGGCATCTCCGGATGAATGGAACCACGGTTAGTATATACGCCGGTACGAATTGGCAGGCAGCCCGTAAGCATTGACATACGGGCAGGGATGCACAAAGGACAGGATGTATATGCCTGCTCAAATAGAGTGCCATCTGCAGCCAATGCATCCATGTGAGGCGTCCGTACCACCGGATGACCGACACATCCCATAATTCGTCCATCATGCTGGTCACTAAGAAAAATAAGAATATCTGGTTGTTTTATTTGCTTCATAATATCGCTCCTTTTAATCCTGTATTAGGATGGAATTTTAATAGATATTTATTCTTAATACCATCTTATATCATAATACACAGCATTTATATCGATTTTCCGGCTTGTTTTGTGCAGAAAGAGGAAGATTAGGTTGTTCCTTATATTTTAAACTATCTATTTTCCCGATACATAGTTAAGTTTCAACTTGCTGTTGGTTTCTTCTGCAAAACCATTGCTCAAATCACTTACTACTGCCTTTTCCACCATTTCAATATCTACGAATTCTCCTCTTATTGCCACCAACCCGGAAAATGGAGAAATTGAATTTTATCAGAATGAACCCCGTAGGCTCTCCCATGGAAACTGCTGCTGACGACATCCTTCTTGTTGAAAGAATGGCTGAGATGCGTACTAGTTTGTACCAATTACAATAACCAACCGGCAGCTTTGAGAATGTAAACAAAACCGCCGGTTGGTTACTCTTTATTGAGAAACACTGCAGGACAGTATTTTGAACCAACTGTTCAAAAAAATAAATCGGCCGACAATCAAGGATTGTTGCCCTCAATCGCCGGTCGCCGTATATACTTCTGCTATATGTAAAATAAAATAGTTACTTAATTACCTGCAATGTCCTCCTGTCATAGCTAATCTTTACACTTACAAACTGTATCCTAATTAATATGCCTGAATTTAAACTTCAAATATTTTTATCTGCAATACTGATAAATAAATCCAATCTTTATTTATTTTCGGTCAGCCTCTGCTAAATCCAGCTGTTTCCTCATCCATCCGGTCAGCGTATAGGTTTTATCACAGCCGTATTCCCAGTACATCAGCCCTGACAAACCTTTCTCCGTTACATATTCCGCTTTTCTTTTCAGTGATTCCTTATCATCATAGCTTATGAAGGTTTCTCCGTTAAATAAATAAGGTGCTTTTGCTTCGTCGTCCCAATACCGCACATATCCGTTTTTATTAATATAATCCTCCAGGAGGATATGATAGGCCGGACCGTACCCTCCTGTTGTTCCTGCCCCCTGGTGCAATCCATGGTCTATATCGGGTACATTCTTCCATTCCCTGGAATAAAAGGCCGCACCGATTACCAGCTTCTCTTTTGGTACCCCGGCCTGAATAAAGCATTCCACCGCCTTGTCAGTGCTGGCAGGAAACAAATCCCTTTTATTGGCATACAGGCCGGTATGGTGACCGGTAAAGGTCTGAAAACCTCCCTTTAAGTCGTAAGTCATCAGCTGGATATAATCCAGATATTTCTGCACTTTATTCATCTCGGTACAGGCGGTAAAATAGCCGCCGCCTCCTGCCGCAATGGTTAACAGATAGGTCTTATCCTCCGCCTTATCCAAAGTCCTTCTTAAGGCTTCCATCAGCAGAGTGAAGTTTTCTCTGTCATTTTCGCTTCCATCAATTCCTGCCACACGAAAGCAGGGATATTCCCAGTCAATATCGATACCATCCAAATCGTATTCCTTTATAATTTTTACTGCCGAGGCAGCCAGCCGTTTTCTGTTTTCTTCCGTCATGGCAGCTTCTGAAAAACCTGCGGCACCCCAGCCTCCTATGGATAAAAGAATCTTTATATCCGGATTCAGGGATTTTATCCTCGATAAAACAGCTTTGGATTCCGGATGGCTCCATTCTGCCCGGCCCTGCCGGATGCATCCAAATGCTATATTAATTACATCCAGATTCTTTATATCTTCCAAGGTCACCTCTTCTAAATTCCCGGTGCCGACATATCCAATTAACTTTCCCATTATCCCTATCTTTTCCTCCCCGTTTATTCCAACAAGTCAAAGCGGATATTCGCAATCCGCTATGCTATCTGGTACAGTCTTGTACCATTCTGAACGCTCTTACTTTTCAGTATACCGCAAAGTGGAGTGTTCAGAACGGCGCAATGATTTTTCAAACACGCTCTAGTCCACAAGCCTCGGCGCAGCACCACTATGCCTGCGTTTGTGAACCAGCACTCTCGAAGATTTATCCTCAGCCTAATGGCTAGTTATTTAGAGAACGTTGTACCAGGGTTAAAGTGTGTGTTCTTTCGTAAATTGAATTAATTCGTCCGCCGTAGTAAAGGCCAGACTTGTTACCGTATCGGCACAGCCATAATAGAGCGCAATCCTTCCGGTATCCTTATCGGTCAGGGCGGCACAGGGGAACACGACGTTTGGTACATCCCCCACACACTCATAATATTCTTCGGGTCCCAGAATATAATACTTAGAACGGTATTTTACCCTCCATGGCTCCTCAAGGTCCAATATGGCAGAACCTACACGGTATACAAAACCATTGCAGGTATTGATAACACCATGATAAATCAGCAGCCAGCCTTCATCCGTCTCAATGGGAATGGGGCCGGGGCCAATCTTGGTCCCCTGCCATGCGGATTTATCCCCTTTGAAAGAAGACATAACATGCCTGTGATGCCCCCAGTACTCCAAATCACCGCTTTGGCTGTAAAATATATCACCGAAAGAAGTATGTCCCGTATCACTGGGCCTGCTGAGCATCGCATACTTTCCGTTTATTTTTCTGGGAAATAAAACACCGTTGCGGTTATAGGGCAGGAATGCATTTTCAAGCTGGTAAAAGGTCTTAAAATCAAAAGTATAGCCTACGCCAATAGTAGGTCCGTGATAGCCGTTGCACCAGGTAATATAATACCTGTCTTCCATGAAACACACCCTGGGATCATAGCGGTATTCCCTTTTTAGTATTTCCTTATCCTCCCCCAGAAAAGTTATGGGCTCTTCCTTTATATTCCAGCGGATGCCGTCCTCACTGAATCCTGCGAAGATATCCATACTCACCGCCCTGCTGTCACAGCGGAACACTCCTGCAAAACCTTCCTTATAGGGGATTATGGCACTGTTAAAGATACTGTTGGAACTTGGTATTGCATCCCTTTGTATAATCGGATTACTGCGATAACGCCAAACCGGTTTATTATACCCCTCCGGTTTATCCTGCCAGGGAATGGATGGCAGGGAATTTCCTATAATTTTACTCATTTGTTTACCTCCTTGTAATTTGCGGCAGTGTCCAGGAATTTCAGCATAAGTTCCACACTGCCGGCATTATATCCCGCACAGGCATAAACGCCGGTCAGTCCTTTTTCCAGCAGAATAAGCACCGGAAGTTTGTCTGCCTCCACCTGCATCCTGGCTGCTGCTCTTTCGCAGCTTTCCTCTTTGTCATAATATAGTTCAATGCGGGAGAGATTCTCTAAGACCCTGTGCAGGGCCGCATTTTTTAGCTCTCCCGGTTCCCGGAGTACCATAATCATTCCGGCACCGGTACGGTTCCAATGAGCTGCCGAAGCGAGCAATTCATTTAATACATGCTCGGTAGGTTCTTCCCCCACTCCAAGGAAGGCCAGAATTACGGAACGCTCCGGCACAAGTTCGGAAATCCTATATTCTTTTCCCGTATTGTCCTGCAGCGGAAAATCATCCAGGCTGCAATTCATCGGCCTATCTTCTGTTTCCCTTTCCCAAAGTACCATTTCTACTGTTTTTTGTTCCCCGCCTTTCAGGCAGAATACCCTCCGGGAGGAATGCTGTCCGC
>DBEP01000020.1:0-33198 GCA_002294045.1 Lachnoclostridium sp. UBA903 | reverse complement strand
CAAAGGAAATGCCTTCATAGTTCAGCGTATCAAAATGTACCCCCTTAAGCTTACCGATGGTCCAGGTCTGGAAATAATTCCATCTGTTTCCTTCCTTCGCCCTCAAAATAAGGGATGCCCTATCCTCTTTTGCAATGCCTTTCTTTTTTCGCCCTCCGGTAAAACCTTCGGGTGAGATAAAGAGACCTTCCTTCCAATATTCCGGTGCCAGCGTAACCGGGTTCAGTCTGGCCGGAATATTCAGGCTCCGGCAGATTGCCACAAACAGGATTTTCTGTGCCAGGGGACTGCCCTGCTTCATCCTCAGGCAACCGATTGGAGTGGCGCAGATTGCCGGGTAATCCAACTCCGGGTCATAACGTATGGTGTCTTTGATATAATTCCATATCTGCTCCGGATTTTGCACAAAACATTCTTTCTCTTCCTCTTTAAAATATGTACGGATAAAGCTCCGGTATGGCGTCAATTCCTCCTTGGATATTCTTGGACAAAGGAGATACTTCTCATAGATTTCCTCCGTTAAACCGCCCTGCTCACAGTCCAGATGTTCTTCCAGAATACGGGCTTTTAAGTCTTTGTAATCCTTTACTGCCAGACTGTGAAGCATTCGTCTTCTGTCCGGATTTTCATCCTTTGTCAGAAAGGCACGTATTTCACCGATATTTTCACCTGCCGTACGCAGCATCCCTGTTTCCTCGGGATACATGGACGCCAGCTTTTCATCATAACAAGCCGCAAAACGCTGTTCCCGAATCTCATTTGCTTCCTTTAAGCGTCTTGCCTTCCGTTCTTTTTGTTCCCGGGTTTCCCTCCCCAGGTGCAACGGATACTCTTCGGGTGGGGAATATTCCGTCTGTTCCCATTCATCGGTTACCCAGTCCGGTTTATCCGCACTGCATTCCAGCGTCAGCTCCGCTTTTGCAGCTGCTTTTAGGGAAACTTTCCTTTCCCCGAAAGTATCTCCCTTCCAGGCTCTTACTCTGACATCTCCAAGCCCGGCAAAGATATGCGCTTCTCCCTTACCGTCCGTCACCAAAGTAGCTGCGGGAAAATATTCCGCCATGTTAAGTATCTCCAATGCTACCGATGCACCTTCCACAGGCCGGCCCCTCCGGTCTTTTACCGCCACGGTCAGTTCTCCCGTTCTGGCATAAAAGGAGGTATGATTATAGTAGGTTAAGATACCTTCTTTACCGACGCATTCTTCCGGAGAACTAACCGTGAAATCGGAAAATGTACGGCTGTGAATTAGGACGGCACGGTTGGCGGGCGCAGTAAACCACCCCCTGTTCAATACCTCCTCCGGCTCACAGGCCCCCAGAAAATACCATTTCCCATGAAGATAAACTTCCACCCAGGCATGATTATCATCACAATGGGCCCATCTCGGTGTGTAGACCTGACGCGCCGGAATTCCCACACTCCGGTAGGCCGTAACCGCAAAGGTTGATTCTTCCCCGCAGCGGCCTTTTCCACACCGGAACATTGTCATAGGTGAAACGGTTCGTTGGTCGGTTGCTTCATACACGGCATTTTCCGCACACCAGTAGTTAATTTCAATAACAGCCTTCTCAAGGCTCATACCCTGTATCCTGTCTTTTAGCCGCTCATAAAAGAATTTCCGGCAGTCACTGATATCTTCGGAATTAATGCGGTAATACAGCACGTGATGAACAAAGATATCCTCCGGCAGTTCCAGACACCATTCCATATTCCTGCGAAGCCAGAGGGAATGCCGTACATAGCTTAAGAAAACCTGAAAATCATATTCTCCCGCATCGCGAGCAGGCATTGTCCCATAAAGGAAGCGCATGAGCACCGCCTCCTCCGGCCTGCAGCCTTTTAACGCCTCTTCTATTTCCTCCCACAGGCAGCCATAATACTTTTTTCTACCCCGGTATTTGTCCAATGCATATTTCTGTAAATGTTCCGAAAACATTTTCTATTCCTGTCCCCCTTCTATCTGTTTATATTTCCAGTTTGTATACTCTGGCAATGGGAGCTGTAGTTTTATCACGGCAGGGCACTTTTACCATAATGCCGCCCGCACTGCCGGTAAACAAAACCTTCTCGCCCGTATCCAGCATGGTCACATTCTTTACGTTTCCTTCATAGGGAATCCATACCTCATCGGGAACGGCAGTTTCTTCTTCCGCAAACATTTCCAGGGCATATACGGTTTCCCCTTTTCCGGTAAAGGCAATATTATCTTTTTTGTAGGGTGCACAGACTCTTGTACCATAGATAGCCTCACCATATACTTTCAGCCATGCTCCCATTCCCTTTAAAGCAGCCACCGCCCCCTTGGGAAGCCGTCCGTCAGGCTGGGGTCCTACATTAATCGCCAGATTTCCGCCCTTCGCTACGATATCCGCCAGCAGATGGATTACTTCCCTTGGCGATTTATACGTATCTTCATAGGCAAAGGAAAATGAGGTGCCCAATGTAATACAGCTTTCCCACGGTACTCCCAGCGGTTTTTCCGGTACGCACTGTTCCGGTGTAATATAATTTTCATAGGGACCGCCGACCGTTCTGTCGGCGCACAGCATTCCGGGCTGCCACGTCCTGATTTCATCGATTATTTCGCCAAGACGGATATCCTGTCCTGTCCGTTTACATACCCAGCCGGCATCAAACCACATGATATCCAGCTTTCCGTAACGTGTTGCCAGCTCTTTAATCTGATTCCCGGTAAATTCTACAAATTTCTCCCATTCCTCCCGGTGCTCTGCCGGCACATAAGAAGGGCCCCGCCACATATAATCCCCTCTCGGATAACCTTTGGCCCAGTAGCTGTCAATATGCCAGTCTGCTTTGGAGAAATAGGCGGCTATACCGATTCCCTTCTTCCGGAAGGCCTCAAATAAATGCCCGCATATATCCGCATATTTATTCGTATGAAAAGGGCAGTCTTTCCCCGTAATTTTATAGTCGGAATACCGGGTATCCCACATACAAAAGCCGTCATGGTGCTTTGTGGTAAATACCAGATAACGGATTCCTGCCTCCGCCGCAATATCCGCCCATTTTTCCGGTTCAAAACGAATCGGGTTAAAGGTTTTATTCAGCCCAAAATACTGTTCCTTGAATTCCTCCCCGCTGACTCCCCAGTCAATTCCTGTTCTGGACCATTCCGCATCCGCATCCGAAAGGGCCCAGGACTCCACAATTCCAAGCTGGGAGTAGGGCCCCCAATGCATCATCAGGGCCAGTTTCTGATCCTGGAACCATTCCAGCTTTTCAAGAACCTTTTCCTCTGCCGGCCATATGTATTCGCCGGCAGCACTGTAATTGTGCACGCCTTCTTGTATTTTTTCTTCCGGTTCTGCTTCCCGAGGCTGTTCGGTTCCATTTTCTGCCGTTAGTCTCTCTGTTTCATCCAATTCCATCCGAACAGCAGTTGTATCATTTTCCATATAAACCACCCGAGCCTTTCTTTTCCTGCATCAGATTCGGTCCTATTCTGCTATTGTATCGATGCCGCGCATCTTAACCCAGTCTTCCAGCCCTAAGGAATAAAGACCGTCCACATATGCTTTCCACTGTGCATCATCATTCACATCCTGCTCTCCTGTTACAAACAATGCCTGCTGCTGGTTGAAATAATCCGTAAGAGCGGTGCTGATATCCGAATATCTGTCAATATCATCAAGGGCAATCCAATTAGAAGGAATAATTTCTTCCGTAAGATTCGGCTCATAGATTTCCTCCATGGCCTTTTTCTCATCATACAGAGGATTATCTTCAATAAATTCAAATCCTGCGGGCAGGTATTTCGGAAGGGCCTGAGGCCACAGGTTGCTCCAGCTTACCTTTTCCTGCTGGTCTTCCGGCAGGGTAGTCGTATCGATGGCACGGTATCCGTCACCTTCTTTAAATGTAACTACATCTACAGGACCTCTGTTGCAGCCGATACCATTTTCCAATGCAAATGCATTATCAAACCATCGGCAGATTATTTCCGGATTCTCGGCCTTATCCGTAATAACTGCCTGTGTTCTATATACACTGAAGCCATTGGTATCTCTAAGCCATATGCCGCCCTTATCCGTATTCAGAACGGGAAGAACATCAAATTCACTTTTTTCCGTAGTCTGCACAATGCCGGAGAATTCACTGCTTCCGTAAGCAATGGATACACCGTACATATCCTTATTTCCTTTGCCTTCCCAGGTGGAGCTGTCTTGTGTGAAAAGTTCCATATCTACCAGACCCTCTTTATAGAGGCCGTTAAACCAGCTTAAAAATTTTCTGTAATCATTGCTGGCGCCGCCGTAAACTGCTTTATCACCTTGTATTGCAATACCATATTTGTCCATCGGCATGCCAAACCATCCGGCCATCGCTTCAATATGTTTATTGTTCGGGTCGGCAGAAAACGGAATTTCATCGTTGGGATCGCCATTTCCGTTGGCATCCTTATTCTTAAAGGCTCTCAGTACCGCTTCAAATTCCTCTGTGGTTTCAGGCATTTCCATTCCGACATTTTTCAGCCATCTGCCGTTGATATAAGGCGAATATCCTACGGTAGTGTCACCTGTTACATAAGGAATTGTATAGATGTGTCCGTCAGGAGCGGTCATCTTTTCTCTCACACCCGGTAAATCCAGAATAGCGGAGATATTGGGGCAATATTTCTCAAAATAATCCTCCAGCGGAATGAATACACCCTGCTTAACCCCATAGGTCAGAATCATACTGTCATTTAAGGTCCAGCCGCCGATAACATCCGCATAATCACCGGAGTTCAAGTCCAGATTCAGTCTCTCCGTAGCAGTTTCATAGGGGAAAAGTTTCAGGGTTACATCCACGTTTGTCTGTTTCTTAAGCTCATCCATCATGTAGAATTCTCCCGTTTCACTGGAGTCATCAACAAAGATAGAGAAACCATAAGCGCCTTCATCTACTAGGGGAAGTCCCTCTTTATACATCAGACCGTTTACCTTTCCGTCTTCATCGACTGTGTCTGCTACAGACTCGGGTGCCGATGTTTTAGTACCGTCAGCCGCATTGTCCCCTTTACTGCCGCAGCCTGCAAAAGCTGTCGTGCACATGGTCATAGCCAGTAAAAATACAATCACTTTTCTCTTCAACTTAATTGCCTCCTCTTTATTTTTTTATTTATACACCGGTAGTTATTAAACGCCGGCAAATAAACGTTACTTATACAGTTTCTCTCATCCCTTTATTGAGCCAATCATTACTCCCTTTACAAAATGCTTCTGTATAAAAGGATACAGAACCAACACCGGGATGCTGCTGATAATAATGAGAGAATATTTCATAACATCAATCAATTGCTGCTTTTCACGAAGCGCGTCTCTGGCAGCCTGCGTGGTTGCCGTCTGGGACAGTGCCGTCTCATTGGTAATCAGGATATTGCGAAGTACAAGCTGCAGAGGATAATAATCCTTGTCTGAGATATATACCAATGCCGAGAAGTAAGAGTTCCAATGTCCTACGCCATAGTACAGCACAAGAATGGCAATAATGGCCTTGGACAGCGGAAGTGCAATCTGAAAGAAAAACTTTCCCTGGGAACACCCGTCAATCTCGGCTGCCTCATACAGTTCTTCTGAAATATTCGACTTGAAGAAGGTTCTGGCCACAATCATGTTATATACGCTTAAACAACCCGGAAGTATAAGCGCCCACATGGTATTCAGCATATGTAAATTCTTGACTACCAAATAAGTAGGAATCAGACCGCCGCCAAAGAACATGGTTATCATATAAAATATTGTAATCGGTTTCTTTCCGCTAAAAACACTTCTGGACAAAGCATAGGCCGTAGGAAGGGTTACAGCCAGGTTAACGGCAACTCCGCAGACAGTATAAAAAATGGAGTTCAAAAATCCTCTCATAACCGCACTGTTCTTAAATACTTCCCCATAGCCCTTTAACGTGAATCCAATCGGTTTCCACAAAACATCACCGCTGGACACAGCACTGGGATCACTAATAGATGAAATGACCACCCAGTACAGGGGATATATTACAATAATCAAAATAACTGTCAGAATAAGAAATGTCACTGTGTCAAAAACTACATCTTCCTTACAGCGCTTTGTTCTCTTTTTACCAAAAGACTGTACTGCCCTTTCTTTCTTCATCCTTCTTCCTCCTACCATAAGCTGTTGCCTGAAAGCTTATTAGCCGCTTTATTTACAGCCACAAGCATAACCAGGTTAATTAATGTATTGAAGAGACCAATCGCAGTTGAATACGATATGTCGTTGTTAATCAGGCCCACCTTATATACATAGGTGGAAATAATCTCCGATACCGTCAGGTTCAGGTTATTCTGCAGCAGGTAGGCCTTTTCAAACCCGACAGAAAGAATACTTCCGCAGCTCATAATCAACAGGATGGTTGCCGTAGGTAAAATGGAAGGAAGATCTATGTACCGTATCAGCTGGAGCTTAGTCGCACCGTCACAGCGGGCCGCTTCATGCAGCTCCGGACTGATACCGGACAAAGCCGCAAAGTAAATAACCGAACTCCATCCTGTACTTTGCCATACACCGGTCCATACATATATGTGTCTCCAATATTCTTTCTTTGCCATAAAATTAACGGGCTCCAGGCCAAGAAACTGCACAATATGATTGATTACACCTACGGAAGGCGACAAAAACAGGATAATCATGCCGCACATAACAACCGTGGATATAAAATTCGGTGCATAGGTAACGGTCTGAATTACTTTGCGGTACCTTCTATGCCTGAAAGAATTCAGCATCAATGCCAGGATAATCGGAATCGGAAACGACACGATTAGTCCGTACAGACTTAAAATCAAAGTATTCCTGATCGTTGAATCAAAGTAAGGAGACTCAAAGAATCTTTTGAAGTAATATAATCCCACCCAGGGACTGTCCCATATACCTGCTCTGGCGTTATACCTTCTGAAAGCAAGCTGGATTCCATACATAGGAACGTAGCTGAAAATGAATGTCAATACAATGCCCGGAAGACAAAACATCCAGAGCGGCATATCTCTTTTCAGTACCTTCAATATATAACCTTTCTTCTTTTTTGTTTTCGAAATCATGTCTCTCTCCTCCGCTTCTTTTCTATTGATGTTTTTATGATGCTTTTATGATATTTTTACATGTCTTTTATTCATCTATTTCTTGGCTTTTTGAACATTTTTAACATATTTCTTTATATTTAGTATTTATTTGTACATTATTCATAATTATTCTACTATTTTTTTATTACTTACCGTGTTTTTGTTGGTTAAATTTTAACATCTGTTCACATTATTGTCAATATGTTTTGTAAAATTGTTCTCTTTTTTATTGTAGTGCAATTTATCAGCACAAAAATATTATTTTTAACTATTTTTTTATTATACTTTAATAAAAAAGAGGCACAGATAGCTCTTTTTTTTTACGCCATCGTGCCTCTTTAATATGGTTAACCATTTGATAAGTTTTTTTGATTTTAACATTTGTTCACATTATTGTCAATATATTTTACAAAATCCTTCTCTTTTTTATTCAATAGGAAATTGCTATAAAATCATTAAAAAGCAAACGCAGATAACCCTGTTTTTTTGCCATCTTTCTTCTCCATTATTGTTATCTGTTCAGTAAGTTTTGCTTCCACATCTCCTTTTATTGCCACACTTATTTTCTTATATTCCCAATATTGGATTCCTTAATTCGTCCACAATTAACGAAATTTTTGTTCACAATTGTTAAATTTTTATTGTAAAAAAGTTCACATAATGCTATAATCAAAATACATCCGGTCTATAACGTACGGTACAGAACTGTTATGGAATAAAATTGTTCCGGAAATTTCAAATTCCACACAGAAATGAGGTAAGATATGAAGCCTATAAGAATTCCAATCCCTGCAGTAGATTTCAATCCCCCGGTTTACTGTTGCCACCGGGCTGCAAAGCCTTTTCACCTGGACGGAAGGCTTGACAAACCCTTTTGGGAAGATGCACCTTTTACCGGGGCTTTTTTAGATGTTGAGGGAGAACACATGCCAAATCCGCGTTTTCCGACTCAGGCTAAGATGCTCTGGGATGATGAGAACTTATACATCGGTGCCCGGCTTGAAGGCAATGAAATCTGGGGCTGTGTAGGCAATCGGGACGACATAATCTTTCAGGACAATGATTTTGAAATCTTTATCGATCCGGATTCCGATACCCAGCATTATTATGAAATCGAAATAAACGTTTTAAATACTATATGGGATTTGTTTCTGCCCGCAGCATACCGGGATAACGGCAGTGCCGTTAACGGTTATGATATCCACGGCTTACGCACAGCCGTATACGTTGACGGCTGCGTCAACAAGCCGTCCGCTTCCAATCGGAGCTGGTCTGTAGAGGCAGTCATTCCTTTTGCCGCCATCACAGAATGTCTGCCCCGGAAACGCGCCCCCGGAAACGGAGAATATTACCGGATAAATTTCTCCCGGGTTCAATGGAAAACCGATGTCAAAGACGGAAAATATCAGAAACGTACAGATCCTTTAACAGGGCAGCTTCTTCCGGAAGATAACTGGGTATGGGCACCAACAGGAGTAATTAATATCCACTATCCCGAATTATGGGCCTTCGTATTTTTTACCGGCACGGCAAAAGAAAGCCCTTCCTGTCTCATCCCGGAAGATGAATACCGTAAATGGGAATTAAGAAAGCTTTATTATGCCCAGCATATTTTTATGGACTTGAACGGGCATTACAGCAATTATTTGGAAGAGTTAACAGATATTCTGAAAAAATATGCTCCCAGCCATCATAACCGTACGGTAAAACCACTGCCCTACCGTATCGAGACAACCTCCCATACCTTTGAAATCTTCTGTCCGTCTTCCGGTGGAAAAAAGAACATTCTGATTTATTCCAGCGGGAAAGTAGAAGTGAGGTAATATGCAATTGAAAGACAAAATGGTTATTGTTCACACCCCTGCCAAAAGCAGCAGTGATGTGAACAATAACACGCTTCGCGATGCACACAAAACGCAAAGACAGCGTTTTGGCGCCGCAATTCTCCGGTTTTCTGTGACTTTCGCTTCGCTGCACTCACAAAAAACACGTCGCGTATACAGGGTGTGAACAGTAACACATAATGTCCATTTTGTTCAGAATGCATTTGAAAATACTTGTATGAACTGGTATAATAATAGCAACATGCCAGGTGGATAACCTGTTCCCGTCCGACAATTACCGCAGATTCTGTTATGGGTCTGCAGGCCCCGGACTCAAAGACCTGATTTTTGAGGGACAAAGGTTAATTTCGTATAACTAATCAGTCATAATATTATTATATCACAGAAGAAGTGTGTTAAAAGGATTTCATGCATTGTTTGTGCCGAAAGGCAGGAACGGCGTAGGAAGGCATGCCGTATGGCATGTCCGTAAGGTTGAAAGAGCTTTACTTTTAACCTGAGAAATTTACGCCTTACAATCCTCGGCGTAAATTTCAGATCAGATGCGCATAAAGCGTGCGCAGGAATGGGGAAAATAATGAAAAAGATTACTCTGCAAAAAATTGCAAATTCTCTCGGCGTTTCCCGTACTACGGTCTGGAAGGTATTCAGCGGTCAGGAAGGTGTTTCCGAAGAACTTCGAAATAGAATTATCACCAAAGCGCAGGAAATGAATTATATATTTCCGGAAAACTTTAACCCTTCTCAAAATTCCGTCTCGGAGCCTCCGACAAATATTGCCGTTGCCGTATGCCGCCCGGAGACTTCCATTTTCTGGATGACCATCATTCACCAGATTGCCAAGGAGCTTTCCCATCACAATGTCAATCTGGTCTATACTTACCTGCCTTCCGCCGTCAGCGGCAGTTACACGCTTCCTGCTTCCCTCAATAACGGCAGCACCCACGGCATTATTATTATAAATGTTTATGACGAACAGCTGCTCCGCCTGCTGGCGGCCTCTCCTGTTCCCAAAGTATTTTTAGATACCTCCACCGCGGTTCCTCCTTCAGAGCTGAACGGTGACCTGATTCTGACAGAAAACCGTACCAGCATATCCGGAATTACGGAACATTTAATACAAAAAGGCAGGAAATCATTTGGTTTTATCGGTGATATCAATTACGCCCTATCAAACCATGAACGCTATGAGGGTTTTCGCAGAACCTTGCTCCGGCACGGCCTGCCCGTTAACCCGGAACTAAGTCTGACAGGCTCCATAGGTACTGATACCTATAAGGAAGAGATTGGGGCTTTTCTCGATACGCTTCCCTTTATACCGGATGCTTTTGTTTGTGCTAACGACTATGTAGCCTGTATTTTAATGCAATTACTGTTAAACCGCAGAATCCGCATACCCGAGGAGGTGGCTCTCTCCGGTTTTGATGCAATCACGGAAAATCCTCTGGCAGAAAGTCTGACTACGGTACAGGTATTCAATCAGAATATCGGCTTTCGCCTGGCACTGCAGATTCTGTACCGGATTAAATATCCCAGCGTTCCATACGAAATCATCTATATAACTTCCAAGGTTATTTTCCGCCGCTCTACCGGGGACTCTTAAACTTAACTGCAGAATATTTGCAGTTCCCAATTTTTTATTAAATTAATCTTGGATGAAAATTATTCTACCACTAAAAAAACATACCATAAACATCCATATATTTCAAAACTACCAGGAATAATTCCGCCAATCTTTTCCTTGACTTCTCCATCTCCAAAAAGTCAAAAAAAGCCTATGGCATAATTCAGAACTCCTCTGCCCCTGCCAAGATGAAAGGTTCCATAATAGTAAAACCGGGTATACGGTAAAAAATCAGGGTTGAAATCCACGGAACAGGATTTCAACCCTGATTTTATCTATACAGAACCTACCACTCAACAGCTGAAAATTAGCTGTTTTCCAACACCCTCTCTAACAGGCAAGTTATTAAAAAATTGCTTCAGAATCGACTAAAAGTTTCTACCTGATTTCCTTAACTTATATTTTGAATAGTACTACATGAAAATAATGACTTATGACGCGGAACGCAGGCTGCCACAGAAAATTCCATGGCACCTTGCTATCCCGATTGCTCCCATGACTGCTGAACAGCCATAGGGTTAGATATCAACAGACTAACACCCCTCTAATACTTAATTAATTAGTATATAAATATCAAGGCAGGGTTATTCCGCGTCAGTCACCAATTCATAGTTAGTTACTATATCGAATTGGCCAAGTATTGCTGTTCCATTTACATCATAAAGCGGGATTGTGCGTACACTTCCGTTTTCACCCATTAGTGCCAGTGCTTCTTCGATTGTTGAAACTTCAGGAGTTAATTCCGCTGCTTTAACATATCCATTTACTCCATTCGTGCCTACAGCGGCAATCAAGTCCGGCTCTATACCTATAGTATAGGATGATAATGCGGACCCATAAGTTTCTCCATTCTCATTTATATCATATTCATTTTTAGATATTAAATCTTCCAAAACCTTTTCAGCTCCGGCTGTACTTGCAGATTTGGTGCCTGAACTTGATAATGTTTGATTAGGAGATTTGTATCCGGTGAAATTAGTATAACCGCTTCCATTATAGAAGGAGCCGGTATTTTGGGCATAATACTGACCCGATGTACTTATTCCGGTAGAGTATACATAAAATGCAGAAACGGTTGATGTATTATAAAATGTACCACTGGCTCTGACCAAACTGCCGGATAAGTTATACAACCGGGCATTTGCCCCCATATATCCGACAGGTACAACCTGATCCGCTTTTACAAATGCTACCGCTTCCACCGTAGCTGAGCTGCCTGACCCACGCTCCCATACCTCGGAGGTAAATGTATATTTATATCCGTTAATCGTAGGTGTTTGATAGGGATCTGACGCAGTATCTGCAAATACTGTTGTTGTCATCATCATTGTTGATAAAACAAAGGTTAACAGGATCTTTAATTTTTTGTATTTTTTATTATTCATTTATGATCCTCCTTATAAGTTGAGAGGAACTTCAAGATTAAAACATTATTCCGGACTTGAACTTCCTTTCACTATGAATTCTCCGATTACCGTTGTGCCATCTGATTCATACAAAGGGATTGACCTGCCGTTTTTGTTTTCTTCCTGAAATGCAATCGCTTCTTCCGGTAAAGAAAAAGAAGGTTCCAAATCGGCAGATTTTACATATCCCTTAACACCATTGGCCCCAACCACTTCTACCATATCTGATTCTTCTTTAAAGCCGGAAGGATAGGGTCCATTTCCATAGTTCTGTCCTTGATTGCTGACAGAATAATTTGGATTATTTATTTCTGTTTCTTTCAACGAAACTGTATTTTCTGCCGGAGCATCTGCTTCCACAGAAGTTGCGGCAAATAATGTTATAGTTCCGGCAGTAATCACAATTGCCAGTACCAGACTTATAAAAGTTAATTTTTTTGTTTTCATAATAGATATAATTCTTTCTTCAATGGCATTCTCACTAAAGCTGTTTCCAATTGGAGCAAATTTGAGCTTATGTTCTTCCAACCTAATAAGTGCCATAGCATAAGCAGATTTGGAAATCTCTTTATTTAAGGTCCGGATTACGGTTTCATCACAGGATAATTCAATATCCCGGTTGGCCAGAACATAGGTAATCCATACAAATGGATTAAACCAATGGATACTCACGGCCAGAAGCAAAAGCCATTTCCACAGAACATCAAAATGCTTGATATGAGTAAGCTCATGAACAATCATAAGTTTCAATTGTTCTTCATCGAATTCCTTTAAAGATTTCGGAAGGAGTATGATAGGTTTGATAAATCCATAAGTGACAGGCGTAATAATACCTTGCGCTTGTTTTACTTGAATACGTCTCTTAAAATGGTATTCTCCAATCCATTCGAGCACCTTATCATCTTTTATCCATACTGCCGATTTATTTGCCAATACAAATCGTACATGCGGAATCAGAAAAGCCAGAGCCGTTACAGCAGTTCCAAAGAACCATATCAGAAATATCCAATTAACTATAGGTAATGCCGTGGCTTGAAGAGCTGCTTCGATGGATTCCTTTGATAATTTAGGGATATTAACTGTTATCGTCCCAATAACCTGGTCCGTTGATGCACCGTCTTTAATAACAAAAATATTATATAAAAATAGCGGTATACGGATATAAAATGAGAAAGGCAAAAGCAGACGGCAAAGTACAATGCCCCATAAGAAAACGAATAATCTCTTGGGAAGTTTATGTAGCAATAGTGTACGTATAATAATTATCGTTATAATAATCACTATTGACGAAAAACTCATTTCAAGCAGCGTCATGTCAAGCCTCCTTACTCCAGGTTCTTTACGAGTTGTTTGAGACGCTCAATTTCTTCACGGGACAGATTTTTTCTGCCGAGTATAGAAGCAACTAATTGATCGGCAGCGCCGCCATACATTTTGTTAATCAGTTCATCCGTTTCATATTCTTGAGTTTCCTCTTTTGTTACAATTGGATGGCAAATAAATTGTTCAGGATATCTCTTTATTGCGCCTTTATCAATACATCTTTTGATGTTGGTATAGGTGGTGGTTTTGCTCCATCCTATCTGCTCTTTTGCTATTTCAGCAATTCGCTTTGCGCTAATATCGCCCTCCCTCCAAAGTATTTCCATAATTTTTAGCTCACTGTCAAAAAGTTTCATGATTAATCATACCTCACTTACCTATTGCTAAGATACATTCTAATGCATTAGAATATCATGCTTTCATTCTAATACATTAGAACAGTTTTTACAAGTGAAATTTTTATTTTTTTCAAATTTTTTACATTATTTTTATTTATTTCTATTAGGCAAATATAAGTGAGATTTAAGAAAGCTATTTTCAGCTCGTATCCAGCTTAAGTGGCGGTTGGGATATACTTACAGAAACAAATTTAAACAAACTGACTTTATTATATATTCATTCTATTCTTCCTACTTCGTATTGTTAAGAACATAACCGATACGATCAAGATGGCTGCTGCTACCCAAATAATTTGCCTGCCGCTGCCTTCTCCGGTTTTCTGGGTCTCATTAGCTGTTACAGGTTCAACATCCTTATCCTCTGCTACACCCATTACAGCAAAGTATGCCTCTTTAGGAAGAAAACTTCTATCAAATAGTGAAGGATAACCTTCAAAACGCCAGCTCTGAGGGTCGGCTTTTCCCCATAAGGTAACACGTGCTATGCTGCCGGAATATTTCTTATAAATCTCAAATGCCTGCCTGTACAGGTCGGCCTGCAGCAGTTCTTCTTCTTTTGTGGGTGCTTCGGTGCGCTGTCTATAGTTATTGTAAAAACCAAGGGGGATATCCAGCTCGGAAACGCTGATTTCGGCACCCGTTTTGATGAAGCGTTTTATGCTGGCTTCTATGTTGGAGGCATTAAAGTCATACGTCCAGTAATGCGCCTGCATGCCGATGCCCTCAATCAGTAACCGTTCGGGCTGCGTGTTGCGCTCGTCGTTTTTCCACTTCTCGTTGAGTTCTTCCACCATCATAGCAATCGCTTCACGCTTACCGGCCTCGGTTTCATTGAAGTCGTTATAGTACAGTACTGCATTGGAATCAGCAAAACGCGTCAGTACAAATGCATCGTAGATGTAATCGGAACCATCCTCACCTTTGCTTGCATCAGCACCATTTGCATAGGCCTGATACCAGGTCGAGCCATCCGGGTCTTCATCTTTACGCAGTGCATCTCTCCAGTTGGAAGGAACATCGGAGACACTGGTTTTAAATGCCTCGTTGACCACGTCCCAGGAAATTAACCTGCCTGCATAACGTCCGGCAACCGTATTGATGTATTCCTCCATATTGGCCTTTGCCTCCGCACGCGTCAGCGGCGTTCTGTCCTGATTCATCGTCAGCCACTGGGCAGACTGTGAATGCCAGACCAACGTATGGCCGTGAATCAAAAGACTATTTTCCTCAGCCCAGTTTATCAGCAAGTCGGCCTGATCGAACTTGTACTCACCTTTGGCTGTAGTCATATTTACCGGCTTCATGGCATTTTCGGAAGTGACTACATTGTAGTGATGCTTGAACATTGCCGTGGTCCCGGCGTCCGCAGTCTGCACCGGCTCCATAATATTACCTGTCAGAAAATGGCCGGCATATGCTTCTCCCAGGGAATCGAGTGTGAGATCCCATTCCGGAACGACTATTTCTGTTATTGTACCTGACTGTGAGATCACTATGTTGTCCAGCAGCCATATATCGGGATGATTATCAGCATCATTTACCACAAGCCGGAAGTCAATACTTATCAGCGGCGTTTCCCGTACAGGAAGTGTAATATTTACTTCTTTCCACTCATCAAGGGGCAATATACCCATGTCACCTGGAAACTTGCTAACACCTGTAGAGCCCGCATAATCCCCATTCAGAACGATGCCCGGACCAGTGAGCGTACCTTTGCCCTGGTTTTCATTTGCCGGAGCATAGAACCATGCGGATATTTTATAAATTCCACCGGCAGGCAGCGGTTCGGCAAGTGTCAGCCGAACGGCGTTATCGGCGCTTGTGTAACTATGTCCTGCGATATGCGTAACCTTCAAAGCCGTATTATCTTCCTTTCCTATACCAGGCGCTTCAACCCATTTAATCTCCGATGAAGCAGCCACTGTGAACAGCTCACCCTGCTCTTCCTGATTATCAAAGGTGAATGAGAACAGTTCTCGGTCGCCGATTCCCGCTTCCTCGGCATCTTGCACCGTTACTGTTATGTTATCTACATAGAATGTGGTAAACACGGAAGGAGGCGTCTGAATACGGTAGTTATAACCGAGAGCCGCCACTTCCGACGCATCGGCAAACTTTTTCGTATAGTTTAACTCAAAACTGCCGTCGCTTGCAGGCGTTACTCTTGAAGTCAGCTCACCATACGGGGATTCTGTCATGCCTATAAGAAATTGTGCCTTGCTTGCATCTTCGGCTTCCACATGCCCCTTTATGTTAATCGTGTATGTTCCGATAATAAAAGTATTATCACTCGCCTTAGATATCTCACTAAACAGAATATCCACAGCATCATAATTGTTAACCCTGTCTTTCAGCTGCAGAGAAGCCGTTCCGTCGTCTCCCTTGGCGGCAACTACCTGGGCACTGCCTGATACTTTCAGTACCGGACTGGATAATTCCTCTCCTATTTTGAGATTTTTATCCTCATCCATTTCGTATAACGTCATAACTTCACCGGTTAAAGTAATCGGAGCTGCAGGCTTGCCCGCCTCCGTCTGAACAATCACAATATTATCTACATAAAAAGGCACAAGGTCACCGGTTTTACTGCCGCTCGCTTCGTCCGTTTGTACACGAATTACCCACAAATTCCGTGCAGAGTCTTGGATTTGCTGAGAAATATTAAACTCATAGGTCAGTGTAAAGCTTTTACCGGCTTGCAGTTTTTCTTTCATGAACTCAGGATATCCGTCATCCTCGCCCGCTTTCCTTGTTACACCGCCAAGCTTGACACTGGCACCCTTAGTGTCCACATCGTTGTCCACATGACCTGTAACCGTGATTTGATAGACAGCATCCCGGTCCAGCTTCAATAAATCGTTCTGAATATCCAACGCATCCCAGTTGTCTTTACGGTTGGATATGTAAAAGGATTTGGCAGAGGTTCCCATAACTGTAATATCTGCCCCGCCTGACCTGGCCAGGCCCTCCTTGGGAACGCTGATTTTGTCGCCCTCCTTAAACTTGCTCCAGTCCACCTCATAGATGTCGGTTGCCGCGGCTTGCGTAACGTTCTGTATGCCGATACCCGGAATCAGCGCAAGAGTAAGCACAACACAGGTGAGTATAGCTATTATTTTTTTCCCCACAATATTACCTCCTACTATTAATATTAGCCCTCCTACACAAACCCGTAATGACGAATTTCGTGTAGTATATATTTATACTAACACAAAATTCTATTATAACCCTAGCATTGCCTGCACGAAATAAATCATGCCCCGCATTCAGTTAGCAGCATGTTCTGTGATTTCAAGAAATTTATGGAAATATTCTCCTGTTCACTTATTGACAATGAGGCGGCGGAATGATAAATTTAAAGAAAGAAAATTTTGTTTAATTTAGCAAACAGTGAGGTAGAATTATGGCTTATATGGATAAGATGAATAATGCTATAGACTTTATCGAAGCCAATATAACGGATGATATCGACTTAAATCTGGTGGCACGCAAAGCTTGTTGCTCTGTGTATCATTTTCTGCGTACATTTTCTTTCCTTGCTGAGATTCCCCTTTCCGAATATATCCGGCGCAGGAAGCTCACGCTTGCCGCCTTTGATTTATTCGACGGCGGGAAGGTTGTTGATGTAGCCTCCAAATACGGTTATAGTTCACCGGAAGCATTCGCCAGAGCCTTTAAGGGACTGCACGGCATAACTCCAATGGCCGCCCGGAACACGGATACTTCACTTAAGGCCTATCCTAAATTGACTTTCCACCTGTCCCTCGGTGGTGATGGGGAGATCGGCTATCGTATTGCACAAAAAAATGCCTATGAGGTATGCGGGATATCCATAGACGTACCAATCCGCCATGAGAAAACCAACACCGTAATTACCCGGTTTTGGGAAGACAATATCGGCAATGGCGTTATCGGTCAGTTTCACCGGGACATCGGACTGGCGTATAATATCTGCCTTAATGCTGCGCTGTTTAATTACCGCAAAAGTACCTTTTCTTATATGATTTGCTATGAAATGCCTTCCGGCCGCGCTCCGAACGGATATTCCGTGCTTTCGGTCCCGCCCTTCACATGGGCTGTATTTTCTACACCTGAGCATCCTTCCAATGAAACTACGGAGATAATTCGCAATATGCGCAAACGAATTTTTACGGAATGGTTCCCAACCTCCGGTTATACACATGCGAGCGGACCGGAATTTGAGATGTTTCATAATGATAATAATAAATTCGTTATAGAGATATGGGTACCCATTATCAAGAAACCTGTTTATGACCTGAATCTGTAAATAAGCATGACTTCTTAGGGCATATAGCTTTAACCCATAAAGATTATACTCTAAAAATAAAATCAGAGTAGAGCTTCGGAAGGATATAGGTGCCATCTTTGTGCCGGGCACCATAATACTCCCCATGGCAATACCCTTCTAAACATTTCATTTCTATTTTATCCATATCCTTTCTTCTCTGCTGAGTTACTCGTTTCATGATTTCTACTTTATTTTGGAAATCCAATGATAATACCTTTGAATTTTATCAAAGCAGTTTTATATGTAAAAATACTCATTTCCTGTATATTTTTGATACATATCCTTGTTACATCCTTATCATACTCAGTATAAACAAATCCAGATTTTTCTGCAACCTCTTTAGAACTTACCGGAATATTCATGGCATCTAAATAATGACTTTCAAACATTTTCATAGGTATCCAAACAATATGCAGAAAGCATCTATTCCATAAATCTTGTCTCTGCTCATATTATCACCTTACAATATTTATATAAAAACCAAAATATTACAATACTCATACTATAGAACTGCTATAATATCAACATAAGCAACACAAACCCGCAGTCGGGAACAGGGGTACCTTTCTCAGCTGCTTAACCAAACACAATCAAAAAAAGGAGAAAGAATTTATGAGCGTATTCTCAAAAGATTTTATGTGGGGCGGTTCCGTATCGAGCATGCAGGCGGAAGGTGCCTGGGACGAGGGTGGAAAAGGCCTGACTACTTATGATGCAAAAGGGACGACCAAGTTCGGTTCGGACTGGAAGGTAGCGATTGATTTTTACCACCGCTATAAGGAAGACATCGCACTGTTCGCGGAAATGGGGTTTACGGCATACCGTTTCTCGCTGAGCTGGGCACGTATCCTGCCGGACGGAGAAGGAGAAATCAACGAGGAAGGCCTGCGTTTTTATGAAAATGTCATTGATGAGCTGCTGCGCTGCCATATCGAACCTGTAGTATGTCTGTACCATTTCGATATGCCGCTGGCCTTACAGGAAAAATACGGCGGCTGGATCGGCAGAGAAACCCTGGAGGGTTACAAAAAGTATGTGGAAACCGTAATCCGACGCTTCGGTACAAAAGTGAAATATTATATTCCGATTAATGAGCAGAATGCTGCTTTCCTGGTTGAACTATTACAGCTTCCTCCCGACACTCCCGCGGAGGAAAGGAGCAGGCTTCAGGCTGTCATTGTCCACCACATGTTTCTCGCTTCCGCATCGGTCCGTCACCTCGCACGGAACTATGCGCCTCATGCCAAGGTGGGCGGAATGGTGAACTTCACACCCGTCTACCCTGCAACCTGCCGTCCGGAGGATATTCTTGCCGCTCAAAGGGCAGCCCGCAGCTACAACTATCAGGCTCTGGATGTCTTCGCCCACGGTGAATATCCTTCCGATTTGCTGAAAGAATGGGATATGGCAGGAATCACACCTCCGATGCAGCAGGAAGACTTAGCGTATTTACGACAAGCCAAGATGGATTTCCTGGCACACAGCTATTATATGTCAATAACCATGAAAGGCGACGAGAGCAGCAATGGAATCTCGGTCTTTATGCGGTTAATCCAGAATCCGCCGAAGAATGAGTATCTGCAGCAGACCGAATGGGGCTGGTCCATTGATCCTGTCGGTTTCAGATTGACAGTAAAGGAAATCTATGAGCGTTACCGCCTTCCTGTATTTACCATGGAATGCGGAATTGGAGTGGATGAAAGTCTGAACGCTCAAAATACCATAGAGGATGATTACCGGATTAATTATTTCCATGAGCACCTGAAGCAGCTGAAACTTGCCGTCTCCGAGGATGGAGTTGACATGATGGGCTTTCTAACCTGGGGTCCGATTGATATTCTAAGCTCCCAGTGTGAAATGAAGAAGCGTTACGGCTTTATCTATGTGAATCGTACCGACACAGACCTGAAGGATCTGGCAAGATATAAAAAGAAAAGCTATGATTGGTTTAAAAAAGTTATCGCAAGCAACGGCGATGAGTTATAGAGAGGGGAATCAGATGATAATATGGAAAAACTGATTTTTGATATCGGGGGTACCAATACAAAGTTTGCCCTTATGAGTACGGAGGGACAAATTTTTACCAAAGAAAGCGTTCCTACCAATTATGAATCTTATGAAGCATATTTCAGGAGCCTGGCAGAGATTGCCGCCAAATACAAAGACCGTGTGGATGGGATTGGCATCAGCACCAATGGACGGATGGAGCCGGACGGGGATACCTACCGGGCCTAGACCAGAAAGTTTCTGCAGGGTGCGAATCTGAAAAAGGAAATGGAAGCCCGCACAGGTCTGCAGGTTTCCGTACTGAATGACGGCTTTTCGGCTGCGCTCGGCGAATGGTGGAAGGGTGCCGGACAGGGCTACAGGAATCTGCTTGTGATTGTACTCGGTAGTGCCATGGGCGGCGGCTTAATCCTGGACGGTAAGCTTTTCCAGGGAGAACGGGACAATGCAGCCATGGTATTTGGTATGCAAAGCACCTTCGGCGACGGCAAATACAAGCTTTCCGGAGTGTCCACAACCTTCATGCTGATGCTCTATCAGCTGTCGGCGGTGAAGCAGATTCCAATACAAGAGATGACAGGACATCGATTTTTTGATTTCGTGGCGCAGGGTGACCCCTCTGCAGTCGGTATGCTGGATGCCTATTGCGAAAGCATTGCCGGTATCATCTACAATTCCGCGTTATTGCTGGATCTGGATTGTACTGTCGTGACAGGCGGTCTGTCCGAGCAGCCGGTTCTGATGGAAACCATTCGCCGTAAGCTGCAGGAAATTCCCGCACAGATGCTGCAGGGACCGGTGTTAGGCTTTCTGGACATGATTATTCTGGATGAGAAGGACTTTAATGTGAACATAAAGCAGGGCAGTCTTGCCCTGGATGCCAATGTCTACGGTGCCCTGTATTACATGTTGAACAGGGAGTAGAGTGTGATTGAAAAATGCTTGTGCCGGGCTGGATGCTCCAAGCAGATAATTATGTGCTGAAGCCCTTCTTTTACTTAAGACCTTTTTCATAAAGTAAATCTCCGGTATTTATGCAAAATTGAATAACTCCATATATTCCTATTAAAAAAGGACGTGAAATTTTTCACTCTCACGTCCTCAATTCTAGTGGATTTCTAAGTCCGCTTTCATAACCATATCCTGCTTACAATCAAATCTTTTCGGTGATTTAAACAGAAAAGGCATAAAAGTAAAAACTCTTACGCCTCAAAGTGCTCTTTATTCATTTTCAACTATTGATAAGTATAACTGCCTTCCTCAGCCAATCGATTTAAATATTACTTACTTCCGTCTACACTGCATCTGTCATTGCCCGTCGAATCTAATCAATACTAAGATAAAACCCCATACAAAAAATATGATAGAAGAACTACACAAATCAGAAAAACTATTTAAGTAAACTTTATCTTTTTCTTTATGCCGTAAATATCTTAGTTTGATAAGGTCTCCTTCTTCGTACCTTCGGTTCCAAATAGACCATGAGCGCGTTTGGTAAGTTTTTATCTCGCCTTTTTCATTTCGGTACTCAACCAAGGGGTAATAACTTACCCCCTCGCTATCTCTATTTTCCACTATTTCAATTACTCTGCCTTCAATAATTGTTGAAGACCGAACGAAAATAATTTGATTGATTAGATGGATTAATCCAATTATAAAGAATAACAATCCGATTAAAAAAAATAAATTAAATACCATACTTCTCCTTTTCGCTATTCCTCTTCATGGTGAAATAACAATATAACAATCATACAATTCTTCCTTTACATTTTCTTAATGCCATGGTATTCTATGTTTAATTAGTATACTATGGGTCTACTTTTAAATAAGTATAACGTCAGTTTACTTTTATGTCAATAGGAGAATTGAAAAAATGAAAGAAAATTTATCTAAGCGGGAAGCAAATAAAGCCCAAAAAAAAGAAGCCTTTCTGGACGCTGCAGAGAAGCTGTTTGCGGAAAAGGGCTTTGAGAACACGTCTATTGATGAGGTGGCCAATCATGCCGGACTTACAAAACGTACCCTATACCAATATTTCCAGAGTAAGGAAGACCTTTTTTACGCCGTTGCATTAAAAGGTGCCCGTCTGCTTTCCAAAGCCTCCTTCGACGCCCTTGAACGCGGTGAAAATGCGCGTGATAAAATTCGCCTGATTAATCTCGCCCACCTGTCCTTTTATAAGGAACATCCGGACTTATTCCAGATTTTGAACTATCTCCCGGCCAACCAGCAAAACATCGAAACCAGCCCCCATTATCAGGAAATAAAGCAGCTGGATACTGCCCGGATAAAGTACCTCGGCTCATTGATTGCTGCCGGCACATCGGATGGCAGCATAAATTCAAGTCTGGACATGAAAAAAGCGGTATGCTTCGGTTTCTTATCAGCTTTCAGCCTGCTTTACACCGTTGCTTTCACCGACAAGAGTATCTGGAAGGCCCTGTCGCTGGACGAGGACGAGTTTTTAACGTTTAGCTTTCATTTATTTTCGGACGCTTTGAGATAGAATCATACAATAATCCGATGCTTTTCCCCGTCATCCGCCAGCAAAACTCTGTTTCCCTGAATTACCCTGTCATCCACAGTAATTGTTTCCGTTGTCAGGATTCCCTTGCTTCTGCTCTCAACCCTGATTTCATAAAGGGAACTTCCATACTTATATTCAATGGAAAAATCGCCGAAACTTGCCGGTGTGGCAGGATCAATGACCAGCTCATTCCCTTCTTTCCGGATACCCAAAAACCAGCTTAACAGCCCCTGATACATCCAGCCTGCGGAACCGGTATACCAGCTCCAGCCGCCTCTTCCGGTATAGGGCGGGCTGAGGGATATGTCCGCCACCATTACATAGGGTTCCTTCTCATACCTGAGTACATCCTTCTTGTTCCTCGTAATGTGAATCGGATTAAGTATGGTGAACAGGGTCCCGGCCATGTTATAGTCGCGCAGCATCGAGGCAGCGACGGCCAGCCAAACCGCCGCGTGGGTATACTGTCCTCCGTTTTCCCGGATACCGGGGATATAATTTTTGATATACCCCGGATTTTTAGTTGTTTTATTAAAGGGAGGCGCCAAAAGTAAGGAAAGAGCTTCCTCCTCCATTACCAGATAACGCCATGCCGACTGCATTGCTGTTTTCGCCCGTTCCTCTTTCGCCCCCTTTGATATGACGCTCCAGGACTGGCTGATGGAATCTATTCTGCACTCATCGTTTTCCTTTGAACCAAGCTTCGAGCCGTCGTCATAAAAGGCCCGAAGATACCACTCCCCGTCCCAGGCGTGCTCTTCGATTTTTTGAAGCAGTGTTTCCCGTTTCTGCTCCAGTTCCTGGCCATAAGTCCCATCACCTTCCTGATAACACAAAGGAATGAAGTCACCCAATACGGTATACAAGAACCAGGCCAGCCAAACACTCTCTCCCTTCCCCATCATTCCTACCTCATTCATACCGTCATTCCAGTCGCCGCCTCCCATGAGAGGAAGTCCGTGTTCTCCGAAGCAGGTCCTATCGATTGCTTTTTTACAATGCTCATAAACACTTTCGGAACGTTCGGATATTTCAGGAGTAAACATGACCTCCTGCTGATCCTCCTTAAGTACCGGACCTTTAATGTAAGGCACCGGCTCCTTTAAAATGGAGGCATCTCCGGTGCTTCGGATATAAGCAGCGGTGCAATAGGGCAACCAAAGTAAATCATCGGATATTCTCGTTCTTACCCCTAACCCCGCCGGCGGATGCCACCAATGCTGGACATCCCCTTCCTCAAACTGCCTGCTGCAGGCAATCAGAATTTGCCTGCGCAGAATACTTGAATCTGTAAAAAGAAGCGAAAGGGTATCCTGAAGCTGGTCCCGGTATCCATAAGCTCCACCGCACTGATAAAACCCTGTCCTTGCATTAATGCGGCAGGATACCGTCTGATAGAGCAGCCAGCCGTTAACCAGGATATCGATGGCCCTGTCCTTCGTCTTCACCTGAACTTTACCTAATAACCTGTCCCAGTAGGCTTTCACTCTGTCAAATTCCTTTCCCGCAGCGGCCACATCCCTGTACTTATTTCTGATTTTATTTATCTCGTTAAGGTTACTGCCCTGTCCCAGCCCGAACAATACCGTCCTGCTTTCCTCCGGCCGTATTGCTACGGATACCTGAATTGCCCCGCAGGGATCATAGCATACACCCGTATTACAGGACAGCTTAACCTCCGCTCCCCGGGGTTCCCGGATGCTGCCCTTACGTCCCAGGAACTCCTGTCTGTCGCCGGTATAACCGACTATCATCTCACTGGAGAATAGGTAGGAATAGCTGTTCCTAAAGTTCAGGGTATAGAGGTTCTTTGCATATAAATATTCGTTCTCATTATCGTAGGAGGTCAGAATATAGGGATTGGTATGCTCCCTTTGTGTACCCAGAACCCATTCTACATAATAGGTCAGGCTTAAATATTTTACTTTATCCGAACGATTTGTCAGCTTGAGGCTCCATAACTTCAATGACTCATCCAAAGGGGTAAAAACCGTCAGCTCCTGAGCAACGAGTGCTTCCTCATGCAGGAATCTGCTGTATCCAAACCCGTGCCTTACCCGGTAAATGCCCCGGTCCGTTCTTCCCAGGGACATGGTTGTCATTACCTCACCGGTTATTTCGTCCAGAATATAGATTGCCTCGGAAGCTCTGTCACTTACGGGGTCGTTGGACCAGGATGTAAGCTTATTCTCCCTGCTGTTGATACTCCAGGTAAAGCCCGCGCCCGACTCCGATATCTGGAAGCCAAAGCTCTTATTTGAGACAACATTAATCCAGGGAGCCGGCGGTCTGTTATTACCCTCCAGCAGAATTTCATATTCTCTGCCCTCACAGGCAAATGCCCCGAAGCCGTTAAAAAATTCATAATTCTCTGTTTCTTTTTCCTGTGTTGTTGGTGCATATGCTGTGTCCAAAACCTCTTCCTCCTTAAAACCTAATATTCCTATTCCTCAAGTAACTCATACTGATTTTCTTTTACATTGGTAAAATAAATACCCGTCTTCTCCGAAAATACGACCCTTGCAACCGTATACAGCAAATCAATCTCCGCCGGTGTCAGCTCGTACGTATGCAGCATAAAGAAGCTTGGATTCCCGCTTCCGGAATCATAAATCCGAAGAGAACTTGTCATATCATTGATTAATTCATCTACCTCCTGCAGATAACCATGTTTGCAATCAATCAGGATAATCAGATCTACCATAATACGGTTGATTTTCAGATATTCGTAGGCCTTCAATACATCCTTTACGATTCTTTCTTCTTCAATGGACCGGACTATTAAGAGCAGAATAGGATTATCGCCGGATACGCCGAATTTCCATAAGAAGCTCTGATTCATAAAATTCCGTCTTATATTTTCATCCGGCCCTCGGTAAATACCCGAGGAATAAAAGATCGGGCTGATCAGATCCTGAAAGGCGTTCAGCTGATTTCTGGTAATCTCCAGATACTTTAACTCCAGGTTCTTCTGAAGCCGGAATTTCTCCAGAATATCATCAATCCGGTAACTTACATTCAATTCACCGGCGATTTTTACTGCTTCTTCCTTACTGCCGCATACACCGGTAATGAAAGAAATACAGACTGTTTCACCTGGTCCTATGCAAAACTGTGCCCGCAGGCTCATAATCGGATCATTACAAAAGCCCGAATTATTGAAAAAGGTAATACTGTTAACCACAGAATCCGGATTCTCCAGTGTATTGTTTCTTCCGATAAATCGTTTTCTGTCATTTTCATATTCTACTTTTTTGCATAGCTTTGTTCCTGCTCTTATCATGTGCATAAGATAAGGATTATCCTCTTCCTTCTTCCGCCGTCTTTTCGCAAGGAAGATTTCCTCCTCCTTAAGATACTCACTTTCCAGAAAGAGCTTATTAAACGCAGGATGGCTTAACTCTGCCGGATAGGTATCGTCGACTAACTCCAGATAACTGGTCACTTCCAGCTGTTTTTCCTCATTCCGGTGATTTGTAAATGTAATCTTGCGTATTTCAAAATTATGGTCCGCATCCAGGCTTACAATCATGTGTGATGAGATATCCCCGTCCCTGCGTTTAAATTCCGCCTTGTGAGGACAGAATACTACCTGGTAATCCTCCGGCTCCGTTTTTGTAGGATGATAGGCGGCACTCCAAAGCTTACCTTTCTTCATATCCTTGATATAAATATAATTACCTGTATTCGCGTAAATATCCGGGCGCCAACGGTAAAGCATCCGGTCCTCATATTTACTGAAGCCGTCCCCATCCGAAGTTATCATCAATGAATATTTGCCGTTTGACAGGTAATTTGCTACCGGCGTATTCACGGCTGCACTGTTGACATACCGGTTACCGTAAATAACTTCTTTAAAGAGGGGTTTACCAATTTTTATTGTATATCCCCGCTTGGCAATGGAAATCAAATGGGACTGGCGTTTTTCCTCCAGCAAAACTTCTACGGCCTTTATCATCATCTCCGTATGAAATCTCTCCCGAAGGATACCCTCATTCAGATAATTGTTAATCGCAGCCAGATTCATCCCCTGATGATGCGCCATATAGGATTTCACAATGCAATAAGGTGTCAGTTCCACAGAATTCGGTACGTTAAAATCTACCGATTCATAGAAACCGTAATCGCCGAAGGCTCCTAATTCCTTCAGCCTCTTTAGATTTTTCATACATTCCTCTTCTGCGACATCCAGTGCCAGCATCGTTGCATAGGGAGCAACCACCAGGGAATTCTTACGAACCGGCTGAAGTCTTATCTTTGGAACACCGAAGGCTTTGTACTGGTAATTTGAGTTTAAGTCAAAACGATAATACTGGGATTCCGATATACCCCAGGGTATCTCCGACTCTTTTGCATATTTCATATGCTGGAGTACCGCTGCCCTGGAGGTCTGTGCATAAACAGAGCCTTCATATTCTTTGAACACGAGATTCGGCATCAGATATTCAAACATGGTACCGCTCCAGGACACGAAGCATGGAATGCCTCTTACGATTGTGAGCGGCCTTCCCAGTTTATACCAATGCTTTAACGGCACTTCCCCCATGGCTATGGCAAGAAGGCTTGTGAGTGCCGATTCCGACGCCATCAGGTCATAACAGCCGTCATCCAGCATGTGGGAGGATACATGATATCCGATATGGAACAGCATTCTTTTTTCGTTGAATAAAAAACGGAAATCAACATTTTCTATAATATAGTCTATTTTATTACCGAGTGCTCTGATCCGATTAATCATGCTCTCCGCAAATTTATTGTCCTCCGCTGCAATGCTGCGAAGGGTAGGATAAGAAGAAAAGCTCTCTTCCTTCAGCTTTAAAGCCGCAACTTCATTCGCCATACTGTCAATAAGGTTCATCAACTGCCTGGTATAACGAAAATCTGCAGATGGTCTGAGCTCTCTCTCGTTTAAGTTTTCCCAGATATCCGCAATATCTTCCAACAGTTCACTTATCCTCACGTATCCGGTCCTAAGCTTATTTCCGGCAGGATTGCCTGTTCTTTGCTTGATTTCCTTATTGCTGTTCTTTACCGCAGCCTTAAGTTCAGACAGAAAATTGTCCGGGTAAACAGGCTTGTCGATCTGCTCCAGAAGGCCGTTTTTCAAGGTGATAAGATGTCCCATAAAATTACCGCTGTCTACGGTTGATATATAGGCAGGGTTAAGCACTTCCAGGGTTTTAATATGATACCAGTTATAGAGATGGCCCTTCCATTTCAGCATTTTCTGGACCGTTTCCATCAGGTTTTCTGCTGTCTCTGCCGTAGAGCTCAGAGTTTCAAAGCCTAAATCCCTGGCTGAAAGGATTGCCAGAAACTGAAGTCCGATATTGGTCGGTGATGTTTTTTTGCTGACTTTTTCGCCCACCCCAACCTGGTAATTATCCGGACAGAGCCAGTTATTTTCCTTCTTTGAATACTCCTTAAAAAACTGCCAGGTTCTGCGCGCAGTATCTATAAGCAGCTCACTGTCCCGGGCTTTATCCTTCACATGAAGCTTCTTTTCCGGCCGGCTGATCCGGTATGCGATTTCAAAAGCAAAGCACCAGTCGGCAATTATAAACATTGCCAGAATAATTCCCGCCGGAGCCAAATCTCCCATAAATAAAATTACCGCAAGGGCTGACGCCGGAAGAAGCGAGCTCCACATGGTAAGAAAATATCCTTTTCGGGTATTGATGGCGGAGGCATCTACTGCTTCCGCCGTGTTCCAGCGAAGCAGATTTTTTTTGCTGATAAAAATCCGGTACAGGGTTCTGACAATTGCATCCGCTGCCACATAAGCACGGTAGGGAATGATTGTGAACTCCAGGACTGCTCTTTCCAACATGGTAGCAAGTTCCTTAAAGAAACTTTTATAAACAAGTGCAAGCTTCGGCCGGACCACCTTCTGGGTAATCACTGCAAATAACAGAATAATCAGGGTAAATATATCATTAAAGAAAACAAAGGGTAACCAAAGGTAATATGCTCCCGGCATCCATGCCAGATTCAGCAAAACAAACAGAGTCTTACTAAGCGGAACCAGGCTTCGTCTCAGGTTGTCAAAAATTTTCCATCTTGACAGGGCGCACAGGCTTCTTCCGTCCAGGGTCTTCATAAACAGCCATGGCAGCAGCTGCCAGTCCCCGCGCAGCCATCGGTGTTCCCTTTTGGTAAAGGATAAAACGCTGTTTGGAAAACTGTCCATAATCTTGGCTGTGCTGGAAAAAGCCGTCCGTGCATAGCAGCTCTCAAAAAGGTCATGGCTGAGAATCCGGTTTTCCGGTACCTTATTATGCAGCACCTTGTGGAAAGCTTTAATATCATAGATGCCCTTTCCTATATAGATACCTTCGTTGAAAATATCCTGGTAGATATCGGATATCACGGTTCCGTAATGGGCAAGGCCCGATTCTCCTCCGAAGATTTTCGTAAACCTGCTGCCGTTCTTATCTACGATATGATTTCTCACCGAGGGCTGAATGATGACATAGCCCTCCTTCACCTCCCTGCCTGCGGAATCCAGAATTGGTTTATTTAAAGGATGATCAATCAGTCCGACCAGCTTCGCTGCATTGTCACGAATCAGGTTCGTATCCGCATCCAGTGTAATCACATATCGGAAGGTGGTAAGAAGCTCTTCGTCGCAATAAATGGAGAAAAAGGTGGTATTCTCCTTTTTTGTCCCATTTAAAAGGTTATTAAACTCTTCCAGCTTTCCTCTCTTGCGCTCCCATCCCATATAACAGTTCTCCGCCTTATTCCATTTGCGGCAGCGGAAGAACAGAGAAAATTGCTGGTACTCCGACGGATAGAGTGCATTCAGTTCCTTCATGCGTGCGGCAAGGGCATTCTCAATCACCTCGTCCTTCGGCGTGAACTGTTCCGGCGAATCCTCGAAATCAAGAAGCAATGCAAAATAAAGGTTCGGCTGCCGGTTTGCCAGATAATGCTTCTGAAGACGGTCCATGTACTCCAGTCCCTGTTCCTTCGAGGAAACGATAACCGGCATGACCACAAAGGTTCTTGCTTCCTCCGGTACTTCCTTCAGATAGTCCAGGGAAGGAATCTTCTTAACCGTAATTCTTCTGGTAAATATAAAATTAGTAATTTCTATGCAGATACCGATTAACAACGGCATTACCGCCAGAAGGGCAATCACATGCCGGCTGATATCCTGCATGCCGCCAAGGGTTCGGAATGCATAGAGCAGGCAGGTACTCAATCCCAGAAAAATTAAGAACAGGGAAAGGAAATAAAGGAAGCCCTTTACATTCTTCTTTTCCTTAATGCATTGGGGGATCGGTTTCCCCAATACCTTTGCTTTCAGAATCGGATAGCCCTTACCCAAAAGATAGGCACCCACATGATGGGAACAATGCAGCTCCTCCCTTCCCTGAACCGCCAGTTCCAGGCAGCCCTTCGCTATCTTTTCTTCCAGCAGCCGATAACGGAGCGATAATTTAACAATAATCCCCCTGTACATTCCCCTGGCTTCCGAATCCATTTTTGAATAGACCCCATCCGGGTCCTGCGACAAAATCTGCTCCAGACAGGAATATTCCTCAAAGAATTTTTCCTCATCCACTTCATTGATATCCCTCAGGCTTACAATTAAAGTCCGGATATTTGTCTCAAGAAAGGATTCAATCTTTCCCTCCTCCAGGAATATGTCGGAGGTCTTCACCTGCCTTCCCAGGGAAGCAAGATGATATTCCAGGTATCTTTGAACGGAAACCTCATCAAAGGACATATTTTTCAGCAGGTATATTACATGGGCATGGAACGAGTAGTTCAGCCTCAGGTTATCCTCTATTTCACAAAGCAGTGCCGATATATCGGCCGGCCCCTGCTTATCTTCCAGTTTTTCCTTTAGAAATTTTTCTGCCTTGGACTTCACATCAATCATTTGAAGAATATCATCCGCAATTACAATGATTTCTTCAAGAAGGCAAAAGCCCAGCATTTCCGGCAAAACCCAGATTTCCTTTTCCGTAAGGGGTATTTTCTGCTGATAAGCCGTTAACATCACGGAAATATTTTCTTCACTCAGGTGCCCGCCGGAAAGGGCCACCATCTTCTTTGCCACAACATAAATACGGGGAAAGTTACGGTATTCCTTTACCCTCAGGATTGGTAAAACAGCATAGCTCGTTCCAGAGGTATGCTCTTTTTTAATTTCCCGGTACATCATCTGGAAATTATCAAAGAGCCAGCGTGCTGCCGGAATCAGGGAAATAATATCGGTGGACAAGGCAGAGATGCTGTCTCTGATTTTATTCAGTTTTTTATAGGCGGCCTGATTATAATCATTAAGAACAAAGCTGTATCCAATCAGCCTGACCTGACTGTGACTTTCTGCCAGTTCAAGCATCTGCTTCTTCCATTCGCTGGGCCCCGGTTTATCTCCTTCTCCCGAGGAACAGATCGGGAAATGCATTTTCTTACCCAAATGATTAAACCGGTAATATAGTATTAATAGAACAAAACAGATCAAGGCAATCAATATCAATAAAATAACCAACAAAAACGGTGAATTTATATAAAAATTAATTCCTTCCAACAAGCTCAGCAATTCAAGCTCCTCCTTATTTAAGAAATCATTCAGACATGATGGCATCTTTTTACCAGTGTGCCGTACTGTTTGGCTAATTATAAGCGGTACAGCACACTAGATAGTTTGTCTGTTTTTCAATAAAAAAATAGCACAATATTATATTGTACCATTTTTTTTGCTTTTTTATTAATTTTGTATCCTTTTCGTGTCTCGCGTATTTTACTCTTTAGAAAAAAACAGGCAGGAGTTACCTAATAATATTTCGTTTCAACGTGGATTGAGGAGACAATAATAATGCCGCCAGGACCTGGTTATTCCCTGGCGGCAGGTAAAATTTCAAAAATCGTATTAATAATTATCCATCAATAAAAAGTCCCGGATATTAACGTTTTTGATTCCATTCCTTCCTCTGTCAATTTCATCCATCGAGACAACATATTTCGGATAATTATCAGGGGCGGTTTCAAGGACCGTGAATTCTCTTTCAACTGTTTCCTCTGTGGCAAGAATATACGTCACTTGTACATATATTTTTTCTTTTCCAAACACTGCTACAAAGTCAATTTCTTTGTTATTATATTTATACCGAAAAATCAATAATGTTTCATAATTAGTTTTCTATATGCCAAAATCAATTAATTTCCATTGCCATGCGGCAGTTGCTGCAGTTCATTTATTAATCATATAATTAGAAAATAAAAATTAATGTGACAAATCCGGCATGATGATTGTATACAGAAAGTGGTTTTGTTGGAGCAAGATATTTTTCTTGCGCTTTCAGAAAAATATAAAAATACCGTGTTTCAAATAGCATTCTGCCATTATTGTACACGGGTATATTATCCTGTGGAATTACATACACTTTCCAGATAATAGGGCAGAAAAGAGTAAACCCGATTTGTTTCGCAAATACCTGAAAATATAGTAAGTATATGAATACAGCGCCAATCAGCAATGCCAAAACCAAAGATACCGCAATAGGAAATGTTGAATTTTCAGACGTGACAGATACGACGGCGGTAATTGACCAAGTCGTATCAATAATGTTAATTTCTTTGATATATTCCTGAACTTGTTCTGTATTCTGCTAACATTATTGAAGAAATACAGAACAAGCCGGAACAAAACTATTTGATATTAATATAACAATGTAGTAAACTGGTTTTTCTTTATACAATTTTAATTTTACATCTGATGCATAAATAATACTTTAGTTTTTACCGCCATAGCCCTTATATGTAGCGTAAACTGCATCTGCATATTGATTTGCCAGAATAGGACGGCCATAAGAATCTGTAGCTCCCGGATACCAGTAATCTCCTCCGTTATAGTGCAATAAACCGTTATATATGTTTCCGAATTTAGCAATCTTTTCATCTAAAATCATTGCGCCCATACATACCTGATCTTGTTCACTGCTGTGATTATAAGTACGGCCAAATGTTGAGCTGAATTTAGATAAATAAGAGTTACGGGTGTTTGGTTCTACCTGCATCAATCCGTCGCCGGCTGATGGACTGCCCGATAAGCCTGCTCCAAAATTGCTTTCCTTTTTGATAACAGCACACAGCAATAAAGCAAAATCTCCGCCTTTACCATATTTATTGTCCACATTCATTGTATATGTCCATATGTGGCTTGGAACTTCGGAAGGCTTTGTTACGGAAGGATTTGGTGAACCCGTATAAATCTTAACCGATGACATTTTATCATTGACAGCAGTACCAACCCAGGAAGAGCTTGAAGTATAGGTCCATTTTGTTCCTCCAAAATTATCATGCTCATATACTTCAACAGTCCAGCCGCTAGGAACCTTGAGAGAGGACATCCAGTCATTCGGAATTCCTTTTGCGTTCAACTGAGACAGCGTATAATTGCCTACTCCAAGTGTTATTGCTGTTCCGCCATAGTTTATATCTGCATAAAATGTCACTCCGTTTGTTGGTTCTGGTGTTGTTGGTGGTGTAGTTCCGCCGCCGCTGCCGCTGCCTGTCCCCCATAAAGCAGGAACATTGGATGGTTCCCAGCCTACGAGGGAAGTATGTGCCTGAATACAGGTATAAGTACTTCCATTATATGTTACCGTATCATTTACTGCATATGCAGTATTTGGAGCCCATGCTCCTCTAGCGGCCGCGCTCAC
>DBEP01000001.1:3949-27178 GCA_002294045.1 Lachnoclostridium sp. UBA903 | reverse complement strand
CCTGATATTCCTGCCCCGAGTCTATTTTTTTTACGGACAGCCCTACTCCGTTCACCAATATATTGGCCTCTGCTTTTATTCTTATCCTCGTATCCCGGTCGGTTATATCCGCAGCCTCCGTATCCAGTCCGGTTGTTGCCGCCTGTGTATTTTCCGTAATTTCGGCTTCACCGGACAGGGCTTTTAAGGTATCCCAGCTTATTTTCAGCCTTGCAGGAAGGGGATCCTCACCCATAACTTCTACCTTAGGGTCAATCAAAACTTCTATGTATTCCTCTTTGGACGGCAGCCGGAGTTTAAAAATACTCGGCTGTCCGCCGGTATTGTTCCTGGCGGTAATCTCAGCATAAACATAGCTTCCGTCCGACTGTTTTATCTGTAAAGTCTGCAGGCATGCGGTTATGGTTCCCACCGTCATAGGACGGGTGGAGATTTCCATGGTATAAATGCCGTCCTTTACGGTAAGCATTGCCTCATGGTTGAAGGCCGGGTTGCCCATGGATGCCCTGTCGGCCGTAGCATGCCATAAATCCACGTAAAGGCTGTATTTTCCGTCTTCCAGACTATCCTTATCGAGAACTTCCCCGGACTTTTCTACCAGTTCATCCATCGCATCCGAAAGAGTACTGACCTGTGTATCCACAACGATTTGCGTTGCGGCAGTACTGGCATACACCTTTTTGGCCTCCTCTATGACGGATTTTAATTTGTTTAAGCTTGCTTTTGTATATTTATCCTCCTGATTCAGCAAGGCATCTGCTTTTTTCAGTTTTTTTTCCAATTCTGATTTATCTGCTGTAACGGAGGCTTTCTTTTCCTCCTGTCCTTCACCGGTTTCCGGCTCTTTTCCTGCCGTATCCGGCTCCTCATTTTCCGTATTCTGAGAATCCTCCGCCCCATCCGGTTCTTCTGTCTTATTATCCTCTTCTCCTGCTTCTGCTTCGTCGGTTTCAAAATCCTTCCACATTTCCAGTTCTGATTCCGACATTTGCTTTATTTCATTAAAATAAAGCTTTATACGGCATACCTGGTCTCCAAATCCCAGGCTTCCCATAACCGGCACATAAACATGTGCCCAGGTATATTCCGCCCCTATCTCAACCGGAACCGCCACCACTTTGGGATATCTCTTCCCCGCACAGTTTATATCCGGTGAATCTTCGCTGTTAAACTCATCCACTGCGGCATAGGTTGAAATAACCTCCGCCGGTACGTTGGTATATTCTTCCGGGTACTGAAATTCATTAAACCGGATGTCCTTGATTGTATCCAACTGCATAAGGTAACCGGACATTCCGGAAAACTCCATATTGGTAAACTTCATGGATAAGGTTGCCCTTCCCTCCGTTACAACCAGTTTTCCGGTCTGATACAGGGAATTGTTACCCATGGAAGCCACATCCTTAGAGGCATTCCAAAGACTTACCGGTATGGAATAAGTCCCGTCCTCCAGGGTCCCGGAAGCTTCCGCTCTGCCTGTTAAAGCGGACAAACCGGTAAAAAGGGACAAAAACAGGCAGCCAAACAGTAATACGATACTCCCTTTTTTCCTTTTCTTATTCATTATGTTCCTTTCTTCTTTGAAAGAGGCTGCTGCGAAACAGCCTTAACAAACCCAAGCTTCTCCTTAGAGTGTGTTAAGCATTTTGCAACAACCCCATTATATCCCCTATCAACTGACAACTACTGTTTTTATGGGCTGAAGCAGCCCGTGCACATTCGGTCGGATAGCTGAAATGATTACTTTACCTTTACCGTTACGATTTTTTTCACGCCATTACAAGTTACGGCAATTTTGACCGTTCCTTTTTTTACTGCCTTTATAACACCTTTTTTACTTACCGTGGCAATCTTGGTATTTGCGGATTTATAGGTAATGGTGCCGGTTGGTGCGGCGGTTGCTTTAATTGTCGCCGTTTTCCCCACCGCTATTGAAAAGCTTGCTTTCTTTAAAGTAAGAGTGGGTTTTACTTCTTCCACTACCTTTTTAATTGTACTGTAATCCACCTTGATTCGGGCTTCCTGGTCGCCTGCGCCGAAGCTGCCCATTACCGGTACATACACATGTACCCAGGTATATTCCTGGCCCGGTTCTACCGGAATTGACAGTTCTTTGGGATATTTTTTCCCTCTGACCCTGTCATCGGTACTATTCTCACTATTGTATTCATCCACATAATCATGAGTGGAAATTACCGTGGCCGGAATTGTATCGTACTTTTCCGGATAGGAAAATTCATTATATTCAATATTTGTCATTAAATCCAACTGCGATAAATAGCCGGTCATTCCTGCAAAGGTCATACCCTTAAATTCCAGCTTCAGAGTTCCTTTTCCGTTCTTTACGGTCAGAACAGCGGCAGGATTTAACGCCGCATTTCCCATAGAGGCTTTATCGGCAGTAGCATTCCACAAATTCACCTGAACCTGGTAGGTTCCGTCTTCCAGACTGCTTACTTCCTTGGAGACTGCGGACGCAGCCTGGAGGCCAGCCGTGCTGCTCTGTGCCAGAGCTGCCGGCGAATGGAGAATGATTCCCGATGCCACCAGGGCGGCCATTCCAAATAAAATTAATCTTTTTTTCATCTTTACACCCATTGCATACCGCAAGCCTGCTTGCGGTACTGCCATAAATAAATAGGTTGAAAGAATTCTTTTATGGCATCCTTTCTGTAATTTATATTTTCTTTCAACCCTTTACCCATTGCAGGACTGTTGCAAAATTCAAGAAATAAAAATTATATTCCGACACAAGTTCAGTCTATATAACTTTTTACAACAGTCCCTTCCTTTCTTTTTTATTATATACACCCTGCTCAATAGGATGAGGCTATGCGACACGGTTGCCCGGGGCCGCAAATGGTGATAAAACGCCTGAACCTATATTTTTATTGTTTTGGTCAGTTTTCCGGTTTTGTCAAAATAATATTTTGCTTTACCGATAGTAACCCACTTTGAAGTAACTATTTCACCGGTTTTTCCTGCATAGTATTTTTTGCCCTTATAGGTTACCATGACTGAAGTGGCTATTCGTCCGGTTTTCCATGCATAATAGTCTTTACCCTTATAGGTTACTATGGCTGAAGTCGCTATCCGTCCGGTTTTCCACGCATAATAGTTTTTACCTTTATAGGTTACCATGGTTGAGGCGGCTATCCGTCCGGTTTTATAAGCGTAGTACTTTTTGCCGTTATGAGTTACCATGGCAGACGTCGCTATTCTGCCCGTCTTATAAGCATAATATTTTTTGCCGTCATGAGTTACCATGGCTGAAGTCGCTATCCTGCCCGTCTTATAGGCGTAATAGTTTTTACCTTTATAGGTTACCATTGAGGAGGTTGCAATAGCACCATCCTTACCGGCATAATATTTATTATCCTGATAGGTTACAATAGCAGTGACCGCTATCCGTCCGGTTTTCCACGCATAGTACTTTTTACCTTCATAATCTATCATATCGGAGATTACTATCACGCCCTCTTTATCGGCATAATAAAGTTTATTATTATCAGTTATCATAACGGAGGCAGCTATGGCGCCGCTTTCCGTGGCATAGTATTTATTGCCGCCATGGGTGATAAACTGGGAAACCAGCACGGCTCCGTCTTCTCCTACATAATATTTCGTTCCGGCATAGGTGATAAGCTGGGAGATTAGTTTCTCGCCGTTCTCATAAAAATAATTTACTCCGTCTACCGTAACAAGTTCTTTGGTTTCCTCCGCTAATTCTTCCTCGGATTCCTCACCTGTTCCTTCAACGGCTTTACCGTCTTCAAAATACAAATCATCATCCGAAGCGGCACTTTCCAGCTTGGTAGAACTGGAAACATATTTTGCGGAAGACCAATACAATTTTAATCTGGCGTCCTGTTCTCCCACACCCAGGCTTCCCATTACCGGCACATATACGTTGACATCGGTATATTCCTCACCCGGAATAACCGGTACTGCCAGCAGCTTGGGGTATTTTATCCCCCTGACCCGATCATCGGTACTCTTGTCACTGTTGAACTGGTCCACTACATTATAGGTGCTGATAACGGTAGAAGGATTCAGTTCGGCCAGATATCCTTTCTTGCCGAGATAGGTCATAGCCTTGAAGGTAATATATAAGGTTCCTTCCCCATCCTTTATCACTAGCTTGGCCGTTTGAGTCAGGGCCGCATTTCCCATGGAAGCCTGATCCTTTTGGGCATGCCATAGTTTTACCGGAATGGAATAGGTTCCGTCTTTCCAATCACCGTCTGAACCGCCGGAGTTTCCGGAACCGCCGCCGTTTTCTGTTCCGCTGCCCGCATCCTCTGCGGTAACCGTTACAATACAGAAGGCCGAAATTGCTCCTGCGGCTGCCGTAATGGTTGCTGTTCCCGGGGCTGCGGCAGTTACCATGCCGGCATTGTCCACCGCGGCCACGGCACTGTTATCGGAAGTCCATACAACCGTATCCTCCGTATCCGTTACCGCTGCCGTAAGAGCGGCCTTATTCCCTACGGTCAGCTTTAAAGACACATGATCCAAAGAGATGGTAGGTTCACCCTGCTTTACAATGGCGGTATAGTCCAGACGAAGTCTTGCTTCCTGGTCTCCGCTGTCCAGTTCGCCCATTACCGGTACATACACATGCACCCAGGTGTAATCCACTCCGGTAGATTCCGGCAGGGTTACATCAAATTGGAGGGTCTTGGGATATTTCTGTCCCCTGCAGATTTCATCCTTACTATCCTCTGCATTATACTGGTCCACATAATCATGGGTTTCCAATACTGTGACCGGAATCTTGGTATAGTTTTCCGGATAACCGCTGGTACCTATGGTGTAATCGTTTAAAATATTAAACTGCATTAAATATCCGGTCAGTCCGGCAAAGGTTAAAGGCAGCATCTCCACTTTCAGGGTTGCCTTGCCGTCTTTTATCTCCAGTATTCCTTTTCTCACCACTGCCGCATCCCCCATGGAAGCCTGATCCTTGATGGCATGCCATAACCGGATGGGAATGGTATATTTGCCGTCCGGAAGCCGGGAGGGCGGGGTTGCACCGAGATTCACAGAAACCAGGGCATCTATGGCTGCCTCAAGTGCAGCAACCTGAGCATCCACTTCTGCCTGTCTTGCCGCTTCTTTTTCATATATATTTTCAGCCGCTGTAATCGCAGTCTGAAGCTCTAAATAGCTGCTGGCAGTATAATTTACCTCCGGGATTGCTTTCGCTTCTGAAAGTTTAGCCTCCAGCTGCGTTTTATCCGCCAATTTGCTTTCGTCCACCACAAGGGCGTTTATGGCAGCCTGAATTGCTTCCGCATTGCTTTTAATTGTCTCCGGGTCAGGATTACTGCTATAAATATTTTCAGCAGCTGCTATAACATCCTGCAGGGCATTGAAGCTTTCCGTTGTATAAACCTCTCCGTTAATGGCCTTTCCTTCCAGAATAGCTTTTTTTAATACTGTTTTTTGGTGGGTGGGTAGAACACTTTCATTCGTTCTAATACAATTATTAATCATAAGACGTACTGCCTGGGCACCAATACCATCCCTGGGATCCGTATCCATGGGGGGAACCTCAAAATATACGGGATAATAATTTTTATACAATTCCGTATCACTGTATATCCCGGCATAGTCCTGCAAGTAGATCTTGGCGGATTTCACCAGATACAAGGTATAATCAAAATCTTGCTTATAGCCCGCATCTATTAGTAAATCATCCGTTCCCTCCTCCGTAAAGTAATCAAGAACTTCTCCCCAGATTATATCATCCGTATTACCGTCAAACGGATAAGCGTCTGAAGTACCCACATTAGACAGGTATCCGTCTATCCCTGCAAACTTCATAACCTGGAAGTCCAGATACAATTCCTTAACCTTTTTACCATCCTCAGTACTTACCTTTAAGACAGCTTCCTTAACCAGGGCTGCATCCGCCATGGATACCCTGCCGTCCTGGCCGCTATGAAGTGCCGATATACTAACCGTATAGATTCCGTCCTCCAGATTATTTAAATCGGTAGGTACATTCTGCCGATACAGGTATATCTCCCCTCTGGGATTCTCCGCATAAAAAATAACATAGCCGTCTCTTATGGTAAGCTGCGAAGGAGTATAAATTCTGCTGCTTCCGAAACCGGTTCCCCTTATATCCATATATGTCACATAAATTTCATCTTCAGACCAGCCCTCGGGAATCCGGAGCCCAATCTCCACCGGTTTAACCAGATTAGGAAATGTTCCGGAAGATGTGCGGATTTCATAACTATACGGCTTGAAACTTAGGGTGCCGTTTCCGTCTACGGCAGCTACAGCTTCCAGAGATTTATACGTATCAGGAAACGCAAAGTCCTCAACATTCTGACTGACATAAAACCCGTACCCTTCCGGCATTACGGAAGTGTCCGTAACCAGTCTGATTTCTCCGTCTGCCTCCTCAAGTTCAACAGGCAATACCTCTTCCAGTATATGAAGCATAACATAAGCAGAAGATAGTTTATCCAATTCCTCATCGGAAGATGGAAGCTCTGTTGACAGTCCGTCCTGAGTCTTTATGCTTAAAGGAACCCCGAACACCAGATTCTCAGTGGTAAGGTCAAAGGTAATCTCAAACCGGTCGCCGGAGATATCCAGATTTTGAAAGCTTGCCTTATAATAGGGATGAAAATAAAATCCGACTCCCAAATCCGGATCATCCGGTGCAGGATTTACTTTATTCACCAATTTTCGGATATACCTGACACCGTATATGCCTTCAAAAGCTTCCGGATTCAGAGCTCCCGCAATGGTCAGCGTATCATTTTCCCCTTTTACCGCCTCAACCGTTCCAAAAAGCTTCTGAACGTTAACCAGTATATCATCGGTAACCAGATTGGAAGTTCCGTAATCCGGGCTATTTCCCCGGACATCGCTTATCTGCACCGATTTAGTTCCTGAATTGAATTCTACAGGATCCGGTATTCTAACTATATTATCCAAATCAAAAACAAAGAAATTGGTACTTACCGGGTATTCTGTATAACTTCCGCAAAAAATCTTAACTACCATTTTATTATTCAGCCGGTCTGTACTGTCAAGATTCACAGTAAGATAGGTATATCCGCTTTCGGAATCCCGGCTCACCACTGCCAAGTCATCATATATCCCATTATTATCCGCTGAAAACCATTGTTCTGCTATGGTCGGATTTGCAGCAAGATAATCTTCATCCACATTAAAGGTTCCCATTGGAATACCAGCCAGAGCTCTGTTTCCATTTCTTTCCGGAGTGGCCACACCAAAGGTTAATTTTTCACTTTCCTCCAATTTCATTACCTGAATAGCATCATAAGGTACGGAATTGTAAATCTGAAAGGTAACCGAAACAGCTCCTCCGGAAGCCACTTTTACCATCGCTCTTTCATTCCATGCCGGCATAGCATAGCTAATCGAGTCCTGAGCCCTGCTGCTGTTGGTAACCACAGCATAACTTTTAAAAGGAACTGCATAGATATCTTCCGCCAGTCCTTCTGCATACATTTCCTCTTCAAAATCAGTAATTTCTTCCGAAGCAGTTAATGCTTCTAAAGCATTCCCTTCCTCAGAAACAGTCTCTGTTTCCAAAGTACTCTCTTCTCCAGAGGCATCCTCCGTCTCCGGAGTACTCTCCTCTTCCAAATTTGTCTCCCCGCTTGAAATATTTTCTTCGGCCTCTTCACCTATATCAGCTTTTTCATCTTCAGGGGTTTCTTCCGCCCCCTCCTCTTCCGCACCGGCTGCTTCTGCAAGAAGCACAGACTCCCCGTCATTGTCTGCGGCAACGACAGGGAGAGTCTGACCCAGAGTGGAAGGAAGCACTAATGTAAAAACTAAAATAAAAGGTATAAGCTTCTTTATTATGTTTTTTGGCATCGTGTTCCTCTCATTCTATAGATTAATAAATCAAATTAGATATTCTTGTATAAATAGCCGAATGGCTTCCAGTCTCCAACTCAATATCAAAGTATACATAAAAAGGCTCCGATACATTGGAAATTACCGCTTTACCATTGGGCTGTAAAAGATTTCCGCCAATAAAATTCCCTGAAGAATCTGTCTGCCGGATGGTTACGATCTCACCAAGAACTCCTCTGATTTCCACTTCTCCGGCAGAGGTTATGGTAAGATTGGTTCCGTCATACTCTATGCTGGCTATGGCTACTTTCATATCGGCAGGTACCGTCTGCCAACTGCTCCCAGCTCTGAATTCCCATGTATAATCGGAAACTACGGCTGCCTCGGCAGTAACCCCCGGTCCTATTACCGCTGCCACGATAGCCAGTGCGGCCACGATTCCAACAAGCTTCTTAAACAAATTTTTCATAATATTGCTCCTTTCTTCCCTTTTTAAGGGAATCCCCTCCTGAAGAGGTCTAAAATGAGTTTATGAGAATTTATTATGAGCTAGCTTCCCCTCCTGCACAACTCATTAGTTAGACGTGGCTAACTCATTGGGATTTTATAATGCTGTCAGAGCCATGCCTAGGATTACGGTTCAACAGCATTCATAAAATGTTTTGTTGTTACAAGCACAACATATCATAGGTTTTTTACTCAGTCAAGACGTTTTTTTGTTGCATATCATGCTCTAAAACAGTGATTTTTCCGCATTTCGCAGTCATCAAACCCACATTTTTCCTGCTGTTGCATAATATGCACAGGCTTCTTTCCGCAGGTTGTGATAAAATTTCTCAATTATGTTATAATGTAACAATTACCGCTTTTTATTACAAAGGAAAAGTCCGGCTGCTTCGCTTAACAATCACAAATATATGGTCAGAATCGCAGTGCTTTCCGGCATGTGAAGGATTCCTACCGAACAGGTCATGGTAAGATTGGCGTAGCCCTGTAAAATTTCGTCCTCTTTTATATAGATAAACTTCATTGCTTCCAAAGGAAGCTTCGCCATAGTTTCCGTTATGTCCGCTTCCTTTATCTGGTTTTGATATTCGTACTTCATACTGTTCACCTTTCCGGCCAGATTAATCTTATCAATCAAGGAGCTTTGTTCCATCTGCCTCGATCTTAAGGAAAGATATCCTGAATTTTTTGTAATTACCAGGGTTGCCGGATGGTAAAATGCTTCATTTGCCATGGATATCTGATCCGGACTCCTCCTTTTATCTTTATGGAATACAAAGGGAATCTGATACTCCCCCCTCTTTATGTAATTGCAAATCTCATTTCCTTCAATCACCAGCTTATGCCCTTTTTCCCTGAAATAACTGCATGCCTTGCAAAACTCCCCGCCCTGCCCCAGCATACGGATTGTTTTTTCGGAGCACACTTCCAGTATCTTATAGGTATCACGGCTGGCATCTTCTTCCTCTATACCGTTTTTCATTAACCAGCGTGTAATAACTTCGTGCTTATATCTATATTCAGATAAATATTGCCTTCCTACAGAAGTTATATTATATTGCTCATCCAGCAGCCCCTGGTCCACCAGGGCAGTCAGCGAACGGCTTACCGTTGAACGGTTCACCTTATATTTTTCTGCAATCTGTGTTATGGATTGGTTTTCCCCTTCTGCCAATGCCATAAAATATTTCATTTGCGTTGCCGTCATTTATGCCATCCTTTCTCTCCTCATAGAAGCAGTTCATGCACACCATTATCCGTTTTTCACGATATTAGCGAATGCTAACTTACTTCTTGATTTTATACTATTTTCTTAAATTTTCAATATTCGGATGGAAAATTAATAAACTTTATCAATAAAAAACTAGTGTGCTGGCACATTGGCAAAAGGCAGTATCATTCCTTGCCAGGGTCTGAAACTGCCTCTTTCCGCAAAATGGTATTCCTAATCTCATTGAGATTTAGATAACACAGTAAAATCATGAATTTAGTAGGATAATGCAGATATGATATAACCTCCGAGTTGAAAGCTTATAACATTGGCGGCCAGGACATAAAAAGCGATGCGGAACCGTTTATGTTCCTTAAGCAGCAGTAAAAACGCTGTTTCTTCTGCAATTATAATTAATATTTCAGCAAGAATCATAGTCAGGTACAATTGATAGTCAGAAAACGGAAACGTATTGATCCAAATATTTAACAATCCCTGGGTTACCAGATTAATAAGGATAAAAATAAACCAGGACCTTCTCTCCCTAAAGCCGAATAAACGGAATACGATGGCTTCTATCAATAAGGTGAAAATTATCCTTAGCGTTACTAAAATTACGGACCTTGCCCATGATTTGCCTTCGGATAGCGTTTGTTCCTTTAAATCCAGGGTGTAAATATTATTATAACGCTTGGGGAATTCATCAATGGTAATATTGTAATTAATTTTCCCGCCTGTGGTACGTATAAGAAAAACAGGTATATCTTCGCCCAAATCGTGGGAATACAGGGTATAATGGCTTTCAAAGACAAACTCGTTTTTCTCCGCCTTTTGGATGGTACCGCCCGTATCAACACTTATTTCCAGGTCCTCAGGTGCATTGGGTACAATAAAAGTAACTGACGGGGGTTCCGCCGAATTACCGTAACAGACCCGTGCTGCAGATAAAAATATTATTGCCGCCAGTAAAAGAAGCGCTGTTCCTTTGTTTTTCATATTAACACACATTCCTTTCGCAGGCTCAGGTACAAATCGTAACACAAAAAATTTGTCATTGTCACCATTACCAGCACAGATTACCGAAGTGTCACCGCTTATACCAAGAGGCACTTCCCCACTTTTAATTCAAATCTCAAAAACAATCTCAGACCTATCTAAACCTTACCACAAATTTGTTGAATTTGCTACCTCTCTTTCCGGAATTACTAAAACATCTGTTACAATTCAGCCTATGGTACCGCGAGGTATTTTTTGTGAGTGTAGACAATATAATATATTTTCTATCATAACACTTGTCAGAAATGGCAAGAACAAAAAATAGCCGCCCTCATCTTTTTCTCTGGTAAAGGTAAGGCGGCTACTATTATAGCTGCTGTAGGGGTTTTGAAAACAGAAAACTGCGACAGGTACTGCTTTGGCACCAGTCATTGCTTTTCCCGCTTCCTGATTATATTTTTAACAGCAATTCCCTGTTTCCGGCAGCCAGCAATGCACCGGATAATACGGCATCATCCATTAATTTTCCCGGTACAATCTCATATTTTCCCCTATTGGCAAGAAATGCATATTCTTCCGTATAACGGCGGAGCCGTGAAAACAGGATTTCCCCCATTTTGGCAACTCCTCCACCGATTACTATCTTTTCCGGTGCTAAAAGGGCAAGGACATTTGCAAGTCCGACTGCAAAGCTTCCAGTAATTTTATCCAATTCTTCCTTACAAAATGCATCTCCCTTCCGGACACCTTCAGCAAGCTCCTGGCAGGAAATATTTCTGCTGTCTTCCCTGTACAAACAGGAGGTATGGGGAATGTATCCGGCTTTATTCAAACGTTCCTCTATGCTTCTCCCGGAGCATAGAAGCTCCAGCCTCGTCATAGCGTTACAGGTACCGCTATGCCAGTCCGGCACCCAGCTGTTACCCAGATAAGAGGCACCATAACCGGCTCCGTCATAGTATTTTCCGTTCAGATAAAAACCGCCGCCGATCCCCGTGCCGATATTCGTATAGAAAAAGCTGCGGCATCCGGCTCCGGCTCCCAGGTAAAATTCGGCCAGACCGCCGGCAACCGTGTCATTGATTACAACGGCTGGCTTGTGGAAGGTCCTTTCAAACCAATTTTGCAGTTGGAAATCTTTCCAGCCGGGGACCTGCAGTGAACAAAGAATACGGCCGGTTTCCGTTTCCAGGGGACCTCCGAAACCAACACCAATTCCAGTTATATCCTGTCCCTCCGTCGTGAGCGTCCGGATATTCTCTTCCAGCCATCCAAGAACGTCCCGTGCTTCGAAGGGCTTTTGTAATTTCACACACCGGCTGTGGAGAATGGAACCATCCTTAAGACCTACGGTAATCTGCTGCTTGGTTCCTCCAATTTCTACACCGAGGTATTTATTCATGCCATTTTGCTCCATATTTTTCTTCTATTCCGGAAATCATCCGGACCCTCTCCTCATGACGGCCGCCTTCAAATTCTGCTCCAAAAAATTCATCTACAATCATCTTGGCAAGCTCCGTTCCGACGACACGGGTACCCATTGCGATAATGTTGGCATCATTATGCTGTACGGTCAATCTGGCAGAATAGGGCTCGCTGCAAACCGCAGCACGGATTCCCGGCACCTTGTTGGCTGCCAGAGAAATACCTATACCGGTTCCGCAAATTAAAACGCCTTTATCCACTTCACCCCGCATAATTGCTTCCGCAACCTTTTGTCCCGGCTCCGGATAGTTAACTTTGACTTTGGGGTCATAAGCCCCAAAATCCAAACATTCATATCCTTTTTCCTCCAGGTACTCCATCAGAATATTTTTAAGTTCAATAGCGATATGGTCACATCCAAATCCGACTTTCATGTTTCACCTCATTCCTGCGCACGCTTTTTGCGCATCTGAAGTTTGTGTCAAGTATGTCTTGCATACTTTGGTTATGCAGGCACAAACTTTGTGAGTGAAAGATTTTCATAATCTTTCACTCTTCCCCTTCTCTTTCTTCCACAACTGTAGTTTTCTGATAAAAGGGGCTGTTGCAAAATTCAAAATATAGCTTACTTGTGGGAGAATATGATTTATATTTCGCAGATATTTTGAGGAAAGTATGCGCGAATGGCTTAGAACGTGTTTGAAAAATCATCGCACCGTTCTGAACGCTCCACTCTGCGGTATACTGTGTCGCAATTTAGGGTGCGTAACACCACTACGCACCCTAAATCGCTCCTTGTCTCCCACAAAGTGGAGCATCCGGTCCGGTATAAGCATTTTTCAAGCACGCTCTAGTGAAAGAGAATGGAGCCGTTTATTCGCGCGACTTGGAACAAAATTCAGGAAATAACATCATTTCCCGGTACAATTTATTAATTATTTTTGGAATTCAGCCACATTATCCTTGGTAACCAGAATGGAATCAACCGGTGTTTTCTCCGGGAAGGTTCCTACCTGTCCGGTCGTCCCGTTTTCACACGCTTCGATTAATAAATCCAGGCTGGTTGCACCAATCTTAGCCGAATCTTGCGCTACTGTAGCACTTAGCTGTCCGTTTGCAACGGAGGTAATGGCTTCTTCATCACCGTCAGTACCTACAATGAGAATTTCACCGACTTTTCCTGCGTTGATAACTGCCTGCATTGCACCTAAAGCCATACCGTCATTACAGCAGTATATGCCTTTTAAATCCTTATTCTGCTGGATTAAAGTAGTTGCAATGTCAAGAGCTTTCTGACGATCCCAGTCGGCTGCCTGGCTGCTTATGATATCCATTCCTCCGTTTTCAAAAGCCTCTTTAGCGCCCTGGGTTCTGTCTTCGGAGGACTGATTTCCGGACTTACCTTCGATAATGGCAACCTTGGCGCCCTTTTCCGCATTGTCTACAATATACTGCGCCCCCTTATTACCAACCGCAACATTATCCGTTGCAACAAATGCCACACTTGCGCCGCCCTGGTTTGCAAGCTCGGTTTCATCAAATTTTTCATCCACATTAACAATGGTAATACCTTTTTTCGTGGCCTCCCCGATTCCGGTCAGCACATTAACGGAAGAGAGAGGTGCAATTGCAATTCCTGAATAGCCTTTTGAGATACAGCTTTCCAGAATGGCCAGCTGGCCTTCCAGGTCATCCTCGCTCTGTGCCGAATAAATATCTACTTTAACTCCTTTTTTCGCTGCTTCCTCTTCCACACCCTTCCACATTTTTACCCAGAAGTCCGTAGCCTGGGTTTTTAGGATCACTGCATACGTCTTTTCTCCTTCAGCGGTGTTCCCGGTCTCTCCCGTGGATTCCGAAGTGGATGCACCGGGTGTTTCCGTAGAAGGTGTTTTAGAGCCGCATGCCACCAGCCCCATTGCCATTACAAGTGATACTACTGCCATAAATAATCTTTTTTTCATTTTACATTCTCCTTTTTCTTTTTTATAATGAACTGTTTCCAGTCATGAGCATGTTAATTTTTTTCTTCCTGCATTTCTGCAAAAACTGCATATGCACCTCCGATTACTCCTCCCGCATGGGTATGTTCCGGAAAAACAAACTCCAGATTTTGGGAAGGATAGGGATGCCTGGTCCTTCTTTTGATTTGTTCGGTCAGCCTGGTCATGGGAAAATCTTTCATAATCATAACACCGCCCCCCATAATAACATAATCCGGATCCAGTATGGTAATTTCCGTACTGATTGGTATTGCCAGCATATCCACATATTCCTGGATAACCGGAGTATCCCTGTGCTTTGTAAAAATTTCCGATATATCCGTATCCTTAAAGTACTTATCCCGCAGGGTCTGGAGATATAAACCGGAGCATCTTTTTTCCGCACAGCCGATATTGCCGCAGGCACATACTTCATCCAGTTTCCAGAAGGGAATGTGCCCCAGCTCACCTGCCGCACCGTTTTTCCCGGCGTAAATCTGTCCGTTGATATATATGGCATTCCCAAATCCTGTCCCAAGATACATACCTAAAATGGTATTCTTTTTTTTGGTATCCAGGCCATATTTTTTGATATCATTTAATAACAGATAATTTACATCTCTGTCTACAAATACCGGAAGGCCGGTTTTTTCCTTTAACATATGTCCCAGGTCAATGTTCTCCAGCCCTTTTAAATTCGGGGTGGAATAGACAAAGCTTTTATCCTTGCTTACCATGGATGGAACACCTACGGCTACCGCCAGTACCCGGCCGGCAAGCTGATACCGTTCCATATATTCCAGAATTTCTCTGCTCAGATTGTCTACTGCGTGTTCCCCAAGTAGGGCCGCACTGTATTTTTTTTCAAAATGATATAATGTACCACCCTGTGTTACACTTCCAAATCTGAGATTGGTTCCTCCGATATCAATACCGATTACCAGTTTCATTGGCAGGGACCCCCTAATTATTACTTATAGCCTTTTCATAATTGTCTATCATCTTGTCCCAGGCCTTTCTAAGGTCCGGGTCCAGTCCAAAGAGCCCGGAAGTTCCTACGATAAATACTTCTGCACCGGCTTCCGTCAGCTCTTTAAAGGTATTTGCATTACAGGAACCGTCTACTTCAATCAGGTAATGTAAGCCCTTTTCTTCCTTTAGTCTCTTCAGCTCGGCAATTTTATCCAGCATTTCACGGATAAAAGGCTGTCCTGCAAATCCCGGATCTACACTCATAACGGTTATTTTATCAACCAGATGCAGGTAGTACTGAATATAAGAAACCGGTGTGGCCGGATTCAATACAACACCTACTTTACAGCCATTTGCTCGAATTTTATTGATAATCCGGAAGGCATCGGCATTTATTGTTTCAGCGTGGGGACAGATATAACCTGCCCCTGCCTTTGCCAGGGGCTCTATAAAGTCATCCGGTGTTGTAACCATCAGATGGCAGTCCAGCGGAATGTCACAAACAGGTCTGATGGTCCTGCAAAAATCCGGAGACAGTGTAATATTCTTTACAAAATGTCCGTCCATAATATCTACGTGAAAGAAATCTGCCCTTGTATTAAGGATCTGGATCTGTTCCTTGATGTTGAGTAAATCCATACACATCAAAGACGGGTTAAACATTGGTTTCATTTTTTACACCCATTGCATATCGCAGGCAGGCCTGCGATACTGCCACATGCAATAGAATACAAGGATGCATTCTATTGTCATAAATAAAAAGAAGTGAAAGAATCATATTGTGGCAACCTTTCTTTTTAAAATTTTCTTTCACTCCATTTCAGCCATGTTTCATCGCTTTGCGGATGAAATTTTCAAAAATCCTTTCCTACTTTTCTTCTTAATTCCTGGCCTTTGCTACCAGATGGTCAATTGCCACGGAGATGATGATTAACGCTCCCATGACTATTTTCTGATAACTGCTGGGAATGGTAAGTGCTGTCATGCCATAATTAATCAGACCGATAATCATACCGCCGATAACAACACCGGCAATTTTGCCCTTTCCTCCCATAAAGCTGGTACCGCCGATAATGGTTGCGGCAATCGCATAGGTTTCATAACCGGTTCCGGCTGTCGGTGCCGCTGCGCCGACACGTCCCAGCAAGACAATCCCCGCGATTCCGGCACAGGTACCTGAAATCATGAATACCAGGAGTGTATGGAGCTTTACATTAACTCCTGAATACCATGCGGCTTCCTGGTTTCCGCCAAGTGCGTAAATATTGCGCCCGGCTTTGCATTTGATTGTAAAAAACGCACAGATGGCTGCCGCGATCAAAGCTATGATAACCGGAACAGGAATCATGAAAATACTTGCGCTCATTGCATTGCTGAATAAAACCGGAAAGCCGTAAATATTTCTGGAATCCGAAATAACCAGCATGGCCCCCTGAAAGATGGATTGCGTACCCAGGGTAATAATGAACGGATGCAGCCCTGTCTTATTCACCAGCAGCCCATTACACAGACCCATCAGGGTTCCGAGCAGGATACCAAGGATAATTGCAGGAACGACCGGCACGCCATGTACCATCATAACTGCCGTCAGCATACCCACCAGGCCGGCAACCGCACCGACGGATAAATCGATACCGGCTATCAGGATAGCGAAGAATTCACCGAGTGCAAGCAGAATATTTACCGCACTCTGTTTTAATATCTGTGGAATACTGTCTGCATTGAAAATGCTGCTGGGCTTTGCTATCATCAGAACCGCCAGAAGCAGTAAAAAAATACCGATGGTACCATATTTCTGCCATAATACGCCAAAACTCGGCATTGTGTTTCCATTTTCAATTTTTTTGCTCATAACTGTTCTCCTTAATTTTCTTATTCCCCTGTAGATACCTTTACGATTTTTTCTTCGGTGGCTTCCGATATATCGTAAGTTTTGCGAATCTGCCCGTTACGGAAAATGCAAATCCTGTCACATACGGACAGCAATTCCGGCAGTTCAGAGGAAACCATCAGCACCCCTTTGCCTTCACTGGCAAGTTTTCTCATCAGGATATAAATTTCACTCTTGCTCCCAACGTCTATGCCTTTTGTGGGTTCATCAAAAATGATTATCCTGGAGTCGGCAGCCATCCATTTCCCGAGAATTACTTTCTGCTGGTTTCCGCCGGATAACTCCGTAATTTTTTGATTGATATCACGGCATTTAATGTTCATATTTTCTTTTTCTTTCATCGCATACTTTTCTTCCGCCTTGTTGTCAACAAGTCCTACCAATCCCTGGCACCTGGAGCCTTTTAAAAACGGTACGATTGAGATGTTCTGCCTGATACTGAAATTATGAAGAAAGCCTGTCTCACGCCGGTTTTCCGTCACCATTGCAAGTCCCCTTTTAATTGCCTCATACGGGTTGCGGATGACCGCCTCTTTCCCGTCTATGAAAATTTGCCCGGCACTCTTCGGTTCTGCTCCGAAGATGGCATTCATCAGCTCGCTCCGCCCCGATCCCACAAGACCGGCAAGACCGAGGATTTCTCCTTTATGCAGTTTAAAAGAAACATTTTCAACACGCCCGTCCTGTCTCGAAATGTTCCTGACTTCAAAAATAACCGGTTCTTTTTTGAGGTCCGCTCCTGTTTCATTATGATAGGTACCTTTGATTTCACGGCCAACCATCATTTTTACAATATCATCCACCGTTACCTCCTTTACCTCCCTGGTCCCTACATAGGAGCCATCCTTTAAAACCGTGACCCGGTCGCCAATCTGCTTGATCTCGTCCATTTTATGGGAGATATAAACGATACCTTTTCCTTCCGATTTCAGCTGCCGGATAATTCGAAACAGATGCTCCGTTTCAGCCGTAGTCAGGGAAGTAGTGGGCTCGTCCATGACTATAATATCCGAATTGGAAACAATGGCTTTTGCTATTTCACACTGCTGCTTTTCAGAAATACTGATCTCTTTTACGATCTGTTTCGGATTTCTCTTTAAACCTACTTTTTCCAGTACACCCAGAGCCAGTTCATTCATTTTCTTATAATCAACAACGGACAGTCCTGCCACTTTTTTTGTCGGAAGCTTTCCGACAAATAAATTTTCCAGGATGGAAAGCTCATTAATGACACTAAGCTCCTGATAGATAATGCTGATACCGCATTCATAGGAATCCTTCGGCGTCAGATAACTGAATTCCCTGCCCTTTACCGTAATCTTTCCGGCGTTAGGCCGGTATACACCGCTTAAAATCTTCATAAGCGTTGATTTTCCGGCGCCGTTCTCACCCATCAGCACATGAACTTCACCTGCCCTGATTTCAAAGGTAATAGAATTCAAGGCTTTGACACCCGGAAATTCTTTTGTAACTCCTTCCATTTTAACCAATACATTTACCTCATTTTTCTTCTCCATTTTCCTCCTTAACTCTTCTCCTTTCACTCACGCTGCAAAACTTAATTCAATCCATGTAAAGGTTTACGTATATATTTTTTAAAAAAATCAGCTTATTATAACTAATTTTAGAGTTTGTAAATTATTTTATTTAGCTATATGCCTTTTAACTATCCTTTATGGTAACTCATTTTATATACTTTTACGTAAAGGTTTACGTATTTGTTAAAATATAAATCCCACACTTGTGAGATTTATCCCTTAAAATTCAGGACGAACTTCTTATTTCCAAAGAAACCGGTATGATGGTTTTCTTTTCTTTAATCTCTTTGTTTTGAATCATCCGTAATATTGTTTTTCCTGCACACAACGCCAGCTGACTAGTATCCTGGGTAATTGTCGTAATGGGAGGACTGGAAAATTCCGAAAGAGAAACATTGTCAAATCCAACAACCTTGACATCTTCCGGTACACGGTATCCTTCTTTTTTCAGTACATTAATACATCCTAATGCCATCATATCATTAGTAGCAAAGATTCCGTCAAAAAAACAGCCTTTTGCATTCAATAAACGCTCCATGGTTTCTTTTGCGTTCTTATATTCCGGGAAACAACTGATTTCCATTTTGTCATCATAAGGTATCTGATACTCTTCCAGGGCTTTAATAAACCCGGCCTTTCTGGAACGGATCGTAGAGGCATATCGAAGATCCCGGAGAAACATGATTCTACGGCACCCTTTTTCTAAAAGTTCCTTTGTCGCCAGGTATCCGCCGTTTTCATTGTCGGATAAAATCAGCACTTCCGCATTTCTCGGAGCCCGGTCAATATATACTACCGGAATATTCTGCACATTCCCGATATTTTTAATCTCATTCTGTCCTGAAATATATATTATGCCGTCTACATTCTTTTCAATCAGATTTTTAATATGCATATCCTCCACATCATAATCTTCGTTCGAATCGCTGATCAGGAGAGAATATTTATACTTTAAGAAAAATATATCCAGATTGTGGATTATCTTTGCAAAGAATTCATTGGTAATGTCCGGCACAATGACTCCTACGCTTTGGCTCCGGTTAGTCCTGAGTCCAATGGCGTTCACATTAGGCGTAAACCCGCATTCCTTGATTGTCCGTATAACTTTTTCTTCTGTTTCTTTTGAATAGCCGCCATTTCCGTTAATTACCCTGGAAACCGTTGCCGTTGATACTCCAGCCCTTTTTGCCACATCGATTATAGAAGTTTTTCTTTTTTCAATCATATATTCCCTTCCCGTAAATTTATGTTGCGTAAAGGTTTACGTATCTTTCAACAATATCCTACAATAGAATACTTGTTTTGTCAATTCCAATTTTATTATTTCGACGTTATGTTTAAAATTTCGTCTTGTTTTTTGTGCAATATATATAAAATCAAATTTCCTTTTTCCGGGAAACAGCGACGTTTATGCGCACCACTTTGTTCGGCACGGTATAATATTTACCATATTATACCGTAAAAGAACAAAGCGAATACTAAGATTCATGTCCGCGCAGGATGAAGCCGCCGGTTCAGCTCAATAACCTGACCCGTTCTCTGTTTTCCCACAGCCACATAAACATCGCTGCTGCCTCGGCAGCAGGCTCTGCCTTATTCTGATTGGTATAATATGCGACAAAAAGCATTTCAATGGATAACATAATAACCGGAAACGCATTTTTCTCCTCTTCCGTTAAGGGATGTATTGTTTCATAACCTTCTGCCAATCTCTTCAAAATTTCAAACCACTTAGCCGTTTTATCGGAATCGTAAATATGACCTTTAAGCAGACTTAAGGCCATGTAACATAAATCAAAAATCCGGGCATTAATCTGACTTAAGTCAAAATCAATATACCCTGTTAATTTATTTCTGCAAAACAGCATATTGCCCGGATGTATATCCCTATGTATTAATTGCCGGGTTAATTTAGGATATACTTCTTTCAGTGCAGTTATTGTCTCTGTTAACAGTTCTTGCGGAATCGATTGAATATTCTTATTCTGAAAGGTATCCCATACCCAGCCTGTTATTTCTTCATAGTAATTATTATCATGACAGTATATCCTTCCCTGACATTTGAGAAAAGCCCTGTGAAGCCTGCCTATGACTTTACCGAAGGTATACGATAGTTTTAAGTAATTACCGGAATAGATATCTGAAATATGCTCTCCGGATAACCTTTTGCTTAAAAAATAATACTGATTATCAATACTTACATAATCCGCACCGTTAACCGTTTTCACTATACCGGCAACCGGTATGTTTTGTCTGGACAGTGCTCTTATCAAGGTCAGATTGTTATTCAATGCATTGATATCACTGCCTGTTTTCAAAATATAACACTCTCCGACCTGCCAGGCAGACGGGTAAATCTGTTTTGATGTTTCCTGGGACATATCCCAGTAGGATAAAACCTGATTTATTTCCATAAATTATCGTTATCCCTCCTTTTTAAAAAGACTATAATTATAGTTTTTATAAGACTTCATTTTCTTTAAAATAACTTTTTCATCCTGAGCAACTTCTCCGATTAATATCCCGGCTTCAGGGTTATGCTTTAAACTGTTCGTTAATACCGAAGGACGACTGTAGTTGGCATAGCAGTAGATACATCCGTTCCGGCAGGTATTATAAACACCGATGTCTATACTTTGCATACACCCGCATCCTTTCCTTTGATTCACATCCGCTTTCACATCCAGGCTGCAGCCGCATATCTCCTCAATAGTTGCTTTGTCAATGCAGCTGGCATGTTTTACTCCAAAGCCGGATAAATCAAGTCTTTCACAGCAAGCCCGTAATTCTATTCCAAAGCTTCTGCTTATACGAAAGAAACCGGAGGCCAGCCTCATCATTTCTTCATCGGTTATTTCCCTTAACAGCCCGTTTTGAACGGATTTCGTAAGTTTTCCGTACAAATCCACAAAACTGACGGTGCAGATTCCGGTATATCCGTTAAGCCTGCTGCACAGGTTTTCAAATCTTTCCAGATGATATTCCACCGTGAAATCCTCATTCAGGATTATGGGGTCATACCGCCAATGGACTCTATGAGTCCCAATGCTATGGGAAAGTTCCTTAAATGTATTGATAATCTCTTCCTTATCCCGTAAATAAGGTTCCATTTCCCTGCCGTAAGGTGTCAGGGTAAATTGAAAATAATACCGGTATCCCAGTTCATCCATAAAAGACAGTTTATCCATTATGTTCTTGGCATCCTTTGTCCAAAATACAATGCAATCCACCACCTCAGGTGATAATGCTATTCTGCTTACCTGTGCATGGTTCATGGGATTCCTGGTTAATACATATTGGTCCTTCAGCCGGTTCATAAACCATGCTGAGTAAAATGCCGGAATATCGGTTCTGCGGGATGCACTGATAATCATAATACCTCTTTTCTAGGGCGTGTCTGAAAACTGCTTGTACCGGGCCGGATGCTCCACTTTGTGGGAGGCAAGAAGCGATTCCGGGTGCGTAGTGTGCTATGCTCCCTAAATTGCGACGCAGTATACCGCAAAGTGAGGCGTTCAGAACGGTGCGATATTTCAAACACGCTCTTAGACGGGAATACCATTAATACGTTTAATCGGACTGCTTTCAGGGTCAAATATCTGGTATACCGCTTTTATAACTTCCTTTTTCCGTGTTTTTAATTCTTCTTTTGTTAAATCCAATACAATATCTTCAATTACATGGGGTCCGAATTTAAACCGCCCCATAACTGCACCATAAAATTTCCCATCTATTACTATATAGTATAGGGTATCCCATTCCGAAGTAAAACGGGCTTTTAATTCCTCCGCACACGCCCGTACTAAAAAATCATTTCTCTGCAATAAAATAACGGAAGGAATTCTGTTATCCAATGGCATTTCCTGAAGCAAGTCATAATCCTCATTCAGCATATAGCCCCTTACCTCATCAAGGGTGACAGCTTTTAATACCTTATTATTTACCAATTCCTGCAATACTTCCTTAATTAATTTAACCGGTAATTTATAATAAGACTTTACCATCTCTTCCCCGAAGAAGACACATAGATAGGCAAAACCCGGCAGGAGAACCCGCAGTGCTTCCGTTCTGGTATATTTGGAAAGATTAATCTCAGGAAATTCACTTTCAAACAAGTACCAGCTGCGGTCCCCCTCATTATCCACCTGATCTTCATAAACGATGAAGGCTTGCTGTAACCTATGCAGGACAGGCGTAATATCTTTTACCCTCAGACCGGTAAATTCCTTCATAAGACCGATATTCATAGGGCCTTCGTGCCAAAGCAGCTCCATTAATTCCGTTTGGGTACCGGAATAACGGTCAATCTCTTTTTTATACAGGCATGCATAAACTTCCAAATCCTCTTTCATTACATAGGCAATAGAGCCGCCACCGAATCTTCCTTTTAAAATTTCACGACAGGATCTGCGTTTCGAATTGTAAGCGTAGTCATCAAAGTCAGCGTGTAAAGGTAAAGTCGGAGGACTGCCCGGTTCACACCAATAAACGGTTGGCACGGGAGACATATAATGAAACAACCTGTCATAGGTTTTCTCATCTGCCGGTTCCGATAAGCATTGGCGTTTCATCCGTAATTCGGTTATAATCTTTTGTTTCATAGTAAACATATTGCACCTCCGATATTTTAATTAAAAATTATTCTTTATTAAACTTCACGCAAACTCTTCCCTTTAAATTTTTGACGCTTTATCTATACGGATTAATAACAAAAGATATAATTTATAATTAAATATAGAATATATATAATATATTTATGGTAAATTATATGCAGCAAGAACAACCGCCGCAAATTGGTTAAATCTCAAAATTGATATTGGCTATTAAAAAGCCTCCAGAGTGTGTTTGAAAAAT
>DBEP01000001.1:0-3901 GCA_002294045.1 Lachnoclostridium sp. UBA903 | reverse complement strand
CGCTGTATACCGCAAAGTGAAGTGTTCAGAACGGCTCAATGATTTTTCAACATGCTCTAGTCTTGTTTAACCGGGCAGGGCAGGCTTTTATTTTGTTAAGCATGTCTGTCTATATGGATATGCAATGCAGGCAGAAACACACCGAATAAAAACTATACCAGATTGTTCTAACTTATATTTTATCATAGCAAATAAATTTATACAAGAAAAACCCGAACATATTTTCGCTTTTTAAAGATTTTATTCCATAACAAAGACTGTTGTAAAATTTACATATTATTTTACAACAGTTTGTATAATAACATTTTGTTTTTTTTAAATTGAAGTTATCACCCCAAGCATATCAGTCTTTTATTGAGCCTACATAAACAATATTCACCAGTCTTCGCATGATGCAGACCAGTGCCTTGGATTTCGTCTTTCCTCCGTCGATTTTTCACATATAATAATCATAAGATATCGGATGATTGGGTACTCTGTTCTTGGGTACCAACACTGTAGTTATCGCCAGAAAATAAAACAGTCCATGTAACTGGCGGTTTCCTTGTCTGGCGCTTTGCTCCTTACCTTTTCTGGCAGAACTGAACTTTACGAGAGCCACTCCTTTAAATATTGCCAGTTTATCTGCATTCGCAAATCTCCTGATATCTCCGATTTCTACAATCAACTTACTTATCCTAACACTTTAATACATTTTAAATACAGCTGGGAGCAAATCACCCCAGCTGTATTTTGGAATATTAGGTATAAATGACTCCCTAAAAAATTTCTTTAATTTCAGGCTCCCATTCCGTAATTATTTCAATAATATAATTCCTTGAAACTATTACATAATGCTTTAACTTTAAATATTCATACAAACTACCACATATCCGCTCAACGAAGTTATCAAATTCCCCGTCTATTACCTGATAAATCACATTAGTGAAACCTGTCTCCCTAGAATATTCAAATTGTTTATCTTTAAAAAGATTGTTAAGTGCTATGCCCTCATCTAGCATTCTAAAAGCTGATACAGTTCCAAAATCAAGTTGCACCTTGAGCTTGTTAGAAATAAGGTTAATTATTAATCCCTTTTCTTCTCCATTCTGGAGTAATACTTCATATTGGAAGTTTGGTATTTTATCTTCAAAAACTACTTGCCATTTTTCCATTTGAACGCCTCCTTAATATCTTATCTTATAGATTTTTTTATTAGAAATTTTAATTTCCAAAGTTGAACCTCCAGTCTTACTTCCCGGGTCTAGCTACAACTTTTGTTCCATCATTTAACGTTCCGACTTTTCCTGAACTATATTGAGTTTGAATATCTTTTATATTTGATGGACTCAATGCTTCAAAATCTTCTAGTGTTTTTCAAATCGCCCAGATTTTACAAAGTTACGTACAACTCCGGCATTATTGGTAGAATCTTTAGCTCCATGAAGTATATCGTTTATACTTTTAGACTGCCCTGAACCCTCTTTACCGGCTTTAGATCCTTTATAAGAACTTCCATGATTTCCAACCACACTGTACGCCAGGCTCCTTAACAATCCTCCCTCCACCGCTACCGATATGCTCGGGGCAGATGCCGCCGCTAACTGCATCGTTCCATTTGCATTAACAATCGGCTGTACGGTCTTAGGAACAGATATCTTGGGTTTTACTGCCTGGACACCTTTTCCCAGCCCATATACGGTTAATCCTGCTGCTAAGGCGTTCGTTGCATATTCTTCCAGCTCTTCGTCCGTTACATCCGGATTGAATAAGACATTATAGGCTTTTTCTTTATTAAATGTGTTTCGGAATGGTTGGAAAAAACTATCGATTGCTCCTCGTACGGAGGATATCACATTCTCCCACGCTATCTCGTTGTGATATTGGATTACCTGCTTGTCTTCCCATATTGTTTTTAAATACGATTCTCCTATTTTCATCGCCAAAAGGTTTACTAATGGGTCTAAGGTATTCGGCTGTTCGCTGAAAAATTCAATATTATTCCATGAAACCTCTTCTAATGATTGATAAAATTGGGTATCCGTTTCAATACCCAATATATTTAACACCTTTCCGGCCTCGACAACCTATAATCCTTTTTTATAGAATCTTTACCAATTGGTTTATATCAATATATTCTATAAATTTTATACCTTCAAAATATTTTTGCTCATATAATTTTTTTACTGTGTCAATAATTTCTTTTCTGTTTGAATCTTTTACCAAAATTAAATTTGGCTCAGCTGCATAAAATCCATAGTTTTCCATCTCTGATTCAAAATCTTGTTGCAATCTAATTATAGTATATACTCTTACATTATAAATTCTGTCATTAATTTTTATATAAACATCAACTCTATAGCCTTTGTTAATAGCCTTGTATTCTGCTAATTCAGAATTATCTAAAAAATAAATATTTATCTTGTCCATAAATACCTCCTGTTATCCGTCATTTAGTCTATTTTACTTAGATGTTTTTATTTGATTTAACAACTTCTGAAATGCATCTACAGTCATTGGTTTTGAAGGAACAATTTCAAAATGTTCTACCCTTGTTCCTCTTTGTATAATCTTTAGGCCATCAGGTATTGATTTAATCTTATAAGCCTTACCAAACTTTGATACTGTATTCGGATTTACATCTAAGGAAACACCATGTGTTTTCCAACGACATCATAGTAATATTTATCCAAACTCATTATGACATCTTTTGAGGAGCTTACCCTTCTACTCCCCTCTAGGAATAGCATACTCAAATTGCCATATTTTCTTACATTGTTCTTAAAGGGTGCATGGCCTATTTCTTGGTTGCGTAATAAAGATGACTTTCTCAATCTAATTGAAACAACATTATGCTTCGCAATGTAAGCCGACGTGTGCCCTTGTGTTGCGTTTCGGCAACCGTCATATAAATTTTTTCCCTTTTGTGAAAAAGAAAGCAATACAATTCGGTCGAAAAGTCGTGATGCAGGTTAAAGCACCGGAGCCACCTTCCCCTACACGGTTCACACCGCCCCGCAATGCGGGTCAGGAACGATTTCCCTCGGGAGCGGATTTCACAATGGGATTTGAATTTATCGGATTGACACATTTATCAAAGGCTACATAGGGGCATTGCTGACCTCTATGGTTTATAATTGCTTAAACATCCCCATTGCTCTTTTTGTTGCTAATGCCTTAATCTTGATTTGTGTATCTTCTAAATTCTTCACATCAAACACTTGAAAAATCTGAGGAATATTCCTTTTTATCAAAGTTGCCATTTCCGCTATGAAATCAATCAAATCGTTGCTCTTATTTACAATAGGAACACCAATCAAAGTAAATACATCCTCAATAAAGTACCATTCTCCAGCTTGACCTACTTCGCACCAAAAAACTCCTCTGTCTTTAATGAAACGGATATCAACTTGATTGGTTGACTTAAGAACAACGTAAATATTTCCAAATCCCTTCTCATCATAATTAATTCGGTCAACATAAAAAGTACCGTCATTTGTTAATGTGTTTAATGCAATTCTGATCTTTTCTTCATTATTCATTTAATTCTCTCCCTACTTGACCAGTTTTGTACCATCGCTACTCAGTTTATACCCTTGCGATGTCAAGTACTCAATTTCTTTTTGTAGAAAACTACCTGGTCTAACCTTATCGATCGGCGTTGCCAAATTAAACTCTGAGCCCTTTGTTATTGCACGATCTAAGAACTTTTGGTTTGCCGTCCATTGTTCTGCCGGGGTCATCTTACTCCAAACGTTATCCGGTACTGAAAAGGGCTTAGTTCCAAGTTTATTTGACATTTCAACATATTCAGGATAATGTCCAATAACCTTTTGAGGAGCTTGAACTTTCCCCAAACCCTCTTTACCGACTTTAGATCCATTATAAGAACTTCCACCCTGATTTCCAACCACACTGTACG
>DBEP01000043.1 GCA_002294045.1 Lachnoclostridium sp. UBA903 | reverse complement strand
AAAATGGGACGGGGAAAGAAGCCCGACTACGGTTCCAAGAATAATACCCTGGCCGCCAAGGGTTGATACGCCGCCGATTACGGAAGCGGCTACCGCATATAATTCATAACCGTTGCCGGCATCCATGGTTCCCATACCGCTGGTAGCACAAATGACCAAACCAACCGTACATGCACAAATACTGCTTACGACAAAAGCTTTTATAGTAGTAGATAAAATATTTACACCGGATAATTTAGAGGCCTCTATATTACTGCCAATGGCATAAATATGGCGCCCTGTCCTTGTTCTGCTCAGAATAAAGTTAAAGACCAGCCATAAAACCAGAGCAATCCAGATAGTATTATACAGTCCCAGAAACTTTCCGTAATAAAAGAAGTTCCTGAAACCTTCCGCGCCTTCCCCTATGGAATCCGTATTGTAATTATTATTTACAATCTGGGCAATCCCCCTTGCTATGGTCATGGTTCCCAAGGTTGCGATAAACGGCGGCAGCTTGCATTTTGCCACCAGCAGGCCGTTGCCCACCCCGACCAGGATACACAGGATTAAGGTAACCGCTACCGCAGCCCAGGGATTCATTCCCTTTGTCATCAGGGTAGCCGCAACCATACAGCTCATGCCCACTACGGAGCCGATTGATAAATCGATATTCCCGGTTATCAATACGTAAGACTGCCCGATGCCGATTAATAATACCGGTGCAATCTGTCTTAATAAGTTGCCTGCGTTCCTTCCCGAGAAAAAGTTGGGATTCAATACTCCGAATACGATGCATAATAGAATCAGCCCTGCCGTAACCGTTAAAACCTGCCCCATCCCTCTGACAGCTCTGAATTTTTTAAGTACCTTCTGCTTGTTTTTCATTACTTACACTCCTTGATTTTCATTTATTGGGATACGGCAGCTTCAACTTTTCTATCAAATTTTGTTGCATATTCCAAAATGATATCCTGGGTCGCTTCCCCGATTTCCAGTTCTCCGGTAATCCTGCCATCACACATTACCAGGATACGGTCACTGATTCCTAGTATTTCCGGCATTTCGGACGATACGAATAAAACACCCACACCCTTATTTTTAAGGTCATTCATGAGATTGTAAATCTCTACCTTGGCAGCTACGTCAATCCCTCTGGTAGGTTCATCGAAAATAACCACACGGGAATTCCTCGCCAGCCATTTTCCCACTACGACTTTTTGCTGGTTACCGCCTGACAGGCTGCCCGCATCCGCTTCCGGGTCAGCCAGTTTGACCTTTAATTCCTTCACCACCTTATCTACCATAACCGCTTCCTTTTTCTTGTTAACTACACCCGTTCCGTTACAGATAATATCCAGATTGGGAAGCGCAATATTTTCCCTGACGCTTAGCTTCGTGCACAGACCGTCCTTTTTCCTGTCTTCCGGAGCGAGAACAATGCCGGCTTTCTTAGCATCGGCAGGTTTATTGATAATTATCTTTTTACCGTCCAGCTTTATGTACCCGGAACTTTTTTTATCCACTCCGAATATTGCCCTTGTGGTTTCCGTACGCCCTGCCCCCATAAGGCCGGCAATGCCTACGATTTCACCTGCATATAATTCAAAATTAATATTCCGCACCAGTTTACCGGCGTTTAAATTCCGTACCTCCAGAATCCTTTTGCCGCGTCTGCATTCCACCCGGGGGAACTTTTCTTTTATTTCCCGGCCAACCATATTGGCAATGATTTCTGACAATGTGGTGCTCTTAAAATCCATACTGGTTATATACTGCCCATCCCTCAAAATGGTCACACGGTCAACGATATATTGTAATTCCTCTAAACGGTGGGAGATATATACTATGCCGCAGCCGTCATTTTTCAGCTGCCTGATAATGGCAAATAACTCATGAATCTCTTTTGAGGTGAGCGCAGAGGTCGGTTCATCCATGATTAATATCCTGGCATTGGCAGACAATGCCTTTGCAATTTCCACCATCTGCTGTTTGGAAACCGATAAATCGCCAACAATGGTATCCGGGTCAAGGTCAATATTTAATTTTTTTAATATTGAGCCGGCCTCCTGTTTCATTTCATGGTCGGAAAGAATACCTTTCTTTACAATTTCCCTGCCAAGAAATATATTTTCCGCAACCGACAAATGGCCGCACATATTCAGCTCCTGATGTATAATGGCAATTCCCAGTTCCCTGGCCTTCTTCGGTGTCATCTCATCAATATCCTTTCCAAAGACCGTGATGGTGCCATTGTCCTTGGGGTATACACCGCTCAGGATTTTCATTAAGGTTGATTTGCCTGCGCCGTTTTCTCCCAATAATGCAAGTACTTCACCTGAACGAAGCTTGAACGAAACATCATTTAATGCCTTTACGCCCGGAAAGCTTTTATTAACATGCTTAATTTCCACTATATTTTCCTGCATAAATTTAACCCTGTCTTTCTTTTCATGTAACATAAATCGGATTCCTTACTTCCGATGGACCGGAATCTCATTTTGACGCTTCCGGTCCTTATTTGCCGGATTCTTAATGAGATTTAACAGAACTTTACTGTTCCTTTTAGAGTATAGCACCGGCACCTAACTGAAAACAGGGGTATATCCTTCGATTTAAGGGGGCATTTCTCGGATTTTTCAGATACTTACTTTTCCATAACGGAAATCATTGATAATATATAATATGGGGAAATTCACTTTTATCATAAGAATTTATAATCCGTCCGTCTTTCAGGATAAGCAGACGGTCGGCCACTGCCAGGCTGTCCTCTATATTCAGTGAAAAAATTACTATGGTAATTCCCTTTTTCTTTAATTTATATAATAAATCCACGATATGCTTCCTCAGATACATGTCCACCCCGTTACAAGGCTGGACACAAAATAATATTCTGGGGTTAAACAGGTGCACCCGGTAGTATATCAGATTATATAACGACCTTAAATCCAGATGATTTAAAGTCGCCGCATAAATATCTTCTCCGACATAACCTTTGTATTCTTCCATAACACTTTCTTTCAGGCTGGGTTTTATTTTTGTACGGCCCAACTTTTTATCCAGGAGGAAAACCAGGTTATCCGCATAGCTCATATCCCGAAACAGCATTGTTTTAACCGGATTCTTATTGATTGCCAATATTTTATTTTCAATGGCTTTCCTGGCCTTTTTCCGGGAGTATATCTCATTGTTATAATAAATATTTCCTTTTACGGGTACTTTTTCGCCATACATTAAATCTAAAAAATCGGTACAGATGTCATTGCTTTTATCCAGGATTACAACACATTCTCCTTTTTTTACGGAAAAAGTGACATCTTTTAACGTTTCGGTATAAACCTGATTAAAGGTCAAAATACCCTGCTCCACATTTACTCTCTGCATGGGCTCCCCTACTTCAAAAGATATGATATAGGGCTTGATATTCTTATCTGCTAACTCATCATGGTCTAAAATTTTAACCACCCTCGCATCCCGCATCAGAATGACACGGCTGCATATGGGAAATAGTTCTTCATGATGATTGCATATGTATAAAAAAGTAACTCCTTTTTTGCTGTAATACTGAATATATTCATAAAACTTTGCCAAATCCACCGCACTTAAAAAGCTGGTTACGTCCTGAATGATAATTAGTTTGCAGTCTGCTACTATGGCCTGGAACAGCTCCACCAGGCATCTCTCCAAACGGGTTAATTCCGATATAAGCTTGTCCGGGTCTATTAAACTGTTCAGTTCCTGGAACAAAAGATAGAACTGGTTCCTAAGTATCCGGCGGCTGATTATGTGTTTCTTAAGGCCCCGCCGCATAACAAAAATATTATCCATAACCGTCAGGTTCGTAATCAGGCGGTTGTCACGGCCGATGACATGGATGGGATTCAGGCTCATATTACTGTATTCATAATAATTTACCAGTTCATTTTTATAATAAACCCGTCCATAATCAATAGGCACATTCTTACAAATCAGCTCTACCAGTTCTTTTTCCCCGTGAGCCGTTATAAAAATGAGCCCCATAATTTCCCCCTTAAAGATATGCAGGTTAATATTGTCCAAAATAACAACCCCATCTTCTTTCCGGGTAACATTCTCAATTCTAAGCACTTCCTCTTTCATTCTGCCAAGCTCCCACTGAATAACCATTCCAACAGCTGTGCATCCTCAAGCATAACCCAAAACTTCAGTCTTCCGTAATATAGGGAATGGTTATTTCCACATCCGTTCCTTCGTTTAACGTACTATAAATATAAAGCCCGTATTCATCACCAAATAAAAGCTTTATGCGGCTGTTTACATTAGTCAGGGCAATGCCGCCCCTGCTGGTATCCGACTGCATGTCATCAATGGAAACAGCCCTTAGTTTTTTATTTAATTCCTTTACCTTATCTTCGCTGATGCCTAAACCATTATCGGAAACGGTAATGATTAAACGGCTTTTGGTGCCTTCGACTTTTATACGTACCGTTCCCTGCCCTAATTTTTGTTCCAGTCCATGATAGATGGAATTTTCTATAATCGGCTGCAACGTTAATTTGGGGATTTTGGCGATTAACAGCTCCGCTTCATCTTCATTATCAATATTAACGGTCATATTTAAACGGTCCTCAAACCGGAATTGCTGGATGATATAATAATTTCTGACATTTTTCAGTTCACTCTCTAACGTTACCAGATGTTCCACATTGGAAATAGTATACCGGAAAAAGGAGGATAAAGCCTCCGTCATCCTGGCAACCCCGTCAATTCCGGCATATAAGGCTTCACTCCGGATTCCTTCCAGAGTATTATACAGAAAGTGGGGATTAATCTGGTTCTGAAGAGCTAGGTATTCCGCCTGTTTTATGGATACGTTAATCAGTTCTTTTGTATTTAGCATCTCTTTAAACTTATGATTCATTTTATCAACCATGGGGCTGATTGGGTGCCGTAACTCGAATATTCCCTGCAGTATGTATCCTTTGGTAAATAGCCTCATGATTTTCTTTGTTTCAAAGTAAGGCTTACATACCCAGATATAATAAACATAAATCATCACCGCAAATAAAAGANNAATATTAATAACCCTAAGTTAAAAACAGCCAGAAGAAACATCATGATACAATTACGGTATATGATGTATTTCAGGTTTTCTTTTTTCATAGGTTCCTCCGCATAGGTGCCTTCGGCAGCTGACGACAACGCAGCAGTTGGGCAATCAGACAAGTACAAAGTAAAGTTGTAAGTACTAGCAGTACATAGATTTCGGTGAATTCAGCACCCGCTATTTACGCCGGTGCCGCGTTGTCGTCAATCAGCGTAGCATACTTGCTACTGCCACAGCTACGCCTCATTCCTCCGCCTTGCCCCAGCACAAATATAAAGCACTGAAATTCATCGCAACTTATGCACTGCTGTACTAGGAATATAATTTACGGTATTCGTTGGGTTTCAACCCGGTAAATTTTTTAAAGCTTTTCGTAAAATATTTTATATCACTGTAACCCACTTCTTCGCAAATGGTTACAATGCTTTTATTGGTTTCTTTTAACAGTTCCTTACTTTGATTCATACGGACACTTGACAAATATTCCAGAAAGGTGCTGCCGGTCTCCTTCTTAAATAAGGTACTGAAATAGGTTGCGCTAAAACCTGCATGAGTACTGACTTCATCCAGGGAAATTGATTTCATATAGTTATTTTCTATGTATTGTTTGGCCATACGGATCGGTTTGATATTCATCTGCTTCCTGTCTTCAATCACCTTGCTTAAGGATTCCTCTATGGTTTTGCTTAATACTTTAAATAATTCCTGTACGGAACAGCAGTCGCTGGCAGCCTCATTAAAATCTCTTATAAAATAATCGGCATTGGGAACAGCTATTTTATTTGTTCTCATGGACAGTAAATATACATTGCATACTTCTTTCGTCATCTGTAAGATTTCATGACCGGTAGTCTCAGGCCTTTCAAGTAGATTTCTTTTCAGGGTTTCCATATTTTTCAGGACTGATTCCAGGTCCAGGTTATTTAAATTTGCGGTAAAATTCCGGTTAAACTCATAAAAAACCGGACTGTCCGCCAAGCTCTCCGCCGTATCAGCTTCCAATTCCAATACTTTGCCGGTTCCGTGCAATAATCTCTGCTGCAATGCGTAATAAGAACTTTTGAGAGATTCCGGCAGCTGTGTCACATACGCAACCGGACCGCCCAGTCCTATGGTAACTTCTAACTGCTGGTATATGGCATCCTGGAGAATATTTTCGTCCATCACGGTCTTTAACAGTTTACGGATTTCTTTTTCCTGTTCCAAACCATAATTCAATATACAGAATATGATATTATTATCAAAATAAATTCCAACATCATGGCATACCGGACAGAAGGTTTTTGCCAGCAAATTCAAGGTCTTATCTTCTAACAGGGAAGTGTTCCCGTAGTTTAACAGACGTACATGGTCAAGTTTTAAACACACTGCCTGAAAATATCCTTCTTGAAAATTATAATTATACTCCGAATTTAATTTATCCCTTGTTATATTATTTTTATTCAATATCCCCGTAAATAATATATCGGTAAACAATCCTCTGCGAAGCTTTGCTTTATTGTTCTCCAAGTCTTTCTTTAATTGTTCCTGACCCTTTTGGAGGTCGTTTTTTTCCCGTAACTTTATCTGCATTTTACTTAAGGTTGACACTAATTCTTCTTTTTTTATGGGTTTCAGCAAATAATCGTTTACACCAAATTTAATAGCCGTCTGCGCATATTCAAAATGACGGTATCCGCTGATTATAATAAATTCAATGGTGTTGTCCGCCGCTTTCACTTGTTCAATCATATCCAATCCATTCAGCCCCGGCATACGAATGTCTGTTATAATTAAATTGGGAGCATGCTCCTTTACCTTTTCAAGTACTTCCATCCCATTATTCACAATTGATACTACTTCCATTTCAAATTCTTTCCAGTCAACCAGCATGTAAATTAATTGACAGACTTTTTTCTCGTCATCAGCTATGATTACCTTACTCATGTAAACCCATACCTTTCCCCTCTATGTATAATATAAAACAGCACTTATACCGTTTTATATATAAAAAATTGAAAATAGGATATTATCACAATGCAATTGAGTTTTTGTTCTGCTCTTTTATCCAGTTTTTCCCTACAATAATATCATGTTTTAAAAGCCCATGCAATATTCTTGTTACTTTTTGCTTAAAACCAAAAACAGCTTATTTTGTTTTTTAACATTTTACAGTATTTACGGTACTAATATTTCTTACTTAAATCCCCGTCCGTTTGCCGGTATAAAAATACCGCGTTTTGCATCAGGAGTAATTATTTCTTGGGAATACGATACTTCCGCATGCGGCTGGTCCGGGAATGCATCCGGTGCCTTTAAATCGGCCATCAGATCATCAATGAGCTTTGGTGTCACGGATTCCATCATGTAAATATGGCAGTAGGCACGTTTTTCACTATTTACATAAAGAATTTCTCCCGATAGGGAGTATTTAAAGGTAATGGAATCATTCGGCTGTTTAAAACGGATGGCAAGGGAACGGGGCGAATATTCCACCCATAAATCCTTCCCCAGGCTCTGTTCCAGTTCCTTAAGCCTGCCTAAGGCATACCTGGCCAGATTTTCCGTATACAGTGCCTTGTTGATTAAGTCCTGATAGGAATGCTTGGAAAAATAATCCCACAAAATCAGTGCAGAAAATGCATTCCTTGAGCCTGCAAAGGTACTGTCCGGAGACCCGATATATATGGGATTGTCAGGCGGCAGCAGCTGATATTTCACCTTTGTCATATAAATGCCGCAGGGCCATGGTGCACCAATCCATTTATGTCCGCTCATGGCGATAGACTGCAGCTCCTTAATCCGGAAATCGAAAATCGGAAAATTCCCGCTTCTTCCCGCCATCTCAAGAAAAGGCATATAAGCAGCCCCTAAGGCACCGTCTACATGGAACCAGAAACCGGTGCGGATATCCGATTTTTTGTGGACGGGATCATATTCCACTTCCCGTTCATAGAGACCGTTCTGCCGCAGTATGGGTACAAGTTCCTTTACGGCAAGGGCAACGTTGTCAAAGGCTCCTTTAAATGTAGTGCCATAATTAAAATTCACTATAATAGGATAGCCCTGCTCTGCAAATACTTCAGCCAGCTTTTTTAAAGCAGGTATATGGATACTCCCGTCATTATCCGAAGGTACCTCTAAAGGCCATCCGTTTTCATCCAGATAGTGCCTGGAATAACCGGAAGGATAATCGTCAGGATAAATCAGCGGGCATTCAAACTTTCCGCTGCCTGCTTCGTTAAAGGTTTTAATGTCAAGTACTCTCATGGCTTTTATGATTGAGTAGTGGGTATCCTGTGAATAAAAGGCAATCGGGCTGAATTTGTTAGGCTCATTCTCCGACACCTTTGCCTGATAGTACATAAGCCGCGGTTCAGCGGCTGCCGGCCGCCCGTTAAGACTAGCAAGTCTGGCTTTTTCCTGAGCATTCGGATCTTCCAGAAGGAATTTACCGGAAAGATAATCCCTGGCGTTCCACAGTCCGTAAATATTTCCTTCCGTACAGCCCATGGAAAGTATATAACCCCAGTAGCTCTCCCTCCAATCCCTGTCCGGTGACTCGGGGTCATATTCATGGGGCCATCGTGCGTTCCACAATGCCGCAAAATAATCAAGTACTGCCCGTTCCGCAAATTTTGTGTTAAGGGTATCGTTCCCCGAAACAAAAGGATCTCCGATATTATTCAGGTGATAGTTCAGATATACGGACAGGTCGTTTTTAAAGTCCAGTTTCTGGTTGGACTGGTATCCCATAAAGTTTTCCTTCTGCACAAATTCATACTGATACAGCTGTTCCAGAGCACGGCGTCTCTGTTCTTCCGGCATTCTTTCTGATGACAGTTTAAAATCATTGTAATCAATGCCCGGAACCTTAGGATACACATCATTGGGATCTTTAGTCGGTGTATTTATGGGGTCACTCTGCTTTGCCATCTTAATATTTCCTTTCCATACGGGACAATCGCATTTTTAATTATTATATTAAGCATTCCTCAACATATTCCCAATGTCCTGCCTTTTAAAAACTTTTATTTGAGTAAAAAGAAAAAAAGAGAAGCTTATGCCACATTCTCTGTTGCATAAACTTCTGTAATTATAGGTTGTTATAAAATTTATAAAAATCTGCCTTATTTTCTCATATATTTATTAAATTCATCAATAATCATTAATCCTATTTAACGAATAGTCCATGGTCTTTAAAATTGCACTATCAAAATTCTTTTTTATATAATCAGCCTTTATTTGTTCGTACTCCGGATTGTCCCATAAATTATTAAATTCGTTCGGATCGTTTTCGAAATCATATAATTCTCCGTACGGCTTACCATGATAATTAATAATCTTATATTTTCCATCAAAATACATAGTGCCAAAAATATCATCATGAGTTCCTTTCATACAATAATAATACTCCGAATAGACGGAATCCTTATGAAAGTCAGGAGAAACTTTTCCGGTCAGAATCGGGACAAAGCTTTTCCCCTGCATATAAAAGGGGATTTCATATCCTGCCAATTCCATAATCGTAGGTGCGATATCAACTAATTCAACAAGAGCATTGCTTCTAATACCTTTTTTTATTATTGAAGGGCAGCGCATAATCAATGGTACATGTGTTAAGGCTTCATAAAAATATGCCCCCTTCCAATAAAGGCCATGATCTCCCTGCATTTCCCCATGGTCACTCATAAAGATCACTAACGTATTATCTTTCTCACCTATGGAATCAAGATATTCCATCAATCTTCCAAACTGGTCGTCAATCAATTCTATTTGAGCATAATAATCTCTGAATTTTTCACGCTTATCTTCATCTGTCAGTGTCGGATAGGGGTCTGCCTGGCCGTCCTGTCCCCCCTGATAATAATCTTTCCGCTGATGAGGCGGCTTATTATCAAGTTCACCGTCTTTCCACAAAGGAAGCGGCATATCTTCTATGTTCAGCCGGTCTTTATAAGCCTGCGGCGGGTCCAGCGGCGGATGCGGATCATAAGGATTTATACTAATCAGCCATGGCTGTCCCTTCCCGCGGTTTTTCTCAATAAAATCAATTGCCATTTCCACACACCAGGTAGTTTGATGAAATTCCGACGGCACGCCTACGGTTTTCCCTGTAAAGTTAGGATTTGCCTTCGGGGGCCATGTTGCCATGCTGGTATATTTCCCTCCGTAAATCTCTTCCCACCTTTTCCCTTTCTCTTTTAACCAGTTCTGATAATCATTCTCGCCATTAGGCCAGTCATCATTCGGATGTTCGCTCCATTTCACATATGTATAACCATCCTCTGTTCTCTTTTCCATTCGCCCTTGCGCTGAGGTTAAATGCAGTTTTCCGGCAAGTCCGCATACATAATCTTTATCTGCCAGCAATTTCGTTACTAATTTTTCATCTTTTGAATAGGTATCATTCCCATTAAACGATGCCCTGGTTGTTCTGGGATATCTTCCCGTTAAAAAGCATGAACGGCTTGGCGTGCATACCGGTGCCTGTGCATATGCTCTTGTGAACGCCACCCCTTCCTCAATTAATTTATCAATATTAGGAGTTTTAAGATAAGGATTGCCAAGGCAATGAATCGTATCCCATCTCTGCTGGTCCGTACAAAACCAAATTATATTTAAAGGTTTATCTTTCATTTTCATACCTGTTACATATCGCAGGCTCGTCTGCGATACTGCCACTAATTAATCAGGCTGAAAGAATTCATTTGTGGCATTCCTTTCTTGATTATATTTTCTTTCAACCTCACTGATAGGATGCAGTTCTGCGGCACCTTAAATAATGGAGGTGCCCGGCCAGTCATAATTATTATAAGTCCATTCTTTTATATAATTCTTCCGGTGCTTCATTCTCATCCATCAGTTTTTTCATTGCTTCTATCATTTTTTTCTTAACTTCATTATCATTCAATGGATGAATCTGTTCCGGATCTTTTTCCAAATCAAATAACATATCTCCATATTTCATATGTTCTTCAAACATATAACAGGTATTTTTAGGTGAAGTAATCCCACTCGCAGGAATTTTCATGACCGGTACTCCTTTGGTAAATCCAAAACTTTCAACCAGTTCTTTCTCTATGCCGGCCAGCTCTTCGACGGAAAAGGGTTCGAACATATGAAGCGGCAGAAGTGTATAATTATACAGCAGACCTTCTTTTCCGCTTCTTCCTGCCCTCATATAGACATAATGTCCGTCCGTAATATTTACATGCTTTCCAAAATAGCCAAAAAGAACATAATCATGTATTTTCTGATGATTTCTTATAATCGGAAACAAAGAGCTGCCCAGCATATCCCTGGGTTTATCTATATGGAAGTAGTCTAAAACAGTGGGCGCGATATCTATTGTCTGTGCCAGCTCTTTTCTTCTTTCTCCTGCCAATCCGGTCTCCGGATTCCAGAGAAAAAAGGGAGTATGAACTATTTCTTCATAATTAGGCTGATAATTTTTACCAAAATAACCATGGTCTCCAAGCATATATCCATGGTCTGTATTTACAATCAGCATAGTATCTTTCCACATACCATGTTCATCCATAAAATCCAGAATTTTTCCCAGATAATTATCACACATTGATAGCACTGCTCGATAATATAACCTGGCCTCTTTTACTTCCTTGGTGTTTTGCTCTACCTCACCATAAAAGGGCCAGTCAAATTTTATATCCTCTTCTGTATAAAGTTTTTTGTATCTGTCAGGGACAAAATAGGGTTCATGGGGATCGAAATACTCAATATGTAAATACCAGTTGTCACGCTCCACATTGTCTTCCAGAAATTTTAATCCTGCTTTAAAAGTCTTATAATGGGGATGGTTTTCTTCCGGTACCATTTCTGTGCGGTTAACATTATCCTGCCTGTGCAAGTCGGTATTTTGAGTGAATCCCTCTGTTTTACCGACCCAAAAGTCTCCTTCCTGCCCACGTATCATTTCACAGGTTGAGAATTTTGTATGATAAGTACTGCCGCCTTCCTGCCAGTAATGCGCATGATCCGTTACACAATGTGAATATATTCCATGCTTTCCTAGAATTCCCGGCATAGAATCATCAAAAGGTTCCAATGGTCCCCAGCATCGGTGCAGGAAATTATATCTTCCCGTATGAAGTTCTCTTCTGGCAGGTATACAAGGCAGACTACCCGCATAAAAAGAATCAAAAGTGACAGTATGTTTTTCCAGCCTTTTAAAGCTGGGTGCTATCGTCTTTGTATCGCCATAGCACGGCAGATAGTTACGGTTCAATGAATCATACATAATAGTTATTGTTCTCATTTCGAAGATATCTCCTTACTACCACCATTTAATCAATTCGGTTACTTCGTTTCGAAGCTTTATGAACTCAGGTGCTGCTATATCTCTCGGACGCGACATATCATTAGAAATTACTTTTTTAACGGTAGTTGGTTTATTCGTTAAAATCATGATTTTATTGCCCAAATAAACAGCTTCTTCTATATTATGCGTAATAAAAATTACTGTTGTCTTTGTCATCTGCCATAATTTAACCAACTCATCTTCTAATTTAAATCTCAGTTCTATATCCAATTGTCCATATGGTTCGTCCATTAACAGCAATTCCGGTTCCGTTGCAAATGCACGTGCTATGCTGACTCTCTGCAGCATACTTGCTGACAATTGTTTAGGATAATAATTTTTATACTTTATCAAGCCTACAATCTCAAGATATTTGATTACCAGCTTTTTTTTCTTTGCTTCCGGTATCCCCTTTATATCCAACCCAAAGCTGACATTCTGCTCAACTGTCAGCCATGGCATCGTAGAATTCCCCTGAAAAATATATGCTATATTATGCTTTTTCGGATTTACAGGCTCCTCATTCAAGAGAATTTCTCCCGCAGTAATATCATAAATTTTTGTGAGACTGTTTAAGAACGTTGTTTTACCACATCCTGTCGGGCCAACAACACATAATAAGTCTCCGTCATTGACATTAAAGGAAACATCATTTAAAACCAGTAAATTGCCAAATTTCTTGGTAAGATGGTTAACTCTCACTTTAACTTTTTCGTTCATTTTTACCTCACTTATTTTGTACTGTCCATAACAAATGTAATTTCTTTTCTTAAGCTTAAGAATTTCGGTGATACCAGATTTCTAGGTCTTGGTATATCAATTATATATTCTTTCTTTATGGTTGCCGGACAGTTACTCAATACTAATATCCTGTCTGCCAGATATATGGCTTCTTCAATATTATTTGTAACAAAAATAACCGTTCTTTTTTCTGCTTCCCATATTCTCTGTAATTCCTGCTGCATCAGATAGCGCGTCTGAGCATCCAACGCTCCAAAAGGTTCATCCATCAACATAACTTCAGGTTCATTACAATAAGCTCTTGCAATACCAACCCTCTGTTTCATACCGCCGGATAATTGTACCGGAAAAGAATTCTCAAAGCCTTCAAGGCCTACAAGATTTATATATTTTTGTGCTCTCTCCTGTCTTTGCTTTTTATTGACTCCAGCCATTTTGGGGCCATATTCAACATTTCCCATTGTGGTTAACCACGGAAAAAGCGCTGTGGATTGAAATACTACTCCTCGCGTAGAATCCGGCTTCTTAACTACTTTTCCCTGAAAATTAATTAGTCCCGAGGTCGTCTCTTCAAAACCTGCTATTAGGTTAATAATTGTCGTTTTTCCGCACTGTCCCGGTCCGAACAGCACTAAAAACTCATTATCCTTAGCCTGTAAATTGAAATCTTTTACTACCTCTGCTTTTCCATTTGGTGTAACGAATGATTTATATACATTTATGCATTCTATAACCTGTTTTACTTTCCGCTTTTGTTCCAACGGCATAATACCTCCTCCGCTTTTCTCATAATAATTGCCAGAATAAATCCAACGACACCTATCATAACAATACCAGACATAATCTGTACCATATCATTATTATTCATTCCTGCTACAATCATCCAACCAAGTCCTTCTGATGAACGTACCATTTCTGCTGCAAGAACTGTTGCCCAGCTGCTTGATAACGCTACCTGAAGACCTGCAAAAATATTCGGAACGGAAGACGGCAGAACAATCGTAAAAAATATTTGTCTTTCACTTGCTCCCAGCATTTTAGCCGCATTCACAACAGTCATATCTACGCTCTTTGCCCCTGCCCATGAATTCAAAGTCGTATTAGCAAAAGATGCCAAAAAAATTAAGAATATCTTTGCACTTTCTCCAAGTCCAAACCAGATAATAGAAATAGGGATCCAGGCAATTGGCGGAATAGGTCTGATAATACGGAACAAAGATTGAAAAATCGCTTCAGCAATTCTATACCACCCCATTAACAATCCCAGTATAATACCTGCTAATGCACCAATGATAAAGCCTACCATTACACGAAATAAACTGTATCCTGCATGGATGATAATACTATGCTTACCAACAGCCCCTGCCATTCCCTGGAATACGGCAAGTAAAACCTCGACTGGTCCCGGTACTAAATTACCTGCCGCTGTCATTTTCGTGGCCCAAAACCAGAATAGCAGGAATAAAGCAATAGATATACAGGCAGCTAAGGCGGTTACTAATTTTTCCGGCATCTTTTTTCTTTCACTCATCTGCATTCATTCCTTTCGCTACTTTAACTTCAATGGCATGCAAAACAGCATCAAATACGGCTCCTACGGCTCCTATTGCAATCATGCCTACAATAATAATATCGGGTCTGGAAATTGCTCTCGCTTGTTGAATCAAATATCCCAATCCTTTTGTAGAGGCCAATAATTCTGCCGCTACAAGTGCTGTCCATGATGTTCCCAATGCCACTCTGAGCCCTGTAAAAATCATTGGTGTTGCGGTTGGTATTGCGATTTTAAATAATTTTTGAGCATCGGAGGCTCCAAATACATCTCCTACCCATAAATGAAGCTCCTGAGTCTGTCTGATTCCTGTATAAGAATTAACTATACAGGCAATCAAGGCTCCAAGAAAAATAACCAGTGCTTTCGAAGTGATACCTATACCAAACAACAAAATAAACATAGGAATCCAGGCAAGTCCCGGAATAGGCCTGATAAGATCAAACAGCGGTCTTACAAATCGGTCCACCCATTTATTCCACGCCATTGCTATACCAAGCGGAATCCCAACAAGTGCCCCAAGTCCGTATCCAAGGAAAGCCACCTTTAAACTGGCTATTAAGTGCTGCTGCAATGTTGCTCCATCCGGTGTCTTTTCAACTAATTTCTCGAAGAATGTTTTTACTACTTTAACCGGTCCCGGAAAGACTTTTTGTGATTTTAATTTTAAAACATCAATACATAGATACCAGATAAGTATTACAAAACAGATTGACAGCATTGATATGGCTAAATACTTCCACTCTGATTTTTTCAATTTTTTGTTCATAATTGATGTCCCTTCTAAATCAAATATGTTTTTTATATTGGCTCTTTCAGATAAAAATAATGCTATGAAATATATAAGATACAGGTTACCATTATTTTATCTGAAAGAACCTCATTTTAAATTAATTATCCATACGCTCTTTTATACTTCCGATAAAGGATGAATCAAGGCTTGCTTCAATGTTAGGATAATCATCCGAATCAATCATTCCCTGATTGACAAAGAATTCGCCAATATCGACCATGAAGCTGCCAAAGGGATAAGCATCTGTCAATAAGGTTTCAAACGTATGATAAGTCTGCTGTTCTATTTCACTATCCATGTCTGCATCCGTATAAGTGATTCCTTCTTCTACATACCAGCGTAATGCGATATCTTTCCGATAATCCTTATCGTTTACAAGATCTTCACAAGCTTTGTAGTAGCACTCTAAAAACAGCTCAACATCACCAGCCCTATCTTCCATTACTGAATTCTGAGCAAAGATTGTATCAACAATAGGACTGTCCGAGATTAAGTTAAAATCGCATACTTGGACATATGCAGGATCAGATTCTAATTGACTTGAATACGGAGGCTTTGTTGCGATCAAATCCCCTTCTCCTGTTATAAATGCCTGAAATGCCTGTGCATAATCCATTGAAACCATATTAAACTCTTCGGAGGTCAGACCAAAAGACTCCACGTACTTAATGGCCTGGTAATGTGCCGTAGTTGAAAGCGGTCCGAGAACGGAACATCCCTTTACAGTCTCTGCGCTTCCTAAAATACTATTGGAATTACCTGATTCTTTTGCAATATCACTATCTGCACGTGCATATATTGACTGGCCTGCAGAAGTAATACATCCATCTCCGACATACGTATACATTCCGGTAGCCAGTCCGTAAACCGATGCCATGCCGCTTACCGCTATATCAAGATCTCCCGCAGCCATAGCTTCATTAATAGGTGCACCCGTTGCAAAAATTTCAATAACTACATTAAGTCCCGCGTCCTTAAAATAACCTGCTTTCTCTGCCTGATGTACCGGCAGCCCTAAAGCGTTTGCCATTGTTCCAATAACCAGTTTTTTTCCGGATGACGTAGGAGTTTTTGCAATAGAGTCATCTTCACCTGTAACCGTGTTTGATTCACTTGGTGGATTTTTTGTTTCATTTGAATTACCGGAACATCCCACCATCATAATTGTCGAAATTACTACCGTTAACATTAAAAATAATTTTTTCATTTTCTCCTCCTGTTATTATTATGTATTGAATACGTATTCATAGTCATCAAAATTTAAAGAAGTCCAGCAGACTTCTTGAATACGTATTCATGCTTATAATTTACATCAAATTAGTAAATTTGTCAATATGAAAACACAAAGTAATTAACTCGTCTCATCACTTATCATATTTTATACAAAAATAATTATTTTTTTTATATATTATAGCCAAATGGATATGATTTTATTTATTTCTACTTCAACGTTGTGTTTCTTAGTATTAGCCGTGGCTTTATCCATTCTCTGATTGTCCCCTGCTTACTTTCAATTTTATCAATCAAAAAAGAGCATGCCTTAGGAACCATTTCTTCCAGATTGACATGTATCGTTGAAATAGCCGGCCTGAGCCAGCTTACCAAAGGTATATCGTCCATTCCAATAAGCTGTACTTCATTTGGAACATTGATATTAAGATCTCTTAACGCATTATATACACCTATTGCAATGGTATCGTTATACGTAAATATTGCCGTCTTTTTATCTTGTAGTCTCTTGCGATTTTCCATAATCGATTCATAAGCAGAAGGAAGCAATAGATTACAATAAAGTATATCGTTTTTACTTATCTCACATTGATATTCTTCTAAGCCTCTGCAAAATCCCTGATATCTTCTTTCTGCATCGGCAACTTCTTCTTTGACCGTAATAAAGATTTTTTGAAAGTCCTTTTGTTTTCCAAAATATTTACCTGCCAAATATCCGCCGTATTCACTATCTGAAAAACAATAATTTATATTTTTTCTTATTTTTTGTTCTGTATTCATTATAAAAACACATGGTATTTTATTTTCTTCAATTAAATGCATCTCTTTATTGCTTAATTCCAGCTTTAATACAATAAAACCATCAACCTTACGTCTTTTAATAATTCTTTCAAAAGAGGAAAAATCACTGTTGTAATCATTATTAATAACCATAATATCGTAATCATACTGGGCCATTTCTATTTGAATCTTATCGTAAAGGTGTGCAAGCATCATATTTGAATTCATGTCAACAAAGTGTTTTGGAAATAGTATACCGATTGTTCCCGTCTTATTCATTTTGAGTCCTCTGGCCTGACTATTTAACGCAAAACCATATTCCCGGGCTTTTTGCTGTATGTATTTTCTTTTTTCTTCCGGTACTAATGGACTATCATTCATTGCACGTGAAACCGTAGACTGTGAAACCCCTATTAATTTAGCAAATTCTTTTGATGTAATCATTGCCTTTATACCTCTCTTACTGTATTAAATTAATAAACCACCATCTTATGTATCCCTTACCATTATATCATAGGATACTAAAAAAGTCCTTACTTACAAAAAACATCGGCTTCCTTCACAAAAAAGGCCTTTATTCACATAATCTAGAACTTCTTATGCGGTATACTATTTTATTTTGTTTAATTATTATACCACTACAATCTATTTAATTCACTAAAAAGACCAACCAAAGCACATTTTAAAATGCTCCAGTCGGTCAATCTTATTGCTTTGAAAAGCGTGTTTATTAAATTATCGCACCATTCTGAACACTCCACTTTGCGGCATTATGCACTGCAATTTTTTTGTTCCATCATATTATTTGTAATTTTAACTTTCTTCTTCTGTATTTTTATTTTCTTCCTTGGTTTTATTCTTATCCTTGTCTTTATCGTATGTTTCCGTGCCCGGCAGTTCGTACACCACAACCGCCACGCCTCTTTTTATATTTTCAAACATCAATTTTGCTGCTGCCGGCGGCATGTTAATACATCCGTGGGAACCGTTTGTCTTATAGAAATCCTTACCGAATTTGTTCCTCCAGGGTGCATCATGGAAACCGATATTGCCGTTAAAAGGCATCCAGTACTTTACCGGAGTAGAGTAATCTTCTCCATTTAAAGTAGCATCGTTTTCCTTGTATTGAACCGGATATGTACCTGTGGGAGTCCCCCAGCCTTTGGATAGATTACCCGATACAAAATCCGTTTCCACGATAAGTTCGCCTTCCTTATAGAAAAATAAATGCTGTGCCGTTAGGTTTACTTCCACGTAGGTATTCCCGATATCGTCCTGACCATACTGCTGGGCTGTCTGATAATAAGCAGGTTCCCGCACCAGCTGCTCTCCGTTTAAAATCAGTTCCGTAAGGTCCGTAACTTCCTGGGCCCGGTTCAGCCACCAGCCATAATCCCCGCCTTTTATCTGCAGTACATCTCCGTAAGAAGTCTGGAATGTACGTACTCTTCCAAAAGAATTATAATTCTTTCCTATGTAATCCACATATTCTTTGATACCGTCTTGATCCAAATTCACCACATAATTCTCGTCTGCGGAAAGCCACTGGCTGATTTGGCTGCCGTCCAAAACTTCCGTTACATCCCCAAATTCGTAAGTAATCTTAGCTCCCGCTATCTTGTTCATCTGAGCCAAAGCATTCACTAATTCAGGAGCTTCCGCGTTAATCTCCGGTTCTTCATAACATCCTGCTTCCTCTAAAGATAAAGTTGGCTCTAAGGAAATAACTGCCGCTTTCACTGCTTCCGATAATTTTTCTTTGATTATCTTGGTTCCGGGATCCTCGGGTACGATTTCAAAACCATTCTCGCCGTAATTGGATATATAAGCATTTACAGGCTCCGCTATATTCTCTTCTTTAAAGTAATTCAGCTTATCCAGCAGTTTATCCAATGAAAATTCATCAAACTCAATCATGGTATTAATATTTAACTCATGGGACTTAAAAAAAGAAACAGGCCAGGCAAAATTATTTTGTTCTTCCAGTAAATCCTTTATGTTTCCGTCATAAACAGTCTGTAAACCTATGTGTTCCCCTTTAATGGAATCTTTTATGTCATTCCTCCCAATAAGGTTTAGAACATAAGTATCGACTTGGGCATTAATAGAATCTTCCGCCTGCTTCACTGTCATATTGGATGTATTTACACCGTTAATTGTCGTATTACCGTAAAAATGACTGCTATAATAAAAGGACAGTATTAAATATGCGGCAGTCAGAGGCAATATTAGCCCTAGGCCGATATAAAGCAGGCTTTTTGTTACCAGGCTTTTACTATCTTTTTTGTTTTTACTTTTCTTTCTATCTAAAGTTAAAGTATTTTGACTCATAATGCACACCTTCTTAAAATTATTTTAATTTTTACATTAGTAAGTATTACTGCAACCGTTCGCCAAAACAAACGGAACAGTCATATATTACATATTGATTGTATCATAAAAAGGTGATAAATTTTAGGCATTTTAATTAAGTTTTCTTTAAATCATTATTACATTTAGTTACATGTCCTCTTAATATAGCTGCCAAATCGACCCTACCACTGATTAATATGTATCCTTTCATCAGGATTTATTTCTTTTTGTTCGATGATAGCCGCATCGTCCGCCGGATAACCTATGGACAAATAACACGGCATCCTATAATCACCGGGATGGTTTATAACATCTTTTATTTGTTCCGCTTCATCTCCCATAGGAATCCGGAATGCACATGCAAGCCCTTCTGCCGCCGCTGCCAGAAATATATTTTCGATACAGCACCACATGGATGCAAAATTATTCAATGAACCCAATGATTTCGGCTCCAGCAGGGAAGCTTTCTGCTTGAAAAAAGGCAGTACTAAGCAGCCGGCCTCATATAACATCTGATACTGCTTCGGAATGGCGTCTTTATACATATTATGCTGGCATTCGTCTTTGAATGATTTCGTAATAAAATCTAAACGCTTATCGGTAATCCTCTTGGGAATTTTTTTAATGATTGCTGCTATCACATCTTTGTCTCTTATCACTACAAACTCCCAATTTCTCATATGGTCATTGCTTGGGGCCTTAAGCCCTGCTGATAATATTCTTTTTATGGTTCCCATATCCACTTGTTCATTTTTAAAATCCCTTATTGTTCTTCTCCGGTTTACCGCTTCATAAAACTCCATATCCCATTGCCTCCAATCAGATTGAATCACACTAATTAACAGCTCTTTAAATTACCCGTACTATTAATTATGCTTCTGTTATTAATGGTAATAGTATATCATGAACATAAAGCATGTTCATGATCTCGTTGCTCCAATCGCACGATTCAAGCAAGCTTAATCATGCTCATTCCACTTTCATTATATCATATTCGCAAGCTCATATGATATCGATGCTTTGCATCGTTGATGCGCACTCACTACGTTCGGCGCTGATATAATGTCTGTCGACATTATATCATATTACCGCGAATAGAACAAGTGTTCTTTCAGCAATTTCAAACCCGCTCTAACAATGCTGATTCACTTCCATGCTGCAGATAATTTCAAGAAGCTGTTTTTGAGCTTCTTCATTATACATCAGCACCTCATATTCATTTCCTTTTTCACTGATACGCCTGACCTTGGTGATTCCCATTTGCTCTCCCTTTTTTGTCGGTACGGTTATATTTTTGGAAAAAGCGGTACTGTATTGCTCGGCAAGATAGCCCTCTTCCCGGAGCTTCGCTGTCAGCCGGGTGACAACAAGCTTTTTCATGCGCTCTTCATCCCGCATATTATTTAACTGCTCCACAAACTGGCTGACCGTAACCTGCCCCTCCGGTTTTATGGCTTCTGTCATTTCCTTGGTCAGACTGAATTCCTCTTTTTTCTTTCTGGAACGGACAGGTTCGGATTTTACCTCTTCCTGGGGATTTTCATAGAATAAAATTTCTTTTTTATCCTTAGTAAATTCTTTTATGGCGTCAATAAATTTCTGCCCGTATTTCTGGTATTTATTTTCCCCTACTCCGGTGACTCCCAGCATTTCCTCTTTGTTAAACGGAAGTTTGATACACATGTCCGTTAAAGTTTTATCCGAAAAAACAATATAGGGCGGCATTCCTTCCTCTTTTGCAATATTTATCCTGACCTGGCGCAGATTATCAAAAAGACTTAACCCCCTGGAGGTTAATACTTCCGAACGGCGCAGACTTTTGCCCGTAGCGGCAGTTTTATGAACCGTGCTTTCCGGGGATATTTTCATATTTATCGTTATACTGCCTTCTATAATACCGGCAGACAAGCGGGTAAGCTTTAATACGGCAAATTTGTCGCTTGTAACGGCTACATAACCTTCTATTATTAATTTATTCATTATCTGCTTTAAAAAAGTTTCACTTTCTTGTGTACGTTTTCCGTAAAAGGCCGAATGAACCATGTTGTTCGCAGCAAGCTTTGCCGTCTTTCTTCCCATAAGAGTAGCTATAATGGCATTTATGCCAAATCTTTGCCCGCTCTCCCTGATACAGCCGATCAGGTCCTTGCTTATTTCCGTCACATCTGTTTCCTGAAACTCCGTCAGACAGTTGGAGCAGTTATTGCAGCCGCTGTTTCCATACTGGCCGAAATAGCGGAGTATATACTCCCTTAAACAGTCCTTGGTAAAACAATAATAAGTCATCTTTTTCAGCCGTTCCAGGTCCCGCTCCTGAATCAGCAGCCTGTCGGCAGCCGTAAGCTCATTATTTCCATTTTCCTTTTCGATTAAAAACCGGCTAATTTGTACATCTTTGGCCCCATAAAGCAGAATACACTCTGCCGCTTCTCCATCCCGGCCTGCCCTGCCGGCCTCCTGGTAATAGCTTTCCATGTTTCCCGGCATGTTGTAATGGATAACATACCGGACGTTAGACTTGTCAATTCCCATACCGAAGGCATTCGTTGCCACCATAACCGGTTTCCTGTCATAGATAAAATCCTCCTGGTTCCGGCTTCTATCCGAATCACTCATGCCTGCATGGTACTTTGCCGCTTCTATACCCTCATCCTTTAAAAGCATCTGCAGTTCATCAACATTTTTTCTGGTATTGCAGTAAATAATACCGCTGTCTTTCGGGTGTTTCTTTACATGTTCAACAATCTCGGCATTTTTGTCCTTAGGCGTGCGGACATCAAAATACAAATTCTTTCTGTCAAAGCCCGTTACTACCACCTCCGGTGATTTAAGCTTTAATATACAGATAATGTCTTCCCTGACTTCCTTTGTTGCCGTTGCCGTAAAGGCACTGATTACCGGACGGTACGGCAGTTCTTCGATAAAGCTTACAATCTTAAGATAACTTGGTCTGAAATCCTGCCCCCATTGGGAGATGCAGTGTGCTTCATCCACCGTAACCATGGCAATTTTAGTATGGCGGGCAAAATCAAGGAATTCCTCCGTCTCCAAACGTTCCGGAGCCGCATAGATAAGACGGTATTTACCCCTCCTTGCATAGTAAAGGGCAAGGCTTACCTGCTTCGGTGTCAGAGAGCTGTTGATATAGGCCGCATGAATACCTGCCTCATTCAGTGCGGACACCTGATCCTTCATCAGGGATATCAGGGGTGATACCACAATCGTTACTCCCTCCATCATAAGTGCGGGAATCTGGTAACAAATAGACTTGCCGGCACCGGTAGGCATTATGCCCAGGGCATCTTTTCCGTTCAGAATGCTTTGCACCATTACCTCCTGCCCTTCACGAAAGCTGTCATAGCCAAAATATTTTTTTAAGACGGTATCAGGTGAAACACCTTGATAAGCCAAAACCTGATTCGTTATTTCTAAAGCCGGTTCTGTTCCTGAATTCTCATTGGTATAATTTTTCATTTTTATCTCCCCGTACCGGGTGTGTCTGAAAACTGCTTGTGCCGGCCTGGCCGTTCCAACTTGCGGGAGGAAGGAGCGGTTTTGGGGTGCAGTGGTGCTACATTTCCAAAATCGCGGCGCAGAATGCCACAAGTTGGAGCGGTCAGAACGGTGTATTGAGTTTTCAGACACGCCCTATGTAAAATATGTTATAAGTATCATTTTTAACTACATAAAAAAGTATTATAAAAAAACCTATTCATACTCATGCTGCTTTCATTAGTCCATTTTAATATATTATGAACAAAAGCAGTTCATGATTTTGTTGTTCCGCTTACTTATTGCAAGTAAGCTTGCTACGCTTTCATTATATCACATGGTTTGTACCTAATCCATAGCTCAGACAGGTAAAACAGTACAAATACAGGCAGAAAAATAATTCCAGGAAATAAATAGCTTACGAATGTAGTTGGAAAACTTATGCGCCTAAAAGCCCCTTATGGTCTAAAAAGATTCCGGAAACCTGTAGAGCACAACTTCAAAAAACCTATCTGGTCACCCCATGCAGGTTTTCTTATATATGTGCCATTACCTGCTTACGTTTCACCCAATAAGAATATTCACTGACCGGACATGTGATGGATTTTGTCCGGATTATTCAGAGCTATACCGCTGTCTTAAATATCTGCTTGAACAAATGCCGAATACGGCTTTTCGAAATAATCCAAAGCTGTTAGAAACATATCTCTCTTAGTCCGAAAGACTCCCAGAACTCCAGAACAATGTAAAATAAATATTTTCAAAGAAACAGTCATGATTAGGTCACAATATAACCCATCACCATCTGTAGTTAGATTTTGTGTTTTAATTAATATCATAGGATAAGTATAATTAAAATATTATGATATGTAAATGGACACTTGTGTCCATTTATTTTAATATAATAATACTTGAACTTCTTGATAGTGCTCAAGGAGCTGTTACTCAACCAACAAATTAGTTCGTTGAGCAACAGCTCCTTCCTGATTTCTTTCATACTATCGGCAAAATTAATTTTTTATTTGTACCGACGTCTTTTTAAATGTCCCCAGGAGCACCGCGCTGACTACGGTGCCTGCTGCTAATGCCAGAAGATACAGAAAAGCATTTCCAACCACAGGGAATACGAATATTCCGCCATGAGGTGCCATCAGCGTACACTTAAATGCCATGGACAGCCCTCCTGACACCGCGGAACCTGCAATCAATGCCGGAAGCACATGCAAAGGGTCGGAAGCCGCATAGGGAATAGCGCCTTCGGATATAAAGGACAATCCTAATATAAAGTTCGTAGGCCCGGATTTTCTTTCATCGGCAGTAAACTTATTTTTATAAAGTATGGTTGCAAGCGCCACGGCACAAGGAGGAACCATGCCTCCCACCATTACGGCCGCCATAATATCATAGTTACCCGCCGCAATGGAAGCCGTACCAAATACATAAGCGGCCTTATTAACCGGCCCGCCTAAATCCACCGCCATCATTCCTCCAAGAATTAATCCAAGCAGGATACTGCTGGTATTGCCCATATTCCCCAGGCCATTGTTTAATGCAGTATTGATTCCTCCAAAAACAGGTTCGATAATATAGGTTACCACCACACCGGTAATTAAGATACCAAACAACGGATAAATAAGAACCGGTTTTATCCCTTCCAGCTTCTCCGGCAGCCTGGAGGTAAGCTTCTTTAATAATAAAATCGTATAACCCGCCAAAAAGCCGGCGGCCAACGCTCCCAAAAAGCCTGAATTTCCGCCTGCCGCAATAGCACCGCCTACAAACCCCAGGGCAAGTCCCGGCCTGTCGGCAATACTCATTGCGATATAACCTGCCAGGATCGGCAGCATAAAACTGAATGCGGTACCGCCGATATTTTTAAAAATTGCCGCTAAAGGAGTAATGGTTCCAAAAGCGGATTTATCTTCCAAAGACGCCAAATCTACACTGAAGCCGTCAATCAGAAAGGAAAAGGCAATTAAGATGCCGCCGCCTACCACAAAGGGAAGCATATGGGATACGCCGTTCATCAGATACTTATAAATCTGCCGGCCTGCACTTTCCTTATCCTCGGCAAAATCCGCCCCTCTGCCCGAATTGCTGACATATACCGGTATTTCACCGGACTCTGCCCTTTTTATTAATTCCGCCGCTTTACCGATACCGTCGGAAACTTTGCATTGGATGACTTTCTTTCCATGAAAACGTTCCATCGGCACCTGCATATCGGCAGCTACTATAATGCAGTCTGCTTCTGCTATTTCCTGGGATGTCAGTACATTTTCAGCACCGCCGGAACCTCTTGTTTCAACTTTAATCCGGTGTCCGGCTTCTTTTGCCTTCTTTTCTATGTTCTCCGCAGCCATATAGGTATGTGCAATACCGGTAGGGCAGGAGGTGACAGCCAAAAGCTTTAAGCCCTTTGCCTCATTTTCCGGCTTTTCCTTACCTTCCGCTCTCTTTTCCGCTTCTTGTTTCATCTCCATATCTTTAGCCTGTTCCGCCTGTTCTATTATACGAAGAAATGCTTCCTTTCTGTCTGCCTTTTTCAATCTTTGAGCAAAATCAGATTCCGTTAATAATGCCGCCAGTTTGCTCAATACCTGCAGATGCACATTATCTTCGGTATCCGGTGCCGCAATTAAAAAAATAAGCTTTACCGGCTCACCATCCAGGGCATCAAAATCTACTCCGTTTCGTACTACCATGGCCGCAAGCCCCGGTCTTTTCACCGCCTCAGACCTGCAGTGGGGAATGGCTACCCCGTCACCGACTCCGGTGGTTCCTTCTGCTTCCCGTTCAAATACGCCTTTTTTATAGGTTTCTTTGTCTTCCAGCTTTCCGGAAGCTGCCATTAAATCCACCATTTGCTCAATCGCTTCTGCTTTGCTGCCGGGATTGCCTTTTAAATTAATGCTTTCCCTTGCCAATAAATCTGTTATTCTCATCTTGCTCCTCCTTCTCCAAACCTTTTTTGGCTTTACTTTCTTCTGAAATAAACCCATATTATCAGTGCATTTGTTTTTCCATCATGGCAAGAACCTCCGTTCTGGTTGCCAGACAGGTTGAAAATGCACTGGAACTGCCTGCAGCGATTCCCATTCTTAACGCATACAAATAATCTTTTTGTTCCAGGTAGCCGGTCAGAAAACCTGCAACCATGGAATCTCCGGCTCCCACTGAATTAATCACGGTGCCTTTCGGTGCCGGACTTTTGAAGATTTCACCGCTTTCGGCAAGCAGAACCGCACCATCTCCTGCCAGGGAAATAAGAACATTTCTGGCTCCCCTTTCCTGCAATTTCCGGCCGTATTTTACGAATTCTTCCTCCCTGGTAAGACGTATTCCAAAAATTTCAGCCAATTCATGATGGTTGGGTTTAATCAGAAAAGGCCGGTACTTTAAAACATTTATCAGTAAATTACCGGAAGCATCCACTACTATCTTCAAGTTTTTATCCGCTAACCGCTCCATAATCCGCTGATAGACGGAATCGGGCAGGGAAACGGGAATACTTCCTGCCAGTACTAAAATATCCTGTTTGTTTAATCTGCACAGCTTCTCATATAGATTATCCAATGCTTCCTCCGGTATCTCAGGTCCCTGGCCGTTAATTTCACTTTCCTCCATGGATTTCAGCTTAAGGTTTATTCTGGAATATCCGTCGGGCAGCCAGGTAAAATCTGTTCCGCATCCGAATTTCCTGATTCTTTTTTCAATTTCTTTCCCTGTGAATCCGGCCAGAAAACCCAGGGCAGTATTATCAATACCTAAGTTTTTCAGCACAATGGATACGTTGATTCCTTTTCCGCCGGGAAGGAGCTGCTCACCGCTCGTTCTGTTGACCCTTCCCGTCTGAAAATTATCTACCCGAACGATATAATCCAGGGAAGGATTAAAGGTAACGGTATAAATCATTGTTGTCTCTCCCTTTTTTGTGTTCAGCCCGCCGGCTGCTTTTTGCTGCAGTTTAGCCTTACGGCTGAACTGTAACCTTTTTTCTCTTATAATCCTCCGTATATCCAGAAAGTCTCAGGAAAACGGAGGAAGAGTAAGCGTTATTCTACTCTGTAATTTCGATGACATTTTTACTCTCCAGATATGTTTTATCGGACAAACCGGTGGTGATTATGGTTGCATATTCAAAATTCCAGAAGCTTACCGGTGAGATTTTATTGAATTTAGAGGCGTCACATAATACATATCTGTCCTTGGTCTGCTCCAGCGCCTTTCTCTTTACGGCCGCCTCATTCACTTCCGGTGTGGTAAAACCATTTGCTATACTCACACCGTTCGTGCCAAAGAATCCTTTCGTAAAATGGTATCTGTCTAAAAGTGCTATGGTATCGGCACCTATTACCGCTTCCGTTGACGCCTTCAGTTCACCGCCCAGCATATAGGCCTTAAAACCGCGCTGGGCCAGTTTTTTTGCATGAATGATGCCATTGGTTACAAATGCTGCATTGCCGGCTTCTATATAGTCAATCAGCAATTCCGTAGTAGTGCCTGCATCCAGGTATGCAAAATCATTATCCCGGATTAAACCGGCCGCGTATTTTGCAATCCGTATTTTTTCCTCACGGTTTAAATCCATCCGCAGGGATACGTCATCATCTTTTGCCGTATAACCAAATTCCAGCGAGGTTGCACCGCCATGAACTTTCTTTAGCAGCCCTCTTTTTTGGAGCAGAGTTAAGTCCCTGCGGACGGTTGATTCCGACGCCTGTAACCTTTTTGTTATCTCCAGTACGGTAATACTTTTTTGCTCGTTCACCAGGCGTAATATTTCATTTAGTCTCGTTTCTGTCAGCATATAATCACAACCTCTTATTCCTTTTGGCTATTATTGATTGTTTTCCTTTTTGTTTTTTATAATACCATCATTTTCAGTCATTGTAAACCATTTTCAGTCAGTTTAGATTACAAAATTAGTCCTACAGTTTTGTGTATATTGTACAAAAGGGAAATAATTCCATATGTCATTATTACCCCCATGTCTAAAAAGGGGCTGTTGCAAAATATTCA
>DBEP01000038.1 GCA_002294045.1 Lachnoclostridium sp. UBA903 | reverse complement strand
TATAGGTTGTCCCTTCATAGGGGAATATAAACAAGACGACCATAACCTCCATGACTGCAACCCAGGGACCGCAAATAACCGCCGGTGTTACCGGAGGTTCAGGTTTTACTTATCCGGTTTTTAACGGGGATGCATCCATACCGTATGAAGCCGTGGCAGATGATTTAAGGGTATTCGTAAAGCCTGTGGGAAGCGGCGAATGGATTGATATTGACAATAACGCCGCAAGCGGCTGGATATATGACTATAATTTCGGCCAGTTTACCGATGGAGGCGGCGGTTATTGGTTTACGGTGGAGGAATCCATTAATGTAAAATTAGAATCCAAAACCTCACTGGTATCCCTTATTTATACGATTACATATGAGGAGCCGGTAAGAAATTCTTATACCCTGACTCCCTATGAAGGGACAACCTATACGGCCGGAAGCAATGGGGAAATCGGTCTGCCGCTGCCCAAAATAGACGGCGGAGCCGCGGTAAAATCAGAACTAGACAACTTTGTCTACGAAATAAAGATAAACGGAGTGTGGGTAGACCTTGGCGATTACAGCCAAAGCGGATTCCAATATTCCGCCAATGGCTATAACAATCTTTCTGCCGCAAACCAGTGGGGCTACTGGGTGGATTATATCTACGGGCTTTGGTTCCAGCCTGTCCAGACCGATGTGGAGCTTCGTATCGGTTATCCCCTTAACGGACAGAAAGGCGGTGCCATCGGCAGCAATTACGTGAATTATACCTTTATCGGGAATCCTGACGCACCCAGGCCGGACGTATCCGATATGGACGATATTGAGCTTGGTACTCCTGATAACAGTTACATTGAGGGAATGCGTCTGATATGGGGTGATGAATTTAACGGAACGGCTCTGGATACTAACGTGTGGAACTATGATATCGGGTACTATTTAAACGATGATCCCAATACCTGGGGCTGGGGCAACAATGAATTGGAACATTATACCGACAGTGAACGGAATGTTTTTGTCAGAGACGGAAGCTTAAATATTGTAGCCTATGAAGAACCAAAATCCTTTCCGCAGGACCCGAACCGTTATGCATTATATTCCTCCGGAAAGATAACCACAAAAGATAATTTTACCTTCCAATACGGGCGGATTGACTTCAGGGCGAAACTCCCAAGAGGCAATGGCATGTGGCCGGCTTTATGGCTTCTGCCGAATGACAATGCCTATGGAACCTGGGCAGCTTCCGGTGAAATCGATGTTATGGAGGCCAGGGGAAGAGTGCCTGGAGCCAGCAGCGGAGCAATCCACTTTGGAGGAGAGTGGCCTGCCAATACATATCTTGGCGGTGATTACGTATTTCCGGAAGGACAGACCATTGATTCCGATTATCATGTATACAGCTTAGTATGGGAAGAAGACAATATAAAATGGTATGTAGACGGCAAATGCTTTTTTAAAGCGACCAGCAGCCAATGGTATTCCAATGGTGCACCGGGCAGCCAATCTGCACCTTTTGACCAGGATTTTTATATTATCATGAATCTTGCAGTCGGCGGTTGGTTTGACGGAGGCATTGCACCGGGTCCTGGCGACCTTCCGGCAGGCATGCAGGTGGATTATGTGCGTGTCTATAAGGAGAATGGCACAGGGGAACCCGGTAATGTTCCTGTTACCGGAGTAAGCCTAAACCGGACTGCGGCGGAGGTTACCGCAGGCAGCAGCCTGCAGTTAACCGCTTCGGTATTACCGGCAGGTGCCACTAACAAAGGCGTAACCTGGTCAGCGGCCGACAGCAGTATAGCTGCGGTGGACCAGACCGGAAAGGTTACCGGAATATCCAAAGGTACGACAACCGTAACCGTCACCACTTCGGACGGGAAGAAAACCGCAGAATGCCAAGTAACCGTAACGGATAGCGGTTCTTCCGTTGTCATAATCGGCGACTCGGTAAAGGGTTTAAAGAAAATAGGGGATACGGTGGAGTTCTATGTAAATGGAGCGGAATTTGCTGATTTACATTATAAATTAAATAACGGAGGCCAGATAAACGTTGCAATGCATACGTCCGGAGACCGGAATTATACCTATCCGGTGAGTAACCTGAAAGAAGGAGATGTTTTGGAATATTTCTTTACCTACAATCCGGGCGGAGGTGCATTGGATACCCAGACATTTACCTATATACACGGAGTGACCCAGGGAACACCGGAAAATCCAAGCGGGAATTCCAATCTGGCCGCCGGAAAAGCAGTCACCAGTTCCGGCACGGAGAGTGGGGACTTTCTTCCGCAATATCTTACAGACGGTGATACAAGTACCAGATGGTCTTCCGATTTTTCTGACAATGCCTGGTTTGTCATAGATTTAGGGAATACCTTCCATATCAGCCAGGTGGTTCTGAATTGGGAAGCGGCTTATGGAAAGCAGTACGAAATCCAGGTTTCCGCCGACGGGAATAACTATACAAGCGTATCCAGGATAACCAATGGCCAGGGCGGTATTGAAACCATTAATTTTAGCGGAGTGAATGCCAGATTTGTTAAATTCCAGGGAATTGAAAGGGCGCTTCCTTACGGATATTCTTTGTGGGATGTAAAGGTAATGGGTAATTGATTCTGAATGATTTAGAAAAACAGGGATGAACGGATGACACCCGGAATAAAAGAATAAATTGAAACATAAGCCTGTTCAGGAATAAATAACGGAGATGGTTATATCCTGGACAGGCTTTTTATTGTAGAAAATTTCTCGAATTTCTTATTAAATAATAAGCCTTCCAGGCAGATGCGCGTGACGCACCGGACTCTATTTTGTGTTTAATCTCTGGCCAGCTTATAAAAACAGTAGTTAATTCCGGTACAGATATAATCGGCTAAAACCATGACAATATTGAGCCTGGTTGTCTGAAGCAGCATATGATCCAGCATTCCGGAAAAATTTACGATACCTGTAATAAAAATATCACCTACCGGAGGCAAATCTTTATCGACGCCGGCACCCGGAAGCAAAGGACCTTCTCCCAGGGTAATATAGCCTATATGCCCTGATTTGCCCAGGGAAGCATCTATTGCAATAACAAGTGCGTCGTGATGGTGGGCATAAATGTAATTCATGGTTTCACCAAGATTTTTTGCATGGACTGGCTGTTCCAGCGTTCCATATAAAATAATATTATGAGGAAGTTTTGATAATTTATAACCGACAATAGGTCCTAAGCAATCGCCTGTTGCGCGATCCGTACCTATACATAAAAATACAATCTGATTTTTCTTATATATATTTTTTTGTATTATTTCCTGTAATGTCTTGCTGAAATCGTACACAGAATAACGATCTTTCGTATTAAAATAAAATAATTTCTTTCCGGCCTCTATTTCTTTGTTCATTATAACCTCCTATTATACTCGTACACTACATCCATATTCTGTAATAACAAAAGTATTACCTTAAAAAAACAAAATAGTCAGATTATAGTAATATTTTGTGAGCCAATTTTCACCAGCAATAGGATTTATTCCCACCCGCCGTAAACCCTCAGGGTATAAATTTATCAGAACCTGAAAAGTAAAGGCGAATAAGGGAGGATAAAACAAGTAATTTATTTCATTTCGTTGTATTGTTTTGACATAATATTTACAGAGCTTATGTTACGATTGTCGGTAGTAATAATGCGGGAACCAAAGCTATGTTCCCGTAATCGGATGCAGGTTGCATAATCAGCGCCTTTTTAATCGGAGAATAAAAGTTTTTTCCGATAAGTTATATTTATAGAAACAAAAACCAGTTTGTATGTTTCTATATATCATTGTCTAAAAGAGACTGTGTTTAGGAGGAGAATAATTTATGGACAACTCATACAGCAAGGGCGGAAATACAAATAACCAGCCAGAGCCTGTAAAAACCGTCCCCATTAAAATGCCCAAAAATATAAGGCAGATCGGAAGTATCGGCGCCCGAAATAAAGTAATATACGTAGAAGATTATGTTATGACTTATATAAGACAGCTTTCAGATAAAGAACATTCCGGCTGCAAAGTAGCGGTTTTGCTTGGCTATTATGTCAGAACGGAAGAAGGAAAAAATATATTCATCAAAGGTGCCGTAGAAATGATGAATTCGGATTTTAGCAGCGGAATTGCCTTTTCGGATGAAGGCTGGACAAGTATTTATGAAAATATAAAGCAGTATTTCAATGATGTGGAAATAGTAGGCTGGTCCCTGATTGGACCGGAGTTTTTTATAGAAGGCGAAGAAAAGTTACGTAAAATACATACGGAGAATTTTTCGGGTCCTGATAAAGTCCTGCTGAAAATGGACAGTTTGGAAAAGGAAGAGGCTTTTTATCTTAACGAAAACAATCACCTGATAAAGCAGAACGGTTATTACATATATTATGAAAAAAATGAAGAAATGCAGAATTATATGGTGGAGAATAAGGAGACTGCAAGTGAAGAGAAAAATTACAGCGATCATACCACCAGAAAAATCCGGAATGTAATACAGGAAAAGAAAGATGTAAAAGACGACAGGAGCATTATCCGCCTTTTATATGCTGCCAGTACTCTGTTAGCCATTATTGTCTTAGTCATTGCCGCAACCATGCTGGATAATTATGAAAAGATGAGGAATATGGAGACTGCCCTTAATTCCATATCCCAAAGCCTGAATATGGGAAAAGAAGGTGAAAATGTATCCGGAGATGATACCGAACAGACCGGAGAGGAAGTCCAGGCGGCAGATACCGGTCAAAATGACACCTCACAGGTACCGGACGCGGATTCCGACAAAGCAGAGAATTCCCAGACCGCAGAAGGGAATAATTCCGGGACTAAAGAGGATGACAGTAATAATCAGACTCTGGATGATAGCCGGGAAACCACAGAGGTTGAAACGGTGAAAGGAAATATTAACAGTACTGAGGATACGGATAACTCCCCAGCGGACAGCAGTACGGATACCGCAAGTGCGGATAATCAGGGAAACAGCAATTCAGACAATGCAGAAGACGAGGCTGATTCCAATGATTCCGCGCAGACATCTGCCCAGGTAAAATACTATATTGTCCGGGCAGGAGATTCCCTGGCGGCAATCAGTTACGAATTATATCACACTTACAGTTATATGGAAAAAATTAAAGAATTAAACGGTATAGAGGATGAAAATAAAATATATGAAGGGCAGAAATTAATTGTGCCATAGATATGCCGATAAACTGTAGGTCTAGATAAAATCTGCCGGAATTTCTTTTCTGCCGGTGCTTTATTATATTAATAATATGAAAGGATAAGAAGCTGTCCTCCTGAGCCCGATATCCAGGCTCAGGAGGACAGCGTTCTTGTCTCATAGGAAAGGTCTCCTGTGAGACAAGAACGCTCCGCTTTGGACCGCACTGCGGCGGATTGAAATTATGCTGCTGACACGCCATGGAAATTTGTTACTTAGGTGACGGCGCGTCAGCGCCAGAGTCTGGCAAGCCAGACTCTTTCTTATCTCACAGTAAATTCCGTGAATTTTCTGTGAAAAATAAAGCCTTTTTTATAAAATATAAAAAAGGTAGTGTCAATAGGAGGTAAATAAGGTATAATTAACATACATGTAAAAAATCCACATGGAGTGGATAACATTATTAAAAGGAGAACACATGGCGATTGAATTGGAAAAACATAATTTAAGAAGCTATGAATTACGAAAACGCAAACATAAGCGATTAATTATGATAGTAACGGTCTTGATTGGCATTGCTGCAATAGGGATAATATTATTTGCAGTTAATTCCATTTTACATAAAAATTATACAAGCTACCAGGTGATTCATAAAACAGAGAGAAGTGACAGCAGCTCTGCGAAATATGACCGTTATGGAACCGGAATTATCCGTTACAGCAGGGATGGAGCTATGGCTATGGATGGAGCAGGTAACCTGCTTTGGAACGGGACCTTTGAAATGAAAGATCCCATTGTAGATGTTTGTGAAAAATATGCTGTGGTAAGTGACAGAGGCTATAAAAGTCTCCAGATATTCAACGGTGAAGGCGGAATGACAACGGTTAATGTACCCAATTCCATCATAAAGAGTGAAATTGCCAACCAGGGTGTGGTTGCGGTTTTAATGGATGGGAACGGAACAAACCACATCGTTTTTTACAGCGAAGACGGTAAAGAGCTGGTGAGTACCAGAACCGTCAACCAAAAAGACGGATTTCCCCTTGATATTTCTCTTTCCAATGACGGAAGAAAACTGGTTACCAGTTATTTATCTGTAAACAGCGGCAAGGTACATAGCGTAATAACCTTTTATAATTTTGGGGAAGTAGGTAAAAATTATGTTTATAATATGGTGGGTGCCGATGATTACGGACAGGCTGTTGTTCCCAGAATAGAATTTGTTAATAATAATACGGTATGTGCTTTCGGAGACGACCGTTTCAGCCTGTATTCCATGGAGCAGACACCGAAGGAAATTTATAAAGAGACCTTTAATTCGGAAATCAAAAGTATATTCTACAGTAATAAATATGTGGGATTCGTTCTGAACAGTGGGGAAGATAATAACAAATACCGCATACTTCTCTATGATTTAAAGGGCAATGTGATACTCGATAAAAAAATAAATTATAATTATGATAATATTTTTATATCCGGTGAGGAAATCATCCTGTATTCTAATTTGGAATGGATTATATTGCGCGCCAACGGTCAGGAGAAATTCCACTATACCTTTGAGAACGATATTTCCTATATCCTGCCGGTGAATAATTTGGATAAATACATTATAATTGATAATTTAAATATGGAAGAAGTTAAACTGACGGAAACAAAGAAATAACACAAATATCAGGAGGATAGTATGAATTGGTTGGTTATTCTGGTACTGGTAATTTTAGCGGGATACGCTTTAAACGGACGGAGAAGGGGCTTTATCCGGACCGTGTTTACTCTATTTTCAACGATAATAGCGCTGATACTGACTATGTGGATCAGTCCGGTTATCAGTAAAGAACTGCAGAAGAATGATAAAATAATGGGCTTTGTAACGGAAAAGGTTGTGAAAGTGATTTCCGTAACCGATACGGGAAATAAAGTAACCGATCAGGTAAACTTTATCAATGAACTGCCCCTTCCGAAAATATTAAAAAATACCTTGATTGAAAATAATACAAAGGATGTATATACCGCAATGGCTGTTGACAGTTTTAAGGATTACATAAACGGGTCCATAACCCGGATTATAATTAATGCCGCGGTATTTTTGGTCGTTGCGCTTTTTATAAACATAGGACTGGCACTTCTGTGCGAGACCCTGGATATTATCAGCAAACTGCCCCTTATCAACGGCCTTAATAAAACGGCAGGATTATTAGCCGGCCTTCTGCATGGAATTATAGTGGTATGGATCGGATGCATATTTTTAACCGTGCTCAGCAGTACAAAATGGGTCCAGACCGTATTTGAGCTTATCAATGAGAGTACCTTTTTAAGTACGGTATATAATAACAATCTTCTTTTAAAATTTATAATGAATTTAGGTAAGATTCTTTTTTAAAAGCAGGAAAACCGGTAATATTCCATCTTAAAGCCACATGGAAATGCTCTAATTATTTAAAGTAACTGATTGAAATTCCCGCTTTAAAATAGTATACTGATATAAGACGTGGAATAAAACATATAAGATATTTGAGATGCCGCAGAAGAGGCATCATGGCGGAAAAGTTGAAAGAAAATATAATCAGAGAAAGGAATGCCACATATAAAATCTTTCAACCGTTTATTTCGTGGCGTGTACCACAGATAGTCTGCGGTATAAAATGGGTGATAAAATGAATGATGTATTATTGAACATTAAAAAAATGGGTATAGTTCCGGTAGTAAAACTGGACCGTGCTGAAGATGCCGAGCCGCTGGCAAAGGCACTGTGTGAAGGCGGTTTGCCGTGTGCGGAAATAACCTTCCGGACAGATGCTGCGGAAGAAGCAATACGTATCATAACCTCAAAATATCCCAATATGCTTGTTGGGGCAGGAACTGTACTGACAACGGAACAGGTTGACAGGGCAATCCTTGCAGGTGCGTCCTTTATTGTAAGTCCTGGATTTAATCCTACAATTGTAAAGTACTGTATTACGAAAGGGATACCCGTTACTCCGGGATGTTCCAGTCCCAGTGATATTGAGCAGGCAATTGAATTAGGGCTTGATGTGGTTAAATTTTTTCCCGCTGAAGCAGCAGGCGGCCTAAATATGATTAAAGCCATGTCCGCACCATATGTTAATATGAAATTTATGCCTACAGGCGGCATTAATGAAAAGAATCTAAATACATATTTGGATTTTCCAAAAATTATTGCATGCGGCGGCAGCTGGATGGTTAATGATGCACTGATTAAAGCCGGTGAATTTGATAAAATTAAGGCACTGACCAGAGAAGCCGTAACGAAGATGCTGGGCTTTGCGTTATGCCATGTTGGTATCAATGCTTCGGAGGAAGCAGAGGCAGACAGTATTGCATCGTCATTTGAAAAATTATTCGGGTTTACAAAAAAATCGGGAACCAGTTCCGTTTTTGCGGGACTTGGAATTGAAGTAATGAAAACACCATACCTGGGCAAAAACGGTCATATCGCCATTCAGACAAATTATATTGAAAGAGCAATATATCATCTTGAAAAGCAGGGTGTTACCTTTAATAAGGATTCTGCTAAATATGACGGCAACGGAAATATTGCGGCGATTTATATTGCGGAAGATATAGGCGGTTTCGCCGTCCATCTTTTACAGAAAAAGTGAGCCTTTTCGCCGGAGCGGCGTTATAGCATCAAGGGCGTGTCTGAAAACTCATTGTACCGTTCTGACCGCCCCCAATTGTGGTATTCTGCGTCGCGATTTTGGAAACGTAGCACCCAAAATCGCTCCTTGACTCCCACAATCCGGAACGGCCAGGCCGGCACAAGCAGTTTTCAGACATGCCCCAGGGAGGATTATGATGTTTTCAAATGAAAAAAAAGATTACGATGCACTTGTTTTTGGAGAGCTGTTATTAAGATTGTCATCTCCTGTAAATGAAAGAATGATATCCGGAGCGGTATTCGAGAAAAGGGCGGGAGGAGCAGAGCTGAATGTGGTATCCGGTATGTCATTGTTAGGTTTGCATACGGGAATTATATCAAAGCTTCCTAAAAATGAATTGGGTACTTATATCAGGAACAATGTCCGGTTCTGTGGTGTAGACGACGAATGGTTAATATATGATGACAGTCCTGAGGCAAGGCTGGGCATTTATTATTATGAACATGGTGTATATCCAAGAAAGCCTACGGTTGTTTATGACAGAAAAAATGCTTCTATCAATACCATTAAGCCGGAGGATATTCCGGAGAGAATATACCATACAACCAGATTATTTCATACCAGCGGTATTACCCTGGCTCTTTCTGAGGCCACCCGTAATACGGCGGAAGAATTGATTAAAAAATTTAAAGCCGCAGGAGCTTTGATATCTTTTGATGTGAATTTCAGGGCTAATTTATGGAGTGAAGCCGATGCGAAAAGGTATATAGAGCGGATTCTGCCCTATGTTGACATATTATTTATATCCGAAGAAACCTCCAGGCGTACTTTTGGCAAATCCGGTGACTTAAAGGAGATTTTAAAATATTTTGCAAGGGAATATAACATTGAGGTGCTGGCTTCTACGGAACGGAAGATTATCAGTCCTAAGAAGCATACATTTGGCTCGACTATTTATAATGCAAAAGAAGATAAATTCTACCGGGAAGCTCCGTATGAAAATATCGAGGTTATTGACCGCATCGGAAGCGGGGATGCCTATGTATCCGGTGTTTTATTCGGCCTGTTAGCCTATGGGGATTGTAAAAGAGCATTGGAATACGGTAATGCCGCATGTGCTGTTAAAAATACGGTATTAGGTGATTTGCCGTCTACCGATAAAAAGGAAATTGATAAAATAATAGAAGGCCACCAGGGCAGCGGCGACCAAAGTGAAATGAACCGGTAGGCTTTGAATACCCTAAATAAGAACAGCGGTAAACTGAAATTTCAATACTAAATAAAAATATTAACAGCTGCTTAGGGCGTGTCTGAAAATTCATTGCACCGTTCTGACCGTCCCCGAGCAGTTTTCAGACACGCCCTAGATAAATAAAAGTAAGAGAGCCTCTGATATCTGTGTACGAGAGTAGTTACAGGCTATCTGCTAAAAAAATCAGGACAGGACTGTTGCAAAATAGTTAATTTACTGAACTTGCAGCAGACCCGTCCTTTTTGTCGTAAAGTTAAACATTGGAATATAAGCTGACACACAGGGTTACAAAAGAGCCATGTAAGGATATAAAAAAGCATAAATTATGCCTATGAAAAAAGTAACAAAAAGTTATAAAAAAGGGTTGACATCATAAGTATACGGTGATATAATATTTTTTGCTGACGCGCCAAAAGGTAGAAATTATGAATGAAAAACATCGGCGAAGCAGCATAAAATCTGTAATAACAGCAGAAAGAACCTTGATAACT
>DBEP01000039.1:6440-7033 GCA_002294045.1 Lachnoclostridium sp. UBA903 | reverse complement strand
GCTTGCGAACATGGTATCATTACGGAATGTACTTACATATAGCAGGAGGAAAGCCGGCAATGCTTATCAGGAAAATACAAATAAAGGATGCGGAAGCATTTTTTGAAATGCTCTCCGAATTAGATAAAGAAACGGAATTTATGATGTATGAACCGGATGAAAGAATCAAAGATTTAAAACAGCTTGAAGGTCTAATCAGGACTGCCGAACAGGGCACAGACCTGTTGCTGGCAGCAGAAGAGAAAGGGCAGATTGTGGGTTTTCTGTCTGCTCAAAGGGGGATTCCCAAACGAATCAGACATACGGCATACATTGTGACAGGTATACGGCTGTCTTACCGGGGAAAAGGAATCGGCAGCAGTTTTTTTAAGGAATTGGACAAATGGGCGGCCAATAATAACATTACAAGACTGGAGCTTACGGTTATGTGCCACAATACCATAGCGAAGAGGCTATACGAAAAAAATGGTTTCCAGGTAGAAGGAATAAAGAAGAATTCCATGTTTATGGACGGGCATTATGTAGATGAATTTTACATGGCCAAGATTACGGAATCCTTTCATATCTAGTATGCTGTCTGCTTGGCACTTAGG
>DBEP01000039.1:5819-6357 GCA_002294045.1 Lachnoclostridium sp. UBA903 | reverse complement strand
TGATGAGAAATATAAGAATTTCAGATAAAAAAGGGGAGTCAATATGAAGGTTTATATCTATACGGACGGCTCAGCCAGGGGTAATCCCGACGGCCCGGGCGGATACGGAACGGTTTTAGTTTATGTAGATAAGACAGGTAAGGAGCATGTGAAGGAATTAAGCGGAGGCTTCCGGAAAACCACCAATAACCGTATGGAATTAATGGCGGCAATTGTGGGACTGGAAGCCCTGAATAAACCTTGTGAAGTGGAGCTTTATTCCGATTCCCAGTATCTCGTGAAGGCTTTTAATGAACATTGGCTGGAAGGCTGGATAAAAAAGGGCTGGAAAAGGGGAAAAAATGAGCCGGTTAAAAACGTTGATTTGTGGAAACGGCTTTTAAAAGCCCTGGAACCCCATAAAGTAACTTTTATCTGGGTAAAAGGCCATGACGGACATCCGCTGAATGAAAGATGTGATAAATTGGCAACCACTGCGGCGGACGGGAATCAACTGGCAGAAGACGCCGTTCACACGGAATAAAAAGCGGTACCCGTT
>DBEP01000039.1:0-5738 GCA_002294045.1 Lachnoclostridium sp. UBA903 | reverse complement strand
TTGAAGATGCACTTACCTGCTCGAAAGAACTGGAAATTACTTTAACCGGCAAGAACTGCGGACAGGACGAACGGGCTCCCATGTGCGGAATACCCTACCATGCGGTGGAAGGCTATTTAAGTAAATTAATCAGTAAGGGCTACCGGGTAGCCATCTGTGAACAGGTGGAAGATCCTAAGGCAACAAAAGGGATTGTACGAAGGGAAGTAATACGTATTGTTACCCCCGGTACCAATTTAAATCCCCAGGCCTTGGATGAAAGCAAAAACAATTATTTGATGGGAATCGTACATACCGTAAATGCTTATGGAGTGGCAACCGTGGACGTAACCACGGGAGATTTTTACGTAACGGAGGTAGATTCGGACAGAAAGCTGTTGGATGAAATTAATAAATTCAACCCTTCTGAGATTATATGCAACAGTACCTTTATGGTCAGCGGAGTAGACATTGAGGATTTAAGGAACCGGCTGCAAATATCCGTTTCCGACCTGGAAACATGGTATTTTGATGATGATTTATGTATAAGTGCCCTTCAAAACCATTTTAAAGTATCCGCCCTTGCAGGACTTGGGTTAGAGGATTATACCATAGGAGTCATAGCGGCGGGTTCTGTTATGCAGTATTTATATGAAACCCAGAAAAATTCACTAATCCATTTAACCCGTCTGACTCCTTACATAACAAGCAAATATATGCTTCTGGACAGCTCTACCAGGAGAAACCTGGAGTTAGTGGAAACCCTGAGGGAAAAACAGAAACGGGGTTCCTTATTGTGGGTGCTGGACAAAACCAAAACCGCCATGGGCGCCAGATTGTTAAGAAGCTATGTGGAACAGCCATTAATAGATAAGGCTGAAATTAATGAAAGGCTGGACGCCATAACGGAATTGAACCAATCGGTCATAACCAGGGAGGAAATCAGGGAATATCTTAACCCTATCTATGATTTGGAGCGTTTAATCAGCCGTATCAGTTATAAAAGTGCGGGGCCCAGGGATCTGATTGCTTTTAAATCCTCCCTGTCCATGCTTCCCCATATTAAGCAGCTGTTAAGCGACGCGCAGTCCAAGCTGCTAAAATATATTTATGAGGAAATGGATCCCCTGGCGGATATCCATTTCTTAATTGAACAGGCAATTATAGAAGAGCCGCCCCTTGCAGTAAAAGAAGGCGGCATTATAAAGGACGGTTACCATGAAGAAGTCGACAGGCTAAGAAAGGCAAAAACCGAAGGAAAGACCTGGCTGGCCGAATTAGAAACAAAAGAGAAGGACAAAACAGGTATTAAAAATCTAAGAATTAAATTCAACCGGGTTTTCGGTTATTATCTGGAAGTGACCAACTCCTACCAGAACCTGGTGCCTGACAACTGGATACGCAAACAGACACTTGCCAATGCGGAACGTTATACAACTGCGGAATTAAAGGAACTGGAAGACGTTATTTTAGGAGCTGAGGACAAGCTGTTTTCTTTAGAATATGAAATATTTTGCGATATCCGTGACCGGATTGGGAATGAGGTCAACCGGATACAGCAGACAGCCAAGGCCATTGCCAAGACAGATGTACTGACTTCCCTGGCATTGGTGGCCGAAAGAAATAATTTTACCCGTCCTTCCATCAACGAAGACGGAGTTATAGATATTAAAGACGGCAGGCATCCGGTAGTGGAGCAGATGCTTTCCAATGATATGTTTGTAACCAATGATACCTATCTAAACAATAAGGAGCACCGTATTTCCATTATTACGGGCCCCAATATGGCAGGTAAATCCACCTATATGCGCCAGACCGCTTTAATTGTATTAATGGCACAGATCGGAAGTTTTGTACCGGCCTCCCATGCAGAAATCGGCATCGTAGACAGGATATTTACCAGAGTTGGGGCCTCCGACGACCTGGCATCGGGCCAGAGTACCTTTATGGTTGAAATGACGGAAGTTGCAAATATTCTCCGTAATGCAACAAAAAACAGCCTGCTGATTTTAGATGAAATCGGAAGAGGAACCAGTACCTTTGACGGATTAAGCATTGCCTGGGCCGTTGTAGAGCATATCAGTAATCCGGAATTATTGGGGGCTAAGACCTTATTTGCAACCCATTATCATGAGCTGACAGAATTGGAAGGCAAACTGGACAGTGTTAACAATTATTGCATTGCCGTAAAAGAGCACGGCGAGGATATTATATTTCTGCGTAAAATCGTAAAAGGCGGTGCGGATAAAAGCTATGGCATACAGGTGGCAAAATTAGCCGGAGTTCCTGGCAGCGTATTAAAAAGAGCACGAGAAATTGTAGACGAATTAAGCAAAAACGATATTGCAGAAAAAGCCAGAGCCATACATACGGATACAGCCGTATCCCAAAAAGAAGATACGGCTGTAATGGAGCAGAATGATTCCTTGGAGAATTTATCCAAATCCAGAAAAAAACATACGGAAATACCGGATCAGTTATCACTCTTTGATTATAACCCCAATGAAGATATTATTATGGAATTAAGAGAGCTTGATATGAATGTTATGACGCCGGTGGAGGCATTAAATAAGTTATATCAGCTGCAGCAAAAGATTAAAAATCATCTGTAAGACAGGAGGTAATACCAATGTCGAAAATAACCGTATTGGATGAAAATACAATTAACCGGATAGCTGCCGGAGAAGTAATTGAACGGCCTGCCGCAGTGGTAAAGGAATTGGTTGAGAATGCGATTGATGCAGGAGCCAATGCAATCACGGTGGAAATTAAAGAAGGCGGTATCAGTTTAATCCGGATTACGGATAATGGCTCCGGAATTGAGGAAGAAGATATGCCTCTTGTTTTTCTCAGACATTCCACCAGTAAAATCAGAACCGCAGAGGATTTGTTAAGAATATCCAGCTTAGGCTTCAGAGGTGAGGCTCTTTCCAGTATTGCGGCGGTTTCCCAGGTGGAATTGGTGACAAAAACAAATGAATCCTTTACCGGTCTTCGTTACCTGATTGCAGGAGGAGATGAAAAGAGTCTGGAACACATCGGCTGCCCAAACGGAACGACATTTATTATACGCAATTTATTTTATAATACGCCGGCCAGGAAAAAATTCTTAAAATCATCTATTACAGAAGCCGGGTATATCAGCGATTTAATGGAACGCATGGCAGTTTCACATCCTAATATTTCCTTTAAATTTATCAATAACGGGCAGATTAAGCTGCATACCTCGGGTAACAATAACCTGAAAGATATTATATATAACGTTTATGGCCGGGATATTGCGGCAAACCTTTTGTTAGTGGAAGGAAGCAATGATGTAATATCCATAGAAGGGTACATAAGCAAACCCGTTGTATCCAGAGGCAACCGCAACTATGAGAATTATTTTGTCAATAGCCGTTATGTGAAAAATGCCTTAATAAACAAAGCAATTGAAGAAGCCTACAGGCCGTATATTATGCTGCACCGTTATCCCTTCACTTCCCTGCATATCCGTATTGACAGCGAATTAATTGATGTTAACGTTCATCCGTCCAAGTTGGAAATCCGTTTTAAAAACGGGGAAGAATTGTATAAGCTTCTTTATCATACCATAAAGGATGCTTTGGAAGGAAAAGAAATGATACCTGCGGTATTGCTGACAGAAGAAAAAGAGAAAGTTAAAATAGACCAAAAAATTCCGGAGCCCTTTGAAGAAAAACGAAGACAGGAATTAAACCGTAACCAGAATAATCAATCCGGTAATAAAAACAGAACATTTCCGGGGCCGGCTAAACACTTTGCGAATTCTACAGGTGTAGACCAATATCAGCCTAACAATATCTCCTCTGAAAATGCGGCAATGGTAAAGGAAACGGAAATCGGGAGATTCCATGAGGTGATAACCCAAGCCCCCGAACTGGTACGGGAAGAAATTGCCGCCTCTTCGGGCAAGGCCGAACAATTATCTTTTCTGTCCGAAGAGTCCGTAAAAAACCACCGCATAGTCGGACAGGTGTTTGCAACCTACTGGATTGTGGAGTTTGGTGATAAAATGTATCTAATTGACCAGCATGCCGCACATGAAAAGGTCCTGTATGAGAAAATTATGAAAGCCTTGAAGGAGAAACAATATAATTCCCAGCTTTTAGAACCGCCCATAATTCTTTCCTTAACCATGCGGGAAGAGGAAACCTTGAAAAAGCATGCTGAAAATCTGAAGAAAATCGGATTTGAAATAGAAGGTTTCGGCGGAAAGGAATATGCGGTAAGAGCCATACCAAGTGATTTATTCGGTTTAGTCCAATATGAAATATTAATTGAACTCATTGACGGATTGACAGATGAGGTATATAATGATACGCCGGAACTTATATTAGATAAAATTGCTTCCATGTCCTGCAAAGCGGCGGTAAAGGGAAATCACCGTTTATCCTATGAGGAAGCGCAAGCTTTAATCGAAGAATTACTAACTCTGGATAATCCTTATCATTGTCCTCATGGAAGGCCTACCATCATATCCATGAGTAAATATGAGCTGGAGAAGAAGTTCAAAAGAATCGTTTAACATTCGGTTCTTAATGTGTATGAATTTAATCTTTATAAAAGGAAGTTGGAAATGAAGAAGCCCTTAATTATTTTAACCGGACCTACGGCCGCCGGAAAGACCGAATTATCCCTTAAACTTGCCCGGATAATCGGAGGAGAGATTATTTCGGCGGATTCCATGCAGGTTTATAAATATATGGATATAGGCACAGCAAAGATTACATCCGATGAAATGCATGGTATCAGGCATTATCTGATTGATGAACTGGAACCGGACGAAGAATTTAATGTGGTAAGATTTAAAGATTATGCCTGCGGATACATGGAAGAAATCTATGCCAAAGGAAAGATTCCCGTCATCGTCGGCGGCACCGGTTTTTATATCCAGGCCGTTCTGTATAATATAGATTTTAAGGATAACAAGGAAGATACTTCATACAGGGAGGAGCTGGAGAACCTTTATAAGAAAAAGGGTGCTTCCTATCTTCATGAAAAGTTGACCGAAGCAGACCCTGCATCGGCACAGGCAATTCATCCCAATAATGTAAAACGCGTCATTCGTGCTTTGGAATATTTCCGGCAAACCGGCAGCAGGATATCGGAACACAATGAAGAACAACGCAATAACGAATCCCCCTATAATTTCTGTTATTTTGTTTTAAATGATGACCGGAAAGTACTGTATGAAAGAATTAACCGCCGGGTGGACACAATGATGGAAAACGGGCTGCTCAAAGAAGTGGAAATGCTTGTGAGCAGGGGCTGCACAAAAGATATGGTTTCCATGCAGGGATTGGGATATAAGGAGATGCTTGCCTATTTGAGCGGAGAATGCTCCCTGGAAGATGCGGTATATACATTAAAGCGGGACACCAGGCATTTTGCCAAAAGGCAGCTTACCTGGTTCAAGCGGGAAAAGGATGTCACTTGGATTGATAAAAACGATTATCACAATGATGAAAACGAAATTTTAGAGGCTCTCTTAAGAGAGATAAAAACGAAAAATATAATTCCTTTATAACAAAGGAATTAAGAGCAAGAGAAGAAAGGTAACACATGGACGAGCAATTCAAGCAGATTTATAAAGATTTTCAGATTGATGAAGCCGTATTAAACTACTGCAGCGATGTCGAAACCAGCCTGAAAAAGCGTTTTGAAGCAATTGACAGAACAGCGGAATATAATCAGATGAAAGTATTAAAAGCCATGCAATCTGCTTGAATTGCTCGTCC
>DBEP01000040.1:87060-94244 GCA_002294045.1 Lachnoclostridium sp. UBA903 | reverse complement strand
AGCCAGTCGGTTTCGGTAAGAAGGTTACTATTCTTATCATACGTATTCGTTGTGACATTTTCTCTGCCGGCTACAATCTGCCTGGTCAGAACCAGTCTGTTTAACCCGTCATATTCATATTCGGTTGTAAAACCATTGGCATCTGTTGCAAACCGGAGGTTGCCGTTTCTATCATAGTCATTGGAAACAGTAATGCTCTGAGTACCGTCTTCCTTCCGTTCAGTATGGGTAACAACCTGTTCGTTTAAGTTATAAGTAATTATGTTCTCCTTGCCCATGCTGTCCTTCCAATATACCTGCCGGCCAAGCCCGTCATACTGATAGACTGTCGTGTTGGAAGGTTCGGAAGCATCGACCGGGGTTGTCCTTCTTTTTACAAGACCTAATCGGTTATAGGTATAGGAGGTCGTATTACCGTTGCCGTCGGTTTCGGTTAAAACATTCCCCATACGGTCATAGGATACCTGCCGGATTACCATGTCGTCCGAATCTCTTACGGTGGTTTTAATCATTCTGCCCGCATTATCATTTTTATAATTTGTCGCTATACCCTTCCCATTTATCTCGGATATCTTTTGGCCTGCCGCATCATATTCATATCGGATGTCATACTCCAGTTCCTTTACGTATGAGTCGGGAGAAAGAGTAGTAATTAAAAGGTTTGCATCATTGTAGGTATACACCGTCCCGTAACCGGAATCGATTTTTTCCGTTATGGTTGTTCCCCATCCCCGCTCGTATCCTAAAGCGTCCAGCGTCTTTATCACATTACCATTATAGTCGTACTTATTTGCTTTTGTATTAATAATTTCACTTATCTGTGATAAATTAACAGTATAGTGATAAATATTCTGCTCCAGAATTATTCTGTTCATCTTGTCATAAAAGAATAATGTACTGGCCATAAATTGTGGAGTATGAAATTCCTTATAATTTTCAGGCAATACTTTTGCTGTAAGCCTGCCAGCCCTGTCATAGAAATAGGCGGTAGTTCCTCCCATGGGATCTAAGGTCTTCTCCAACATCCCTCTCTGGTTATAAATGTTCTGGGTAACATTTCCATTTCCGTCGGTAGTAGCTACTATATTTCCTGAAAAATCATAGACTGCTTCGGTAATAATTGTGTCATTGGTATCAACTGCTATCTGGGCAATAGGCCGGTTAAGCCGGTCATAATCATATTCTATCGCATTATAGTCCGGCATTGATACTCTGATAACATTGCCTACAGCATCATAGGTATAAGTGGTCACCAGCGGAAGGTCTTCGGTCGAACCGGGAGTATTTCCGTAAATATCCCCTGCCTCCACATGCTGGACCATTTTCACCGGCTTGCCGAAATGACTGTATTCATATTCCGTTACCTTCGTTTTATTCTCATCCAGGTAAACCGTCTCTTTGCTTCTATTCCCGTTGGCATCATATTCATATTCGGTTTTACCGTTTTCCGGGTCTGTCACGCTTGCAACACGGTTATTCCTGTCATAGGTATAGGCGGTTGTAAGCAGAGTGGCTGAAACATCCCATAAAGGCACCGGCTCGGTACCGATTTTCTCCGCAATCGTATTTCCATTTTTATCGTAGCTGTATTCCTGATAGGTATACCGGCCGTTTTCAAAAGGCGTCCATTTCTCCGCCAGACGGTTCAGACCGTCGTACCGGTAATAGGTTGCATTCCCTACGGCATCAGTCTGAAAATATACCTTACCGTCGGCAGTATACTCCGTATAAATAACACCTCCATCCGGGTTGACCTGTTCTACCGGCCTGTCCGCATAATCATATACATAGATGGTATCTGCCGTTTCCGCCTCGTCTAAATATACGGTTTCCCGTATCTGTGTCGTGCGATCGGGCAGAATATCATAGGTATAGGATTTCAGGAGTACTTTTTCCGAGGCTTCCGAATCCTGGACATATTCTTTCATAATCCGGTTAAGGGCATCATATTCATAAAGGTAAATGCAGCCGTTTGGTTTGGTTTCCGTTGACAAATTGCCGTACAAATCGTAAGTATATGTGGTAGTATAATCCTCCGGGTCCGTTACCGTACGGAGCATGCCGCTTTTATAATAGGTATACCGGTAACCTATGTCATTCCCCGGTGCGCCCTGGTTTATATTCGGTGCAATCTCCTGAACTTTTCTCCCCAGTTCGTCATAATTTATCCATGTCGTTTCACCGCCGTCCGTGACTATTAGTTCCGGATTGCCGTTATTATTATAAACATAGGTGGTAAGCTCTCCCTTCGGCGAAAGGGCACTGGTCCGAAAGCCGATGATACTGTTGCTATAACTGGTGGTATGGCCGGAACCATCGGTTTCCGACTCCAGATTGCCATAAGCATCGTAGGTATAGGTGCTGGTGTTTCCCTCCGGGTCAGTGACGGATTTGACGAATCCCCGGATGTGGGTTTCCTCTCCTTCTCCGTAATAAGTATAGGATGTGATGGCAAAGGCATCCTGGTTTGCCGTTTCAGAATAGGCATCAGTACCGTTCAGAGGCCTGACCGTTTTCAGCAGATAAGTTTGGGTTTCATCATAAATATAATAGGTATACCGGCCTTCTTCCTCCCTCTCGCTGGTAATGTTATTCTTCCCATCATAGGTGTACAGCCGGTAACTGGAATCCGGATTGGTTACTTTGGTTATATTGCCCCTGTCGTCCCATTCGCAGGCGGTGGTATTGCCGTTGCGGTCCGTGACGGATTTTATTTCCCCGTATTTATTCACACCGTCCTCCGTGGTATAGGACTCCGTTCTTGTTCTCCCCTCCGCATCGGTGGTGTAGGTTATATTATAGGTAGTATCGTACCACTGGGCTGTGGTATTTCCGTTGCTGTCCGTTATGATAGTTTTGCCGCTGACATCGTCATAGGTGTAGGTCTTTACATTGCCGTATACATCCGTCACCTGATCCACCTGCGCAATGCCATCCGTTATCCGGTAGGTGACAGACTCCGTCAGGTCATGGTTGCCGTCACTGATTTCTATCAGGTAACCATCGGCATCATACCCATAATAGGTAATAACACCGATCGGATCCGAAAACTCCGCAAGCCTGCCGTTCTCATAATAGTAATTTGCCGTCCGCAATTCCGGATCGGCTATGGCTGCAAGGAGGCCGTCCTTATAGGTAAACAGGTATTCCCTTCCCGCGCAGTCCGTGATGCTCTCAGGTTTGCCTTCCGGGGTAAGCCGTATACTCAGCCGGTTACCTTCCTTACTTTCCGTCCAGGTCAGAATTCCATCCGCGTTAAATCCATATTTTATCTGCTCCTTGGTAGTCAGGATATAAGTACCATCCGGCTGCTTTACCAATGTATTTCTGGAGCTATTGGCAGTATAGGAGCCGTCGGCATTCTGCGTAAAGGAGTCATAGCTTCCGTCGGGAAGGGCTACTGTCTTAACAGAATCAAATACCCCGCTGTCCCGGATGGCGGATTCGTAGTTAAGGGACCAACCTTTCCCGAAAACACCGGTTTCGTCCGTGTTCTGGGAATTATACAGCCTGGTAAACGTTAAGGTGCCTTCCGGAGAGTCCACGCTTAAATCCATGAATTGTTTGGAATAATTTCCTGTCGGGGCATAAGCTCCTTCCGATTGTCCGAAATGGACCGAACCGGTCATATCAAAACCCAGATAGGGACTGTAATCCACTTTACCGTAAATCTTCTCCCCATTGCCAGTCCATTCCGGCGTCCAGGTATCTTCCACCGGATCGTAAGCCTGCCTGTAAACAGTGGGTCCGTAAATGGAATTCCAGTAATTCCAGGCCGCAGGAATTACCATGCCGTCATTGGCATTATAAACTGCATAAGAATTATCCGCAAAGGAATTGTAGAATAAAACGGGCTGGGCTGCGGTATCAAAATAGATGCCGTAATCATAGGAACCCGTTACCTCGGAATAGTACAGGTTCAGCTTACCCTCCACATACAAGGCGCCGTTATCATACCCGTCCTTCCGGTGTCCCCCGTTCCGGATTATAACATTGCTTCCGGTAAACTCCCCGGTGCTTTTTACGCGGATTCCTTCCCACTTGCTGCCTTCCCCGGCTGCCGCTGCCTTGTTTTTCCCTTTTCTTGGGTCAATTTTTAACGAATCCGTTCCTTCCTGGCCGGTTATCCTGCTTTCTCCATACTCAGGGTCATCCGGTAACGTGAATACAATCTTCTCCGTCTCTGTCCCATTGGTAATCAGTTTTCCCTCTATCTCTATACCGGCATTGCTTTGGCTGTTCATCAGCAGGACCGCACCCGGCTGTATCGTGAGTGCTCTTTCTGACGGAATAGTAATTCGGCCTTCTATTTCATAATCATATTCATTTTTGGGTAAGGTCAGGTCTGTATACAGCTCGTTGTACAGACAGATACGGTTGGCAGCCAGATTTCCTTTAAATAAATTGCCTGATATATTGGAAATTGCTTCGGATGTCCAGGTACCTCTTAAATTAATCCGGACCGGATAGTCATTGTTATTCTCTATTGTATTATTTTCGATAATAACCCGGCTGTCCCGGGGCTTGCAGATAAAAACACCGGAATAGGAAGCATTCCGCAGTATGTTGTTCCTTATTGTTATGGTTCCCTGTATTTCTTCCGGGTCTTCCTGTTTTATCCTGCTTTCCTCAGAATCCGTAACAGGAAAACTGGCAGGTAGAATTTCATAATCGCCTATTCCGATATTGGCACTCTGTGAGGCTTCAATGATGGAATTCTGGATGGTTACCTCATCTGACGAGTCTATCGTAATACCGTCCGTCTGAGAACCGGTTATCTCCGAATGATTTAAATATAGTTTCCCCTGTATATACAAGGCACCGCCGCTTCCCCAGGCGTATTTAACCTTTATATTTTCAGCGGTAAATTCTCCTCTCCGGTATACCTGGATTTCTCCCCAGTAATCGTCTGTCCCGGTTATTCCGCTTCCGCCGTATTCCTCATCCAGCACCGACGTAAATAGGACGGGTTCCTCCGCTGTTCCCTTTGCGTTCATCTTCCCCGCTACACCGATCGACCCACGGCCAGGAGGAGCATATAATACGGTACCCGGCCGGAGGGTCAGGGTTGCCTCATCATTTACTACCAAGGAGTCAAACATATAATTCTCGTCCAGTGTAAAGTCTATATGAAGATATCCGGTTAATGTGATAAGATCTGCAGGGTTGTTTCCATCTAAATTGTTATTATGCAGATCCTCCAGTTCAAATGAGGATTTTATCCAACCCAAATCAATATAAAGTGGAAAACCTGTATTATTAAGGATATTATTTCCACTTACCTGAAAAGCCCAGGTACCATGTTTTATACAAATTCCATACTCTGTATTGCCCTGAATCGTGTTATTTTCTATGATAAGACTGCTTTCTTCGTCTTCATCAACATAAATCCCGCCATCCATACCGTTTTGTATAATATTATTTCTTATAGTTACCGTTCCGGCAGAAGAATACCATCTATCTATGTATATGTTGTAATACCCAGAATTTTCAATAACAGAATTCTGAACCGTAACATCATAATTTGAATCAGCTAAAATTCCATGCTGGTAGGAATCGGATAGCTCCGAATGATTCCAATCCAGCTTTCCCTCAACCGTTAATGTACTGTTACTATAATAACCTGTACTGTACTTTCCGCCGCCATAACTTATCCTGACGTAATCCCCGGTAAATTCTCCCGTCTTCTCCACATAAATTCCGGTAAAGTAGTCCTCATATTCACTGATTCCGCTTCCCCCATACCGCGGGTCCTTCTCCGAGGTGATGATAACCGGCTGCTCACCGGTTCCTTCCGCGGTTAAATTTCCTTTGACCCTCATTCCGACGGCAGGCTGGAATTTTATGATTGTCCCCGGCATGAGCCGCAGGGCTGCCCCCGCTGCTATGGTGATATCTCCCTGGACAAGGTAAATTCCCGCCGTACCGTCCCAGACCGTATCGGTGTCAATCGTTCCTCCCGGTATAATTATCTCCGTGGACAGGGAAACCGGATCGCTCCATATCCCTTTTATTTCTCCGCTGACCGCCCTTACTCTGTAGAAGATGCCGGATGCAGGTTCCGCCAGGTTATGGGTATAGCTATTGCCTGCTGCCATATCCAGAATATTCCCATTGCACTCGATTTCATAAGAGTCGGCTCCTTCTGCCGGATCCCAGGACAATTCCACCCTCCGCTCATTCACCCTCACGGCGTTTAAATTTATTACCTTATCCGGTCCGATGGTTAAATACACGGGATCACTCCACTCACTTACATCTCCCCACCTGCTTACTACTCTTACCTTATACTCATAGGTATGGTTTGGTATTATCTGTGTCTGGACATACGATGTATCATACCCTATAGGTATCATAACTCCGTCAATACTTAGCTCATAGCCTCCCGCATCGTATACCGACCCCCACCTCACTACGATAACGGTTTCTCTTATTTCGGCGGTCAGGCCTGAAGGCTTAATCAAATTTATATTTTGCTCCTGTTTCAAAGCTGTCATAGTCACAGGCATGCCGATACCGGCCTCCGACAGATTACCTGCGGCGTCGTAAGCCTTTACCGAATAAATATAGGTATTTCCTTCCGTACAGGATGTATCCGTATAATTTGTCTCTTCGGATGTGCCGATTTCTTCCTCATCCCGGTATATCCGGTATCCCTCTACTCCCACATTATCCCGGGATGCCTCCCAGCTTATAAAAATAGCGGAGCCCGTAACCACGGCCGTTACATTTCCCGGAACCTCCGGTGCCTCGGTATCCTCTGATGCATCCGGGGTCTCTGCCCTATCAGGGGGATTAACCGGACTGTCAGATTCCGGTATCTTTGTATCCCCTGTCCCCGGGATGCTTTCGGTATCCGGTCTCCCCGGATAGGGCGCGTCGTCCGGACCCGGAGCATTCTCCCCGTTGGGCCCGGCTTCCGAATCGGACATATCGGACTTGTTACCTTCGGCAGGCATATTTCCCTTTTCCCCTGTATTTCCGGCATCAGCTGTATTTTCCATACCTGGCATAACTCCTGTGTCAGATATGTTTTCCGTATCAGCCGTTTTTCCTGCCGCCGGTATGTTTCCTGGGGCAGACAGGTTATTCGTACGGAACGTGCCTGCCGTATCCGTAAGCATATCCGTATTTATTTCAGTCTGACCGGTGCCTGCTATCGGCAGATCGCCGGTACTTAACAC
>DBEP01000040.1:86691-87001 GCA_002294045.1 Lachnoclostridium sp. UBA903 | reverse complement strand
GCAGATCGCCGGTACTTAACACCGTTTCCGCATATGCTTTATTATTACCGGAAACGAATAAATCAGAATGAATAACCGTTTCCGTAAGTAAAACTGTGATCAGCATCAAAGCCGCTAATCTGTTAAACCTCTTTCTGCTAATCCACGTAACAAAATGATTCCACGTAATACTGAAATTTTTTACCATGCAAAATCTTTTTTTCCCTTTCATTATACAGCACTCCCCCCAAAATTTATTTTTATAGTAAGATTCCAAAGTATGTTTGAAAATGTTTGTACCGGACCGGGTGCCCCACTTTGTGGGAGGCAA
>DBEP01000040.1:86232-86626 GCA_002294045.1 Lachnoclostridium sp. UBA903 | reverse complement strand
CGATGATTTTTCAAGCACGCTCCTGTGTTAAAAGTATTCCGCAAACAAGATAAATACCAGGTATAAAATTTTTAAATTAGGTTGGAAATATACAGGGTATCATTTTGCTTACAGGATACTTTAGACATGGAATCTGATAAACAAATTTTAACATATTTGTTATTTATTGTCAAATGCTGTCTGAAAATATTTTTATATAGATGCAAACATAACGAATTTCAATGCTATAGTGGCTCTAGTACAATGTTTTAAATTAACCAGACATTAAACTTGTCTGAATTTCCATATGCAACATTTAAAAAGCCTAGGTGTAGCACCACTACACCTACGTTTTTTGAATACCATCTATGAAATCCATCCTGCGTTTTCTGTCTAGTTATTTAGAAAATGTTGC
>DBEP01000040.1:14736-86199 GCA_002294045.1 Lachnoclostridium sp. UBA903 | reverse complement strand
GAGACAAGGAGCGATTTTGGGGGCGTAGTGGTGCTACTCTCCCAAAATTGCGACGCAGTATACCGCAAAGTGGGGTGTTCAGAACGGCGCAATGATTTTTCAAACACGCTCTAGGATGCAGTCATAAGAAAACCTTTATAATGAAAAGTTACCATATGATATTATTTAACATATACAATTTTATGAATGAGGAATATTTTCCGAAAGAATTTCAAAAGAAAAAAGGATTCGAATTATATAGCCTAGTTCGAATCCTTTTTTCTTTTGTTCCCCGGATTTTTAAAATCAGGGATTTCCTTTTTCCTCATCTGTACAACGTTCTTAAATTAACCGGACCATTATGCTGGTCTAAATCTCCGGTAGCACTGGTCCAAAAGCCCGGCCGTGCAGGTGCGCCTTACCCTTTTACTCCTCCTACCACGATACCCTTTACAAAGGATTTCTGAAAAAACGGGTAGACACAGAGCATGGGGAGGACACCGATAACGGCGATTGCCATACGGATACCTACGCTGGGCATTTTCGCCATGTCTATGTTTCCCACCGTGCTGGTGGAATTGGCAATAAACTGGATATCCGATATCATGCGGTTTAAGATATTCTGGATGCTGAACAGATCCGCATCCGTTAAGTAATACAATCCGTTGAGCCAGTCATTCCAATAGCCCAGTCCCACCATCAGGCCCAGGGTTGCTACCATGGGCCTGGACAGCGGCATAACCACCTCAAAAAGAATTTTATATTCCCCTGCGCCGTCAATCCTGGCCGCTTCCACCAGAGCATCGGGTATATTAGCCGAAAAATAAGACCGCATCATGATAACGTAAAAAGCATTCATTAAAAGGGATGGAATTATTAATGCCGCAAATGTATTTTTTATATGGAAAAACTGAGTCCACATCATATAGGTGGGAACTAAACCTCCGTTAAACAACATGGTAAAAAAGACAATAAAGGATACCGGATATCTGCCTGGAAGTTCCTTTCTTGACAGGGGATAGGCAAACATGGTAGTCATAAATATGCTTAATGTCGTACCGATTACCGTGGTTAAAACAGTAATTTTATAACCGTTTAATATCCGTGTTCCCCGTTTCAGAAGATAGATATAAGAATCCATACTGAATTTTTCCGGGAAAAAGGAATAGCCGTTTCTCATCAAAGCCGCCTCATCCGTAAGAGAAGATAGGGCCAGAAGAACAAACGGCATAATGCAGCAAAATGCCAAAAGTGCTAAAATTATATGTAGTATAATCTGACCTGCTTTATTATTCGATACCATTCAAATATTCTCCTTTTCCATTAAAATAGTGCATTTTCTTTGTCTATCTTACGGACTATCATATTAGCGGTCAGAACCAGCAGAAAGCCCACCATGGACTGATAGAATCCTGCTGCCGATGCCCTGCCCACATCATTTAACATAGTCAGCCCCTTGTATACATAAGTATCAATGGTACTCGTTACATTGGATAAAGGTCCGGAGTTCATGGGCACCTGGTAAAACAGGCCGAAATCCGAATAGAAAATACGGCCTATGCTTAACAGGACTAATGTAACAATGGTAGATTTCAGCCCCGGCAGGGTTACATGCCGGATCTGCTTCCATTTATTCGCCCCGTCCACTACCGCCGCTTCATAAAGGCTTGAATCAATTCCGATAACGGTTGCAAAATATATAATACTGGTATAGCCGAAACTTTTCCATAAATATACGATTGTCAGAATAAACGGCCAATATTTCGGTTCGATATACCAATTGATTTTCATACCCATTTTACTTAAAATCGTACTGTTAATAAACCCATTATCCTGGCTCAGGAAAGCGAACACGATATAGCTTACGATAACCATGGATATCAAATATGGAATCAGAATCAGGGTCTGGTAAACCTTTTTGGCCTTCATGCTTCTTAATTCATTTAACATGACAGCCACGGTTACCGCAAGAAGCGTACCCAGTATAATAAAAGCAGTGTTGTATAGCAGTGTATTTCTGGTAATAATGAAAGCGTCCTGTGTTTTAAAAAGATATTTGAAATTATTAAGTCCAACCCATTCGCTTTGAAAAAGCCCCAGGGAATAATTATATTTCTTAAAGGCAATAATCAAACCTCCCATTGGTATATAATTATTTATGAGAAGATAAAGGAATCCCGGAAGCATCATAGAATATAAGGCAAGAGCACACTTTTTTTGCACATTGCTTTTTTTTCCGGGTCTTGCAGTCTTTTTCTCAGTACTGTTCATTGTGTTTCCTCCCAATTTTACATCAAATAAGGTATACTAGAAAGCAATTCCTTGTATTGCATAAGGGAAAATGCAGGACAAAGCCTCCTTATGATTTAATGCACAAACTTAAAACCGGACCCAATACTGTTTATGCTTCCCTTTTGATAAAACCTTTTTTGCCATCTTCAATCTCTCACCGAACTTCAATACCGTTTATGCTTACTCAAGAAAATGGATACATCTGTCCCAGGGAAAATGGGACAAGATAATTTTGTCCTGCCCCATTTTTGCATAGCTTTACCGGTTCCGTACGGTTTATTTTCCGGCCAGGAAAGCATCCAGCTGCTCCTGTTTTGCGGCTATGACTTTATCAATCCCTGACGCTTTTAATTCTTTTACCGCCGTCGGAATTGTTGTTTCCGGGTCCACGGCACCGCACAATAATGCATCATAATATTTATCCATTACATTAATACAGGAGGAATATTCATCCGTAACGGAACCGGAATCAAAATTAAATCCGTTTGCCTTTGATACCACCGCATTTTTATTAAATGCAATCAGTTCTTCAAAGAAGGAAGCTCCGTTCGCCTTAAGGGGAGGTGTCAGCCCTGCATTGGGGAAAGACCAGTACTGGTCGGCACCGCCGTAAGGAACGCTGCCTGCATCCAGTCCTTCCGGATAAGAGATGCTCCCGTCCTCATTTACTATATAATGGGTGTCCTCAATACCGTCAATTAATAAGGTCGCTACCTCCGGGTCCGTATACATGGCTTCCATCAGCTTCCAGCTCTCATCGGGATGTTTCGTGTTTGCGCTGATGCCGTAGCTGAGCGCGGCATAGCTGTTGCCTACAGCCCAGGCGGGGATTATATTGACTTTAATCAGACCTTCCTTCGGTGCGGCATTGCTGTTATTTGATAAGTAACAGAAGCCTTTGCCGTTTAAAACCAACTGATCCCCCGATTCCGTATTGCTTAAGGTATCTGCCATAATAAGGCCGTCCTTATACCATTTATGGGTATTGGCGGTATATTCTTTAAAGTCGTCCGTTTCAAACAGATTCTCCACTTTAGCGGACTGGCCGCAGTCTGCCAGGACTCCGATATAGGATTCATCCCCCATGCCGTCCCAGGTCCATCCGTTGCTCATCATAGATGTACTCTGGGGAACCATGGCATAAATCTCCGGATGGGCTTCATGTACCTTATACAGTACATCTCCCAGGCTTTCCAGACTGTTGATACTGCTTGTGTCTATACCCAGTTCCTCCACAATGGCTTTTGACATCATGACGTCATAGGTATTTGCAAAGTTCCTGAGATTTGTAATGCTGTACAGCGTTCCGTTAACCCGGGTACCGTTAATTTCATCCTCAGACCAGACACTTTTAAAGGCGTCACCGGCATTGTTATAATAATCATCCAGGGCAAGGAGCTGCCCGTTAGCCACATAGGTACTCAGAGGTGTCTGAAATAAAGTAAGCACATCCACTTCGTCGCTGGTTAGCATTAGATTGGTCTGCTGCGTCCAGGAACCGGAACTGATATAGGTTATATTAACCTGGATTCCGTACTTTTCCGCCAATATTTCATTTATCTTTTCCTGTACCGCCGGTGCATCGGAAAAATCATAAATACCTAACAGTGCAAGATTTACGGTAGTCATATTCTCCGTTTTTTTTGCAGTATCTGATGTATCCGCGGCATTTCCTGCATTGGAAGCTTCTTTGTCTGCCGTTGTCTTATTCCCGCAGCCTGCTGCCAGTACAGCAGTCATACTTATGCAAAGAATTATGGAAGCCCATTTCCTCAATACATTTTTCATACTCATATCTCCTCCAAAAGATTTTTTAATTGTTATCTTCATTTTCTCCGGCACTGCCTCATAAAACCAATTAATTGATTGCTTCCATTATATAAAAATCATTTCTCTGCTGCTGTAATTTTTGTGACTATCCGCTGTTCTTTTTGTGACATTTATTCTGTTTTTTAATAAACTTCTGCTATAAATGAGTCAGATTGCATAAAAAGGCTGCTGAAAAATCTCAAACCTTATAACTTGCCAATGCAGGTGAGTAATTTGGTGCAAGTTTAATAAACTTAAGATTTTGCGGCAGCCCTTCATGTTGTTTTATGAAACGTCCTGTACTCCTGGGGAGTCATGTTTTCTAATTTTTTAAATAATTTTGAAAAATAGGAAAAATTATCGTAGCCGACCTTGGAAGCAATAATACTGATTGAAAAATTGGTGGTTACCAGAAGCTCTTTGACATACTTCATTTTTACCTCCGTAACATAATCCTTAAATGCAAATCCGGTCCTGCTTTTAAATATCCTGGAGAAATACTCTTCATTAAGGTATACATGCTTTGCCACCTCACTTCTGGATATGTTTTTATTCATATTGTCTCCGATGTACTTCAGGGCAAGCTTAACCGGGTCGGCTTCCGTTTGCTCCTCAGGTATGTTTTTCAGCCGCAGCAGGCAGTATTCCATGGCTTCCGTTAAGGTATCATAGGTCCGGTATGCGTTGATATACTTTTCATAAGAATACTCTGCCGTAAAAATGCTCTGGCTGTTCAGCTGCCTTTTTTCCAGAATGGAAAAAACGGCTTTGCTGAACTCATAATGTATGGTTTTCATCATATCAATATGGATACTCTTTTCCTTTTGGGCTTCTTTCAGGAATATACTGACGGCATTCTTTACCAATACGCCCTCCCCGCCGTCAATCCGTTTCATCCACCGGCTGATATTCAGGGAATCCAAGGATTTCCCTCTATCCGTTCCCCCGTAAGTCTCTTCAAATATTTCCGGCAGCCTCATAATATTATTTTCCTTTATTTCCGTTAACCTCTGCACGCTCCGGTAGAGATTTCCCTGTACTCTGTTGCCCATGTAAACGGCGGCCTCAAATTCCATATTTTTCAAAATAAAATCATGGGCCGGACGGATTCCGTTTAAAAGAGTTTCATAAGTAAAGCTGTCTCCTTCCCCATAAAACAGAATAAAATAATCATAGTTTCCTATTTGGGATATCAGAAATTCACAGGAGTTTTGCCGGTATATTTCCTCCAGTATGTTTCTTAGTACCAGCTTCACCAATTCCCCGTTCCATTCTTCCTCATCTTTTTTCCACCTTAAAATCTGGATATCTGCCAGGTAATAACACTCTTTATTAAACTTTTTCTGGAACATGTCCGTAAGTTCCTGGAATAACTCATCTACCCTGGCTTCCTCACTGGCAAATATTTTCTCAATAATACTGTCTAAAACCATTTCCCTCTGGGACAGCAAAAAATCCTGGGTCCGCTGGAGCCTTAACATCTTCTGTTTCTGCTTCAGCTTGAGACCGGCTTTCCTGACAGCGGCTTCCACTTCTTCAAATCTTGCGGGCTGCAGTATATAATCATAACAGTCCAGCATAATGGCTTCCTTGGCATAATCAAAATTGGCATAGGAAGTTAACAGAATGCACTCTACATCACTGTAATTCTCCCTGACCCAACGGAGCAAAGACAGGCCGTCCTCTTCCGGCATCTCTATGTCGGACAGCATAATCTCAATCGGAAACTCCCCGAATAATTTTCTGGCATCTTTTGCACTGCAGGCAGTATAAACTTCATCAATATTTAATCCGCTCCAATTAATGCCGTTCTTTAAACTATTAACAACATCCTTCTGATCATCAATAATAATTACATTCATTATTTTAACTCCTTATTGCAGGGGATAATCAGTTCACTAACAGCCCCGTCCTGATTTTGGAACAGGTATTCCGCTCTGCTGCCATATAGTAAAAAACACCGTTTTTTTAAATTCAGGATACCGATACCCATTCCCGGTTCATCCTGGTAATCCGTTTTATTTAATAATTCCAGCATACCGGCAGAATATCCTTCTCCGTTGTCGGAAACCGTCATATCCAGGAAGTTCTCTTCTTCCGTCTGAAGCACAATCACCTTAACGGCAATCTTAAGTTCGGGATATCCTTCGGGCAGTTTTGCATATTTAAAGGAATTTTCAACAAAGGTCTGGATTGCCAGGGTTGGTATCTCATAATCCAGCGCTTCCGGGGCAACGGACATGTCATATTTTACCTTCCGGTAAGAAATCGTATTCTGCAGTTCCAGATAATTCTTCACATATTCCAGTTCCTGTCCCAGCTTAACCGTCTGGCATTCACTTTGCAGCAGATATCTTAAATGCGCGGAAATGTTAAATATAAGATCCTGCATTTTCCCATAGCGCTGCTCCAAAACCAGAGCATTCATTGATTTCAGGCAATTCAGGAAAAAATGGGGTTTCAGCTGCAGCTGCAGATATTGAAGCTGGGCCTTCTGCTTGTCCAGCTTTTCTTCATAGGACTGGATTTTTAAACGTTTTATTTCATTAATCATAGTATCAAGGGTATTGCGTACCTCTTTGAATTCCAGGATTCTGGTATCGTCTGTTATCTTGCTATCCCATTGTCCCTCACAAATCCGGTTCATGGTGGCCGTCAGGTCATACAACGGTTTAATCAGCTGCTTCCTTAACAAAAACTGCAGATAGATTACAAATATAACAGAAAAGAAAGTAATGAGCAGAAGGATAATCTGGAATGCATGCAGCTGCCTCCAGAAATCATTTTTAACAAACATCCGAACAGTAGCATCCACATTGGCAATGGGATGCTGATAAACCAAATAATTCCCTTTCTCATTTTCCCATTGTCCTGTGAATTCCGAATCAATATTGCTTTGCTGCGACCATACTTTAAGGCCGGAGTCGGTGTAATCCGGAACCGCGGATTGGGATTGGTTATCCGTTATGACAATTTCCGTGTCCGACTCGGTATATTGCCTGATATCAAAATTAATCTGGGACAAACTAATAATTCCCGCCGCTGCGGCTCCCTTTTTTTCATATAGGTTCACGGCCAGAAAATTATTCCCCAATTGCAGAAGAAACCATCCGTTATCATATCCGGGTTCTTTCATTTTCCCAAGAATCGTATCCTTTATGCTGTTCCTTTCTTCATAAGTAAAGCCGTCATAAAACAAATACCGGCAGTTTTCCCCATAATCATAACCCAGGACAATTCCCTTTAGCTTGGTTTCCGATAAAAGTTTGCTTTTCATCCGTCTACTGAAGGAATAAGCAGCCTGATAAGACGCAAGCTCATCCTTACCGCCTGCAAGTATCTCAAATTCATCATTATTAATACAGTTCTCACGGATCAGATCATCCACCATATCCATGGATTCATCTATTTCCGCAACATATCTGTTAAATCCCTCCAAAGTGGATTGCCTTTTCTGATTCCAATAAGATGATATGGAGTAAAAATCAAATATGACAAGCAGTATCAGAAGGGAAAAATATCCGATCATAACCAGCCATACCAATTGTTTCTTTAATGAATATGTACCTTTTCTCCTGCTCCCCATAACGCCTCCAATGCCGCGGACTGCCGCTGCTCCAAATACCGGGCTGCTGTATCTCTTTTCCTCCATGGTAAAGGATTTATGAATAAAAGTAAATATTAAATTTCGTTATTACGGCATATACTTGTATTATTCAGCCTTACGGCTTCACAGCAGCATTTTATGCACAAAAATTATGCTGAGTACATAATTTCGCGCCTGCTGTTCTCGTGTTTTCTGTGACTTCCGCTTCGCTTCACTCACAAAAAACACCTCCCGTCTTTTTCAGAACATACTCCCTGTATTTGGTCGGAGACATTCCCGTATGCTTTTTAAACGCCAGGGAAAAATAATTGGTATCGTGATATCCTACCAGCACGGCTATTTTCCCTGTCTTTATACTGGTGTTAACCAACAGGGATTTCGCTTTTTCAATTCTTTTCCTTACAATATACTCATTGCATCCTTCTCCCTTTATCCGCTTAAAAAGCCTTGAAAAATAGTTCGGTGTTACATACAGATTTGCTGCAATACTGGAAACGGACAAGTCTTTTGCAAGATTTTCATCTATATACCTGACTGCCTGTGAAACAATCTCATGGCTGCTTAATTCTTCCTTGCCCGATATTTGAGACAAAAAAGCTTTCGTAACTTCCAGGGCTTCTTCTTTGCCTGCATGAATCAAGGACTTTAATAAAACATTCAATTTATCATCCACCGTCTCTCCCGAATCACTCAGATAGGTAAAATATACGGAAGAAGCTATTTCAAAACAGCATTTTCTTATGTAATTAACCGTTAAATTGTAGGAATCCGCCGCTTTGGTGAAGGTTTCAAATACGCGCAGCACATATTCCATATTTGCCACATTTGCATTCATGGTTGCTTTTAATTCCTGAAATATGTCCCTGAAAATATCCGCTTTATTCTGTGACTGGTAAGATTGGACAATTTCTCTTATACTTTCTTTCTCATGGCTTAATAAATAGATTGCATCATTATAAGAAATCATGAGATTAAAAAATCCCTTTACCACACTACCCACTACGACTTTGGGATTTATATTGTATTCGTCCTTCAGTATATTATTTAGTTGTTCAATCTGCTCTACAATCTCATTCTCGTTTCCCTTATCAAAGAATATCATTACTATTTTTCCGTCATCATCCATAAAGGTAATGCCTGCATTTTGGGCATCAATCATACTAATGCAGATATTTTTAATCGATAATGCGGTAAAATTTTCGTCTCCTTCCGTCCCCTCCATATATAATTCCGGCACCAGTACGGCAACCTGCAAACTCTGCTCCTTATTATACTGGTATTTTAACAGAAAGGCTTTCACCGCGTTGGTATGTTCTATTTTATTATGCACCAGTTTTTTCATAACCTTTTCCAGCTCAAGCTGTTCTGCCGTACCCTGTGCCCTTCGTGCCGTTATCTCACGGTATGCGGACTCTTTCTTCCGGTCCAGGGTAATTACCTGTTTTCGTATCGCAGCCGTCAAAACCTGTTCATCAACGGGTTTTAAAAAGAAATCGGCGGCCTGCAGGCGAAGGCACTGCCTGACGTATTCAAAATTATCGTATCCGGTTAATACAAGTATTCTTATATCCGGAGCAATTTCACGGATTTTTGCCATTAAATCAATGCCCGTCATTTCAGTCATATTGATATCCGTTATTATGATATCAATTTCTTCTCTCTCCAGTATTTCCAGGGCTTGCTTCCCGGATGCAGCCGTAAAAGCTTCCTCTATCCCTATGGTATTCCAGGGAATTACTTTTTTAATTCCCATCCGAATCATTTTTTCATCATCGACAATAAGAACCTTGTACAACGAGAACACCTCCTCTAATTGAACCGCTTTCCAAACGGCAGGCGTATTTGCACGGTAATTCCTTTTTCCTCATTACTCATAAAACACAGCCCGTACTGTTTCCCAAATAAAATCTCTATTCTTTTATTCACGTTCCGTACCCCATAACCAAATGTCTCATCCACCTCTGAAATAGAATTATTTATCTCCCTGATTTGTTCTTCCGTCATTCCGGAACCATTGTCAATAATTTCTATTATCACATCCTCCCTTTCTTTTTTTGCGGTAATTTTTATTTTTCCTTTGGTGCCTTCTTTTATTTTGATTCCATGATAGATAGCATTTTCCACCAACGGCTGCAGGGTTACTTTGGGAATCTCGACCTCTAAAAGCTCTCCTTTTACATTGATTTCGCTTTCCACTATATTATCATATCTCATATTCTGAATAATCAGATAATTTTCAATATGTGCAAGCTCCTGGCTTAAGGGAATGATATCTTTTCCTTTACTAAGGCAGATTCTGTAATAAGAAGCCAGGGCTTTCACCAGCGTGGATATTTCTATGTTTCCGTCCGCCACTGCCTGCCAATGAATACAATCCAGCGTATTATATAAAAAATGGGGCTTAATCTGTGCCTGCAGTGCATTAAAACGGATTTGCTGCAACTGCTGCTGCTCCAGTTTAACCTGCTCCATTAATATATCAATCTCCTCCATCATGCTGTTAAATCCGAGGGCTAATTTTTTAAAATCTTCTCCCGTATTATCTTCATTCATGCGAATATCCAGCCGGCCTTTGGATACGGCTTCCATATTGCCGATTACATTGTTTAAAGGCTTATAAGCGATTGCGACCAATTTTTTTGATAACAATAACCAGATTCCGACCATGCCTATAATAACAATTACCAGAATCATCATAACCTTTATACTGTTTTGTGCCAGCTCTTCCGTAGGAATAATCTGTACAAGATAATAATTCCATTGTCCTATCTTCTGATAGATAAATAACTGTCCTGATTTTACGAAACTTCCGTTTGCCATTACCAGCCGGTTCATATAATCCGCCTTGGTGCCTATCCGGCCTTTATCCGCAATAGCTATTATTGTACCGGTCTGATCAATAAAATTAATTTTTGAGTTATGATGATTATTGTCCTGGGTGAAAATCTGGGATAAATTGTTATCCTTCATGTTAATACATAACAATCCGATTCTTATCCCTATTTTTTTTGTTGAATAGATAGGGAAATAAATAGTCAGGGAGTATTCCTCATTGTTTGAAAATACGTTATTAAAGCTCATACGAATAGAACCGTTATCCATGTTCTGGCTGTTTTTATAATCTTCTTCATAATTATTATAAAATCTGGACGTATAAAGACTTATGTCCCCTTTATAGATATAATCTTTCGAATTTTCATTAATCACTGCAATAAAATTAATATTCGAATTTACATTGGTTGCATTTAATAAAGTATTCCTTGCGGAATTGGCCTGATTATAATAGAGCTGTTTTTTACTTTTATCTGTGGTCAGGTAGGATTGAATCGTATAATCCATAACCAGGGCAAAAGACAATTCTTTATAATTTGTAAATGCCGCTTCATAATTGGATGCCATGGAATATAATTGTTCTTCCGCCATATCCCTGGATTGGTTCCTTGCTATTAATACAAAGGAAACGGTAGATACAATCAAGATTACCATAGTGGTTACCACAATACTTAAAGATATAAACAGCGTCATTTTCTTATCAAATTTCCAGTAATTAAATTTCTCCATCCATTTATTCATTCCGCCTCCTGCAATATCATACATAGAAAAACTATCCTGATACCTTCTGCATATGTTATGCCTTTATGTCAAATACCTTCTGCATCCTCAGCCTTGCATTTCCTGCCTCTCCCCTGGAAATTATCCTTTTACGGCACCTGCTGTCATACCTTTTACAAGTTTGTCCTGGAAGAAAATAAACATAATAATCATCGGCAAAACGCTTAAGGTAAGTACCGCCATAATCATCGGCGTATTCATGGAATATTGTCCCTGGAACTCCCATACCGCCAAAGGCAGGGTACGGTTTTGGATTGATTGTGTCAGTGTATAAGCAAAACTGAATTCATTCCACATATTAACACCGTTATAAATCGCCAGAGTAGAAAGTCCGGCTTTGGATAAAGGAAGTATTATCTTCGTAAACATGGAATATCTGCCGCAGCCGTCTATCTCTGCCGACTCTTCGATTTCCCTCGGTATTTCTTTCATAAAACTTGTCAGAATAAATACGGAAATGGGTATGCCAAATGCAACATAAGGCCCTATCAACGCCCATATGGTATCGTATATATTCGCCTTCTGCGACATCTTAAATACGGGAATCAATGTAATATGTATGGGGATTGACATGCAGGCAACGATTAATGCATAAACCGGAGCGGCCAGTTTAAATCTAAATCTTGCCAAAGGATAGGATGCACATGCGGCTATCGTTAATAGCAAAACCAGTGAGATTGCCAATGTTATAACACTGTTTCTAAAATAATTCCAGAATCCTCCGGTTAACACCCCGGCAAAATTACTCAGATTAAGGGAATCGGGTAATTCAAATACTCCTTTTACCAGCATCTCAAATTTCTCTTTGAAAGAATTTAATACCATAAAAAGGAACGGCAAAATAGAGATTAACAGGTAAAAGGTTGCCAGAATAAATGCAATTGACCAGGATATCCTGCTCTTTATTTTACTTTTTTTAATTTCTTCCATTACTGCACCTCCTTCCTGCCATTTAACAATCTCATCGTAATCAGTGATACCATTGTAATTAAAATAAACATACCGCCTGCCACAGCAGAACCGTAACCCATATTAAAGGTTTTAAAAGATTGTTTGTACATATAAGTTGCCATCAGCTCCGTTGAAGTTCCCGGACCTCCTCCTGTCATAACATAGATTAAATCAAAATATTTCAGGGAACCTACCATGGATAGAATTGCCGCACTTTTGACAGAAGGAAATAATAACGGTAAGGCTATTCTGCTGAAATACCGGCCCTTGGTTGCCCCGTCAATTCTTGCCGCCTCAAAAATATCATAGGAGATATTCGTATAAGCAGCCATAAAATATACCATATAAAAAGGTGTAAACTGCCAGCAGATAACACCGATAACGGTTAGCAGTGCTAATCTGGGATTCCCCAGCAGGTCAATATTACCTCCCCCAAGCCATTTCGAAATAGTGCTGATTATACCTCCGTTGGTTGCTAACGCATAGGTAAATAAGAAACCGATTGCCACGGAGGACATTAATAACGGAATAAACCAAATAATTTTGTATATATTCAATTTCTTCCCGCCAAAATCCAAAAAGGTTGCCAATGCCAGCCCCAGCGGCAATTGGACACAGATAGATAATACCATTATAATCAGATTGTTTTTAAACGCAATCCAAAAACTGATGTCTTTCATCAAAGTTCCCCAATTTGATAATCCTATAAATTTTTTGTCGGCCGAAATACCGTTCCATTTATATCCGCTGGTAATAAAAGTATCCGCAATCGGATAAAAGATAAAAATAAGAAGCAGAATAATTACAGGTGCTAAAAATACGGCGGCGGCTTTATTGGCAGACCGCTGCCTTTGTAAAAGCAAAGATGGTTTGTTTTCTTCCAACCTTTCATACCTCCTTCCAGGTTTTCCTTTCTCCTTAAATCCGGAAAAGGGCTGCTGCAAAATACAACCTGCTAAAGAATGCGGGATTATACCCAAATATATGCCCAAGGCAGTGGCATGTAAATAAATACTGCCCTTCTCCTCACCTTAAGCATAAATTTCGAGAAATATAACCTCGTATTCCGGATGCAGGCCAGCGTACTGCCGGCTCATATAGATGAACCGGATAGCACATCAAAAAACTTTTGCCCCAGCCCTTATAAATTAACAATTATTTAGAGTTATTGTATTCTTCCATAGCCTGCTGCAATTTCCTGGCAGCGTCTTCCGGCGTCATGGTTAACCCGAAGATTTCCTGGCAGGTATCCAGGTGAACCTGCGCCACTGCCGGCGGCAAATACTGGTCATACCATAGCTGTGTGGAAGAAGCGCTGTTTGCTGCCGTCAATATATCTTTTGTAACCGGATCCGTTATTAAATTATCAACATTTTTAACCGGCGGAATTTTACCTTTATCAACGATGAACTGAACCACATCATCATCAGAAAAATGCGAGACAAATTCAAAAGCCGCTTTTAACTTATCACCCGTGCAATTAAAGGAAATAAACTGATCGCCAACTGTTCCGATTTGTATGGATGCATCTGCTGATGATCCGTCCACAGCGGGAAATGAGAACCAGCCAATCTTTTTGTAAAAGTCGGCACTGTCCGACAGGAAAGTACCCGTATACCAGGAGCCGATGCACATCATGGCGGCAGTTTCCTGATACATCAGCTGTTTCGCCTGTCCGTCGTCTTCGCTTAATGAATTAACACCTTCCGGAAAATAACCTTTGTCAACCCACTCCCTAATCTTCTGTCCTGCATAGATAAAACTTTCCTCTTCAAAGCTTCCGCTTCCGTCAACTGCCTTCCGGAAAGATTCAAGACCGCCTTTACGGGCCGCCAAATTCATGAAATACATGGAGCCGGTCCATTTTGACCCGTTTGCCAAAGCAAAAGGTGTTATACCGTTTTGAATAAATACTTCACATACATTCTCTAATTCGGAAACCGTTCCCGGAACCTGCAATCCGTATTTTTCAAACATTTCCTTGTTATAAAAAATACCCGATATGGAAACATTTAAAATCGGCACCGCATAGATTTTCCCATTATAAGAAGCCTGCGAAACTGCTGCGTCCATAATTTTATCAGAAAGTCCGGCTGCCTGAAACAGCTCATCAACCGGCTGTGCAAAACCGGATTCAATGTATTCATTCATCGGGCCGCCCGACCACGAGGTATACATATCCGGGCATTCTCCTGAACTCATTGCGATAACAAGCTTTTCTTTGTAGGTATCATTTTGTGTCGGAACCATTTTTATGGTATAGCCGGAAGTTGTATTCTTATTGAATTTATCCACCGCATACTGCAGTATGTCTTTGTCCGGACTCTCCGTACCGATATTCCAGAATACGATTTCCTTGTTTTCATCCGATGCCCCGCTTAAATTCCCTGAACCTGCCGCCGAATCCGTATTTTTTCCGTCCCCGGCCGGGCCTGTTTCATTACTGCCGGAATTGCCGCACGCAGCCAATAAGGAAACAGCTAATGTAAAACTTAATACCACACTTAATACTTTCTTTTTCATCCTTTTCCTCCCTGTCTAAATTTTCAAAAGCCGCTTTATACTACCGTTACGTTATAATAATAGCATCTATTTATAACGAATAAAATTTAATAAAATGTCTTTCTTCTATAAAAATCTTACCGCATTTGCTTTGATAGTAAACGAGTTATGCATGTCATACATATCCCGCGAAGTGTTTTATCTTGCAGGAGGCAATTTCTATAAGAAAGAGTTTGCAAGCAAACTCTGCGCTGACGCTTGGCCGCTTTGCGGCATAATTCCTCTCAAGCGACATGTGCATCCCGCGGAGCTTTTTTATTCAATAGGACACAATTTCCTATTGGATAAGAAAGAATCCCGCTTGCGGGATTCTCCGCCTATTGAATAAAATAAAAAGGATGACGCCAACATTGANNTCAATGTTGGCGTCATCCTTTTATAATTTTTTATCAGCCCGGTTCCGGTATGTTTTCATATCTTACAGGGTTAATGCCATCGTATCTCTTAAACACAACGCCCCAAATCCAAAGGTAGGATTGGGATAAACCGCTTCAAAGCTTAAATGCCTTGCGCCGGCAATCAGATAGGCTTTCATTTTCTCTCCATAAAGGTATGGATCATTGCCGTTTACAATTCCCCATTCCATCATAAGGGCAACACTTCCTGTTACAAAGGGAGTTGCCATGGAGGTTCCGGAACGGGCCGTATAGCCGCCTCCGGGAGCTGCTGCCGTAATATTGACACCCGGTGCTACCAAATCCGGTTTTATAGAGGTGCCTCCTCTTGGATATCCTCTTCCTGAGAAAAAAGCCAGGCTGTCATTATAGGAATCATAAGCTCCTACGGTAATTGCCCGATCTGCGGTTGAGGGAATGGTAAGTGTAGTCTGTTCCGTCGGTCTTAAGAATTCCGTCTCCGGATTCAGAATTCCGCCGGAGGGCAGCCACATATCGTAATTGCCCACAACAATATCGATAGGCACTAATTCTATGGTCCATATGCCCGATTCTATATAATCCGTGACAGGGATGAATTCTAAATATATTTCCTGCTGGATATTATAAGGAAGGGGCTCGCCGTAGTACAGGAAGATTTCCGTGGGGCCAATGCGGAATTGCTGTGTTCCCAGCCGTTCGGGAATAGGCCCTACCCGGATGCCGCCGGGGGAGGTTATAATAATTTCAAAACGGTCAAAAAAGTTCTTCCAGATTTGCAGGTTAAAGGTAAATTCATATGCCCCCACCGCCAATTCTATAATTTCTCTTGGAGCGCCGGGAACGCCGCTTAAAATCCCTCCTGTGTGCTTTCCCGCAGCACCTTCGTTTCCGGTTCCGATTACAATATTCATTCTCCAGCGGTTTGCAATATCATTAATATAATTTTCCAGCAAAGAATTTCCGCTGTGGGAACCGTAATTGTTTCCGAAACTGATATTGACTGCCAGGGGCATATTCAGCTCAATTGCTCTTTTCACGCAATAATCAATACCCTGCATTAACTGGGTGGTCCTTGGAAAGGAATCACCTACGGAAGGCCCTAATTTTACTATCAGCAGTTCACTCTGAGAGGCTACACCTCTGTTTCTGCCGTTGCTGGCCCGTCCGTTGCCGGCTGCTATACTGGCTACATGGGTTCCATGTCCGGATAGGTCGGTACTGGGAACTATATCGGCCCGCTCAATCGGGTCTGTCACTGCCAGTGCTTCATTTATCTGCTCTCTCGTATAGAGCGTTCCTATGGCATAGCCTTCCGGCGGATTGCCCGGTATGGTCTGGTCCCATAAATCAATGATTCTGGTGGTTCCGTTTTCATTGCGGAAATCCGGATGGGAATAATCAATTCCCGAATCAATAACGGCTACAATCACCCCTCTGCCAAAAAGGTTATATTGAGCTGTCTGGAGAGGGTTAATACAGGAAGCCGACCTTCCTTGTGCTACGTTATAAAACAGCCTCTTTGGTTTTTCAATAAATTCAATTTCCTGGTAATCAGATAGCCTGTCAATTAAATCCTCCCGGATTGTTATAATCGCATATTCGTTTTGGAGAGGTACGACTATCAAATCCAGTTCTTCCGCAATCCGGTTGATATCCCCGCTATATTTTACAACCAGTTCCCACATATTTACTTCCGGTATATAACCTACGTTTAAATCCAGTGTCCTCTCCCTGGTCTGTTCCGTAAGATCCAGTGCCAGATTTAATTGGTTTTCCGCTTTTCCATCAGGCATAAGTGTATCATCCTTTATATATCGTTATTTTAATATATGCGGGAATCTGATATTTCTTTAATAAATACTTTGTCTTCCATAATTATGGATATACCAAAAGTCAGGAAATCCTTATTTTCCCTCCGGAATTCCTGCCAGCTTTTTATAATGGGATACGGGAATTAATATTACCGCCTCAAAGGCTATGATTAAGGCTGCTCCGCAGAAGGCCAGAACAGCCAGGAGGATTCCGGAGAAAAAGAATACGCACAGGACAATGCCTGCAAAAACAGGTATAAAATACTGTAATTTCAAAAGCATAATAAATATGACCTCAATAATATTTACCTTTTCACTTATAAAAACAAAATAACCTGCAAGGTACATCACAAAGGCCAGTATAATTGAGAGAAGGGTCAGGCATAAAACAGAATATGCCAGTTTATTGTTTCCTGCCGAAACAATCATTCCCCCCGTATTTAAAATCAAAATAAAATGTACGGGCAGGAATCTCAACAATTTTAAAGATTGTTTCACATACTTAAAATATGTCTTTATAATGCTGTCATTGATATTTATTCTCTTGTAAATAACCTCTTTTCCAACCAGAAAAACGGCTCCCGCTGCCGGCAATAATAATAAGGAACCGGATAATACAACTACCAGAAAATTTAATAAACTCGTGAAAAATATAATATGTATTGCTGATAAAATTTTATATAACAGTGATTCTCCCATCATGATTTAATCGCTCCTGCCAGACCGTAATAAATATATTTCTGCAGGAAAATATAAACAATACCAATTGGTATGATACCCAATAATATGGCTGCGGAAACAATCTCAAAAGGTGTGGACATATTACCAAAGAATTGGTACAAAGCCACCGTAAAGGTCCGGACATCCTTTCTTAGATACAGATTGGGTATATAGAAATCATTATAATATCCGATTCCGTTCAATATAAGCAGTGTGGTGCAGGCAGGTTTTAACAGGGGCAGTATAATACGGCGGTAAATGGTGAAATAGCCGGCACCGTCAATTAGTGCGGACTGGTCCAGTTCCCTGGATATGGAATCCAATAAGTTAAACATAATATAAATACCGATTATGCCTACTCCGGAATATAACAGGATAACACCGGCCATCGTATTAACAAGACGGAGTTTGTATATGATTTGAAAGACTACCGTCTGGGTGGTAACAACCGGAATAAACATGGTTAAAGTAAACAGGGACATGATTACTTTTCTTCCCTTGAACGTAAACCGGTGCAATATATAGGATACCATAGTTGTAAACAGGATTTGAAGGCTGAGGGATATACCAAGTATAATAACGGTATTGAACAATGCCTTTCCCAAACCGCCTACTCTGACTGCATAAATAAAATTATACATATTAAGCCAGTTTTTAGGAGGAGTCAGAACATCCGTTGACGAATATTCCGCCCCTGTCTTAAACGCCATAAAAATAAGCGGTATCATCGGAACGATAACAAAAATGCAGGCGGCTGCCAGAAAGATATAACGTAATACTTTATACAGTTTACTTTCTTTAATCAAGGATTTTCTCCTTTCTGTTAAACAGGCTCTGTAACCCTACTGCTATAACAACAATAATAAATACCAAAATGGACAGGGATGCCGCAAATCCGACCCTGTTTTCCGCAAAGGCACTCTGCTGGATCTGAATAACCGGTGTCACGGTGCCATTTGCCCCGTTCATCATGATATAAGGTATTTCAAATACCTGAATAGAACCGGAAATACTCAGTAAAATATTAATAAATAACACATTCTTAATGGACGGAATAGAAATATAGCGGATTTCCTGCCATTTTGTACATCCGTCCACCGCGGCTGCCTCAAACAGCTCCGACGGTATAGTCTGCAGTGCCCCAAAGAACATAATAAAATTCATGCCATAGTATCTCCATATACTGATGGATGCTATGGAGGGATTCACCAGCTTCAGGTTTTGCAGCCACTGCTGCTGTAATCTGCCTAATCCGATAAAATCCAGAATTAAGTTTAAGGTACCGGAATTGTTAAAAAAGATGATAAAAATGGTTGAAACAATAACTCCGTTCAATAAATAAGGGATAATCAGTACCCCTTTAAAAATATTCAGTCCACGGAATTTACCGTTTACAAAAACCGCCAGAACAAATGCAAAAATCAATTGAGGTACTGCCACTAACATATACCAGAGACAGTTCTTAAATACCATGATATACTGCGGGTCCGTGAAAAGCCTTTCATAGTTTTTAAAACCGATCCATTGGGGTACGCCGACTCCTTTAAAGTTGGTGAAACTTAAGTATACGTTGCTTATAATAGGAATATAAGAGAAGACGAGCAAATGAATCACCGGTATGAATAAAAATGCAAAGATAATCCGTCTGCTGCTTTTTGTTCTTTTCATGTTTACACCCATTGCATACCGCAGGCAGGCCTGCGGTACTCCTTCTGCTGCTTTTAGTCCATCCATTCAATTCCGAGTTCATCCTTATATTTTGCATATGCTTTGTTTTGTACTTCAACCTGTTTTTCATATGCCGACCAGTCATCCGGTCTTGCCATATCAAGGGCATCAAACAATAATCCCACATATTTATAATCGGCATATAAACCTGCCTCTGTTAAAACTTCCTGGTTTGCAAGTGTATTTTCATCTGTGGGGGCTGACAATAATACTTTGCATTCCCCCGCCTCCACCATTTCGTCTATAATGGAGTACAGCTCGGGAACAACGGGTTCCACCCCCTCTTTATTTGCAATAAATCCGCTGTCGGCTATAAACTGGGCGTCTTCTGAAATATATTCTATAAATGCCCTTGCCGCTTCTTTATTCTTAGAAAATTTACTGATTGCCCAATTATCCGCAGGAGCGGCCAGAACGTACCTGCCTGCACCAAAGTCAGGTGCCGGGGCAAATTTAATGACGGAGGGGTCCTTGCCCTCGGGAACACGGCCCTGAATCTGAGGCACCACCCAGGAACCGAACAGCATCATACCTGCCCTGCCATATGCCACGCTGTCCATAGCTACACCGAAATCCGTGTAAACCTCCTGTTCAAAATAACCGTTTGCTTTCCACCGGGTATAGAGTTTAATGGTTTTGCCAAAAGGTGCAGCTTCACCAAACGGATTCTCCGTTTTTAAACATTCCGCAAAAACATTGGCATTGCCGGCCACATAGGCAGCAAAATCCTGTACCGTTGCCAGAGGCCAATTCTCAACCCTGTGCAGGGATATGGGAGTAATTCCGTTTGCCTTAATCGCTTCGCACATTTGATTGAATTCTTCTAAAGTTGCGGGTATTTCCTCATACCCTGCCGCCTTAATTACCTCTTCGTTATATACAACCGCCTGGTTATAAGCCCTTCCGGGCATGATACTGAAAATATCGGTTCCGTTGTTCGGCATAGCCAAAGCATACTCCCCATACAATTCCTGCCCTTCGGTAACCGTACAATAAACTTCCGTATATTGGGCCCATTCTTCCAGACTCCAGTTAGGTGCCGTAAATACATCCACAGAATCATCTTCTACCTGGAATAAGGGTCTTAATTCCTCTTCATTGGATACCACATTCAGTTCCACTAAAATTCCGGTTTCTTCCGTAAACTTATCTGCCAGATGCTTTAAATAGGCAGAAGACTCGTCACGATATGTATTGCCGTTCTTATCTTTCTTTTCTTCTCCAAGGACACGGTTTCCGCTGTGGGTATAAACGCGGATAGTGGTACCTTTCAGTGCGGATGAATCTCCATCTTCCGTCCCTTTTGTACCTGCCTCCTTCCCGGCAGCTGCTTCTGCGGGTGCATCCGTTTCCTTTTCACCGGAACCACATCCTGCCAAAGAAAATGTCAGTACCGCTGCTAAGCTAAGTGCTAAAACTTTTTTTAATTTCATCTTTTTCCTCCCTTATATTATTAGCTAAAATCGCTTTAATTAAATTATATATTTAATTATATTTTTAGTCATCTACATTTCTTGCTTTTAATATTCTATTCTTGCATTTTTTATGCACATTTTACTTTTTCAATAATAATAACGACATTTTTTGTGTATTTTTTCTTTTTATTTTGTTTCAACATCACTATCTGCTTAATTTTTTAATCATATTATATTTTTTTTACTCATAATTTAGGTTTTGTATTGCCAAATGAATCATTCTGATATACTATTTTATATATAACGAGAGGGAAAAAGGAGCTTATATAACATGGGATTTCAAGAAAATTTTAAAAAAGCCCTGCACCCGAATTTTACTTTGTCAAAGTCGGGTTCCATAAATAATTTCCTGCCCGTCCCGGTATCCGTACCTGCGGATATAGAAAAAAATCTGCCTTTTATACAGGCCTATGCCGGCATAAAAGCATTATTCCCCTACTACTACGAAATGTCCTGTTTAACCTCTTATTGTTTATTATGTACGGACAGCGGTACAGGTTTTTTCACCGCAAAAGATTTATGTTATACCTTAGTTCCCGGAACTATGGTTTTCCTGGATTGCAGGAAATGGCACCGTATTGAAATTAAACAGTCACCATGGCATTACAAGATATTTTTTATGTCGGGAAACCCGCTGCCTTACCTTTACTTAAATTACAGCAGCCGCAGGAATATCCTTCATACGTTTCCAGTTGGCTCCCCTGTGCCTTACCGGATTGAGAAATTATATGAGCATTTATCCCATAATAAAGAAAATTATTTACTTAATTCTAAATTCATATTGGATATTATTCTGGAAATCACTATGGAAAAAGAAAAAACAGAAGGTCCGAAAAACCTCCTGCCTGTTTATATTACGGAAATCAAACAAAATTTTGACAGAAACTATGGCAATAAATTTACCCTGGGCAGCCTGGAACAGAAATATCAGGTCAGCAGATACCAGATTTGCCGCGAATTTACTTCCTGTTATGGTGTTTCACCCATCCGATATCTGAATAATATAAGGATTGCCGCAGCAAAAGAAGCATTAATCCATTCCGATAAACGGATTAATGAAATAGGAAGAATGGTAAGTTTTGAAAATACCAATCATTTCATCCGTTTATTCAGGCAGAAAACCGGGCTCACCCCTCTTGCATACAGAAAAGCCGGGTTATCCGCCATCTTTCCGGAATAAAAGGGGGCCGTTGGCAACGCTATTCTTGTAAACAATACTGCCTTCCACTACTTTAATTCCGGGTTTGTGTGTTTTATGATTCATTTTATCAATCAGAGCTCTTATGCTTGCATCTGCCATTTCTTTTACATTCACATCGTATGTTGTAATTCCGATATCGCATAATCCCGGATACAGGTAATTGTCAAACCCTACTACCGATACGTCATCCGGCACACGATATCCCCGGCTTCTTAAGTTCTTAATTAAGGTACAGGCCGTCAGATCACTGTTACATACAAAGGCAGTGGGCATTTTAACGGGAAGTTCCATGTTATAACCCGCAACATCTCCGGTTTCCCAGTCTCTGTCTTTCAGAACATAATCCTCCTGCACGTTCTTTCCATGCTCCATCATGGATTTGCAATAACCGAAATACCGGTCGGTTATACTTCCCGTATAAAGCAAGGTGCCAACATACGCAATATCCGTATGGCCTTCCCGGAACAAATGGTTTGTGAGCATATACGTGCCATAAAAACCGTCGGATATGACGGCATCGCTGCTCGTGGCGCTGTCAAAAAAATCAAGGCAGACAAGAGGAACTGTCCCTTCTTTCGTTAATTTCTGAATGTAGCCGCAAATGGGCTGCCCCATAAAAATAATTCCATCTGCCTTTTTTTCCTTTATTAACATCGGGAGCTGAAGATTTTTCTCATCTTCGGGACTGATTACCTCCAGCATGGTAAAGCATTGTGTCTGTACGGCTTTTGTAGCAACTTCCTGATACAGCTGCCAATAAAAGGATACATATTTTCCAAAATACCTGCCGGGAACAATGATACCAATATTATAGCTTTTGTTTATCCGGCCGTTTTCCGTCCCACCGGACTGCCTGTACCCTAACTGCTCCGCAAGAGCTTTAATTTTTTCACGTACCTCTTCGCTTACGCCCTTTTGTCCTGACAATGCTTTGGATACGGTAACAACGCTTACATTTAAAGCTGCTGCAATATCTGCCATTTTTACTTTTTTTTCCATTTTACCCTCTGTTACTTATTTTTTAGTTAAATTTACTCTTATTTAGTTAACTGTATTGTAATGGATTGGGTTTCTTTTGTCAACAAAGAGTATCCATAGGAGGGATAAACACATGCCTGGAAATAATTCCAGGGGCAAGACAGCTTCCGGATATAACCTTGTTCCTGTAATTGTTTTCCATACCATACTATTCCTGAATATTGCAACCACATACTTTCCAGCGGCCTGCTGCTGTTATAATAGTCAGATTTGCCCAAATTTTTCACATATCTTCCTTGACTGCTAATAATTTTATATATACCCGGCCTTATTCATGGTATAGAATAGACTGCATAGGAAATGTTACCAGTTAGACAAGCAACCATAAGGAGGTACCTATGTTCAGATTCAGAAAAACCGGAGCTTTTGTACTTGGTGTACTGTTACTGTTAACCATTCCCCTTTGTTCCACTTCTGCCTTGGCAGCAGACTACACAATCCTTAAGAATGACTCACTTCATAAAATCAGCCTGTTATTTAACACGCCTGTAAGTACCATAAAGGCAAACAACAACCTTAAATCCAATCGGATTTATCCCGGCCAGGTGTTAAATATAAAGGCAAAAACCTACAAGGTCAAAAAGGGTGATACGCTTTACGGCATAGCAAAGAAAAATAATGTTACCCTGGCCGCTTTAAGAAGGGCGAACAATAAGTGGAATAATAAGGTGAAAACCGGCCAGAAGCTTCTGCTGCCGGCGGCTAAATCCACAGCAAAGTCTGATTCCAAAGCAACCGCAAAAGCAAGTACTGTCTCTGCGACAGCCAAAAAAGCTTCGGAAGAGGAAAAAGCAGTGATTTCCTATACGAATAAAGAATTGGATTTATTGGCAAGATTAATCACGGCAGAAGCTACCGGAGAACCCTATAATGCCATGGTAGGGGTAGGCGCCGTTGTTGTTAACAGAGTACAAAGCAAAGAGTGGCCCTCAACAATTGACAAGGTCATTAACCATGTAGCCGGAGGCTATTACCAGTTTACCCCGGTTAAAAACGGATATATCGAAAAACCTGCTTCCGATTCTGCCGTAAAAGCAGCTAAAGCAGCATTAAAGGGCAGTGATCCAAGTAAAGGAGCCATGTTCTACTTTGATGACAGTTCTACCAACGAATGGTTATGGTCTAAAACAATAACCGCAAATATCGGTTCCATGGTATTTGTAAAGTAAAGTGTGAAAAATACTTGCGGCCGGTCTGGATGCTCCACTTTATGGGAAGCAAGAAGCGGTCTGGGGGCGTAGCGTGCTACGCTCCCAGAATCTCCGCCCAGTATACCGCGTAAGGGGGCTATGTTTCCAGAATCACGACGCCGTATACTGCAAAGTGGAGCGTTCAAACGGTGCCATAATTTTCAAACACACTCTGTGGCCCCATCGTTAGTTCCTGTTAAAACCGGTCAAAGGATATCAATTCCTCCAAAGGTTTTCTCTCCCTCGCCGCCGGGCTTTCATCGGCGTATCCTATGGCAGCTAAAATAGGAATTTCATAGGCATCGGGAATAGTAAGGATTTTTCTTACCATGTCTCCTTCAAACCAGCCGATGAAACAGGAGCCCAAACCCTCGTTTGTTGCTGCCAGAATAAGATGTTCCATGGCAATGGCAGTATCGAAAGCTCTGTCCTTTTCACAGCAAGCCGCTACCAGAACCGGTGCATCAAAAAGAAAATCCTGGTGACAGGCCTGTGAAGCTATCTTTTTTCTCACTTCCTCTTTCTTTATAAAGATAAATTTGTACGGCTGGTGGTTATTTCCGGACGGTGCCGCACTCATGGCTTCAAACAGCCGCTTTAATACTTCATCCGGAACGGAATCTTTTTTGTATTGACGAATCGATCTTCTTGAAAATACCACCTCTGAAAATTCCATATATACGCTCTCCTTTCTATAATTATAAACCACAAAATTATAATCCGAAATGCTGCCGATTTTAAAAAATCAGGTATAAAAAAATCAATATCCTTCCGTGAAATCCACCATGTTTTCCAATGGCTTATTTTCCAGAAAAAGTTTCAGGTTGCGGTTAAATATTTCAAATCTTCTGTTAATATTGCTTGGGGAAAGGCCTGAGGTATGGGGTGTCAGGATTACGTTAGGAAGCTCCCATAAAGGACTCTCTTCGGGCAAAGGCTCCGGTGTGGTTACATCAAGGCCGGCTCCCCCAATCCAGTTCTCCTTCAAGGCCGTAATCAGCGCATCCTGATTAATCAGGGTGCCTCTTCCGATATTGACTAAAAAAGCATGCGGCTTCATCTGTTTTAACTTCTCCATTGATATAATACCTTTTGTCTTGGGCGTATCAGGAAGTGCCAATACGATATAATCGGATTGCTTTAGGACTTCATCCATATCGTCAAGGCTGTACAGTTTATCCACATATTCCGGGGCCTTTGTTATGGTCCGTTTTACCGCCAGGACATTTGCCCCCCAGGCCTTGGCTCTTTTGGCCACTTCGTTACCGATATCCCCCAGCCCGAGAATGCCGACGGTAGAACCGCAGAAGTCTCTTGCGCCGGAAGAACGGCTCCATTTCTTCTCCCGTTTATTATAGGCATACTCCCAAAGATTGCGATTATAGGATAATATCATGGCAAAAATATGCTCCGCAATCGGAAGTCCGAATACACCGCTTGAGTTGGTTAATTTTATGTCCTTTCTATAATAGATTGCTTTGTCGGTATAACCGTCTGCGCCGGCACTGGGAAGATGAAGCCATTTCAGTTTGTCAGCCTCTATTAAATACTCCGTATCAGGCCATCCATATATAATATCTGCGCTTTGTATTAATTCTTTTGTCGTATCCTTTGCTTCTGCAATCATCAGCCCGGCATCCGGTACGATGTCCAGAATCTGCTTTTTATAATATTCATTTACGCTGAATATACTGTTATTCATTATTAAAATACGTAAGGGCTCATTCATGCCTAAAACCTCCTGTAATTGTTAAACTTTGTTTGACGGGTTTCAATATTTTTATTATAGGTAATACGTAAATATTAGTAAATGGATTATATTATAGGAACAAAAATCATGTTCCTATAATCGGATGCACGGCGGTAAAAACACCGCCTTTTATCAGAAGTTTGAGAAACAACTTCTGATAAGTTTATATTATAGACTTGTCCCGGACTCAGGCATATTGGCTTTGTTTAAGCCGGCTGCCCCGGCAAACTATTTGTTCCGGCACCCTGCCTGGAACGGAACACGGCAAACGCATAAGGGAATTTATACGCTTGCCGTGCCGGATAGAGCGGTTAGCAAAACAGGCTCCGGATATACGGTATTGGCAGGTATAGAACAATTGATTTATTCAGAGGAGCCAATATCGGTAATGCCGGAATCCTTAATCTTTTTATAAACAAAATCTGCAAATGCTAAAAATATATAATTATAAATGAGTGAAAACAGAAATAAAATCAGTAACTGTACAATAATAACCCCCGGAACGGGAACACCCAGAACCGGATAACCGATTCCGTAATTTATAATACATAAAGCAATTGTCAAAACAAAAGCACAGATTACTAAGGTGTTAATCTTTTTTTGTTTCAGGTAGCAGCAGATTCCCAGTGAAACCCCTACCACACCATTTGTAAATAAAAAAAACAATGCCTCATGGCTACTGACAAATAAGACGAGAACAGCTGTTGTAAAATAGGATAATGCTCCTGCGGCGGGATTTGTCCTGGCTGCCAGATATACGGGGATTGCACTGAGCGTTGTCAGCAATGCAAAGGACTCCGATAATAAAGCCGGTATCGACTGGAATACGGTTGCAACCGCAGCCATCAAAGCTCCTATAAATATTATTTTCGTACGGTTCATAAATATCACTGACTCCGTTTTATTTATGGAATATTATATGATTTTTATACCTTTTTGTTCTGTTTATATTAGAGCGTGTTTGATAAATCAATGCACCGTTCTGAATGCCCCAATTTGCGGTATACTGCGTCTCAATTTTGGGAGCGTAGCACCACTACGCACCCNNTTTTTCAAACACACTCTAGAACAGCAGATTTATAAGTCCTAAAACAAATCCTATAATGGCTCCTAAGTTAACTACCGCACCCAATTCCCTTTTCATAATGGAAAGAATAAGCTCCTCCACCTCTTTCGTTTCCATTGCATTTACTTTCTCTTCCGCTATTCTTGAAAAATTCAAAGCAGATAACAAATTCTCCGAATAATGAATGACCAGAGTATGATAAATATTTAATACTGCCTGCTTCAGTTCATCGGTATTAATATGGCTAAATAAAGAGGATATGGTCTGCCGGTTCAGATTATTATATTCCTCCTGAATTATACTGTTTATTTTTTCTTCGCCATGTTCTGCTACATACTGATTTATACGGTCCTTTATTTCTTCCTCTATGGGTGCTAAAACACCAGGCTTTATAAACATGCCGAACATCGTGCCCTGTACTTTATCCAGTACGGCTTCCTTTACTTCGGCGGCCGCAGTCCGGCCTAAATCCATTGTGCTAAGTTCCTTGCTTATCTTCTGAGTAAGTTCCTGTACAATTACAGCTTCCATCCGTGACTGGGCTTGTCCGCCAATTAAATTATATACTCTGGATTCCAGAACCGTATTGTCATTTGCCAGATTATGAAAAAGTACATCCAGCTGTTTCCCGATTTCAGCTTCCTTATCAGGAGACAGCAGGGTTTCCTTGATATTCTCAGGGTTTAAAAGATGATTGCCAACCACTTTACCAATTGCCTTTGCAAATCTCGCTTTTCCTTTCGGTATGATTCCGGGTGTAAACGGAATACGGAATTTGCCTATATAAACCGGATTTAACGGACGAAATAACATTTCCACGGCTATTTTATTCGTAGCATAACCAATAGCAGCTCCAATTACCGGGCCTATTAAGATATCCCATTGCATAATAAAGTCCTTCTTTCGTGATTTACAAATAATATTACTACCTGTAATTTAATATTACAAGGGGAAATTATATCAAACAGGACAAAAATTGTCAGGAAAATAATTCCTTTCTCCTTCTTATACAACACTCAATTTACAATTGAGCCCACGTTAACGAACACGACTTGACCCGAGATAGCAGAAGCATCGTCTGAGGCCAGCAGAACATAGGTCGGTGCCAGTTCGAAAGGCTGTCCCGGCCTTCCCAGCGGTACGTCGGTGCCAAATATAGCCGTTTCCTCCGCAGTAAACGCCGATGGAATCAAAGGTGTCCAAGTAGGCCCGGGAGCTACGGCGTTTACCCGGATTTTCTGCTTGGCCAGAGAGAGAGACAGAGAACGGGTTAAAGAGACAATGGCCCCCTTCGTAGCGGTGTAGTCGATCATATTCGCCATGCCCGAGAAAGCGGTATCTGAGGTCGTATTTATGATGGAGCTTCCGGGGCAAAGATGAGGCAGGGCTGCTTTTATCATCTCAAAGAAGGAAATGATATTGGTATGAAACGTGTCCAGCAACTGCTCCCGGCTTATGTCCAAAATGCTGTTCTGGTGATATTGAACTCCGTGATTATTAACCAGGATATCAAGCTTACCAAAAGTTTTTAGAGTAATCTCCACCACATAAGCGCAAGCTCCTTCTTCTCTTAAATCCACCGCAAGAGTTTCGCACCTGCGGCCCAACTGATGAATCATGTGCTTCGTTTCGTCCGCATCCCGGTGTTCATCTAAATAAGGGATGACCAAATCCGCGCCTTCCTTGGCAAAAGCGATTGCAACCGCCCGGCCAATACCGCTGTCGCCTCCAGTCACGATGGCGGTCTTGTTCTTCAGCCTCCCACTGCCTATATAAGAAGGATTATCCGAAATCGGCCGGGGATTCATTAAATACTCATACCCTGGCCTTCGGTTCTGGTGTTGTGGAGGAAATACGATAGGTACTTCTCTGCATTGCTGTTTCCATCCTAAATAAGGTTGCATGCTCCAACCTCCTGCTGAACATAAAAAACGATTTATCTTCCCATTATATTCCTGCACAATTAAATCTGTTCAAAATTTATTTTATATTACAGAAAATCAAAGAAAGAAAAATAATTCCGGAAGAAAGGCTGCTTCCGCTTAACAAAAGCACTTGCCCCGGAAGCCAAGTGCTTTTGTCTTGTAATACTCGTCTGCCTGATTCCAAATACCGTTATTCTATGCGGGTTTCTGAATTTGTCGTTAGGAACCCCGGCACCACATCCTTATTTATAATTCCCGTAGGTATTATTATTTTATGACACCTATATTACTGGAATATAATATTAAAACCGTTCATAATCAGATATTTCTCCGGTGCTTCTATATTGCTTGTGGTAAGATTGATAAATGTTGCCGACCCATTACCTGTATAAACAAATATCGCTTCGCCCAGATGTGGCGTTGAGAACCTTGAGGTTGTAATGGCATCCTTGCCGGTTCCGTCAATATTAATGTTCCGGAATACAATGCCTTCAAAGCCTCCGCCGTAGCCGATTTGTATTGCATCCCTCTGGGAATTGATAATGTCAATATTTTCAAAAGTTATATTTTTTATGGATGTATTGGAGGCTTCCAGGTCAATAGCGCCGCGTTCCCCGTTATAACAGTCCTTGCTGGTGCCTGAGTTGATTATGGTTGTGTCGGAGAAGATTATTCCCGTATTGTTTTCAAAGTGGTATCCCGGGAATACCGTGTTCAACCGGATGCCGGAACCCATAAAGCAGTCCTTGATATAATTGTACTGGGCTTTATGTCCGGAACCTCCGAAAATGGCAATGGCTGCGGCACGCCAGTTGTTTTCTATGGTGTTGTACAAAAATGAATTGTTCACTTCCATAGGTGCCCCCATCGTGCTGTCCGGCCACATGGCCAGCCCGTCATCCCCATTATTCCTTACGCTGCAGTTGCGCACCGTGGAATTCTTAGTACCCTGGCAGAAATTAACGCCGTCGGCCAGATTATTTCTGATACGTCCGTTTTCAATCATCAGATTGTCTGCTACCACAACCGGTGTATGGGCATAATCCCCTACCCAGAAGCCGCATTCAAAGTGTTCTTCCCAGAAATCATGGATTCTGGAATTGGTACCGAAATTATCCATAAAGCACTTATAGATTGCCTGCTGGCCATAACGGGACCGGAGCATGGAATTTATGTATACGTTGCCGAAATCCACCGTTCCGGTGATCCGGAAGGATATGCCTCCGCTGGCCGCATTAGGTGAGGTAAACTGCAGGTTGGTATGCCATATTCCCGCACCGGTGATTGTGATGTTGTGAGCGTTAATGGTCCACATATCACCCAAATTAAATTTTCCCGCAGGAATATATACTGTTTTTCCGGAGGCTGCCGCGGCGTTGACACAGGCCTTGAAAGCTTCCAGATCGTCACTTTCATCATCCGGTGTGGCGCCGTAGGCCGTCACGGAAAGGGAATTGGAGGGCTGCGGGATTGCTGCCGGCACCGGTTCCACTTCTACGAAATCAACACCATATTCTATACTGTCCCCGTTGGTTTTCTGAATTCTTAACTTATCTCCGGCCTTAAGAGGTGTGGGAAGCTTCCAGTGAACTTCATCAAACCGGAAAGCAGCCTGGCCACCGTTTGGCGCATCCTGTGGCTGGTCTCCGATAAAATACTGCCAGGACCAGTAGGAAGACAATGGAATCGTGGAAACCTTCACACCGTTTACATAACAATCCAGGGAGCCGTTAAGTCCCATTCCATCGGCCGAGTCAGGCATGGTAAAGCGCATATTGACACCTGCCCCGCCCTGGCTGATGGTCCATTCCACATAGGAACCATTGACCGGAAGTGCCACATACTTCTGGTTAGATGCTTCGGAAGCTGTGAGGGCATAGTTAAAATCAGGAGCTTCCCTCAAAATGGCTCCGCCGCCGATAGATGTTTCTTCTGATTCATATCTGGTATAAGGCATGGCTGCGCCCCGGCCGCCGCTGCCTACCGTTATGTTTGTATTGTAAGAATTATTGGTTTCATCAGTTTCAGCCGTCAGATTAGTGCTGTCGGCATCTGCGCTTACGGTATGTGCTCCGCCTGCGGCTGTCCAGGTACCGTTTGCAGTGATAAGCAATGAATCACCCGGCGCTATGGGTGTTGTACTGTTCGCCGATACGGCCGCATGAGCACCGTCTACCTGAAAGGAAACGATTCCCGCTGCTCCGGCTACCGTTCCCTGATTCTTTACCGAAGCGCTGAAGGTAACCTTATCCCCTGCGGTAACATAGGATGGTGTCCAGCTTATGCCGGTTATAATAAAATCGATTCCAGGTTTTGGATTTACCGTCAAACTTACACTGTAGGTATTGTTGGTCTCATTCCCCTCCAAAGTGGTATTGGCACTGTCAACGGTTGCCGTTACCGTATGGCTTCCGGTCACGGCATTATTCCATGTTCCCGAAACCACAGCGGTAGCACCGGCTGCCAGAGGGGCAGTATGATTAACGGTTTCCGAAACTTTCGTTCCGTCAACCGCAAAGGTAACTATTCCGGGAGCTCCCGCCGCGGTTCCCTGATTCTTAACGGTAGCGGTAAAGTTTACCGTATCTCCCGCCTGAGGAGCAGCAGGAGAATAGGTCAAACCGGTTACTACCAAATCGGGCATGGGACCGGTGGTGACGACCAGACTTTCCGTATACTGGTTGTTGTTTTCATCGGATTCCGATATCCGGTTCACATCATCCACCCAGGCCATAACATTATGATTTCCTGTGGTAGCGTTCCATACGGCCGTTCCGCCGGGCCCTCCGTTCGCAGTTACGGTTACCGATTCGCCCGCTGCCAGGGAAGAAACGGTATTGTCCGACCAGCTTACCTGGACGCCGTCAACAAAGAAACTCACGCCGATAATAGTCCCTCCAGGTGTTGCTCCCGTACCCTGGTTCTTAACAACCGCACTGAAAGTAACCGGATTCCCTGTTAACGGAGAAGCAGGAGAAGTTGAAATATCCGTTACAATTAAATCCGGTTGTCCTGTGATTCCTCCGATGCTAATTGTCTTTGTAAACTGATTGTTGGTTTCATCGGTTTCGGCTATCCGGTTTACATCATCCACCCAGGCCGTAACGGTATGGCTGCCCGGAGCCGCCGTCCAGGCGGAACCTGCCGGTCCGCCGTTGGCTGTCACGGTTACGGAGCTCCCCGGTGCAATGGAACTGGTATTATTATCGGACCAGCTGACCTGGGTGCCGTCCACTAAGAAACTCACCCCATTTATGACTCCGGCTGCAGTTGCCTTCGTGCCCTGGTTTTTAATGGTGGCACTGAAAGTGACCCTGTTACCTGCCCCGGGATTTGCCGGCTCCCAGGATATATCCGTAACTATCAGGTCGGGCATACCGGATGCGGCAGTACCGTATACTTCAAATTCGGCAGCCTGTCCGCCTGTAGCTTTGCTGTTTGCCGTAAAATTAAGCCTTACGTACCTGGCATCGGTTTCCGGAAAAGTAATGGTTACCGTATTACCGCTTGAAGGATTAAAAGAATAAGTATCTGGTGCTTTACCGGTATTGTAAGTAATATTGTCCGTACTGGTAAGTACCGACAAAGTCTGTGTTCTTGCCTCCCAGGAGGCGTTCAGTTTAAGCACTACCTTATAGACGGATTGTACACTTCCAAGATCGGCGGTTAAAATATTGGGATAGGAATTTACCGCCCCTTCCCAGTATGTGTTTCTATTTCCGTCGTTGACATTTTCCGCTGCGTAAACCTGCGTATAACTGCTGGCTGTAACCGTCTTTCCAAGGGCCAGATTAGAAGTATCTGCCGCATATGCAGTGGGCCTTGATGCTAAAATCTGAGTTATTATAATGGCTGCTGCCAGCAGTACATGTGTAAAACTCTTCAAACTCTTTTTCATGATTTACCCCTTCCTTGATTTTTTTAATTTCTTGGTTTCATGGTGCTAATTTTTTATACTCCTGAATTAATTTTTTAAATCCCCCCTCTCTGAATTTATTAAAATTAAGATTATTTACCAGAGCGTGTTTGAAAATTATACGCCGTTCTGAACGCCCCACTTTGCGGTATACTGGGCTGCATTTGGGATAACGGCACCAATACGCGTCCAAAATCGCTCCCTTCCTCCCACAAATTGGAGCATCCGGTCAATATACTAACCCTTTGTCAGACCGCTGCAAAAATATGCACCACAGGTATACTGGGATATGGGTTCCGTAAATAAATCAGAATTCCGGTTATTACTCATTCCAGCTATGAGTAGGTAGCAAGCTGTGGAATAAATAGTTTAACGTTAAACCGCTTAAAAACTAACATATATTTTTTGTATACCTTCAGATTAACAAAATTATTTATTTAACTATTCTTTTCGTTTCCCTTTTACCTTATTTTAACATCTTTTTAGATATAAAACAACAATTTTTTACATCCAGGATAAAAATATTTATCTACCTGGAATAAACAAACACGAATAAACAATTAAGAATAAAAAAGCACCACCGTATTTGATTTATATTTGTTATATATAATAACGGCGCCATACAGGCAAAAAATTAAGTTCCTGCGGGCACCTGCCGTTTCCTATCTCATTTTATTTTCTCCAGCCGATTATATGAAAAACGCAGAAAGGATAAATAAACCCGGGGAGTTTATTCGTGTCATAGGGGTTCTTTCCTGCAAAATCGGACAACTACGCCCATAAACCGCCCTTCCTCCCGGAATTATTTATCCTTCCTGTACTTTCCCCGTCCGTCCTATAAGGTCTCGTATGATACAATGGAATCCAAAGACAGCCTTGTCATGCCGTGCCTGTCAGGGTCCTGGGGTTCCCCGTCCGGATAACCAATCACTAATATACTGACCGGTTCCAGATTATCTGGCAAATGAAATTCCGTCCTGATTATTTCCGGATCAAAATAGCAGACCCAGACTGTTCCCAGACCTAATTCGGTAGCCTGCAGCATCATATGGTCCGTTACAATACTCGTATCAATATCGTGATGTTTTTTCCCGTCATAAGGCCTGGTCCAGACCCTGTCAACATCGCCGCAGACCAGGATGACTAAAGGGGCGCCGTATGTACGGGCTGCTTTATTTATTTTTTCAAGTCCTTCTTTTTCCTGCACAACAATCAGCTTCTGGGGCTGGCAGTTAGCCGCGGTAGGCGCAACATGGGCCGCTTCCAGAATTTTATCCAGCTTTTCCTTTTCTACCTTCTTATCCAGGTATTTCCTGCATGAATATCTCGTCTTTGCAATATCAATAAAGTCCATCCTTTCTACTTCCTTTCCTATATAATTTTAAAATCATTCCAATGGCTCCGGGCATACTAATCCGGCTGCCGGGTAAAATCTCCTTGTATTTACTATTATAGTTATGTTATGATTTTATCATTATAGATATGATTTGCAAGTATTTACTTTTTTGTAACATAGTATCTGAAAAGATACCATAGAAGGACTATAAAACCGGAAGAAAATATTATTAAGAAAGGAACGCCACGTAAATTCTTCCGCATGTTTTAGTGGCAATACCGCAATACGGAAAAACTGCGGTATGCGAGAATTTATAATGAATCCAAATAAGAGTAAACTATTAAATGAAAAGGCCGGTTCCGGACAGGTGTCCTCTTTTGGAAAAACCGCCCGGGGAGATAAACCTTCCGGTACGGGCGGAAAAGCGGGTAAATATAACTGTCCCATTGAAGCAACCCTGGATTTAATCGGCGGCAAATATAAGTCGATTATTCTATGGCATCTGGTTGACCAAACCTTGCGTTTTAATGAAATAAGCAAAGTAATCCCCCAGGCCACTCCTAAAATGCTGACTCAGCAGCTGAGGGAATTAGAAAAGGACGGTCTGATTACCCGTGTGGTTTATCCGGTCATACCTCCGAAAGTGGAATATTCCTTATCTGATTTCGGAAAAAGTATTATTCCTGTTTTAGAAAGTATGTGTAACTGGGGAAAGCATTACCTTAAGTTTTATAACCGCTGACTATTACTATTTGTTTCTTTCCCTTTTGGATACTACGTCAAATATAACTGCTGCCAGCAATACAAGGCCTTTTACGACTCTTTGATAATTAGCGTCCACTCCCATGATACTCATGCCTAAGTTAATTACACCCATTAAGATGGCACCTACTACGACGCCGGGTATAGTTCCGATTCCGCCGTAAGCAGATGCACCGCCGATAAAACAGGAACCGATTGCATCCATTTCATAGTTGGTACCGGCCGTGGGATTGGAAGAGTTTAAGCGGGCAATGGTCACCATGCCAGCAACGGCCGCCAGGAACGCCATATTAAAATAGGCAATAAAATATACTTTATTGGTATTGATACCGGACAGCTTCGTTGCCTTTTCATTGCCGCCTACGGCATAAAAGTAACGGCCCACGGTGGTTTTTGAAGTTATATAGGCATAGATTGCTATAATGGCACCAACCCAGATTAATACCGTAGGAATCCCTTTATACTGGGCAAGGCGGAAAGTAAATGCCAGGATTGCCGTGCAGATGACGGCCCCTTTTATAATTACACCGGACAGCTTCTCCGTTTCATATCCGTTTTTGGCTTTATTCCTGCGGTTTTTTATAATAATAGCTATGTAAATGAGGCATCCTGCCGCTCCCAGAACCATACAGGTCAGGTTAAAATCATTGCTGCCCCCTAAGATATCCGGTATATAACTGTTAAATAAATTCAGATACTTATCGGGCATGGGCGCCACCGTCATTCCCTGCAATACTACATTGGACAGTCCTCTGAATACAAACATGCCGGCTAAAGTTACAATAAAGGGCGGAATTCTTACATAGGCAATCCAGAAACCTTGCCAGGCACCAATCATGGCCCCTGCCAAAAGCATAACCAGGATACATACGAATATATTCCAGCCGCTTTTTACCATTAAGGTACCGCCTACGGCTCCCACAAAACAAACTACGGAGCCTACGGAAAGGTCGATATTACCTCCGGTTAATATACACAATAACATACCTGCCGCCAGGATAAACACATAAGCATTCTGTGCAATTAAATTATTCACATTCTGCGGCAGCAGCATTTTCCCGTCGGTTACCGAAGCAAAAAAGAGAGTAACCAGCAGCAGGACCAGGACCATTGTATATTTCCTTATTATATTTTTTGCATTTTCCATTCTTTACCCATTGCATATCGCAAGCAGTCTTGCGATACTGCCACAAAATAAAATGTGAAACAAGTTTCACAGGTTGAAAGAATCTGTTAGTGGCATCCTTTCTTCATACTTTATTTTCTTTCAACCTTACAAACAGGATGCCGCTTCTGCGGCATCACAAATAATAAGGTGTGAAGATATTTTTTTCTTCACACTTTACTCTCCTTTACCTGATTTTAAAATATAAGTCATAATCAGCTCCTGGGAAGCTTCCTCACTGCTTAATTCCCCTGCTATTCTGCCTTCATTCATAACGTAAATCCTATCACACATGCCCAGGACTTCGGGCAGTTCGGAGGATATCAGTATAACGGATTTGCCTTCGGCTGCCAGGCTGTTAATGATACAGTAAATCTCATATTTCGCACCGACGTCTATACCTCTGGTAGGTTCATCAAGTATTAAAATATCCGGATCGGCAAACATCCATTTACTCAGTAAAACTTTCTGCTGATTTCCCCCGCTTAAATTTCCTACGTTTTGCTCCACCGTAGTACACTTTATATTCAGCTTGCGCCTGTATTGGTTTGCCACTGAAATTTCCTTATCCTTGTCAATGATAAAATGCTTACTCACTGCCCTGAGATTTGCCAATGTTGTATTTATTTTTATGGGGTTGCTTAAAATTAATCCGTTTCCTTTCCTGTCTTCCGTAACATAGGCAAGCTTTTTTCGTATGGCGTCCTTAACTGTGTTCAGCCTGGCGGTTTCCCCGTTGATTTTTAAGATTCCTGAAATATTGGTACCATAGCTTTTTCCAAAAATGCTCATGACCAGTTCGGTTCTGCCGGAACCCATCAGTCCCGATATACCTACGACTTCTCCGCTCCTTACATTTACAGATACCTTATCCACGACCTTGCGCTCCGTGTATAAAGGGTGATAAACCGTCCAATCCGATGCTTCCATTTTAACATCCCCGATATGTTTCTCTTTTCTTTCCGGGAAACGGTCCGACAGCTCCCGGCCCACCATACCTTTTATGATTCTTACTTCACTGATATCCTCTTTCCTTTTATCCAGGGTTTCTATGGTGGAACCGTCACGGATAACCGTTATTTTATCTGCGACATAGGAAATTTCGTTTAATTTATGGGATATGAGAATGGAAGTCATGCCTTTGTTCTTAAATTCCAGGAGCAGCTCCAGCAAAGCCTTTGAGTCGGATTCATTTAAGGAGGCGGTAGGTTCATCCAGAATTAAAAGCTTTGCTTTTTTGGCAAGGGCTTTTGCTATTTCCACCAGCTGCTGCCTGCCTACCGAAATATCTTTTATCAGGGTACGGGAGGATTCTTTCAATCCCACGGTACGAAGCAGCTCATCCGCCTTTTTGTAAGTCTCATTCCAGTTAATTGCCGTCTTCCTTCCCCTTTCATTGCCAAGAAACAGATTTTCCCCGATGGTCATATAAGGTATTAAAGCCAGCTCCTGGTGGATAATGATAATCCCCTTTTCCTCACTGCTCTTAATATCTGAAAACCTGCATATTTCTCCGTCAAAAATAATATCTCCCTCATAAGTTCCATAAGGATATATTCCGCTTAAAACATTCATAAGGGTGGACTTGCCGGCACCGTTTTCACCTACCAGAGCATGAATTTCCCCCTCTTTGACTTTTAGATTTACGTTATCTAATACTTTTACACCGGGAAAGGTTTTTGTTATATTTTTCATTTCCAGCAGTATTCGATTCAATTGATTCCCTCCCAACATACGCCCGATTAGAGTGTGTTCCGGTTTATTGCAAATCGGATTCTTTATAATATCCGGAGTCGATTAACAGCTCCTTATAATTGTTTGCATCCGCAAATACCGGTTCGCAAAGATAGGTAGGAATAATGCCCGTTCCGTTATCATAGGACTTGGTATCGTTAATGGGTGCTTCACCGCCCTGCATTATGGCATCTACCATTTTAACGGTCTGGACGGCAAGATCACGGGTATCTTTAAAAATTGACATGGCCTGCTTCCCGGCAATCATGTTTTTAACATTGGCAATATCACAGTCCTGGCCGGTAATAATCGGATACGGTCCCGTGTAAGAAGCCACCAGGGCATTGGTAACTCCAAGTGCGGTGGAGTCATTGGAGCAGAGAACGGCATCTAATTTCGTTCCGTCTCCGTAATTGGAAGCAATAATAGCATCCATCCGGTTCTGGGCATTTTCAGAAGACCAGTTGGCGGTTGCAACGGTTTCAAAATCCTTTTGTCCGGATTTTACCATTAATTTTCCGGATTCGATATAAGGGTTTAACACGTCCATGGCACCGCCGTAGAAGAATTTTGCATTATTATCTCCGGGGTCTCCGGTGAAAATTTCAATATTAAACGGGCCTTCCGCATTATCTAAGTCAAGGGAATCCCTAATATATTCCCCTTGTTTTGTACCGACCATATAGTTATCAAAAGTTGCATAATAGGTAACCGCGTCGGAATTCATAATCAGTCGGTCATAAGCTATAACCGGGACTTTTGCATCTTTGGCCTGGACCAGTACGGTGCCTAAAGAATCACCGTCAATGGAGGCGATAACCAGCAGTTTGCAGCCATTGGCAATCATATTCTCAATCTGGGAAACCTGGGTTGCAATTTCATTGCCCGCATACTGCAAATCAACCTCATATCCTGCTTCCGTCAACTGTTTCTGCATATTATCACCGTCCTGGTTCCAGCGCTGTAAATCCTTTGTCGGCATGGACACGCCGATTAATCCTTTTTGCGCTGCTGCCTCTCCTCCCGCTTCATTATTTCCGCCTGTTTCTGCCGCCTCTTCAGTATCTGCCCCGGTATCGGCAGGTACACCTGTATCCTTTGATTGAGGACTGCAGCCGGCCAGCAGGGATAACGCTAAAACAACGGCCAGCACAATATGGAACAATTTCTTTTTCATTAAAATACCTCCTGTTTTTCATGCCCGCAGGCATGTTTTTGTATACAAGCTGACTATAACACAGAAGGTATAGCATTATTTTTCTATTATCTGTAAATTTTTTACCGGACAAATTTTATCTTTGTGCTAGAGTGTGTTTGAAAAATNNATTTTTCAAACACGCTCTAGAGTGTGGCTGAAAAATGCTCTAGTATCTGCTGCGTTGACTGATGCCAACGCAGCAGACAGAAATTCAATCATTTTTCTTTCGGAATATTAAGATAAACATCTTCTTCCAAATGATAATCCCCCACTATTACTTCATCCATATTATCCTTCGTTACTGCAATCGGTTCCAGTTTCACATAAGGAACATCCTTTGTACCGTCAAAGAAAGTATCCTTTGTTTCCAGACGTTCTCCTTTAGCCATGGCAGCCGCATATTCCGCGGCCAGACTGGCTAATTTCTCTACCGGCTTGTAGACCGTCATGCTCTGGGTGCCTTCCACAATTCTCTGGCAGGCGTCCAGGTCGGCATCCTGTCCCACCACATAAATCTGTCCTGCCAGTCTTCTCTCCGCCAGGGCCTTGACTGCCTGTCCCGCCAGATTATCATTTCCGCACATAATCCCGTCAAATTTACTCTGGAGCATCAGATACTCATTGGTAAACGCAAATGCGGTTTCCGCATGCCACCCTGCCGCATGTTCCGTTCCGATTACGGACAAGTTTGTACCTTCTATTCCTTTTTGGAATCCCTCCATTACCAGGGAAACATTATTATCCGTCAGGGGACCGCACAGCATCAGAATTTTCCCGTCGGCAGGCAGGCTCTTTTTCAAATATTCCGCCATAAAAGCACCCACTTTTTCATTATCAAAGGAAATATAAAGATCCACCCCCGCATTTAATATAAGCCTGTCATAGGCTATTACTTTTATACCGGCTTTTTTTGCCTTGGCCACGGCCTGGGAGACTTCTCCGGAATCAATTGCTATTATAACAATTACATCCACTTTTTTATTTATAAAATATTCGATTTGGGTAATCTGTTCCTTTAAATCCCCATTGGCGTTCTGCACGTTGACCTCTGCTCCCAGTTCCTTGGATTTAGCCACAAATACGTCCCTGTCCCTCTGCCATCTCTCCAGGATAAAAGAGTCAAAGGTCATTCCGATTTTAATGGTATCTTTTTCTTCCTGCTGTTTTAATACCGGTTCTCCACTTTTTTTGCTGCAGCCTGGGGCCCATGTACCAAGCATAAGAAGAAACAAAATAAATACAATGATTCTTTGTATGGATATTCTTTTTTTACGTGTTTTAACTGCCATACATTTTTCCTTCCTTATATTCGGTAGGTGTTTTGCCGGTAACTTTTTTAAAAATCCGGCTGAAATAATTGGGGTCGCTGTAACCAACCTCCCAGCAGATTTCCTTCATACTTCTTTCATTTTCCTGAAGCAGCCTTTTGGCTTTTTCAATACGAAAATCCGTAAGATACTCGATGAAATTCATACCGGATAAATCCTTAAACATTTTACTGAAATAATAGGGACTGATATCCAATTCCCTGGATATATCATCCAGTGAAATATCTTTTTTGTAATTCTGCAAAATATAATCCTTGGCTTTTTTTAGCAAACTGTTAGAGTTTTCTTCTTTTTTTATTATTATATTATGACAGGCCAGCGTAAGCTTTGTTATGAACCATTGTTTTAAACCGGAATAATCTTTCATCCCCGTAACATCCGCCAGATAATCTGCCCGTCCGTTAAAAAGGTTAATTGGTCCGCCGCTTAAAAAGGCTTCATGCTCCGCAAAAAGTACCAGTTCCAAAACTTTTAACTTAACATTGGAATTATCTTCATGGTAATTTTCCTCCATCCAGTCAAAAAACAGATTGGCCTGCCGGATGCAGTCTGCCGTATTTCCTTCTTTTAAGCTGTCTAATATGTACTTTTCAGCATCGGCCGGATACCCTTCCTCATAATTGCCCCGGATAGTCAAATCATCCGCATGGGCCACACTTCCGGTTGTATTAACCAAAGCTTTTAATGCTTCGTTATAGGACTCCATGGATTCCTTTAAGGTTCTTACGGAACCGATACCGATCCGAAAGGAAATGCCTAAAATGTACTTTAGTTTACGGGCCAGATTTCTGGACTTTTCAATTAAGTCAATCCGCTCGTTATAATCCGGCTTTTTATGTTCGCAGGGAACAAAAACCGCAATTTTGTTGGACATAATGGAACCTATGATACAGGGATATTCTTCTTTTACCAGTTCCCTGATTTTCCGGTAATTCATCTGGGCCTTTATACTGGTTCCCACGGCGTTGGTCATATAATTTCCTTCTTGCTTTTCCCCGGAGACCAGAGCAAGCATGTAACCGTAATTCCAGGTAATGCCCAGCATACTCCTGTAATTATCAATATCTTCCGTAAAATGCTCCTGAAACATGATGGAATAGATAAAACCGTTCTCTATAATCGGAACCACAATCTCCAGCTTTTCTTTTAACATCAGGTCGTTGCTTCTTTGTTCCCTTTTATCGTCAACCTGTTTCATCGCTCTTCCCAGTACTTCGACGATTGCTTTTTGGCTCACGGGTTTATTTAAATATTCAAAAACTCCTAAATTAATGGATTTTTGTGCATAGTCAAATTTATCATAAGCCGATAAAACAATGAATATGGTCCCCGGATTACTTTTCCTGATTTCCTTCATGGCCTCGATCCCGTTAATTCCCGGCATCTGAATATCCATAAAGGCTATGTCGGGCCTGAAATATTCTGCCAGCTCTATGACGTTCCGCCCTGTTTTCGCGGATTCCACCTGGCAATTATCCTTAAAATACTTCCTTATGATAAACTGAAGGGATTCAATCACAATACCTTCATCATCCGCCAGCATAATTTTATACATTTACTGCCTCCCCAGGCTTACAGGGGAATATGAATCACAACTTCCGTTCCCCGGTCCTTACCCTCACTTTTTATTTCTATTACATCTTCCCGGTTAAAATATAATTTTAACCGGTTGATTACATTTACAAGCCCAACCCCATTGGAATTGTAAGCAAGTTCATCGTCCAGTCTCCGTCCTGCCAGCACCTGTGTAATTTTTTCTTTTTTCATTCCAATTCCGTTATCTTTTACACTCAGGCAGATATCCGTATCCCCCCGGTATGCGGACAGCCTAATCACTCCGTTCCGGTCAATATCCCGGATTCCGTAATTGACGGCATTTTCAACAATGGGCTGCAGTACCATGGCAGGAATCTGTGTATCCAGAATACTCTCATCAATTTCCCTGTCAAAATTAATATCTCCGGAAAAGCGTACATTCAATATGTATATATAACTGTCTACCAGACGGACTTCATCCGCAACGGTTACCACCTGGTCCATTTTGTTCATATTGTACCGGAAGAATTCCGCCATATGTTCAATAAAAAGGCAGCTTTGGTCCGCGCCCTCCATCATGGCAAGCTGTGCACCGGCATTTAAGGTATTAAAGAGGAAATGGGGATTTATCTGTGCCTGAAGAATTTTCAGTTTGGCATCCTTTAAATGACCTTCCATCCGCAGCTCCTTCTCCTTTAAGATTCTCTCCTTCTCCAGGTTTTCACGGATTTGTTCAATGTAAACCCGGATATTTAGAATCATTTTATTAAAAGCGCCGGATACCACACCTACTTCATCTTCCGACTCCACGGCAACAGGTTCAATATTCAGCTTTCCGCTGGATACCTCATTGGCGACCTTGGCCAGATTATTTAAAGGCTTTGTAATGGACCGGGTCAGTAAAATAATCAGGCCGATATTAATTACGGCAATTACAATCAGAACAGATGTACTGACGACCTCCATATAGCGCAGGGTATTGAGCAATATCCGGTAACTGCCGGAATTATACTTAAACTGCTCATTATTCAGGCTGTACAGGCAGGCCTTGATATTTTGATAGGCTGTTTTTGCCCTTTCGTAATTATCCTTATATTTTTCCACATTCCGGCCCCGTTTTGCCTGTACGGTTTCAAAAGCAGTATCCAGATAGTTTTCCGACATATTCCTGATATTCTTCTCCATTAACAGCATCTCATTATCCGTAATGGCTATGTTTAGGTTATCCAGCAATTTCCTGTACTGCTGTTCGCTCCGGTAATAGGCATCAATGGCAGCGGAGCTTTTGGTATTCAAGTAGTCTGTCATACTGTTTTGCAGATGATTCAGGGAATCCGACAATTCGTTCAGATTGATGTTGCTTATATAGACTTCATCAATCTTTCTCATCATTTGGTTGATATTAAAATACATAACAAAATTAACAACCAGCATGATAAAGGATGTAAAAACAAAAGCCGTTGTTAATTTCCATTGCAGGGAGAGTTTATTCCATTTCCTTAATAATATATTTTTCCTTTTCCCCATGAATAAATTTCCTTCCGGTTTATTCCTCTCCACCGCTATAATACTCCGATACATTACCCGCAGTAATCAGCTTTGTATCAACCGGGAGATAGTCGCTTACATGTCCCGTAAGAGTATACTCTTCCAGTGCCTGTACGCATAAACTTCCCATCTGTTCCGTATCAACCGAAATGGATGAAAAGATGATACCCTTCTCAATTGCATTTAATATATTTTCCGAGTCATAATAACCGATTATATTGATTTTGCCCACCTTATTATGGTCTACTACCGCCTGGTAGGCACATTGGGTATAGGTGGAATTTAAGCAAATCATAATGTCCGGCATGTTTTCCGGGTCCATAATAATATCCCGGATAGTTTCTTCCGGGCTGAATTCATCTTCATTATTAACAGCCAGGGCCTTTATTTCCATACCATGGTTGCTTCCTAATTCTTTCTCCATGGTATCCCTGATTCCCAGGAGAGTGATATTCTGGCTGCTGTCCGCACTGTTTTCGTCAACCAGGACAAATATCCGCCTTGTATCCTTACTGCGCAGCTTCAGAACCTGTCTGCCGTATTCCTGCCCCAGGTTGTAGCTGTTAATTCCCACGAAACACCGGCGTATACTGTTGCTGGAATCTTTTAAAACCGTTATGACGGGAATATTCTTATTTTCGGCTTCCTTTACCAGTTCCCTGGTTGCGGCCTCGCCGTCGCCTTCCAGAATAATTCCGTCCACTGCCGCGTCAATTGCCATCCGCATCAATTCGCCCTTGCTATAATCGGCAAACAATTTACTGCCAAAACGCTCCACATATATCTTTTTTTCTTTTCCTTCTTTTAACGCTCCTTCATAAACTTCATTCCAAAAATCCTGCTCCCTGTTATCGGAAAGAAAGGCATAGTGTTTTTCATAAACCTCATATCCGCTTTTCTTATCCAGACCCGCTGCTTTTAATTTATTGTGGAAATAGTAAAAGCTCAATATCATAACCAGCAGCATTAAAAAAGTATTACCTAAGACAACCAGTGCTGAAAATTTAAATTTGGGGTTATGCGGTTTTATATTTTTATTTTTCATGGCATCCTTTCTCATCCGTGCATTTTAAACAACCTTTGGATAATCTGTCTTATTACTATATTGTATATTGACTGAACTATAATCCTATTATAACAGAATCAGTGAATATGTCAATAATTGGAAATATCATAATAAAAATAAAATGCAACCATGGCTGAAAGAGGAAGCTGCAAACACCGAGCCGCCCACCCTTGCAGATGTAATACAGGGTATACTTTCACGGCAGAAGCAGACGGGCAAATCAGACCGTTATCAAAGCTATCGGCAATCTGAAAGCCGCCGCAAAAAAGCTGAATTTCCTGCAATAAAATCAGATTATGGACATAGCCGGGCCTGATGAAAAGTTTAAGTCCATGACTGGGATGTAAAGTGCTACATTTCTTTGTGAAATTTGGTAAGGTAATAGATGTTTGTGAAAACGAGAAACAAATAGACCGCGGCAAGGGTAAGGATAACATACATGTCAACCTGCATAAGAGCAAATGCAAGTAATATTGCGGCATAAACGTATATCATCAAATCATATGCCCGCGCCTTTGCCTTATTACCAATAGCCTGATTGCGCTCGTCTTTTTGCTCAACTTCTATTTGTTTTGCAGCTTGTGGATTTTTAAGCACCATTTTGTTTCTGATTGCTGTACCAAGATTGCCGCCAAAGATACCTACACCCATGCCTACACACAGATACGGCAATGTTTTAAGTATTCCATCTGCTTCCGGCAACAATTTTATAAGCACCAGCCCCGCAACAAAAATAACAAGCCCTATTGCAGATAGAAAAACATATCGACCTACTTTATACTGTTTCATTTTCCTATTCCTCCTCATAAATAAAGATTTCCTCAATGCTCATTCCGAAGTATCTTGCAATTTTGAAGGCCAGAATGATTGATGGATTATATCGACCATTTTCAAGTGAGCCGATTGTCTGCCGAGATACTTCCAATGCGGCGGCAAGGTCTTCCTGCCGAACATTATTCTGCTTTCTTATTTCTTCTAACCGATTTTTCAATTCACCACATCCTCTCCCTATGGAAAGCATACTTGTCATTTTTAGTATAGCACCCGCAAAAACTAATGTCAAGTAAACTTTCCATTGACAGCTAAAAAAATTTTGAACCTACAAATAGCTTGTACACAGAATAATCGTTAAATGCAAGGCGGAGGAAGGTGCTGTAGTGGTACTACAGCACCTGACGTCAATGTAGCCACTGCTACGTCTCCTTCCTCCGCCTTGCATTGAAAATTCATTCTGCTCAATTGGTATGGACATCAACTTGCCGGTAAACCGGTTACCACATAAAATAATCATTTCCTTTCAATTTTAATAATGCTTCCAGTAAGAAATAATCCGCATAAACCAGATTCACATGATGCTCTGCCATATGATATGCCCCGGAGCAATGGGTCAGCATACCGTCGCTGTTTTCTGTAAAATCGCAGTGGTTATCCGTTAATGCCTTCAATAGCTTCATAGCGGCATTAAAATAAATCTCCCGGTCCCATTCTTCCACTTCCTTCGATAATTCGATGAAACCGCAGGCCGCAATCGCCGCCGCGGTATCATCCATCCAGCAGGGCTCCTTAGGCTGGCGAAAATCTACAGGAATCAATCCGTCCTCCGGAATATTCACTGCAAAATAGTTTGCCACCCTTTTTGCAGTATCCAGATAATCCTTTTTACGGGTATGCCTGTAACTGATAACAAATCCATAAAGTGCCCAGGACTGCCCTCTCGTCCAGGAAGAGCCGTTCTCATAGCCCTGCCCGCCGTAGGTTTTTACTACGTCACCGTTTTCCGGGTCAAATTCCACAATATGATTGGAAGAGCCGTCCGGCCTGATAAAAATGTTCATAGCCATATCCGCATGGAGCATGGCAATCTGGCGGTACCTGGGGTCCTTTGTTTCCTCCGAAGCCCAGTAAAGCAGCGGTATGTTAAGCAGACTGTCGATAATTGCCCAGCCCCTGGTATCCTTATCCGCCCCGTCATTCCATGCACGGATAAACTTACCCGCCGGATTAAATCGCCCGGCTAATAAGCCTGCCGCATGAAGGGCTCTTTTTTTCGACTCCTCGTTACCGGTCAGCTTATAATCCGCTACCGCCGTGGGCAGCCACATAAATCCCACATCATGGTGCAGGCCGTAATAATCCGTAAAGCACTGATCCAGCTTTTTCTCTGATATTCCTGCGATTTCAGAATACCGTTCCCTTCCCGTCTCATGGTAAAGCTGCCACAGTATGCCGCCCCAGAATCCATTTGTCCACCAGCTAAGCCCATTGTCCGCAGTCCAGGTATCGGCTCCGGCGGACCGGTCATCGTGTACCCCGTTTACGGTAGTTGCCGGAATCTTATCCCTGGATTTTTCACTTACCCACTCCATTTTCCCTATAAACTTTTTGAGAGTTTCCTCCAGCCATATCCTGTCTTGGTCAATTAAATTCATATCCTGTTCTCCTTTCACATCCGGTGGGCTCCCCCCATATTCCCATGTGCCGGTTCGGAAGTGCCCCCTATGTTTTCCTCTATCATACCTGGATTCTGTCCGGAAGAAAATGAATAATACTCCGTTTTATTTGACTTTTTCTCCGGCAATGGTAAAATATAGACAGAATAAAGGCTGGCGAAAAAGCTCCTGCAGCAGTCCCGGTAATAGAGCGGGAATTTAAAGCATTTCCATCCGGAAAGGAAAAACTTATGTTTCAATTCAACTACGGCGGTTATAATATCCACAGCGACGATTCTTTTGTTATTTACCGTCCCAACGGCAGTGCGGATTATCTGCTGTTATTGTTTTTAGCCCCCATGGAAGTCCACTTTGCCGGCGGCGGCAGTACACCTGCCGGGCCAGGCGCCTGTATCCTCTATCCTCCGGGTGTTTACCAGCACTACCACGCTGTCTCTAAATTTTACAACAGTTATATGCACTTTTCTGTTAATGAAGATTTTTTAAACAAATTACCGGTTCCTGTGAATCAGGTTTTCTATCCTGAGAATCATCAGGATATAAATTTAATGTTCAAGGAAATAGCAGAAGAATTCTATCTGCAAAAACTGTACCGAGAATATAAATTAGATATTTTAATTAAGAATCTCCTGATTGAACTGTCAAGGTCCGTTCATCAAAAAGACCTTGAGGTTCTGTCAGGAGTTAAGGAATTACACGAAATTTTTAACCGGGCCCGGCTTACCATGCTGCAGGACTGCCAAAAACAATGGAGTACGGAAGAAATGTGCAGGCTGGTAAATCTCGGTAAAAGCCAGTTCTTTTTTTATTACGGCTTGTTCTACAACTGCACCCCAAGGACGGATTTACTGGCGGCACGCCTGGACAAGGCAAAGAATATGTTAACCAGTGAAGCCATGCAGGTTTCCGCTGTGGCGGAAGCCTGCGGCTTCCATAACATCTATTATTTCAGCAGGTACTTTGCAAAAAAATGCGGGTGTTCGCCGAGCCAGTACTGCAAGAAATTTAAAAAATAAGGCCTTTTCATGTACGGGAAGTACTGAAAATGCCTTTACTAAATGCCTTTACTGTTTCTTTATGTACGGATTTCCCGGAGAATCATTCTTTTGCAGTAGTCAAAATATTCGTCAACGGAAAAGGCTTCCGAATCTATTAAATACTGAATGGTTGCACCTTCTAAAAGCGAAATGATAACACTTGCAAGCAAGCCCTGCTTTTTCTTTTCAAAATGAGGCGCGTAGCTTTCTATTAAATCCTGGAGTTCCTTTCTCCAGCCATAAAAAGAACGCTTGAATTCCTCCCTGAAATCTTCGTCAAATCTGGATTGTATCCAAAAATCTATTTCAGCGTAATCGTATTTTTGTTCTTGTTTTATAAAGATAAGCTTTTGTTTTATAAATACATCCAACCGGCTCTCCAGGGAATCTTCCGACTCCTCTTTTGCCTTCTGCCTGAGCTCTATGCAGCGCTCGGCTACCTTTTTTTGGGCACCTAACAAAAGCTCTTTTTTGGATTTATAATAATAATGAAGGTTTGACTGGTATACTTCAGCCTTTTCAGCAATATGCCGCATTCTGGTTTCACTGATGGTTTTTTCTTCAATAACATCAAGTACTGCCTGGATAATTTTTTCTTCCGTCGATATGGTTTTCTTTTTATCCTTCATCTGCTCCTCCCGCTTTTGTAAAGACGGGATTCCGAAAGATGGGACCGCTTAAGTCTTAAGATTACCTAAAAGCCGGCATTATGCAGCCGCCCTCTGCCCATCCGAATCCCGCCACAAAGATGTATTAATATTACATCATTACACCGTTAACTGCAAGCAATACTTTCTGTATTGAATAAAAATAATATTATTATTGTATAAAAGTCCCGTCCTTGATTTGTTCCACTATATCCAGGTATTTTTCCTGTATATCCGAAGGAACGGAGTCGCTGAAAGTACCGACGCTTAAACTATTGTTGGAAAGATCGCCATAAATTGTTTTATTGCCGAACGTACCATTTTTTAAGTCTTCCATGCAGATTTTTAACATGGCTGCATTATCCGTAACCACGCTGCCGATCAGCACGTCGGATTCCTGGGAGGCCAGCAGATCGCTGGGCTGTCCGATATCATACCGGTTTTCATAGTTTGACAGCGCTTCCCTGGCACCGGAGTCTACCGCGCTTGCATCCCCGAACATAACATCCACATCGTTCATGGTAACCATGGAGTCTGCGATTTCCTTCCCTTTTGCGGAATCCGAGAAGGAACCCGCATATGCGGAATAGACAACCGCATCCGGATTTACCGCCTTCGCTGCCGCTTCATATGAAGCCAATTTAGCTTTTGTAGTGTCTAATTCCATACCGCCGATAAATCCGATACTGCCTGTCTTCGTCATAAGGCTGGCCAGGGCTCCGGCCATATATCCGATCTGCTGGGCATCCGGCAATATGGATACAATATTATCCGTTTCAACAGTGCCGTTTAATAAAGCAAAGTATACCTCCGGATAGTCCTCCGCAACCTCCTTTACAGCGTCGGTATACTGATTGCCGGGTGCGAAGATTAAGTTGATTCCCAAATCACAGTAGCTTCTGATGCTGGATGCAAAATCCGCTGTTGCCAGGTTATCGGTGTACTGCGTTTCAAACCCGCTATCTTCTGCAGCCGAAACCATGGCATTATAACATGCCGCGCCCCAGCCGCCGTCAGAAATGGATGAGTCCAGTATCATGGCTACTTTATATGTTTTTTCTTCCCCAGCGCCGGTGGATGAATTCCCGGAAGAGGCGCACCCGGCCAGGCTAAAAACCATAATTACCGCTAAAATTAATACTAAATATCTGTTTTTCATATAAATTCCTCCTTCATTATGTGCTCTCAGAATTTGGGGTAAATTCTGAGATTATTTATTGACGTCTTTATAATCAAAGGCATTGCCTAAAATTAACGTTCTTCCCTGAAATAAGGCTTTCCATTTGCCATAGGACCGGCTTTCCGAATACCAAAAAACGCCAGTACAAACAAGGTACAAAGATAGGGCAGCATAGCCAGCAGCTGGTATGGCGTGCCAGAACTCATTACCTGCAGGCGGAGCTGCAGGGCATCCGTAAAACCGAATAATAAGGCGGCAAGTAATACTCCTCCCGGCATCCACCTTCCGAATATAACGGCAGATAACGCGATAAATCCCCGTCCTGAAACAACACCGTCCGAATAAGTACTGATATAACAGGTAGTAAGGTATGCCCCGCCGATACCTGCTAAGGCGCCGCAGATAATACACGCAAGGTATTTCTGCCGGATAACATTAATTCCCAGGGATTCCGCCGCCTTGGGAAATTCCCCTACCGCCCTGTAATTCAGACCTGCTTTAGTTTTACTGAAAAACACGAAACTGAAAGGCACCAGTAAATAAGCTAAATAAACAATCGGCGTATGATTAAAAAGTACCGTTCCAATCACCGGAATTCTGCTAAGAAGAGGAACCGGAACCGCATTCATTAAGGTGGCCTGGGCCAGGGTTGAATTAATACCGAAGTATATTTTATAAATAAAGGAAGCAAATGCGGGAGCAAATATATTAATCGCCATACCATATACAATCTGTTGTGCCCCTAAGGTTATGGTGCAGAAGGCATAGACCATATTAATCAGGATGCCGCCTGCAGCTCCTGCCAGTATGCCTAGGTAAGGGCTGCCGGTAATATAACAGATAAGAAAACCGGCCAAAGCACCAAAAGACATAATACCGTCCAGACCTATATTAACCTGGCCCGCACGCTCCGAATACAGTTCGGCCAGGGCTACAATCAGAATCGGTGTGGCCATTCGGACGGTAGAGAGTAATAATTCCTGAAAGAATGTCACATTCCATACTGTATCCATTATTCCCTTCCCTCCTGTCCGGTTGTCGAATATAAATTGATAAAGAACTGCCTGGTTTTCGGCAGATTGGTAAAAGCGGTTCCTGCCACGGCGAATACAATAATTAACGCCTGTACAATATCAATTACCGAAGTGGGCATTCCGCTGCCAACCTGCATGGTAGTGGCGCCGGTCCTTAAGACGGCAAATAAATAGGCCGCCAGAAGGGTACCGATGGGGTTTAACTGCCCAATCAGGGCAATTGCCACTCCGTCAAAGCCATAGCCGTTACCAAAGCCGGCCATCAAACGGAATTGTGTCCCGTGGAGTTCCACACTGCCGCCCAGCCCCGCAATGGCTCCGGATATAATAAAGGCTACCAGCATGAATTTGCCGACAGAGAGACCGTTAAACCGGGAAGCGGTCTGATTCAGCCCAACTGCCCTAAGTTTAAACCCCTTGGAGGTATAGAAAAGGAAATAGTGAATTCCCAACGCAAGCACCAGTGCAACAATGATTCCGGCATGTACTCTCGTTCCTCCTATTATCCTGGCCAGCTTATCATTGACCGCAGCCGTCTGGGGAACGCTGCCCTCCCTTAACGGCCCCGAATACAGAAAGCCCATAAACAAAACGGCCACATAGTTTAACATAATACTTACAATCATTTCATTTAAGCCCCGGGTTATTTTTAAGATGCCCGGAATGGCACCCCAGATACCGCCGGCAGCAGCTCCCAAAATAAGGCTGGTAATTAATAAAGGGACTCCCGTAACTCCTTTTAAAACGGTAGATACCCATATACTGACTACCGCTCCCATGGCAAACTGGCCTTCCGCACCCAGATTAAAAACACCGCATTTATAAGCAAAAGTAGCCGCCAGGCCGGTAAATATTAACGGGACCGCTTTCACTACGGTTTCTCCTGCATTGGCTGCGGTTCCGAATGCACCTTGAAACAGATACCTGTAAGCTTCCGCAGGATTGCCGCCAATAGCCGCTATCATTACGGCTCCCACCAGGAAGGAACATAATACGGAAACAAACGGAACAAGTATTTTTATCAGCATATTTTTCAGTTTCATATTTACACCCATTGCATATCGCAAGCAGGCTTGCGATACTGCCACAAATAAATAGGTTGAAAGAATCTGTTAGTGGCGTCCTTTCTTTATACTTTATTTTCTTTCAACCTTCTCCTCCCTTCAATTTGCTTTTCCTGCCATAGCCAGTGATATTTCTTTGACCGGCGGGTTTATGCCGGAATATACACCGGTAATTTTTCCTTCATACATTACGGCGATACGGTCCGATAATTTTAATACTTCATCAAAATCCGCACTGATTAAGAGTATTCCGCAGCCCTTATCCCTGGATTCAATCATTTTATCGTGAACATATTTTGCAGCTCCTATATCCAGTCCTCTGGAAGGGTGAACCGCTACCAAAAGTTCCGGTTCTTCCTCCAATTCCCTGGCCAACACAATCTTTTGCTGGTTCCCTCCGGACAGATTCCTGATTTCCTGGTCAACGGAAGCACAGCGGATATCATATTTGTTCTTCATCTCATTGGCATATACCGTAATGGCTTTTTTCTTTAAAAACAGTCCTTTTCCAATTGAAATCCGGTCTTTTTCCATACTCTTTAAAACCAGGTTTTCTTTCACGCTCATTTTTCCGATAAGGCCCATTTTATTCCGGTCCTCCGGAATATGGGAAACGTTGGAGCCGATAAATTCAGCCGGTACAAATTTTGCCACTTTTTCTGTTTTTAAATATACCTTCCCGCTGTCCGGCGTTATTACACCGGTGGCCACCTGGGCAAGCTGGGACTGTCCATTGCCGTCCACTCCTGCAATCCCAAGTATTTCACCCTTTCCTACGGTTAAAGTAATATCCGTTATGCCGTTATGCTTGGAACTTTTGTTAAAGCTGACCTTTTCCATAGACAGGATATGTTCTTTTATCTTAGAAACCTTTTTATAATTACCGCTAACCAGCTCTCTTCCAATCATAAGGTTAGCCAGTTTCGTTTCTTCCGCCTTGTTTTTTTCCAGGGTAACAATTGTCTGCCCTGCCCTGAGAATGGTAATCCGGTCGCTGATTTTCAAAACTTCCCTCATTTTATGGGATATAAAAATAACCGATTTCATTTCCGCCGTCAGTTTTTTTATAATCCGAAACAGCCCTTCCGCCTCAATATCCGTTAAAGCAGCCGTAGGTTCATCCAATATCAGCAATTCTGCCCCACGGTATAATGCCTTTAGGATTTCCACACGCTGCTGGGCTCCTACTGAGATTTCCGTAACGGGCTTCTCAAGTTCAATATCCAGCCCGTACTTATCGGCCAGCTTAAGTATATCTTCTTTCATGGCATCCTTTTTGATAAATACGGCTCTGTCTTTCGTAATGCCCAATATAATATTCTCAAATACCGTTAATGCCTCAACCAGCATAAAATGCTGATGTACCATGCCGATGCCAAGCTTTACCGCCTTGGACGGCGAATCAATTTTTACCTTTTCCCCGCGAAGATAAATATCACCTTGGCTGGGCTGGTAAAGGCCGATGAGAATATTCATCAGGGTGCTTTTTCCTGCCCCGTTTTCCCCAAGAAGCGTGTGGACTTCACCCTCCGTAACAATCAGGTTGATATCCTTATTTGCATACACTTCTCCAAACTTTTTTGTCATATTTTCCATTCTGAGCAATTCTTTCATATTCCAGTCTCCTGCCTGACTTTGCCTGTACCGGCAAGTATTCCGCCTATTGCATAAGAAAGAGTTTGCAAAGCAAACTCTGCGCTGACGCTTGGCCGCTTTGCGGCATAATTCCTCTCAAGTGTCATGTGCATCCCCCCGGAGGGTTTTTATTCAATAGGACGCAATTTCCTATTGAATAAGAAAGAGTTTGCAAAGCAAACTCTGCGCTGACGCTTGGCCGCTTTGCGGCATAATTCCTCTCAAGCGTCATGTGCATCCCCCGGTGGGTTTTTATTCAATAGGACGCAATTTCCTATTGAATAAAAAAAGCGTAGATAAATCCGAAAGGATTTAATCTACACTTTTGTATAGGCAAACATATTAAGTTGATTTCAACATAAATTTACATAGGTAACATCAAAGCTATTTACCGCCTCATAAATTTGGTCATTTAGTAAATTAACTGTTGCTAATATATCATTATTTGATCAAACAGTCAATATAAATTTTAAAATTTTTCTTACTTTATTTTTTACCTTTATATTTTTAAGCGGCTTATATGGATAAATATCCGTCCAAACAAAATCCTCTGCTTCCTCTTTATTTATTTTTAGAATTTGCAAATCGATATCCCATATCAAAGGCTTTCCCACAATCCTGAGGAAATATCTCCCGGCGTCTGTCAGCCTTTTTCTCCGCATCAAAAGCAGAGGTTTCATATTTGGAATAATCATCAAACTGATAGGTATCCGTAACAAACAAAGACTCCGTTTCACCGAAAGCCCTTTTCAAAGGATTCTCCACCGTATTTAAAAACATCTCCTTATATCCCACCTTATCCAAATAAGGTTCCGGTACATTCATGGTATAAATAAGGCCCACGGGCATTTTTTTCCCGGAAAGATTCGTATATTTACCATCATAAACCAGATATTGGAACAGCAGCCTTTCAAGAAAGGACCTCATCTCTCCCGTAACCATTCCAAAATAAATCGGAGACCCCAGGATGAGCGCATCGCTCTCTTCAATTTTTTTCAGAACAGGTTTCAGTCCGTCATTGACGGAACATTTCCCATAGCTCTTTCCGCCTATCCTCTTACAGACAAAACAGCTTATACAGCCTTTATAATTACATTCATAAAGATTGATAAGTTCAACACCGGCCCCGCCTGAGGCGGCGCCTTCCAATGCCTGCTTTAACAAAGTTGCCGTATTCCAGTTGTTTCTGGGACTTCCATTAACAGCTACAACGTTCATATCATATCCTCCTTATTTTACTTGATTTTTAAATGAATCATCACGGCCGAACAGCCGTGCCGGCTGCGGCCACTCTCTGGAGCAAACCTTAATTTGTTACAATAATTATAACACGGCCTGTTAACATTACGATACAACAATTAAGTATATAGGAATCTATATATAATATTACTAAAAAAGAACGGAATGATTTTTGAGGATAAGATAGGATTTCGAAATAAAGGAGATGATTTCAACGGGTACATTTAAGGAAAATTTATGGGCGGTTCTGTCTCAGGCATGCAGACAGAAGGTGCCTGGAAAGAAGGCGGCAAAGGATAACTGACTGGAATTTAAGTAATACTTACTAATTAAGTAATACCTACAAAAATTAAGAAAGAGTCCGACTTTTGCCGGACTCTTTCTTATTTACTCTTCCTTATAACCAACATCTTCTTTTACGAAATCAGGCATACTGCCGTCCCTGAAATAAAAGATATATTCCGCATCATTGCCGTACTCATCTTTGCTCAGCACCAGCTTGACTTCTAAATCCTCTTCCCCCTTTAAAACACTGTAATAATTCCAGTAATACTGACTTTCTATAAGATGGGGCAGGATAGCTTCGATTTTTTCTTTATCCACATAGGTTACGGCCGTATTAACCTCCGTATCCTCAACTGTATATCCATATGGGTATTCTTTATATTGGCCGTTCCGATCGGCCTGGTAATTATTTATGCTGATGGATTTAATATCCTGTATACCAGCCTGTACGGACGGGTCAAAACCATGTTCTTTCAGAAACGTAACAGTATTGTTAAACTGGGGATAGACATAATAGCTGGCCGTATTCTTCTCTTTCAATAGGAACGTTATGGTTGCCGAGGGCCGGCCGGCGATTACTTCATCCAGAGTGAGCTTTAATAATTCTTCCCGGTAAATATCCAAAAGCTCCTGCTTTTCCTCCGCATCCAGGCCGAACTCCTTATATTCCAGCATATTATTGCATGATACGGACGTAATATTACCGGCATCCCATTTATAAATGGGATAATGTCCTTTTTTAAATTCTTCGCTTGCAAAAATATCTCTGAACCGGTCATAGCTTTTCTCCAAAGTCAGATTATAACTTCGATATGCGGTACGGCCGTTTTTAAAAGTATATTTTACTTTGTAAGTATAATACTTTTCGGCCTGAATTTCGCCTTTTTCCTCCATATTCTCTATTTCCTTTATTTCCTCAATTCCCAGCCCTGCTAAAGCATAAGCTGACTCAAGGTCCGATAGCTCCATATATTTCAGATGATAAGTATCAGCACCCATATAGCGGTAGCCGTTCTCCTGTAAATCCTGGTACATATAATTCTGTCTGCTGTCCAGTCCCGATATATATACGCTCATGCTTTCTATCTTGTTTTTATCCGGTATATAAAGGTCATATTTTAACATATCAAATTGGAAAATACAAACTATTACCGCTACAACAACTCCGCTTACCAGCATATGTTTTTTATGGTTAAAAGCACTTCGGATATCAAAGTTATAAATAATTTCTATGATTCCGTATGAAATAATAAAGGCAAAAACCAATCCGAAAATAAACCAGCCCGTAGAACCATTGGACGCAATTTGCCGAAAGACTATTCCTCCTCCTAAAGCTGCCGGTATAACCAGCAAAAACTTGATGACAGGCTTTGAGACAGAGAATGACATAGCCTTTCCTGCAGCTTCGGAAGGACGTTTTTTATATAAAAACAAGGAAAACAGAAGCAACAGCACGGTAACCAGGACGATCTTTAAGATACTGACGGAACTTACCTGTAATTCTCTTAATCCTCTCAGGTCTATCATTTCGAAATAGATTACAATTGGTGATAAGAAACTATAAGGGTTTCCCTCGTTGAAACCTGAATAGGTATTAAAAAAATCCAGGCAGTACATTTCCTTGATACCCATTATTAAAGTGCCGTATAAAAGGAAAACTCCGGTTCCCAGGCAGCTGATAATTATATTTCCGGTAAGCATTACCGCTATAATTGCCAGGGTATAAATGAGACAATAAAACAAGAAGTTTATTCCCACTGCCGACATGGCCGTAATAAAATATTCAGCATTCATATGGCCGTTTATCTGAAGTATGATAAAGCACAATATAACATTTAGAATATAAGGTACGAAATATATCAGCAGACCGTTTATATAACTGACCGTAAATAATACCTCCCGCCGTACCGGTATGCTATGGTACAAATCTACCTTTTTTCTGGAATGCAGATAAAAGAAACCGCTTAAACCGCAAATAACCGCACCGGCGATTGTAATAAAGCTTACTATTATATACCGGTATCCTATAATACTTGTTATATTCCGGGCCATCTGTTCCTGGTTCAAATTATTATTTCCGATGTGTATGGCCAGCACTACGGTTAGAAAAAGGAAAAATGCCAGTATCGATAAGGCTATGGTCCATAACCTTCTTTTTAAATCTTCTTTCTGCAGTTTAAACAATAAGTTTTTTGATGTCATATCCGACTACCTCCGTTTCACTTATAAATATCTCTTCCAGAGATAAGGGAAGTATTTCTGAAAATAAAGGTTCTGCCTGATTAACCCGGTCTGTTATTTCCTCACTGGTTCCCCTGATTGTAATGGTATAAAGGGAACCCCTTTTGTCAACCTTTAACAGGTCGAGCCCTTCAAATATTTGCTTTATGTCCGTTTCCTGCTTAAATACGCATTGTATTTTATGGATGCTTAGTTTCATGTCATATAAATCCCTGGATAACAAAATACCGCCCTTATGAAGCAGGCCGATATGGTCACAGATATCCTCCAGTTCCCTGAGGTTATGGGAAGCAATAATCGGTGTCATACCTCTTTCCGAAATTTCTCTGGCAAAAATGCTTTTGACTGCCTGACGCATGACCGGATCAAGCCCGTCAAAGGTTTCATCACAAAAAAGGTATTTGGTGCCCGCACAGACTCCGCAGATAACGGATAGCTGCTTCTTCATTCCTTTAGAAAATGTATTGATTTTACGTTTCTGGTCCAGTTCAAACTGTTCCATTAAGGTGTCAAACCGCCTGGCATCAAAACCTTTATATATTATACGGTAATATTCTTTTAAGTCTTTTGGGGTGGCATTATTGAAATAATACTGGTCATCGGAAATATAGTAAAATAATTCTTTTGCCTTTGTATTCTCAAACACTTCCATACCGTCGATTTTTACCGTTCCGCCGTCCGGTTTCAGTATGCCGCACAGCACACGGATAAAGGTACTTTTGCCGGCCCCGTTGGTACCCACCAGACCAAATACATTGCCTTCTTTAATAACGGCGGTAACCTGGTCCAAAGCTTTTATTTGTTCAAACTGTTTACTTAATTTAACGGCTTCTATCATTCTAATCCCTCCTATCTATAGCCCTCGCTTACTTTATCAATTATCTGTTCTTTTGATATTCCTATCTCTTTTGCTTCCTTTATGACATCGGTAAGGGTTTCTAATACCTCTTCTTTTTTTATGTCAATCAGGTTTTCGTTGTCTGCGATAAAGCTGCCCTTTCCCTTTACCGAATATATAAATCTTCTTCGCTCCAGCTCCATGTACGCCCGCTGAATCGTATTAGGGTTAATTGACAATTCCACCGCCAAATTCCGTACGGACGGAAGCTGGCTGCCTGGTTCCAGCACGCCTTTTAAAATCAATTCTTCCAAACGCTCCGCTACCTGCTCATAAATCGGTCTCCGGTCTTTATAATCAATAATTATCATAGGCCTCTCCTTTCCTCAATATTTTACATAACTAACTGCATGCTGCTTCCGATGCAGAAGCAGCACTGTCAAAATCAGGTGTGTATCACGAACAAAAGCATGTTTATGACCTCCTTATGTCATCCTTATATTTTATGCGTGTTTACTGTATTAATATTCTTAATACAGCTAGTATAGGTTAAATTTTAATATTTGTCAAGAAATTTTTATAAAACAGCCAGGCTGCCGCCGGAAGCCGCCTTTTATCCGCTGCTGGTGTGCTGGCACATTGGCACTTGGACGAATGACGCAGAATGAATTTTCAGCCTGCAAGGCAAAGGAGGGAGGCGTAGCGGTGCTACTCTCCCAAAATTGCGACGCAGTATACCGCAAAGTGGAGCTTTCAGAACGGCGCAATGATTTTTCAAACACACCCTAGTTCCCTTCCTGCGTTTGTCTTGCCTCTCTTAACTTTACTTGACAGGCAGTGAATACGGTATTATAATATCGATATTCAGATACTGATTAAAAAGAGAGGTAGCTATGAACAACCGGAAAGAATCACCTATTACGATTTCAACCCAGGCTTTGGAACGAATGCCTTATTATCTTCAGTATTTAAAGCAGCTGCAGAAAGAAGGGGCAACCGTCATTGCTTCACCGGCAATTGCTGCGGACCTGGCTTTGAATGAAGTTCAGGTAAGAAAAGATCTGGCTGCTGTGAGTACCTCCAGAGGAAAACCCAAAGCCGGATTTGTTATTGAGAACTTGATTTATAACATGGAAGATATTCTGGGATACCACAATGTAAAGGATGCGGTGCTGGTAGGTGCAGGCTCTCTCGGCAGCGCACTGCTTTCTTATAAAGGTTTTGATGACAGCGGTATGCATATCGTGGCCGCCTTTGATATGGACAATACGGTTATCGGCAGTGAACTCTTCGGAAAAAAAGTCCTGTCCGTTAATAAGTTAAGCGGCATGTGCAGACGCCTGAACATCCATATCGGTATTATAACCGTTCCGAAAGACCAGGCCCAGACAGTATGCGACCAGCTGGTAGCCGGAGGTATACTGGCAATCTGGAATTTTGCTCCCATACATCTGTCCGCCCCTCAGGGTATCCTGGTCAGAAATGAAAATATGGTAGCTTCCCTGGCAATTCTTTCGAAACATCTGCAGGATAAAATAAACCACACGTAACATTATAACAAAACCAATTACTGATGATTTTATAATTGGAGGCAATCTTAAGTTGAATACCTTATATTTTAAATATGCTGTTGAAGTGGAACGATTCGGCTCCATTACCCAGGCAGCGGATAATCTTTATATGGCACAGCCGAATTTAAGCAAGGCAATTAAAGAACTGGAAGACAGCCTTGGTATTTCCATTTTCAAGAGAACCTCAAAAGGGGTTATTCCCACACAAAAGGGGGCGGAATTTTTGGTGTATGCCAAAAATATATTGGCCCAGCTCCATAAAATGGAGTCTTTAAACAATAAGGATGAATCCAGCCGGCAGTGCATAAACATATCCATTCCACACGGAAGCTATATAGCAGACGGTATAACAAAATTTATTTCCAAATTGGATCAGGATAAAGAAATTACCGTAAATGTAAAAGAAACAAACTCTATGGAGGCAATCAATAATATAATCTATGATAAATTTGACCTGGGAATTATAAGGTATCAGACGGCATATGAAAATTACTTTCTCGATTATCTGGCCGATAAGGATTTCGGTTATGACCTTATTTGGGAATATGAGTTTTTAGCACTGATGTCAAAACACCATCCATTGGCTTCCTCAGAGGAATTTCATTATTCCGATTTAGACAGCTCAATGGAAATCATCCACGGGGATATGACCGTTCCTTACATCAGCGCCGTTGAATCAAAAAAAACCAGGGAATCCGCCCATATTAACAAACGCATATATGTATATGAGCGATGTATTCAGTTTGATCTTCTCTCCCATATTCCTTCCGCTTTTATGTGGGTTTCCCCAATACCCCATAAGTTATTGGAACGGTACGGCCTGATACAAAGAAAATGTCCCGCTCCGGACCACCAATGCAAAGATGTTTTGATTTATCCAAAAGGGTACAAATTCACGGCACTGGACAAGAAATTAATTGATAAGCTTTACGAGGCAAAAAATCAAGTGGCTTATCAGGAATATTATTAATTATGGCCCCATTGCGGCATAATTCCAAGCGTCATGCGTATAACCGCGGAACGTTTTTTATCTTATAGGAGCAATTTCCTACAACTTAAAGATATATCGATATCTAATTATCGATATATCTTTTTTTATATACCTTTTTCAATTTAGCCAAAGCATAAACCCGCTGCCTCCACCACAAGCTTCCCTTATTTACATATGGACATGGCCTCTTAATCCCACAGTAAATTCCATAAATCCCCTGTAATATAAAGATAATATATCGATATTTGTATACTGATATTCTATCTTTATATTACACGCTAATATTCAACTTTGTTAAAATAATAACGATAAAAGTAATTACATTAGAGTGTGTTTGAAAAATACTCTTATACCGGGCCGGATGCTTCACTTTGCGGGAGGCAAGGAGCGATTTTGGGAGCGCAGTTAGGGCTGCGGTCCCAAAATTGCGGCGCAGCATACCGCAAAGTAAGGCGTTCGGAACGGTACGATGATTTTTCAAACGCGCTCCGGGAAAACCGGCAGGCCTGTTTTCCGCATGCCGGTCATACAGACAGGAGTCCATTATGAATCAGATTATAAAAAAGAAAATATTGAATCCCACTGTTACACTAATGGAGATTGATGCGCCCTTAATCGCCAAAAAAGCCGAACCGGGCCAGTTTATCATCCTCAGGGCTGATGAAAACGGCGAACGGATTCCCCTTACCATTGCCGATTATAATCGTGAAAAAGGCACCATAACTATTATATTCCAGGTTGTGGGCGCAACAACAGAAGCCTTAAATCATTTAGCGGCAGGCGATTATATCCGTGACTTTGCAGGCCCTTTGGGGAAAGCCACCGAAACGGACGGTTACAAGAAGGTTGCCGTAGTCGGAGGCGGCGTAGGCTGTGCCATTGCTTACCCGGTAGCCAAAAAACTCTTTGAGCAGGGCTGTGAAGTCCATTCCGTTGTCGGTTTCCGCAGCAAGGGTTTCGTTATATTAGAAGATGAATTTATAAATGCCAGCAGTAAGCTTATAGTAATGACAGATGACGGAAGTTACGGGGAAAAAGGACTGGTGACCGATGCATTGAAAATATTAATTGAGGAAGGCAACCGGTACGATGCCGTAATTACTATTGGTCCCCTTATTATGATGAAATTTATATGTAATTTAACAAAAACCTACGGAATTAAAACCATTGCCAGCATGAATCCGATTATGATTGACGGAACCGGCATGTGCGGCGGCTGCCGTTTAAGTGTAGGGGGAAAAATACAATTTGCCTGTGTGGACGGGCCGGATTTTGACGGTCATGAAATCGATTTTGACGAAGCAATTACCCGCTCTTCCATTTATAAACCTTTTGAGCAAAAAGCCCATAAAACACTCTGCAGGCTATATCAAACGGAGGTGAAATAAGATGCCCAATATGTCCCTTAAAAAAAACGAAATGCCGGCACAGGCGCCGGATATACGTAATAAAAACTTTCTGGAGGTTACCTTAGGATATACGGAAGAACAGGCCCTGGATGAAGCCGGACGGTGCCTTAACTGTAAAAACAGGCCCTGCGTGGGCGGATGTCCCGTACAGATTGATATACCGGCTTTTATAAAGGAAACGGCACAGGGAAATTTTGAAGCTGCCTATGAAATTATAACACAAGCCAGTTCCCTGCCTGCGGTATGCGGCCGGGTATGTCCCCAGGAATCCCAGTGTGAGCAGAAATGTATCCGCGGCATAAAAGGCGAACCCGTTGCCATCGGAAGACTGGAACGGTTTGTGGCAGATTACCATAATACCAACAGTACCGCTAAAGCGGTAAAACCGGCATCAAACGGCCATAAGGCAGCGGTTATCGGTTCCGGTCCCTCCGGTCTTGCCTGTGCCGGGGATTTGGCAAAAAAAGGTTATTCGGTTACTGTGTTTGAAGCCCTTCACCTGGCAGGAGGCGTACTGGTATATGGTATTCCGGAATTCCGTCTGCCGAAGGCTATCGTACAGAAAGAAATTAATACCTTAAAGGATCTGGGTGTTGAAATTGACACCAATGTTATAATCGGGAAAACTTTATCCATTGAAGACCTGAAAGAGGAATACGGCTTTGAAGCGGTATTTATCGGCTCCGGCGCCGGTCTTCCGAGGTTTATGAATATTCCGGGAGAAAATTTAAAAGGTGTTTATTCCGCCAACGAATTCTTAACCAGGATAAATCTTATGAAGGCTTACAATACGGACAGTACGACACCAATCCAGCATGGCAAAAAGGTTACGGTGGTAGGGGGAGGAAATGTTGCCATGGATGCCGCCAGATGTGCCAAACGCCTGGGGGCGGACGTAACCATTATATACCGCCGTACGGAAAAGGAGCTTCCGGCAAGACTGGAAGAAGTGGAACATGCCAAAGAGGAAGGCATCCGGTTCCTGTTTTTAACCAATCCCCTTGAAATCAAGGGAGATGAAAACGGGTGGGTTACCGGCCTTCGCTGTCAGAAAATGACCTTAAGCCAGCCGGATGAATCCGGCCGTGCTAAACCGGTCCCCCTTGCGGGAAGTGAATTTGATACGGAAACCGACTGCGTAATCATGTCCATCGGAACTTCACCCAATCCTCTGATTAAATCCTCAACCAAAGGTCTAGAAACCCAGAAATGGGGCGGAATTACCGCAGATGAAACAACCGGCCTGACTTCCCTTGAGGGCGTATATGCCGGAGGTGATGCGGTCACCGGTGCCGCAACCGTTATTCTTGCCATGGGTGCCGGAAAAGCGGCGGCTTCGGCCATGGACCGTTACATTATCAAAAAAGGTAATTAAGAACTAACACATGCTGCTGATACAGGATTGATTGAATCCTGTTAGAATTTAATATAATGATTCATTTTCAGAACGGAGGATTTATGAAAGAAACATTTGACTACAAGGTTATCGATGGAATTATTGATGAACTTGGATGCAGACAAAGTGCGGTTATCGCTATTTTGCAGAATATACAGGAGCATTACCGGTATCTGCCGAAAGAAGTTTTTCCCTATCTCTCAAAAAAACTTGGCATCAGCCAGGCTAAAATATACAGTGTGGCGACCTTTTACGAAAATTTTTCCCTTCAGCCAAAAGGCAAATACGTAATAAAAGTCTGTGACGGAACTGCCTGTCATGTAAGAAAATCCATCCCGATTCTTGAAAGGCTCCGCAAGGAATTAGGGCTGTCGGAGGTCAAAGCCACCACCGACGATTTATCCTTTACCGTAGAGACCGTATCCTGTCTTGGCGCCTGCGGGCTGGCTCCGGTACTTACCGTAAACGATAAGGTATATCCCGCCATGACTCCGGATAAAGCAGCCGGACTTCTGAATGAATTAAAGGAGGATAAATAAATGCTGAGAAACAGGGAGGAATTAGCGAAACTTCGCAGTACTTATGAAGCATCCCTTAAGGCTGAAACCAGTAAAATACTGGTCTGTGCCGGTACGGGATGCATCTCCAGCGGTTCCCTGGAAATTTATGACCGCCTGACCGAATTATTAAACGAACAGAATATTCCCTGTTCCGTAGAACTTAAGAAAGAACCTCACGGCGATGCCATCGGTATGAAAAAAAGCGGTTGCCACGGTTTCTGCGAAATGGGCCCTTTAGTCAGAATTGAACCCCAGGGTTATCTTTACACCAGGGTACAGCTGGCTGATTGTGAAGAAATTATTGAAAAAACCATAAAAATAGGAAGACATATAGGAAGGCTGGCTTATCAGAAAGGCGGCACCGTATACAAAAAGCAGGAAGAAATTCCTTTTTATGAAAAACAAACCCGGCTGGTTTTAGAACACTGCGGGCATATTGATGCCACTTCCATTAAGGAGTACCTTGGCATCGGCGGTTACGCCGCCTTTGAAAAAGCTCTCTTTGATATGAGCGGGGACGACATCATCGGGGAAATATCCGAATCCAACTTAAGAGGACGGGGCGGCGGCGGTTTCCCTGCGGGCAGAAAATGGGCTCAGGTAAAACGCCAAAACGCCGGCCGGAAATATATCGTATGCAACGGTGACGAAGGAGACCCCGGTGCATTTATGGACAGAAGCATTATGGAAGGCGACCCCCACAGAATGCTGGAAGGTATGATGATTGCAGGGCTTGCCTGCGGCGCCGGTGAAGGTTATATTTATGTCCGTGCCGAATACCCCATGGCAGTCAGCCGGCTGAAAACAGCCATTGCCCAGGCCGAGGAACTTGGACTGTTAGGCGACCGTATCCTGGGTACGGATTTCAGCTTCCGCCTGCATATCAACCGGGGAGCAGGCGCCTTTGTCTGCGGTGAAGGCAGTGCCTTAACCGCTTCCATAGAAGGCAACCGCGGCATGCCGAGGGTAAAACCTCCAAGAACGGTGGAGCACGGTCTTTTTAATATGCCAACGGTATTAAACAACGTAGAAACCTTTGCAAATGTCCCCCTTATAATCCGTAACGGTTCCGGCTGGTATAAGGGAATCGGCCCGGAAAAAAGCCCCGGCACCAAGGCCTTTGCCTTAACCGGAAATATTGAAAACACCGGACTTATTGAAGTTCCCATGGGTACTACCCTTAGAGAAGTTATCTTTGACGTGGGAGGCGGTATGAGAGACGGCGGCGAATTCAAAGCCGTGCAGATAGGCGGCCCGTCCGGCGGCTGTCTGACAAAAGAACAGCTTGACCTGCCTCTGGATTTTGATTCCTTAAAAAAAGCAGGTGCCATGATAGGTTCCGGCGGTCTGGTGGTTATGGACAGTAATACCTGTATGGTGGAAGTTGCCCGTTTCTTTATGAATTTTACCCAGAATGAATCCTGCGGCAAATGTGTTCCCTGCCGGGAAGGCACCAAACGGATGCTTGCCATATTAGAACGCATTGTAGAAGGTAAAGGGGAAGACGGAGACATCGAACTGCTGCTGGAACTGGCGGATACCATTTCGGCCACTGCTTTATGCGGGCTGGGCAAAACGGCCGCTTTCCCGGTTGTCAGCACCATTAAGAGCTTCCGTTCGGAATACGAAGCCCATATATATGAGAAATGCTGTCCTGCCGGAAGCTGCCAGAAGCTGAAAAAAATCCAAATCGATCCTGCCCTTTGCAAAGGATGTTCCAAATGTTCAAAATCCTGTCCGGTCAGTGCCATATCCGGTAAAATCAAAGAACCCTTTGTAATTGACCAGACCAAATGCATTAAATGCCAGGCCTGCATTTCAACCTGTCCTTTCCATGCCATTATGGAAAATTAATCTTAAATATATTTAGTGATTTACGCCCGCCAAAACGGGCAGATTGGAGACAGATATGAAAACAAATGAATATATGATTATAGACGGAATGCCGGTTGAAATGAACGGGGAAAAAAACCTCCTGGAACTCATCCGCAAAGCCGGAATCAAGCTGCCTACTTTCTGCTATCATTCCGAGCTGTCTATTTACGGTGCCTGCCGCATGTGTATGGTTGAAAATCAGTGGGGCGGTCTGGAGGCGGCCTGTTCCACACCTCCGAAAGCCGGTATGGAGATCCGCACCAACACAAAACGTCTCAGAAAGTACCGCAAGATGATTCTGGAACTGCTTCTTGCCAATCACTGCAGGGACTGTACTACCTGCAGCAATAACGGAAAATGTAAGCTTCAGGACCTGGCAATCACTTTTAACATTGAAAATGTCCGTTTTCCCAATACGGCAGCGGAACCCAAAATTGACGATTCCTCTTACTGCATCACCAGAGACCAGAACAAATGCATCCTCTGCGGCGACTGCGTCCGTATGTGCAATGAAATCCAGAACGTCGGAGCCATTGACTTTGCACACCGCGGTTCCAGAATGACCATAAGCACCGCATTTGACCGGCCCATTGCCTCCTCGCCCTGTATCGGATGCGGACAGTGTGCGGCCGCATGTCCGACTGGTGCCATTGTTGTTAAAAATAACAAGAATCGGGTATGGGAAGCTCTGGATGAAAAGAATACAAAAGTTACGGTACAGATTGCTCCTGCTGTACGGGTGGCAATCGGCAGGGAACTGGGCCATTCCAACGGAGAAAATACCATCGGGAAAATCGTTGCCGCTTTAAGGCGCATGGGTTTTGAAGAAATCTACGACACCTCCACCGGTGCGGATTTAACCGTACTGGAGGAATCCAATGAGTTTATAAAACGTTTGGAAGCCGGAAACAGCACCATTCCCCTGTTTACCTCCTGCTGCCCCGCCTGGGTTAATTACTGTGAGAAGAACTATCCGGAACTTTTAGCCCATGTATCTACCTGCCGTTCCCCAATGCAGATGTTTGCTTCTGTTATAAAGGAACAGGGCAAAACCTCCTCAAGACGCCATGTACACGTAGCTGTCATGCCGTGTACCGCCAAAAAACAGGAAGCGGTGAGGGAAGAATTCAGGGCAGACGGTGTGCCAAATGTGGATTATGTCATTACCACCCAGGAGCTGATCCAGATGATAAAGGAATCGGGCATTGTATTTGCGGATTTGGAACCGGAGGCTGTGGATATGCCTTTTGGCACCATGACAGGCGCCGGAGTCATCTTCGGTGTGACCGGCGGTGTGACCGAAGCCGTTTTAAGGAGGCTCACTTCCGACAAATCCTCCACCTCCCTGATGTCCATTGCCTATCAGGGCGTACGCGGAATGGAAGGCGTGAAGGAAACAAGCGTTATGTTCGGGGAACGGGAACTTCGGATTGCCATCGTCAGCGGCTTGAAAAACGCAAGCAGTTTAATAGAAAAAATCAAAGCCGGCGAACATTATGATTTCGTGGAAGTCATGGCTTGTCCCGGTGGCTGTGTAAGCGGTGCGGGCCAGCCCTTCACCTCACTGGAAGAAAAGAAGAAAAGGGGCAGGGGCCTTTATACTGCCGACAAGCTGTCCAGCATCAAACGTTCTGAGGAGAATCCTTTGATGATGTCCCTCTATAACGGTATATTAAAAGGCCGTGTCCACGAGCTTCTCCATGTTCATTATGCGGCAGGCGTAAAGGAGGAGGAATAACATGCTTGAACTCAGTGTCTGCATAGGGAGCTCCTGCCACTTAAAAGGCTCCTATAACATAATACAGCTCTTCCAGCAAATGATGGAAGAATATGCCCTCCATGACAAAATAGATTTTAAGGCCAACTTCTGCATGAAGGAATGCCAGGGCGGCGGGGTCGCTGTTTCCGTAAACGGAACCGTGTACCATCTGCAGCCGGAAAAGGCAAGGGAGTTCTTTAATAATACGGTTATGCCTGCCTTAAATAAATGATACTGTCAATAGAATATAGGATTAAAACCATATATTTTTATTCATTATAAAATAAGAAATATTATAATTTTGCTAACATCTTTTAATCTCTGTTAAAATATACTTAAAAACCGCAATCCCGGCAAGAATTTTATACTTGCCGGGATTGTGGCTTTTTATCCTGATTCTATATGTTGTGTAATCCTTCTAATACTTATCATTCCAAAGCATATCTTTTTTTCTCTGACTGTTTAAGCTAAGTTATATAGAACCCTTCACTATGACTATATCTTCCTGTGTTTTCCCTGTTATATTCTTTGGCTAACTATTAACATGTATACCATTTTATGGTAAACTATAATTAATAATAAAAAAGAACGGGGAAATTATTATGTATTTGGCAGACATGACCTGGGACGATGTAAGAAATTATTTAAAAAAAGAAGACTGTTTAATCCTGCCGGTTGGAACATGCGAACAGCATGGCTATCATTTACCATTAAACAACGATATCTTATCTGTTGAGTATTTCGCATCAAAATTATCCGAATTAACGGGTGTTATGGTTGCACCAACCATTAATTATGGGGTAAATCTTCCCTGTGATAAACTTTTATCCGGTACAACCGGTATTACTTATGATTTATTGCGTAATTTAATATTGTCAGTAACAGATTGGTGGAGAAGCCAGGGCTTCAAAAAATTTATACTGCTTACTTTCCATGGGGACCCTTATCATATTAAAGCCTTATCTGATTTAGCCCCGGATATATTTGTAATCGAAGCTTATGAAATAGAGTATCAGGATGTTTTAGAGAAACAAACAACCATGAGACATGCCTGTGAAGCGGAAACATCCATAGCTCTCTATCTATATCCGGATAAAGTAAAAATGAATTGCGTAAAAGAATATGATATTCCCTTTGAAAAATTTAAAGAGTATCTGTACCATGAAAATACCAACCAGCCGGAAAATTATACAGGGTGCCTAGGTTTTCCTTCCCTGGCCACAAAAGAAAAAGGAGAGATTCTGGTTAACCGTATACTTGAATATCTGTTATCTTGTTTCAATGAAATTAAAAATAAATAGGGTGGCACATCCCTGAGAATTCAGACAAAAAAGAAAATGTTTCTATGAAACAGAACAAAAAGCCAGTCAGACGTTGTTAGCTCCTGACCGGCTTTTTATCATTGATTCCGCTTATATACCATCCTCTTCCGTTATGATACATAAGTTCCATGGCTTAATCGTTATCAAATCCCCGTTTTTTACCAAAGCTTTGGTAAATAATTCAAGTCCGTCATGATGGTTATAAACCGTCCTTTGTTCTTCCTTTGAATAATTCAGGTAATAAACGACTTTCTTTCCTTCTTGGTTTACCCCCTTTCGGATAATGACGGGAAAGCTTACTTCCTGATCTGCGCTCCATAGGCCAAACTCTTTTAAAAGCATGGCAAACAGCTCTTTTAGATAAGACGTGCCTGTTTTGCATCCGATATAAACGGCCTTTCCCTTCCCATAATCATTGACGGTTACTGCCGCATACCTTCCCCAGTTATAATGGTCATACGAGGAAATTACCTTTGCACCCCTGGTTTTCAGCAGTTCCATGAACAGTTCCGCATGCCGTTCTTCTTCGGGTAAGTTAAAATCATCTCCCGTTAATTTCACTCCGGCGGGATAGGTAAATTGATTATAGGTTACTCCCATACACTTGGTTAAAATCCCCGGCTGCTCCTCTGACCGGACCTTTACATGTTCATTGGCAAATGCCGTTTTAAAAGTAGCCACCAGGCTGCCGCCAGCCTCCACATACCGGTTTAAACGGTCCAGCACTTTATTGCCGGCGGCATATAAAGCCGGCAAAAGAATCATTTTATAGCCGGAAAGCTCCTCTTCCTCCGTAGTTATAAAATCACATTCCACATTCATTTCATATAAAGCATCGTACAGCCACCGTACCACATCATTATAATCACAGCCCGTGTTTTTCCCACCACCGCTCTCGATTTTAAACCAATTCAGGGCTGACAGGGCTTCGTTGCTTACCATAAGAGCAACTGTATTTTTCTTCTGAAGATGGATTAACCGGTCACTAAGCTCACTAAATTCCCGCCCAATGGTTTTTGCTTCCAGATAAGTGGAATTTTCCTTAAAATCATGGCTTAACAGCCCTTTCCAATAGGTTTCAAACGAGTTGTGGATGGAATGCCAGTGCCAGTATAAAACAGAATCCGCACCGGATGCCAGATGGCTGAAGGCCTGAAGCCTAAGCTGTCCCTCATAGGGCAGCCATCCTGGAAATCCCTGGGCCTGTGTTTCCAGAACGTAATAATTGCCTTTCCTGGTTGAACGGGTGAAATCGCCGCAGAAAGCAATTTCCTTCCCGGTGAGGGAATCCTGGGTGGGATGATAAATATCACATCCTGAGATGGTTAAGGCTTTTGCCGCTTTAAAATGATTCAGGTCCGGCTGGACGCCAAAGGACTGGTTCCGCCATTCAAAGTCAAAGTTATGGGTTACAAATTGGTCTTCTCTTTTATATTCATTTACAATAGCTGCCTGCCAGGCTAAAAACTCCTCCGCCAGACTGCGCTGGAATTTCTCAAATTCACATCCCAGGCTTCCGTTAATGGTTCCCCTGACATCGGGAAAATCCTCCCAGGAATGAATCCGGTTGCTCCAGTAATCCAATCCGAATTCATGGTTAAAAGCGCTAATATCATCTCCGAATTTTGCCCTGATATATTTTACAAATGCATACTGCACGTTTTCACCCGCAGTACCGTAATGCTTAGTCTCATTGTCCAGCTGATATCCGATTACACACTTTCTGCGGCTGGTCTGCTCCATCAGCCTGCGGATAATCCGTTCCGCATAATGGCGGTAGGCCGCGCTGGTAATATCCATAATCTGTCTGGCCCCGTACAGGCGTTTTCCCGACCTGTCCGTTACCATTATTTCCGGATATGCCTTCACAAGCCAGGCAGGTACGGCATAGGTAGGTGTGCCGATTATTACCGAGATACCGGCTTTCTCCATGGCATCCATTACCTTATTTACTGAGCTGAAATCAAATACTCCGTCCTGTGGTTCATGGGTACTCCAGGTAGATTCAGCAATACGTACCACATTGATTCCCGCCGCTTTCATCATTTTAATATCTTCGTCTAATCTTTCGTATGGCATATATTCATCGTAATATGCCACCCCGTATAACAGTCGTTCCAAAACATTCTCTCCATTCCATATATAGTCGGAATCCATAGGCATGCCAATTCCTCATTCTGCTTTTATTATACCATGTCCGCAGGCTCCCATGGTATGCGCCGCTTTGCGGCGTTGATGCGCACTCACT